>CAVXWX010000001.1:0-508789 GCA_963765555.1 uncultured Alphaproteobacteria bacterium
CGGAGAGTTTTCACTTGCCATGTCGAAGTCCGATTGGGCGTTTTTCGTTTCAGACGAATGCGACGTTTGCAGTAACTGGCCTAAGGACCTGGCCTTTGAATTCATATGCTGTTCCGTTGAAATAAGCGTTTTCCAGCGCATTAGACTTGAAGGAGTACCGCGCCACAAGTCTCGCTGATTAGTGGCGGCATTTTTCTGGCTGTGAGCGATGTCAGGTCTTTGATGCGGTGCGCTCCATCTTTAGGCAAGAAAATCGTAAATCAGTTCCTTATCGCCAAGGTGTGTCACGCTTTCTGCTTTCTCTGACCACAGATTTCTGATTGGTAGAAGTGCACCTTTTCTTGGAAGAAGCGGTCTGAACTCCCTCGGTCTGCCAGTGGGTCAAAAGTGAGGATCTTATGGTGAAAATGACGCAGGAACAATTGGCGCCGCGGTGGATATTTCGCCACGGACGCTGGAGCAGTGGCGGTGGTGGGAAAAGGTCCCGGGTTCCTCAAGATCGGTGCACGAGTCTTGTACCGCGAGGAGGATGTAGAGCTTGGGAGGCCGTCGCAAGTCTGCCAGAACACTCGGGGCCGCTGCCTCGGAGGGGTTGTGATGGCCCGTTTCCCATCCCCGAACCGGATCAAAATGCATTATGTCTATACGGTCTGGGAGGCGGCGCAGGCGTTGGGCCGCATCGCCAGACGGTCATCCGTTGGATCAAGGACAAGGGCTGGTTGCGGATCGCAGCCGAGTGCCGTGGCTGATCCGGGCGAGGATTTGAAGGAATTCCTCGGCCATCGCCGCGCCAAGTCTAAAACCAAATTGGCGCTGCATCATCTCTATTGCCTTGGCTGCAAGAGCTCCGCAGGAACCGGATGGAAAATTCGCGGAATACACGCAAGCAGACGCCGACCACCGGCATGTCGAAAGCGCTCTGTCCGAGTTGCGGAAGCATCTCAACAAAGTCGTCGCAGCGGCTGATCTGGAGGCCATTCGGGCAAAAATCGAGGTCACAGTTCAGCAGGCCAACCCAAGATTAGTGTCTCTGCCCGATCCCCCTTCAAATGATACCTCAGCAATGGAGGCCCGGACCGATGACAAAGCGCACTTCGGATAACCTGCGCATCAAGCGCAAATACCTTGTCTGGCGTAAGGACTCCAAGGGGCTCTCGGATGCCTCGGTCGACAAGTCTGCGGCAGCAATTTCGGCTCTATGAGGCCTTTCTCAACGGCAAGGATTTTCGCAGCTTCCATTCGGAGCGCGCACGCAGCTTCAAGCGCCGCCTCTCTTCTCAGCAAAACCAGCGCACCGGCAGCAAACTGTCCGCCAGTTCGATCAATGGCATATTGCGTGAAGTCAGACCTTTATGAACTGGTTGGCAGATCAGCCTGGTTACAAATCCAAGATCACTCGGTCAGACATGATTATCTTTCGCCAGATCGCAAATCTGATAGCGGCGCGGCGCACGATCATGCTGGAAACCGCATCCGTCGCCAGCGCAAGCTGCAAAGTGCTCGCCAGCATGCCGGACCGAAACGGTTTTGCAGCGTCGAGACCGGGCCTTTATGGCGTTCTTGTTTCTCACCGGATCGCGCGAAGGGGCCGCGATCACGCTACGCCTTGGTCATGTGGATCTGGTCTATGCCTGCGTCCATTTCGACGGGCGGTCAGTCGACACGAAGTTCGGCAAGAGTTCACAACCGCCTTCTTTCCCGATGCCCGCACCTTGTGAGCAAATTGTCCGGGATTGGATCACTGAACTGCGTGAACGAGCATCAATTCTCGGACAGCGACCCACTGTTCCCGAAAACCCGTGTTGGCGTCGGGCCACAGCGCGGGTTTGCAGCCCTCGGCATCGACCGCGAGCCTGGTCCTGCCCGTCGTCTGCCGCCAGGATTTTCAAGCAGGCGTTCATCGATGCAGGCCTGCCGCCGTTCTCCCCACACCGTGTCCGCGATACGCTGGCGGAACTGGCAAAGGACCACTGCCGCACACCAGAGGACTACAAAGCATGGTCGCAAAACATGGGTCATGAGGACGTGCTCACGACGTTCCGATCCTATGGTTCTGTGGCGCCTGGGTCGGCAGGTGGATCTGATGGCGCGGTTTCGCAAGCGCGGGCCACTGCAAGACGGCGACGAAGACGATTTCGATGTCATTGAATGATGTCAGGAATCGGTTTTAATTCTGACCCGTACTCGATCCGGCTTTAGGCGGTATCCGTGCCAGGGCAGGTTTTCGATCAGGTCCTTGCCTTTCTGTCGAACAAGCCCTGCCGAGGCGAACTTTTTGCCCAAATGAGTGCGGGATCGATTAACACGCTGACGCACAGCCTCATCACTTTTAAGGTCAAGACGGGATGCCAACTTTGCAGCACCCAGCATAGGATAATCCAAGGGAGCCAATCCTTGACCTGCGCCCTTGAGTGTCTCTTCCGCGAGGCAATCCAGCAGACTGTAGGTGGCGCCTGTGATCGGTATGCTGCCGTTGATCATCAGCAGTTTGCGTTTGCGGTCGAACAGGAGATCATACGTTTCGTCTTTCGTGGGTACGGCAGGTGGGGCCTTACGTGCTATTATCGCTTCCCGCTGCAATGCTCCGTAAAGCCTGGGCAAGCTGGTTTCTGGAAGAGGTTCCGGACGATGCTCCGAGAGCTGATTGCGCATTACATTGGCAACCGATTGACCATGCCGTTGAAGAAGCGTGGATATGCGTTTCAAGGCAGTTTCAGGAGGTTCACCTAGACTGCTGACGGCATTCAGAAGCGCTGGGTAGCGTGTCACAAGGTCATCTCCGTTCATGATCTCATAGCCAAACGCGCTGCGAACATAAGACAGCGCCACTTCCTTGTCCTGTACACGGTCCCTAGACCGGTCATCAGATCAATGCGATAGGCCTCTTCGGGATCAAATGCCTCCAGACCCGCCGCCAGAACTGCAAAGCGCCGATCAATGCACTGGGAACAGCGGCCGCAATGCGGCATATTGCCTGGTCTGGTTGTGAACATCGGCGCAACTTCGGGTGAAGGCGATCTGATCCGCCATTCCGAGGCGTGCTATCGTCTGGACGACTTCGGTCTTGGTGCGCCAGAAGAACGGATTGTCGACACGCAACGATCTATCGAATATTTTGCTGAACAGGCTTTGGAACCTCTCAAGCGTCTGTGGATGTGTCGTTCGGGTCGCCCGTGTGCCCAGCACATTTCCGACTGGCGGCAGGTTCAGGCTCACCACGCCGTTTTCGTAGAAAGAGACCCGGTTGCGGCCAAAGGCTACAGCAGTTGCCATCCCAAGTGCCGCAAACAGAAACGACCGGGCGCGGTGGGTACCTTCGACATTTGTCCCATGGCGCAACTGCACCCGCATTGGAAAATGTTTCAGGTTCTCCGGCCCGAGGTTGGACGCCATGTGCTTTTGAAGATCGCGCTGGATCGGTGCAATCTTGGTGGATGAAAAGTGGCTGATCAATGCAACCCTGTGATGGCGCTCGATGATTTCTTCCAGCGCGCCTGCAAAGGAATCCAAACCGCCCGAGAACATTATCACGCTGTCAGGTTGCCATGCGTCTTCCTCTGCGAAGTCGAAATAGCGGTTGTGTTCGAATGTCTTGGCTTCCATCTGGGTGAATTCGAACAAGAACCGGTCGCCGGAGAGAAACAAAAAAGTCTCTTCCAGTTCCCGCTTCAAGGCCGGGTCAGACCAAAGCGACAACAGTCTTACCGACATTGTAACCCGAAAGCGGCGGTGCCATTTCTTGCCCATCTGCTGATCTGTCAGGCCGCCCCGGCTCACACTTGAATCAATGGCATAGACGAAAGCCGCCAGTTCGATCAGATCAATGGCGATGTCGGGCAAAGCCGCGACCAGGCTCTTGCGCATGTGCCCGATCTGCAAGGTGACCCCCTTGGGCTTGCCGTCAATATCAAACCGCAACTGCTCGTCGCCGCGGCCATCAGCCTGCGGCGCAAAACAGGTGACAACATGGTCAGGTAGAGGCGCGGCGCCGCCCAAGTTCGGACCTCATCTTTTTGAACGCGTAGCGGGTAAAGTCGTTGATCTTGCTTTTGCTAAGGCTCTGTTCCTTCCAGACCGTCTTGCCGTACCACCCGCCTGCAAACTCTTCGACAATCCGCGAGGCCTCAAAGCTGTGCTGGGACAATGCACGATCAAAGGCGACCCTCGCGGCATCATCCACGAAACGCTTGCCCGCACCTGTGTGATTGGCCAGTTCGCGGCTCAGGTAATAGTCGAGCGAGCGGTAGGTCAGTCGTGCAAAGAAATCCCGTGCGAGAGTCGCAAAATTCTGGCCGCTGGCGAATGAAGCGAGTGCAGTGCGAATATCTTGCGGTGTAGGTTCGAAAAGCGATGGCAACCGGTCGCGCAATTGCACCGAGAGGCTCTCCAGAAGCGCAGCCCGTGCCAGTTCGCCCGCGTCCGACGATGTACCTTGTTCAAAGTTATGCCGTGAAATAGCTGCGTTTAACCCGGCAAGCAGACCGGTCACCGATTCCAGGGCATCGCTACCCAACCCAAGGTCTTGCATCTCGGTCTCAAATCCAGGTGCTCGAGCTAGCAAAGGCAGGCCGACAAGGAGTTGGGTCACAAACTGGAAGGAAGGATCACCCGGAGCCCTGCGCAGATCCGTCTCGGACGCCAGGGCCGCGGCTTCGGCGATGGCGTCTAAGGGCGCGTCTGCGTCAAGCAACCCAATGACATCTCGCCATTTTTTTGACTGTGGTAAAGTTCCGAGCCTGATATGGCCCATGCGATCCTCCCAGATTTAATCTAAGCTGGGACAGATGAACGTCGAATGCAAAAGAAAATTCGAGCTGAAGCTTACCTAGTGCTTACCCCGCTGGAGGCGTCAACATAATTTTCTGAGTTAAGTTATTGATTTAAATGGTGAGCCCGTCCGGGTTCGAACCGGAGACCTACTGATTAAAAGTCAGTTGCTCTACCAACTGAGCTACAGGCCCACTAGGCCGTCTACTTAGAAAGACGGGTGAAAGGGGTCAAGCCCGAAATGCACGAAACTTCGGCTCAGGCTGGAATAGTCTGCATTGCGGGGTTATATGCGCGCAATGAACAACGCTGGCACATCAGAATTGCCCTTTATGAAGATGCACGGGCTTGGCAACGACTTTGTTGTATTGGATGCGCGCGCGCAAAACATTGATGTGTCGCCTGCTTTGGCGATTGCCATCGGGAATTGCCATTTTGGCGTTGGATTTGATCAGCTTGCCGTAATCACGCGTGGAGCGGCCGATGCGCATCTGACGTTCTTCAATGCGGATGGAACAGTTTCGGCTGCGTGTGGAAACGCCACGCGGTGTATTGCGCGCTATCTGATGGACGAATCAGATATGGCGACTGTGCACCTCACCACAGACCGTGGCGATCTTTATGCGTGCCGCGCTGATAACGGGCAAACATCGGTGAATATGGGACATCCGCAACTGGACTGGGCGGATATTCCTTTGGCACGTGCAATGGATACGCTTGAACTGCCGCTGGATGGCGCCCCCACCGCGACCGGCATGGGCAACCCGCATTGCAGTTTTTTTGTCCAAAACGTGGATGGCATCGATTTGGACGTGTTTGGCCCGTCGATCGAACATGATGACCTTTTTCCGAAACGCACAAATGTGCAGGTCGCGCAGATTGTGGGGCGCGATCACATCCGGATGCGGGTTTGGGAACGGGGCGTCGGCGTTACACTGGCATCCGGGTCGTCGTCCTGCGCGGTGGCGGTTGCGGCCGCCCGGCGGGGGCTGACGGGGCGGGCTGTGCGCATCGATCTGGATGGTGGAACGCTTCATATTGATTGGCGTGATGACGGGGTTTGGATGACGGGGCCGACAAGCCACGTGTTTTCCGGCATTTTTACGCGTTCCTTTCTGGAGTCGATCCAGTGACCGCCCCTGTATTTGCCACGCTTGGGTGCCGGTTGAATGCCTATGAAACCGAAGCGATGAAGGAACTGTCCGCAGGGGCTGGTCTGGAAAACGCCGTTATCGTCAACACCTGTGCCGTGACCGCAGAAGCGGTGCGCAAGGCGCGGCAGGAAATTCGCAAGCTGCGGCGTGAAAACCCAGATGCCCGTCTGATCGTGACAGGATGCGCCGCGCAAACCGAGCCAAAGACTTTTTCCGACATGGAAGAGGTTGATGCGGTGATCGGCAATACCGAGAAAATGCAGGCAAGCACATGGGCCGGTCTGGCGGGCGATTTTGGCACTGAACCTGTACAGGTGGATGACATCATGTCGGTGACTGAAACGGCTGGTCACCTGATAGACGGGTTCGGCACCCGCAGTCGGGCCTATGTTCAGGTTCAAAACGGCTGCGATCACAGGTGCACGTTCTGTATCATTCCCTATGGGCGCGGCAATTCCCGTTCGGTTCCGGCTGGCGTGGTGGTAGAGCAGATCAAACGGCTTGTGGGGCGCGGGTATAACGAGGTTGTACTGACAGGGGTTGATCTGACCAGTTGGGGCGCTGACCTGCCGTCAGAGCCGCGCTTGGGCGATCTGGTGATGCGAATTCTGAAGCTGGTCCCGGACCTTGCCCGTCTGCGCATCAGCTCGATCGATTCCATTGAAGTTGATGAAAACCTGATGCAGGCCATTGCGACAGAACCGCGTTTGATGCCGCACCTGCATTTGTCGCTGCAGCACGGTGACGACATGATCCTGAAACGGATGAAACGGCGCCATCTGCGCGATGATGCGATCCAGTTTGTACAGGCGGCCCGCGCTGTGCGTCCGGATATGACCTTTGGCGCGGATATTATCGCAGGGTTCCCGACGGAAACCGAGGCTATGTTTGAAAACTCGCTAAAGATGGTGCAGGACTGTGATCTGACCTGGCTGCATGTGTTTCCCTATTCCGCACGAGAAGGCACACCAGCGGCGCGCATGCCAGCGGTGAACGGGGTTGATATCAAATCGCGAGCAGCGCGGTTGCGTGCAGCAGGTGCGCAGCAGGTCAATCGCCACCTGAACGCCCAGGTTGGCAAGGTTCACCGTATTCTGATGGAAAACCCGCACATGGGGCGAACCGAGCAATTTACCGAAGTCCGTTTCAAAACGCCGCAACCTGAAGGGCAGATTGTTTCTGCCAAGATCCTGTCGCAAGGGAATGGTCAGTTGCACGCACACTGAGTGCGGAGTGCGCGAACTGTTTTTGCATTATTTTCTACCTTTGCTAAGCTGAATATTCGCAACGAAAGCAGCTTATGGCGTCTGAACCACTTCATAGCCTTGGCTTTATGGCCGACACGTCCCCGGGCTTGGCACGCCTTATGGACTCCGTTGCGACCAAAGTGTCGCTTGAACCGCAGGACGTTCTTTTTGAACAGGGCGATGCGGGTGATGCGTTATATGCCATCGTCTCGGGGGCGCTGGAAGTCAGTGTGCTGTCGCGCGACGGGCGCAAGCTTGCCTTGGATATTTTTCGCACCGGGGCGCTGTTCGGTGAAATCGCTTTGTTTGATCCGGGGCCGCGTACAGCAACGGTAACGGCGATTGAACCTTGCGTGCTGCAAAAAATCAAGAACGCCGAACTGCTGCGTGAAATCCGGTCTGATCCCGATCTTGCCGGAGATTTGATCCGCCTTGCCGGTCAGCGGATGCGGTGGATGGGGGATCAGTTAAGCGAGCAGGTGTTCCTGCCGATGCCGACGCGCCTTGCGCGCCGTATTCTTCATTTGACCGATACGGAACACAGTACCCTTACGCTGTCACAATCCGTGCTGGCAGACCATGTTGGTGCCACCCGCGAAGCCGTTTCTAAGACAATGGCGTCGTGGAAGAAGGCCGGTGTCATTTCGTCTCTGCGGGGCGGGATGAAAGTGCTGGACCGCTCTGAACTCCGGGCGATTGCCGATCTCAATTGAATAAATCCTGAACTTTATTTGCGTCTATGTGATCAAGTTCACAGACCGTGTGCCGCGCGGCTGGCATAGTGATCCTATTCAAACAAAGGTTGGTCGTCCCCAAATACCGATCACATCCAATAGAAAGAAAGGTGTTCGAAAATGTCCCGTCCCAGCACACACAACGTTCGCCGCATTTTTAATCCGTCCCCTGTTGCATTTGCCCGCGATATTATCGGTTGGATTTCGTTCACAAGTGAACAGTGCCGCGCAGCGCAACGGCAGATCAACAGAACTTATAACCAGTGAATTGTTTACACAGGGCAGAGGACGTCTCCCTAGTAAATGGTAATTCAAGTAGCCGCTGCCTAAAGAAAACGCCCTGTGCAATTGATCTGCACAGGGCGTTTTTGAGTTCGGCGATCAGGACTAGCGTCAGCTTGTCTTTTTGCCCTTAACCGGTGCCCAGATCCGCTTGTTTGTCAGGTACAAAAGCACAGACAGAACAGTCAGGAACAGTACGCCAACAAAGCCGGCTTGCTTGCGGGCCATCATTTTGGGTTCGGCCGTCCACATCAGGAAGGCGGAAACATCCGCCGACAGATGGTGCAGATCGTTTTTGTGACCGTCTGCGTATTCAACCAGCTCATCCGACAGGGGCGGCGCCATTGCAATCCACCCACCCGGAAACGCGGTGTTTTCATAAAACGTAACGCCGGCCTGTTCTTTTTCTTCGCCGGTATATCCAACCAACAGCGACGCGATATATTCCGGTCCGCCCATACCTTTGAGAAACTGGTTGATGCCCAACCCGTAAGGCCCATGGAATCCGGCCCGCTTTTTCGCCATCAAAGACAGATCAGGTGCCGTTTCAAGGTTGGAGCCCGGAAAGTGATCGACCGGTGTTGCCGGACGAAAATCATCAAGTTCCGCATCGAACACTTCAAAGTTCTGTTCGGCATATGCGCGGATCTGATCCTCGGGCATTGCGGGTCCGCCTTCATCCGAAAGCGTACGCAAAGGCACGTATTTCAGGCCGTGACAGGCGGCACACACTTCGGTGTAGACCTGAAGACCGCGCTGCAATTGGTTCGAGTCATAAACCCCGAACGGACCTTCGAACGAGAAATCGAAATCCTCGATATGCTGATCCCCACCGCCAGCGGCCATCACGCCTCCGGCTGAAAGGGTCAGGGCGGTCACTGCGGAAAGTGCAAGTGTCTTGAACATTGTCCCGTTTCCTTTCTTATTCTGCCGGTGTGGCGTCAGACGCCTTGGGGTAATGTGCATCGAAATCTTCCTCGATCGTCGCGGGTGCTGCGACAGGTTTTTCGATGACACCCAACAGCGGCAGGATGACAAGGAAATACGCAAACCAGTATCCCGACGCGATCAGGGACCACGTTGCATAGGGTTCTTCGGCGGGCATCGCACCCAGCCACATCAGGACCATAAAGTCGATGCAGAGCAGCGCGAACCACCATTTGAACATGGGGCGATAGCGGCCCGAACGCACGCTGGACGTATCCAGCCAGGGTGCCAGAGCCATAACCGCGATCGCACCGAACATCGCCAGAACACCAAAGAACTTGGCGTCGATGATGCCACCGGTGATGAAAGAGGCGATTTGCACCACCCAAACTTCAGAGGTGAAGGCGCGCAGGATGGCGTAGAATGGCAAGAAGTACCATTCCGGCACGATGTGCGCAGGCGTTACCAGCGGGTTCGCTTCGATATAGTTGTCGGGGTGGCCCAGATAGTTTGGCATAAAGCCGACAACGGCAAAGAATACAGCCAGAATAACCGCCAGTGCGAACAGATCCTTGATCACAAAGTAGGGCCAGAACGGCAGCGTGTCTTTTTCGGCTTCTTCCTTGGACCCGCGGCGCACTTCAACGCCGGTGGGGTTGTTGTTGCCGGTTGTGTGGAAGGCCCAGATATGAACAGCAACCAGCGCGGCGATCACGAAAGGCAGCAGATAGTGCAGGCTGAAGAAACGGTTCAGCGTGGCATTGTCTACCGCCGGTCCGCCCAAAAGCCATGTTTGCAGTGAATCACCAATAAACGGGATCGCGCCAAACAGGCCGGTGATCACGGTTGCGCCCCAGAACGACATCTGACCCCAAGGCAGAACATAGCCCATAAAGGCCGTGCCCATCATCATCAGATAGATCAGCATACCGATGATCCATGTGATTTCACGCGGCGCCTTGTAAGAGCCGTAATACAGACCACGGAAGATGTGCAGATACACAGCGACAAAGAACAGCGACGCGCCGTTCTGGTGCATGTATCGCAGCATGTAGCCGCCATTCACGTTGCGCATGATGTGTTCGACCGACGCAAAGGCGTTATCGACATGCGGGGTGTAATGCATTGCCAGAACAATGCCCGTTGCGATTTGCAAGACAAGGCAGAAGGTCAGAACAATACCCCAGATCCACATCCAGTTCAGGTTCTTGGGCGTGGGGATCATAATGGTGTCATACATCAATCCGACGATCGGCAGGCGCGAATGCAGCCACTTTTCGCCACCGGATTTTGGTTCGTAATGGTCGTGAGGAATACCAGCCATTTCCGTTTTCTCCCTTAACCCAGTTTGATCGTGGTTTCGTCCACGAATTCAGCAACAGGAACCGGAAGGTTTTCCGGTGCCGGGCCTTTGCGGATCCTGCCAGATGAATCATAGTGCGATCCGTGACACGGGCAAAACCAGCCGTGGAAATCGCCTGCGCCGTCACCCAAAGGCACACAGCCCAGATGCGTACACACACCCAACATAACCAGCCATTCGCCGCTTTCATCCATCGCGCGGTTTTCGTCCGTCGCGGGCGCTGCGCCGATATTGTTGTTGCGCGCGTCGCCGTCAGGCAGGTCTGCCAGATCCACGGCGCGGGCATCTGAAATCTCTTCTTCTGTGCGGCGGCGGATAAACACTGGCTTGCCCAGCCATTTGACAGTCAGCTGAGAGCCGACCTCAAGATCCGCAACGTCGACGCGGATCGAGGACAGCGCCTTGACGTCCGCGGACGGGTTCATCTGGTTGACCAGCGGCCAAACGGCAGCGCCTGCGGTCACTGCGCCTGCACCTGCGGTCGCATAGTAGAGGAAATCCCTCCGTGTGCCTTCGTGGTCTTCTGCATGGGACAAGGGGCTTACTCCATTCCTGCACCCGATATTTCGGGCCAATACGCGTTTCGGCCACGCCATGGCGCAGCCAGTCCTTTGGGGCTATTTAGCGGGGCAACCGCGCCCCGTAAAGCACTGAAAGGTGTGCATGTGGTCGCAGGTAGCGCCACAAAGCACCAATATCTTCTTTGGACGACATCAGGACGCAACCGTATTCTCCGGATCACGCGGTTGCGCCCATTCAGGCCAGTTTATTGTGGTGGGGCGGTTTGCACCATGCTGGGGCGCTGAGAGAAGGCCGCATACCATGTCGCTAGGGCATCGTTTCCGGTACGCCATCCGCGCGCATCATGGCGCAGATCCACATAGCCCAACGCGCAACCGATCGCGATTTGTCCCATATCCAGCGGACCGGCCAGATGGCTCATCCAGCGGGTGTTCAGCGCGGCGCAGGCCCGGGCAACCTTGTCCCATTGTCCATCGACCCATGGTTGCCACCTTATTTCTTCCGGTCGCAGGCGGGCTTCGTATGTCATGGCCAGCGCGGCATCCAGAATACCATCGGCAGTCGCCTCAAGCGTCAGGGTATCCCAGCGCCGGGCACCTGTGGGGTAAAACCCGCTGGACGCGCGATCATCCAGATAGGCACAAATAACGCGGCTGTCATAAAGAGCAGGGCCATCGGGCCGTTCCAGCGCGGGAACTTTCGACAGCGGGTTTTTGGCCCCCAATCCCTGCGCCGGATCAATCGGCGTTCCGGACGTTGTTTCAAGAGTGACATCGCCCAGTTGGCCGGTTTCATGCAGCAGCACCATGACTTTGCGCACATATGGTGATGTCGGACTATAATACAGCTTCATTTTCACGCCTTTTCCCTAAACACAAAGCGAATCCTAGGCAGCAGTACGTCAACTGTCCATGCCTGCGCCACGCATCATCGCCGATAGCAATTGCACCTCGTGGCCCAAACCAAATGCGTCAACATGATCCGCCGCGCGCAACCGCACATCATCGGGTTTGTTCTGGTTCAGTTTCCAAGTGCCATCAACATCGGTGATCTTCATCCTGCAGGGCACGATCATGCGCATCATCTTGTCCAGAACGGCCGGTGTCATCTTGCCGGTTGTCCATGGCGTTTTGGGCAACAGGCGGTCTTCGTAAAGGGCTGATTGCGCATCAAGTGTCGCATGCAACTCCTCGCTCGGGCGCAGTTCAAGCTGGCCGGTCAGATGAACTGCTACGTAGTTCCACGTCGGAACCTGATCATCCACATCGTACCAGTCGGGCGAAATGTAGCTGTCCGGGCCGGACACGGCGATTCGCGTTTGCAATGGGGTTTTCAGCGCGCGTGCGATGGGATTGGATCTGACCAGATGCAAAAGCACGGTTTCATCGTCTTCGCAGATCAGAAACGGCACATGCGCCATCACCGGCGCGGCTTCGATGCAAACCGCCAGAACGCCGAAACCACGTTCCCTTGCAAAGGCAAGGTTGCGGGCACGATCTCCTGTATGAAATACCGGATTCGGATGCATGTCGGTTTCGCCCCTTCGTGTTTCGTTTTTCTTATTGAACCCGGCCATCTGAATTGGCAAGTTGAACAGGTTCTCAGGGCGGGGTGTAATTCCCCACCGGCGGTATGTGGTGAACACCACGAGCCCGCGAGCGCTTTGGACCTGTAAAGTTCAAAGGTCAGCAGATCTGGTGCGATGCCAGAGCCGACGGTCATAGTCCGGATGAGAGAGAACGGTTGACTGTGTCGCTTCGATGCGGCGCATTCATTCGTGATCGCCTTGGGTGTTGTGAGACCAAAAAGGAGAGATCAGATATGTCACACACCCGTTATGCATTCGTGAAGGCCCAATGGCACGCCGACATCGTGGACAGGGCTCTGGACGGATTTTTGGAGTCTATTCCGGCAAATTCAGTTGATGTTTTTGATGTACCGGGCGCTTTTGAATTGCCTCTTATGGCGCGTGATCTGGCCAATACGGGCCAGTACGATGCAATTATATGCGCGGCATTTGTGGTGGATGGCGGTATTTACCGTCACGATTTTGTCGCTGGCGCAGTGGTCGACGGGTTGATGCGGGCCGGTCTGGACAGTGGTGTACCGGTCCTTTCGGTATCATTGACGCCACACCATTATCAGGAAACCGCGCATCACAATGCGATTTACAAGGCGCATTTTGTTGAAAAGGGGCGCGAAGCGGCGCAGGCAGCCCGCAGCATTGTTGCAGCCCGCGCACATGTTTCGGCAAAGGCTGCCTAACCCAAATAAGCGCGCAAAGCCGCTGGCGGATTATCCAGCAATGCGCCAGTGGCAAGTGGCGGGTGCGCGATATTGTCAGCAACCAGAATAATCTGGTCCGCGATCTGGCGGGCGTCTGACGGGGCGTGGCTGACCATCAGAACGGTCGCCCCGGATTCTTTGGCCAGTTCCGCAACCAGATCCAGCATTTCATTGCGCATTGCTGGGCCCAGGGCGGCAAAGGGTTCGTCCAACAGGATCAGGGGCTTTTTTTGCAACAAAACCCGCGCAAGCGCGGCGCGGCTTTGCTGACCGCCTGAAATATCTGCCGGTTTGCGCGCGCCCAGCCCCTGCAAGCCGACACGCTGCAAAGCGTGTTCCACTTGGGTCTTGTCTGACGAAGAAAGGCGCAAGGTGGGGCGCAGGCCAAAACCTACATTCTGCGTCAGCGTCAGATGCGGAAAAAGGTTATTGTCCTGAAACAGCATTGCGACAGGCCGGTCTGATGGCG
The DNA here is from genome assembly GCA_963765555.1 of uncultured Alphaproteobacteria bacterium. Classification (GTDB taxonomy): domain Bacteria; phylum Pseudomonadota; class Alphaproteobacteria; order Rhodobacterales; family Rhodobacteraceae; genus JL08. The sequence continues at coordinate 13,752 of CAVXWX010000001.1, forward strand.
CGGCCCGCGTTATATCTGATCCCTGCCATTTTACCTGCCCTTCGGCGACTGGCTGAAACCCCGCAATAGCGTTTAACAGTGTCGATTTGCCAGCGCCGGACGGCCCGATGACGGCAACAATTGCCCCGCCATCAACACGCAAATCCGCGCTGAGTTCAAACGTTCCGCTGCGCAAAACAACCTTGTCGAGTTCAAGCATGCCAGCGCCCCCCTTTGTCACATATCCAGAACAGAAAAAGTGACAACATGACAAGCAACAAGCCCGCGGCGGCGGCGGCTTCCATCTGATAGGCACCCATCAACCGGTACATCTGCAACGGTAAAGTGGCACGCTGTGGATCGGCAAAAAGCGCGATAACCCCCAGATCACCCATCGAAAGCGCCGCGCCCAACCCCGCCGCAAACCCGATCTGAGGCCGCAATCTGGGCAGGATCAGCAATCGCCAGATGCCAAGGCCCCGCACGCCAAGGGTTTGCGCCAATGGCCCATATTGCCCCAACACATCCCGCATGCCCGGCACAAGAATGCGCAGGGCGAACGGCAATGCCATCACGGCATTCACAATCGCCGTTACCGGAACGGCGAGGGCAAACGGATCAGCAAGAGGAAACAGAATGATAAAAAGACCTGTGCCAATGACCAAGGGCGAGGCTGCAAGGCTTAGAAACCCGACGCTTTCAGACAGTCCGGTGCGCGACTGCGCAATGGTTGCGGCCAGTGGCAAGGCCATCAGCAACAAAACTGCAGTGCTGATCAGGGCAACGCAAACAGACAGAAAAGCCGCATGATAGACACTGTTTGGCAATGTCAGAAGTGCGGGAAGGCCAGCCAGAACAACCGCCATCAGTGGCAAAAGCAAGAAAACCGCAGCGCCCAGGATGAAAAACGTATCGACCAGTGTCGGCAGGGTTGATCTGGCATCCCACCGTTGAGTTGCCCGGTCAAATCCGCGCCCGAACCCGGTTTGGCTGGACATCGTCAGGGCCAGAACAGCGGCGGTTCCTGCAATCATCATCTGCAAGCAGGACAGCATCGCCGCGCGTCCCAGATCAAAATCGAACCGGAACGCTTGATAAATCGCAAGCTCAATCGTTGTGGCTTTCGGTCCGCCGCCCAATGTCAGCGCGACGGCAAAACTGGTCAGGCAAATCGCAAACACAATTGCAAATGCCCCCGGTAAAACGCGGGCCAACATTGGCCATTCAAGCATCCGCGCAATGGCATTCGCGTCAAAACCAAGTTGCGCGGCCAGTCGAAAACGTTCGGATGGAATGTCTTGCCACCCTTGCAATATCAAGCGCGTGGCCAGTGGCAGGTTGAAAAACACATGCGCCAGAACGACGCCGTGAAACCCGTAGATCGACACAGGCGGCAATCCGACGGTTTCAAGTATCTGGCTGACCCATCCGTTGCGCCCGAATACGGCCAATAACCCAAGGACGGCAACGATAACGGGCAGGATAAATGGCGCGCCAAGCAGCGTGATCAACACGCTGCGCCCCGCAAACGATCGCCGCGCAAGCGCGCGTGCCACCGGCACCGCCAAGATCACGCTGATACCCGCAGAAACAAGCGCCTGAGACACAGTAAACCGCAAGGCGGCCCAATCTGAACGCGCCAAGACCCTGTCCCGCCTCGGATCGCAGGACAACAGCCAGCAAAGTCCCCAGAACCAGCGCTGCGACCAACGTCGCAGCGCCGAAACCGGGCCAACGGTTTACTGCGATAACGCGGATAGCCATTCGGCCAAAGCCTGATCACGCAGTGCCGGCGCGTCCGCAGAAGGTACGATCAAAGCCTTTTCCGGCGTTATCAAGGTGTCAAACCCGTCTGGCAAACCGTTTTGCGGCGTCACCGAAGGATACATCCAGTTCGTGGTTGAAATCACTGACTGAAAGGCCTCTGACACCATGAATTCCAGAAAGGCGTCTGCCAGTTCCGGCTGATCGCTGCTTGCCAGTTTCGCGGCCACTTCGATCTGCATGTAATGGCCTTCGTCAAAGGCAGCTGCCGATTTGCTTGCGTCGCCTTCGGCAATCAGATGGTAGGCGGGCGAGGTGGTGTAGGACAGCACCATATCGGCCTCACCTTCCAGAAACAGACCATAGGCTTCGGACCAGCCTTTTGTGACGGTCAGGATATTGTCAGACAACCCTTCCCAGATCTGGGGGGCCGCATCGCCATGCGCGGCCTTGACCCACATCAGCAATCCCAAACCCGGGGTTGATGATCGCGGATCCTGAATGACAATTTTCAGGTCGCTGTCGGCAAGGGCTGAAAAGCTTGTTGGCGGGGTCAGGTCTGCATTGTGGACAAAGGCGAAATAGCCCCAGTCATACGGCACAAAATGATCGTCCTGCCATGGAATCGGCAAGCTGAAGTCTGCAGAAACCGCATGTGGTGCGAACAGGCCGGTTTCCAGAGCGGCCTGGGTCAAATTGGTGTCTAACCCAAGCACAATGTCAGCATCCGAGCGCGCCCCTTCCAATCGGATACGCGCCAAAAGGGCGGCGCCATCGCCCGCGCCGACCAGGTTCAGATCACAGGCACAGATTTTTTCAAACTCTGCTTCGATCACCGGACCGGGGCCCCAATCGGAAACAAAGCTGTCATAGGTATAAATGGTCAATTCCGGTGTTTCGGCAACAGCCGTCGACGCGCCAATTATGCCCGCAACGAACGTGAGATACTTCATCGTATCCTCCTAATTGCGGCGTTGGGAAAAGGGGAAGAGCATCTAAGCCCGGACCTTCCCTCCGCCAGTGTTAACTGGTTCAGGTTCAACGGGTCCGCAGAATTGCATCTCAGCCAGGTATGGCCCCCCGAGGTAGAGATGATGGTAAGGCCCGCCGATCATCTCTGCAAGCCGAAACACCTTGAGGCAGTGCCGCACCAAGGCTAGAGACATGACAAAGGAGTGTTTCATGTCGATCAACAGTTTTGGCCACCTTTTCCGCGTCACCACATGGGGCGAAAGCCACGGGCCTGCCATTGGCGCAACCGTTGATGGCTGCCCCCCCGGCGTGCCCGTGGATGAAGCCATGATCCAGCAGTGGCTGGACAAGCGCAAACCGGGCCAGAACAAATACACGACCCAACGACGCGAAGCAGACGAGGTGCAAATTCTGTCTGGCGTGTTCGAAGGCAAAACAACTGGCACGCCGGTGCAACTGTTGATCCAGAATACAGATCAGCGATCCAAAGATTATGGTGACATAAAGGACAAGTTTCGCCCCGGTCACGCGGATATCACGTATTTCCAGAAATACGGTATTCGCGACTATCGCGGCGGCGGGCGATCCTCGGCGCGGGAAACCGCCAGTCGCGTTGCCGCGGGCGGTTTGGCCCGCGAAGCCATCAAATCTCTGGCGCCCGATCTGCAGATTACGGGTTACATGGTGCAAATGGGCGCGCATCATATCGACCGAGACCAGTTCGACTGGGACCAGATTGGCAAGAACCCGTTCTGGGTGCCCGACGCGCAGGCCGCAACCGATTGGGCCGCGTATCTGGACGGTTTGCGCAAATCGGGCAGTTCGGTCGGCGCCGTGATTGAAGTTGTTGCGCGCGGGGTGCCCGCAGGGCTTGGCGCGCCGGTCTATGGAAAACTGGATACCGATCTGGCCGCGGCCATGATGTCGATCAACGCTGTAAAAGGCGTCGAGATTGGCGAAGGCATGTCTGCCGCCATGCTGACAGGTGAACTGAATGCCGATGAAATCAGAATGGGCCCGGACGGGCCGGTATATTCGTCCAACCATGCAGGCGGCATTCTGGGCGGGATCAGCACAGGGCAGGACATTGTCGTTCGCTTTGCGGTCAAACCCACATCGTCGATATTGACCACACGAAAAACAGTCACAAAATCAGGCGAAAATACCGATATCATCACCAAGGGCCGTCACGATCCGTGCGTGGGCATTCGTGCCGTTCCGGTCGGAGAGGCAATGATGGCGTGTGTATTGCTTGACCATATTCTACTGCATCGGGGCCAGGTTGGTGAAAACCAGGGTGTGATCGGGGAATAAGGTGGCAGTCGGCGCGCAAAACGAAGCATCCCAAGATGGCCCTTGCGCACGATGAAGGTTGAAGACGCATCATCGCGACCGGCCCTTGGAATAGGTCTCAAGCTGACGGCGGTCTTTTTGTTCACCACGATGGCGGCCTTGATCAAGGCCACGTCAGATCAGGTTCCTGCGGGCGAAGCTGTCTTTTTCCGGTCCTTTTTTGCGATTCCGGTGATCGTGATCTGGTTGATCCAGCGCGGCCAATTGCGCAGTGGGCTGATTGCAAAAAACCCGTGGGGCCATGTGCGTCGCGGGGTTTTCGGATCAACGGCAATGGGCCTGACCTTTTTCGGACTGGGCCTGCTGCCGCTTCCCGAAGTCACGGCCATCGGGTTTGCGACGCCGATTTTTACAGTGATACTGGCGGCGATATTGCTGGGCGAGCGGATCAGGTTGATCCGCGTCGGCGCTGTCACGCTCGGCTTGCTCGGGGTTCTGATCATCCTGTCGCCGCGCTTGTCTGGCTCGACGGGCCTGAATGATCAGGCAACGATCGGGGCGCTGATGATCCTTGTCGCTACTTTGATGCGGTCGCTTGTGCAAATCCAGATCCGCCAGATGGTTCAAACAGAGCATACGGCCGCCATTGTGTTTTACTTTTCGGCCACAGCATCCGTGTTGTCATTGCTGACCCTGCCATTTGGATGGGTGGTGCCCGAACCCTGGGACAATCGTCGCTTTTGGTGTTGGCCGGGTTGATGGGCGGCGTGGCACAAATTCTGATCACATCGGCATATCGCTTCGGAACAGTGTCTATGTTGGCACCTTACGATTATGCATCGATGCTGTTTGCGATTGTGATCGGCTATGTCTGGTTCGGCGAACTGCCAACGCTTGTCATGCTTGTCGGTGCAACGCTGGTGATCGGTGCCGGCGTCTTGGTGATCTGGCGCGAACACCATCTTGGGCTTGAGCGGCGCAAAGCCCGTTCCGTGACAGATCCAAAAGCCTAGCTACATTTCCAATAACTGCGGACTGTGATCCGCACCGTCCCAACAGGAGCACCCATGACCGAGTCAAACAAACACAAAACTGAAATGAAGGCCGTTCAGGCCAAACACCGCGAAAAAGTCGCCAAGGCAACAGATCCCGGTCGCGGCTTGGTGCTTGTCCACACCGGCAATGGAAAGGGCAAATCCAGCTCTGCGTTCGGGGTTATCGTGCGTGCGCTGGGCTGGAAACAGAAGGTGGGTGTCGTTCAATTTATCAAAGGCACCTGGATCACGGGGGAACGGCAGTTCTTTGACAAGCTCGGGCAGGTGGTTTGGCACACAATGGGCGAAGGGTTTACATGGGATACTCAGGACAAGGATCGTGATATCGCCGCTGCAACGGCTGCCTATCAGAAAGCCTGCGAAATGATGGAAAGCGGTGAATTCGACCTGATCGTTCTGGACGAAATCAATATCGCGCTGCGGTATGACTATCTGGATGTAAACGCTGTTCTGGACGGGTTAAAGGCGCGATCGGACAAAACCAGCGTGATCCTGACAGGGCGCGATGCAAAGCCGGAATTGATGGAATACGCCGATTTAGTGACTGAAATGACCGAAATTAAACATCCCTACGCGGCCGGGATCAAGGCGCAGCGCGGCGTGGATTTTTAGCATGTGATCGGGTGGCCTGACGTCTCAGGCCACCTGTGTTCTTTGCGGTCTGTGCCAAATCAGGACCGCACCAGCTTTTCATATCCTTGCGCGATATCCCGCGTCAGTGCGCCGACTTCAAAATTATAATCGCCGATCTGGCCGACCGGTGTGACCTCGGCGGCGGTGCCGGTCAGCCAGCATTGTTCGAACCCTTCCAGTTCTTCGGGCATGATATGGCGTTCATGCACCTTGATCTGGCGATCTTTCAGCATGCCGATCACGGTTTGGCGCGTCAGGCCGTTCAGAAAACAATCTGGATCGGGGGTGTGGACCTCGCCGTTCTTGACGAAAAAGATGTTGGCGCCGGTCGCTTCGGCGACATAGCCGCGATAATCGAACATCATCGCATCCGAACAGCCTTTGGCCTCGGCTGCGTGTTTGGACATGGTGCAGATCATGTACAGGCCTGCAGCCTTTGCGTGGCTTGGTATGGTTTCAGGGCTCGGGCGCTTCCATTTTGAAATGTCCAGCTTTGCGCCTTTCATTTTTGCATCGCCATAATAGGCACCCCATTCCCAAGCGGCGATTGCCATGCGCACGGGATTGCGGGCGGATGCGACGCCCATGTCTTCACCCGCGCCGCGCCATGCGACTGCACGCACATAGGCGTCTTGCAATCCGCTGGCGGCCAACACCTCGACCTTGGCAGCTTCGATTTCGTCGATTGTGTAGGGGATCTCAAAATCGATCATCTGTGCCGAACGCTTCAGACGTTCCGAATGTTCGCGGGATTTGAAAATTTTGCCGTTATACGCGCGTTCTCCTTCAAAAACGGATGACGCATAATGCATTGCATGGGTCAGGATGTGGACGTTGGCGTCGCGCCAGTCGATCATTTTGCCATCCATCCAGATGTAACCATCCCGATCATCATATCGTCCCGCCATGATAGAATCCTCCTATGCGTTGCGAATGTCTTTTCATATGTTGCGCAAATTATGACCACTTCGGACATATAATTGCGCCAAAACTGCGATTCGATATCGCTTCACCCTTGGAATGTCAACAACACTGACGTAAGCTGCCGCAAATCAGTTTGGTGAACGAGGGTATCATGGCCGAAGGGCGTGCGGCACAAGGGTACGGCGGCGAAAGCCTGCTGTTCCTTACGGATGAGCAGTTGCGACAAGGGATCGAGGCAATGTTCTTTGCCTATCGCGGCTTTACCGCAGACCCGGACCGGATTCTTGCGGATATGGCCTATGGCCGGGCGCATCATCGCGCTGTTCACTTCATCAGCCGCGCACCGGGAACCACAGTCAACAACCTGTTGAATATTCTGGGTGTTACCAAACAATCGCTGAACCGCGTTTTACGTACGTTGATCCAGGACGGTCTTGTCGAAAGCCGCGTTGGCAAAACCGACAAGCGCGAACGCCATTTGCACCTGACCGAAAAAGGTGCCGAGTTGGAGCGTACCCTCTCGGATGCGCAGCGCGAACGCATGCGTGCCGCCTACCGCGAGGCTGGCCCCGAGGCGGTCAGCGGGTTTCGTCAGGTTCTGGAGGCAATGATGGATGCCGACCTGCGGCGCAAATACGTCAGGCTGAAGGAGGCAGGTCAATGAGCGAGATGGACGCCCACCTGCTGATTGTCGATGATGATGAACGCATCCGCAGCCTGCTGCAGAAGTTTCTGATCCGAAACGGCTTTCTTGTGACATCGGCGCGCGACGCGGCCCATGCGCGGCGCATTCTGTCGGGTCTGGATTTTGATATGATCGTCATGGATGTCATGATGCCCGGAGAAGACGGCGTGTCGTTGACCAGATCCTTGCGGGAAAACTCGCAAACGCCGATTTTGTTGCTGACGGCGAAGGGCGAAACCGAAAACCGGATCGAAGGTCTTGAGGCGGGCGCGGATGATTATCTGGCAAAACCGTTTGAGCCGAAAGAGCTTCTTTTGCGGATCAACGCGATTTTGCGGCGTATGCCCGAAACACCTGTGGAAAGCACAGCGCCAAAAATCCTGCACCTTGGGCCGATCCGCTACGATATTGAACGCGGGCAGATGTGGCAGGGCGACGAGCCTGTCCGGTTGACCGCAACGGAAAGCCAGTTGATGAAAATCTTTTCGTCCTGTCCCGGTGAACCAGTCAGCCGTGCCAAACTTGTCGAGGATCTGGGGCGCGATCTGGGGCAGGCGCAGGAACGGGCGGTGGATGTCCAGATCACCCGTTTGCGCCGCAAGATCGAGGAAAACTCGAAACAACCAAGGTATCTGCAAACCGTGCGCGGTGCCGGATACATGCTGGCGCCGGACTAGACGCGCCTGTCGGGGTTAAGTATTTTTGAAAAGGTGAAGACGGAAGATGCAGACTGCACTGATTACCCACGCCGATTGTCTGGACCATGTCACGCCCGACGGGCACCCGGAGCGCGTGGCGCGGTTGGAGCATGTGCTGCATGCGCTGGCCCCGTTGAACCTGCCACAGATTACAGCGCCGTTGGCCGCCGAAGATGATGTTTTGCGGGTCCATCCGGCCGCCTATCTGGCAGAGTTGCGCCGCACGGCACCCAAAACGGGCGCGGCACAGATTGATGCGGATACATGGATGTCACCGGGTACGTTAACGGCCGCTTTCCGGGCGGCGGGCGCGGTAGTACGTGCTGTCGATATGGTTCTGGGTGGTGAGGCAGGCAATGCGTTCTGTGCCACACGCCCGCCGGGGCATCACGCTGAAACAGACACTGCAATGGGGTTCTGTTTCATCGGCAATGCGGCACTGGCGGCGAAATATGCATTGGATCACCATGGCCTGAACCGGGTAGCTGTGGTTGATTTCGATGTTCACCACGGCAACGGAACCCAAGATCTGTTGTGGGACGAAAAACGCGCGTTGTTCATTACATCGCAGCAAATGCCATTGTGGCCCGGTACGGGGCGCGCCGATGAAACGGGTGCGCATGACAATGTTCTGAATATGCCGCTGCCGCCCGGTTCTGATGGGGAAGCTATGAAAAAAGCCTATTCAGAGACTGCTTTCCCCCGATTGCTGGCATTTGATCCAGATCTGATCATCATCAGTGCAGGCTTTGATGCGCACCGCGATGATCCGCTGGCCCAGCTGGATTGGGATACGGAAGATTTTGCTTGGGTTACCGAACAAATCTGCGCCATCGCGGCGACGTGTTGCAGCGGGCGCGTGGTCTCGACACTGGAAGGCGGGTATGATCTGACTGCATTGGCCGCCGCCGCGCGGGCCCATGTAGAAGCATTGATGAAAGCCGCGATATGACCGACACCCCGACCGACACCCCGGTAAATGATATGACATTCGAACAGGCGATGGCCGAGCTTGAACAGGTGGTTACACAGCTGGAGCGGGGCGACGTTGCGCTGGATGCCTCAATCAGCCTGTACGAACGGGGTGCTGCCCTGAAAAAACGCTGCGAGGCAAAACTCAAGGAAGCCGAGGAAAAGGTGGCCGCGATTACGCTGGATGCGGATGGCGCGGCGACCGGAACGAAGCCTGTCGAAGGCCTCTGATCATGTTCGAGGTTCGCCTGAAGGACGCCGCGACGGCTGTTCAGGCTCATTTTGACAGGATATTGCCAACGCGACCCGCCCTGCCTGTGCTTGAGGGCATGTCTTATGCGACAAAGGGAGGGAAACGGCTTGCGGGCGTTTCTGGTTCTGGAATCCGCGCGCCTGCACTCGATCGGGCCGCAACAGGCGATCTGGCCGGCAACTGCAATCGAAGCCTTGCACGCCTACAGCCTGGTTCATGACGATTTGCCGTGTATGGACGATGATGATTTGCGACGAGGGTTGCCGACGCTTCACATCAAATGGAACGAGGCGACGGCGGTTCTGGTCGGCGATGCATTGCAAAGTCTGGCCTTTGAATGCGTGACCCATCCGGACTGCGGCGCCGCGGAAATACGCGTGGAACTGGCCAGAAGCCTTGCCATTGCCGGCGGGGTCCACGGCATGGTTTTGGGCCAAGCGCTTGATATCGAGGCTGAAACAGCAAAAACGCCTTTGTCGCTGGACGAAATTACCACGCTTCAGATGAACAAGACCGGTGCCTTGATCCAATGGTCGTGCGAGGCCGGAGCGGCCATGGCCATGGCGGACAAAACTGCGCTGCGCCAATTCGCGCAAGCATTAGGACTTGCTTTCCAGATTGCGGACGACATCTTGGATGTGGAAGGCGATCCGGCAAAAGCCGGCAAGCGGGTGCAAAAAGACGATGCAGCAGGCAAGGCGACGTTTGTGTCGCATCTGGGTTTGGACGGGGCAAAGAAACGCGCTGGCGAACTTGTTGAAGCAGCCTGTGATGCGCTGGACGACTATGGATCAGAGGCGCAAACCTTGCGGGACGCGGCGCGGTTCGTTATCTCGCGCGACAGCTAGGCACAGTTTGGCCTTGTGCCACAGGAGGCGCATATGAACGACCGGCCCAAAACGCCGTTGCTGGACACAATTGACCGTCCGGCCGACCTGAAACAGTTGACCGACCGCCAGTTGACGCAATTGGCCGGTGAACTGCGGGCAGAAACGATTTCTGCTGTTTCGGTAACGGGCGGCCATTTGGGGGCCGGATTGGGTGTGGTCGAGTTGACGGTTGCGTTGCACGCCGTGTTTGACACGCCGCGCGACAAGCTGGTTTGGGATGTCGGACACCAGTGTTATCCCCACAAAATACTGACGGAACGGCGTGACCGGATCAGAACCTTGCGGATGAAAGACGGGTTAAGCGGTTTCACCAAACGATCTGAATCGCCCTATGACCCGTTTGGGGCGGCCCATTCCTCGACCTCGATCAGTGCCGCGTTGGGGTTCGCTGTCGCGCGTGATCTGGGGGGCAACACGCCGGAAGGGTTGGGCGATGCCATCGCCGTGATCGGGGATGGCGCGATGAGTGCCGGCATGGCCTATGAGGCAATGAACAATGCCGGCCATTTGAAAAAGCGTCTGATCGTTATCTTGAATGACAATGAAATGAGCATTGCACCGCCCGTTGGTGCCATGTCGTCATATCTTAGCCGGCTTTATGCGGAAGAGCCGTTTCAGGAGTTGAAAGCAGCCGCCAAGGGGGCCGTGTCTTTGTTGCCCGAACCGTTTCGCGCAGGGGCCAAGCGGGCCAAGGATGTGCTGAAAGGTATGACTGTCGGCGGAACATTGTTCGAAGCGCTTGGGTTTTCCTATGTCGGGCCGATTGACGGGCACGACATGTCGCAGCTTTTGCCGGTGCTTCGCACTGTGAAACAACGCGCCACTGGCCCGATCTTGATTCACGTGATTACCAAAAAAGGCAAAGGCTATGCGCCCGCCGAATCTGCGCGCGACAAGGGCCATGCCACTGCTAAGTTTGATGTTGTGACCGGCAAACAGGCCAAGACCCCATCAAACGCACCCAGCTACACCAGCGTTTACGCCAAGGCGCTGCTGGCCGAAGCGGCGACAGATGACAAGATTTGCGCAGTCACCGCCGCGATGCCGGACGGCACCGGATTGAACATGTTTGCTGACCGCTATCCCAGCCGGTGTTTTGATGTTGGCATTGCCGAGCAACACGGGGTTACGTTTTCGGCCGCCTTGGCCGCAGGCGGGATGAAACCGTTTTGCACGATGTATTCAACGTTTTTGCAACGCGGCTATGATCAGGTCGTGCACGATGTCGCCATTCAGCGACTGCCGGTGCGGTTTGCGATTGATCGCGCCGGACTGGTCGGTGCGGACGGGGCAACACATGCGGGCAGTTACGATATCGCATTTCTGGCAAATTTGCCGGGCTTTACCGTAATGGCAGCCGCGGACGAAGCGGAATTGATGCATATGGTGGCCACCGCCGCCGCGCATGACAGTGGCCCGATTTCTGTTCGTTTTCCCCGTGGAGAAGGTGTGGGCGTTGATTTGCCCGACCGGGGAGAGATTTTGGAAATCGGCAAAGGCAGGATCGTTCAGGACGGCGCACGCGTTGCCATCCTGTCCTTCGGGACGCGCCTGTCAGAGGTCAAGAAAGCGGCTGAAGCGTTGGGTGCCAAAGGTATTCACCCGACCATTGCCGACGCCCGCTTTGCCAAGCCGCTTGATAAGGAATTGATCCTGTCGCTTGCACATTCCCACGAGGCGCTGATTACGATCGAAGAAGGCGCTGTGGGGGGATTTGGCAGCCATGTTGCGCAGTTGATTGCCGATGAAGGTATTTTCGATACAGGCTTGCGATTCCGGTCCATGGTTCTTCCTGATACGTTCATTGATCAGGCGAACCCCGCTGACATGTATGCCAGTGCGGCAATGAACGCCGATCACATCGAAGCCAAGGTGTTGAGTGTTCTTGGTATTGCTTCCATCGGCGAAAAAAGGGCCTGATAGGGTCTATTATTCAGGTCCGTTCCGCAGCATGGCCTGCAATCCTTCCCGATAGGTAGGAAACTTCAGGCGCACGTTCAGTTCGTCCTTGATCCGGTCATTTCGCACGCGTTTGCTTTCTGCATAAAAACTGCGCGCCATAGGGGTAAGATCGGCATCTTCAAAGGCGATTTCGGGCGGGACTGGTACGTTTAGCAATTGCGCGGCATAGCCGATCACATCCTGAGGCGGCGCGGGATCATCATCGCAGAGATTATAGATGGCACCGCGATTGGGGTGGGTGATCGACGCCATTAAAACGTTGGCGATATCTTCTACATGAATACGCGAAAACACCTGCCCCTCTTTCACGATCCGGCGTGCTGTCCCATTGCGTACTTTTTCGAATGGCCCGCGCCCCGGCCCATAAATCCCCGCCAGCCGGAATATGTGCAATGGCAGATCAGAAATTGATTGCCATTCCGCTTCGGCCTTCATCCGTGCCGTGCCACGTTTTGTACTGGGGGACAGCGGGGTTTGTTCGTCAACCCACCCGCCCTGATGGTCGCCGTAAACACCGGTTGTCGACAGATACCCGACCCATGTCAGATCCGGCGCCCTTTTCGCGATCGCGTCACGGCAGTGTGCCAGAACAGGATCACCCGACGCATCCGGGCCCGCCGATACCAGAATATGACTGGCCTGTTCGATAACCGGCTGCACATCTGATCCCGGCCAGATCACCGGCGTTATTCCGGTCTGTTCCAACTGTTTTGCGTTCTGATCGGACCGTGTTGTGCCGATCACCGTCCAACCCAGTGGCAAAAGCAGACGTGCCAGCGCCTGCGCAGAATATCCGTGACCGAAAGAAAGCAGTGTTTTTGTCATGGAACACCAGATGCGCAATGCCAGCCGATTATGCAAGCTTTACAAGACACTTGATCGACAAAGGCAGTGTCGGGTCTAATAGGGCCATGACTTCGAAAACGCCGAACCTGTCCAAAGCATACTCTCTGTCCTCTCCCGAGGATTCAAAACAGCTATATGCAGACTGGGCCGAAAGCTACGATCAGGATTTCGTCGGAGAGCACGGTTACATTCTGCATTTGCAGGTTGCGCAATATTTTGTCGCTTCAGGCGGGGCCGGCCCGGTTCTGGATGTCGGAGCAGGCACAGGTGTGTGCGGTGCTGCCTTGCGCGATTTGGGCATCCGCGAAATCGAAGCCACTGATATTTCCGCCGACATGCTGAAAGTGGCGGCCGCGAAAGATATTTATCGCAGCCTCTTTACAGCGGACATTCTGCAAGGGTTGCCGGTTGCGGACAACACCTATGGCGGGATTGTCAGTTCGGGCACGTTTACAACCGGCCACGTAGGCCCACAGGCGATTGACGAACTTACACGCGTTGCAAAACCCGGTGGGCTGATCGCGCTTTCGATTAACGCCAAACACTTTGGTTCGGCGGGGTTTGCCGCCAAATTCGAGGCTCTAAATGGCAGTATTTACGATTTGTCGCTGACCAATGTGCGGATTTACAAAACCACAACCAAGGGCGACCATAAGGATGATCAGGCCTTTGTTGCGCAGTTTCGAAAGGCCTAACGCCCTTTCCAGACCGGATCACGTTTTTCTGCAAAAGCACGCGCGCCTTCAAGCTGGTCTTCGGACGCGTAAAGCGTGTCGATAGATTGCAATTGGCGTTTTGTGATCCGGTTCATCGTGTCCTGAAACTTGGAATCTTCTGCATCCCGCACAACTTCCTTGATTGCCGCGTAAACCAGTGGCGGCCCCGAGGCGAGAAGACGGGCAAGGTCCCATGCGCGAGTCATAAGCTGATCCGCGGGGATCACTTCGTTCACAAGGCCCCAATGGTGTGCTTCGGGCGCATCGAACCAGCGTCCGGTCAACAGCAATTCCATCGCAATGTGATAGGGTATCCGCTTGGGCAATTTGACCGAGGCCGCGTCAGCAACCGTACCGGACCGGATTTCCGGCAATGCAAAGGTGGCGTGATCCGCCGCCAGAATGATGTCTGCGCTTAGGGCCAATTCAAGCCCGCCACCGCAGGCAATGCCGTTGACTGCGGCAATCACCGGTTTGTTCATGTCCCGCAGCTCCTGCAATCCGCCAAACCCGCCAACGCCATAATCTCCGTCAACCGCATCACCGTCTGCCGCTGCCTTGAGATCCCAACCGGGACAGAAAAACTTGTCTCCCCCGCCGGTCAGAATGGCCACTCGCAATTCCGGATTATCGCGAAACTTTGCGAATACGTCGCCCATTTCGCGCGATGTCAGCAAATCAATGGCATTGGCCTTTGGGCGGTCCAAAGTGACTTCAAGGATCGGACCTTCGGTTCTGGTTTTAACGGATGACATCTATATGGCCTTTCTAATCAGGGCATCGGCGGCAACGGCCCGCTGTGGCGTGCAAATCAACGGATTAACCTCAACCTCGCAAACCGTTTCGGCGTTTTCAACAACATAGGCTTGCATGGCCTGCACGGCTGCGCAAATCGCATTCATATCGGCAGCGGGTTTGCCCCGGAAACCGGTCAGCAAAGGATAGGTTTTTAACTGAGTTAGAGCCTGTTTAACCGCATCGTCCGAGGCCGGAACCATCAAAGATACCGCATCCGACAGAATTTCCGTCATCGTCCCGCCGGCGGCCAAGGTCAGAACAAAACCGTGTGCCGGATCGCGGGTGACCCCGATAAGCAACTCTGCAACACCCCCCGCGATCATTTCTTCGATCAGAAAGGTTTCGGTTGGCATCATCGCTGCGGCTGCGTGAATTTCGGCGGCTTTCAGGCCAACCCTGACTGCACCGACATCGGATTTGTGCGCAATTCCGATCCCTTTCAGAACAAGGGGTTCCGGCATGACAGCCGCGATTTTTTCCGCGGCCTCGGCGCTTTCCGCAATATCCATGAGCGGAATTGTCAGGCCGTGCCGCGCCAGTGCTGCTTTGGCTTCAACCTCGGTCAAAACCTTGCCTTCCCTGTCCTTGCCGGGAGGCAGCATGGGTTCTGGCGTCGGTGCGGCTTTTGGCGCGGCGGCTTCGGCTGCGGCGATTGTTTCACTTAAACCAAACATCGGGGTAACGCCGCCTGCAGCAAGTTGGGCGGCAACGTCTTCGGGCATCAGCTCGGACAATGTGGCCACAACTGCCACAGGCCGCCCTGTCCGTTTTCTAACCTCAAGCGCCGCATCAGTTGCGCAGGTCCAGTCAGACGCATCCGTATGAGGATAGTCGACAATACTAAGCGTCAGCGCAATGCCAGGCCCCGCCATAGGGGCCCACGCATCCGCCATCGCAGCCGCATCGCGCCAGATGTAAGTGTGGTAATCCAACGGGTTTGCCAGAGCGACTCTTGGCCCCAAAGCCTTTTTTAGAGCCTGTTTTTGCTCCGACTCCAACGGAGGAAACACAACATTCCGCCCATGTGCGGTATCAGCAGCCAGACTGGCCTCTCCGCCCGAGCAACTGATAGACGACAACTGGTTCGACGCCAGCCGCCCGTTGAAGTGAAGCAGCTTGAGTGTTTCCAGAAATGTCGGCAGATCATGCACCCGCGATATACCCAACCGGTCCAAAACAGCTTGCGCGCCTGCATCACTGCCCGCCAGTGATGCCGTATGGGATACGGCGGCTTTCTGCGCATGTTCCGACCGCCCGACTTTCAGCGCAATTACGGGAATGCCGCGTTCATAAGCGGTGCGTGCAAAACGTTCCCACGCGGGAAGTGATCCAAACCCTTCGATGTGCACCCCGATTGCGGTGACCCTTGGATCATCCAGCAAACCGCAGGCGATATCGGCCTGAGATGTTTGGGCCATGTTTCCGCAGGTGACGGTGTAGGCGATGGGTAATCCGCGTTTCTGCATCGTCAGGTTGATGGCAATATTGGACGATTGGGTCAGAATGGCGACGCCCCGATCGACCCGCGCGCATCCATGTTGGTCCGGCCACAACAAGGCGCCATCCAGCGCATTGATGAACCCGTAACAATTCGGGCCTAAAATGTGCATGGGCCCGGCCGCGGCAACCAGTTCAGCCTGTAAATCGGTGCCGGTTTGATCTTCGGCGGCGGCTTCGGCAAATCCGGATGCAAAACAAACCGCGCCCCCCGCGCCCATGTCGCGCAATGTTTTTACGGTTGCGATTGTGGCCTCGCGGTTGATCCCGATAAAAACGGCATCAGGCGGCGCAGGAAGATCCGACAGCGTGGTAAATGCCTTGAGCCCGCCGAAAATACCGCCTTTGGGGTGCACTGGCCAAATGTCGCCTTTGAACCCCATCTTCTGCGACTGAATGATTACTTGCGCGCACCACGCCCCGCCGCCAATCACCGCGATCGAGTTTGGCCGGAACAATCGTGACAGGCTAGACATGATCGAAACCCCCATATTGGCAGGGGCGCGGATTTCTTCTGTTCCGCACTGCCCCCGTCCAAGGCATGTTTAAGCGCCCAGCGCCCGAAGCAATTCGCGACTGATGATGTGGCGCTGAATTTCCGACGTGCCGTCCCAGATACGTTCCACCCGTGCGTCGCGCCAGAACCGTTCCAGCGGATAATCATCCATCAGACCCATACCGCCGTGAATTTGTATTGCCGCATCTGTCACCCGCGCCAGCATTTCGCTGGCATAGAGCTTGGCGGACGCAATTTCGCGGTTGGCGGGCAGAGATTTGTCGAGCCGGTCAGCAGCGGCAAGGGTCAAAAGATCGGCGGCATCGATTTCGGTGATCATATCGGCAATCTGGAACGAAACGCCCTGGAACTTGCCGATTTTCTGCCCGAATTGTTCGCGGGTGGCCGCGTAATCCAGCGCATAGTCAAACACGCGTCGCGCGCGCCCGACCGACATTGTGGCAACGGTTATGCGCGTTGCATAAAGCCAGGTGTTCATCACGTCGAACCCGCCGTCCACGTCACCCAGAACCTGCGCATCCGGCAGGCGGCAGTCATCAAATTCCAGAATCATGTTCTTGTAACCGCGGTGACTGACCGATTTGTACCCGTCACGAATGGTGAACCCCGGTGTGCCCCGATCAACAAGAAATGCGGTTATGCGCTTTTTCGGCCCTTTTGGTGTCTGATCTTCGCCTGTTGCGATGAACACAATTATAAAATCGGCATGGTCCGCGCCCGAGATGAAATGCTTGGTGCCGTTTACCACCCAGTCGCCGCCATCGCGCACTGCCGCACATTTCATGCCACGCACATCCGATCCTGCCCCCGGTTCGGTCATGGCCAGTGCATCCATCCGTTCACCACGGATTGCGGGTGTCAGATAACGTTCGATCTGGTCACCCTTGCAGGCCATCAGAATGTTCTGCGGGCGGCCGAAAAAATGGTTCAACGCCATTGATCCGCGGCCCAGTTCACGTTCGACCAGCGCAAATTCCATATGGTTCAGACCGGCACAGCCCACGCTTTCCGGGAAATTGCAGGCATAAAACCCAAGCTCGATGGTCTTGCGCTTGATCTCGTCCGCAATTTCCTGAGGGACGTTGCCTGTCCGCTCGACAAGTTCCTCATGCGGGTAGATTTCCTTTTCCACGAAGGATCGCACCGTTGATGCAATCATTTCCTGTTCGTCTGTCAGCCCGTATTGCATTGCATAAATCCCTTCGTCTTGCCGTGGATGAGGTTACGGGGATTGATTTTGGCTATCATGCTGAATTAGTCAGGTATCATGCAAAGTTGGTCAAAAACTTCTTCGTTCAGTCAGCGTTACGGCCTGGTTCTGTATGACGGGTTTTCCAATCACTGTCTGGCCAACACGGTAGAGCCTTTGCGCGCGGCGAACATGTTGTCGGGGCGACAATTGTATCAATGGGCGTTCTTGACGGTGAATGGTTTGCCCGCGACATCCTCAAGCGGGTTAGAGGTGCGCCCCCATATGCCGTTGAAAGACGCCGAAGGTGATATGCTTTTGGTCATGCCGTCTTACGGGTTTCGTAAACATGCAACATGGCAAAACCGGGCCGCACTGGGGTCCGCGGCAAAGCAGTTCAGGGATCTTGCTGCCTTGGATACCGGAAGCTGGCTGTTGGCGCATGCCGGATTGTTGTCGGGGCACCGCGCTACAATTCACTGGGAGGAACTGGGCGCTTTTGCCGAGGAGTTTTCCGACATCGACAGCGTTCGGGAACGGTTTGTCATCGATGGCAACAGGATCACCTGCAGCGGAGCGATGGCAGCCTTTGATCTGGTGATGTTCCTGATTGGCCGCGACCATGGGCAGGCCCTAGCGCTGGAAGTTGCGCAGCTTTTTATGTCGGGCCATCCGCAGGTCGCGATGCCGGTCGGACGCGGGCGCAGCCGTTCTGTTACCAATCGGGCCATTGCCTTGATGCAGGAACATGTCGAAGACCCGCTCTCTATCGCGGCCATCGCGTTTCGGATCGGGTGCACCCAAAAAACGCTTAAGTCACGCATGCGCACCGCAACAGGTGCCGCGCCACAACAAGTCTATCGGCGTATTCGTCTGATCGTCGCGCGAAAGCACGTGTTAGAGACTGTTTTGCCTGTTTCAGAGATTGCATTGCGCTGCGGTTATCAAGATGCAAGCGCGATGACGCGCGCGTTCAAGGCGGAATTCGGGACAACACCGCGCGCCCTTAGAATAGCCCTGACCTGATCATAGGGCTGTCGCCGATACACGCGCGATATTGCCCACATGGGTGCGGCTTGAGGGTTCGCGCGGGCAATGGATCGAAATCGAACGTTCTCAGCTTGCGTAGTCCGATCCTTCTTGATCAAGGATTGCCTTTAGTTCGTCCAGATGGCGGCACGCTTGTCCGGGATAATCATCAAGTTCTTGCGCTGTTTTTTCCGCGATCTCATCCGGCAGTACCCGCAACGGCTGGCCGGTTTGCAGCGCGCGAATATATGTTTCGGCGGCACGTTCGAAATAATAGAGTCTGTTAAAGGTATCCGCTACGGACTCGCCGATGATCATGATGCCGTGATTGCCCATGATCATGACCTTGTGTTTGGGGTTGATCAAAAGCGCGGCGCACCGTTCCCCTTCTTCTTCAAAGGCAAGGCCACCATATCCGTCATCAATCACATACCGGTTGAAAAATGTCGCGCAGTTCTGGTCAATCGGTGGCAGGCGGCTGTCTGCCAAAGATGCCAGAACTGTTGCATGTATAGAATGCACGTGCATCGCGCACCGGGCATGTGGGCAATGCCGGTGAAGCCCGCCATGCAGCCCCCACGCCGTCGGATCAGGCGCGTCCGGCCCCTTCAGGGTTTCGGGGTCGTTGGCGTCAACCACGATCAAGTCGCTGGCCTTGATCCGTGAAAAATGACGCTGGTTCGGGTTCATCAGGAAACGGGTGCCGTCATCGTTGATGGACAGGCTGAAATGGTTGGCGACGGCTTCGTGCAGATTGAGCCGCGCGGTCCAACGGAACGCTGCTGCCAGATCGACGCGTTCCTGCCAGTGGTCCATATTGGGGCGTATCTGTGCAACTGTCATGGGCTCTCTCTCTTTTGGTTGTTCTGGCGAATGTCGGTCATTCCGGGGGCGTGTCGTCTTTTGGGCGGCTGGCCACCCAAGCATAGCCGTTTTCGCACAAAATATAGGTTTCCCGCAAACCGTGTGGTTTATCCGTCGGTTCTTGCAAAACCATAGCGCCAGCTGCGTGCGCCCTGACAGCGGCGGCATCCGGATCTGTATCGTAAAGCCGGATTTCAATGCCGCCACCTCGTGGCGGATTTTCGGGCAGCAAGCCTTGTAACGGGTTGCTGTGATATGTTCCATCCGAATGCAACTGGAACACCTGCGATCCATAGGTCACTATGGCAAAATCCACGGTGGATTGATGGCTTTTCATGCCAAAAACAGTCTCTAAAAAGGAACATTCTGCCAAGACGTCCCTGACCAGCAGGTTCAGCCCGATCCCCCGCAGCGAGGCGCCGAAAGCTTCGGCTGAAACGGTTTCGTAATCCATCGGCACTCTCTCCTTATGGTTCAGCTTGATCATGCCCTTGGCGCATGTCAACGTACCGCATGAACGACACTACGCCACTTTCCTGGGCTGAAACAGCGCCCCGCCTTGTTGCGGTTGCAGCTGGACGCAGCAATGCCGATACCGTGATCCGGAACGGTATCTGGGTCAACGTGCATACACGTGAATGTCTGCCCGGACATGATATTGCAATTGCGGAAGGGCGCATTGCCTATGTCGGGACGGATGCATCACATTGTATCGGGCCAGACACGGACATTATTGACGCGGGCGGGCGC
This sequence comes from uncultured Alphaproteobacteria bacterium, assembly GCA_963765555.1. GTDB lineage: Bacteria > Pseudomonadota > Alphaproteobacteria > Rhodobacterales > Rhodobacteraceae > JL08. The sequence continues at coordinate 34,038 of CAVXWX010000001.1, forward strand.
TATATGATCCCGGGCCTGTGCGATGCGCACATGCATATCGAAAGCGGTATGCTAACACCGGCTGAATTTGCGCGGGCCGTCATCCCGCATGGCACCACGTCGATGTTTACGGATCCTCATGAAATCGCCAATGTTCTGGGCCTTGAAGGGGTCCGCATGATGCATGACGAGGCGTTGATGCAACCGATCAACATCTTTACGCAAATGCCGTCTTGCGCCCCGTCTGCGCCGGGGTTGGAAACGACAGGATTTGAAATATCGCCCGAAGATGTTGCCGAAGCCATGTCATGGCCCGGGATCATCGGTCTGGGCGAAATGATGAACTTTCCGGGTGTGATCAATGGCGACCCAAAGATGCTGGCCGAAATTGCGGCGACGCAAAGGGCCGGAAAAACTGTTGGCGGCCATTACGCATCGCCTGATTTAGGGTCGAATTTTGCCGCATATGTTGCGGGCGGGCCAGCGGACGATCACGAAGGCACATGCGAAGCGGATGCCATTGCGCGTGTGCGTCAGGGCATGCGCTCGATGATGCGGCTTGGTTCGGCGTGGTATGATGTGGAAAGACAGATTACCGCTGTGACGGAAAAGGGGCTGGATCCGCGTAATTTCATTCTGTGTACCGATGATTGCCATTCCGGCACTTTGGTGAACGAAGGGCACATGAACCGTGTTGTGCGTCACGCGATTGCCTGCGGTTGTGATCCTGTGGTTGCCTTGCAGATGGCAACGCTTAACACCGCCACACATTTCGGTCTGGAACGTGAAATCGGGTCCATCACTCCGGGCCGGCGCGCTGATATTGTGTTGACCTCTGATTTGGCAACGCTGCCGATCGAACTTGTCATTGCGCGTGGTAAAACAGTCTCTGAAAAGGGTAAGTGCGTCGTTGAATGCCCCCATTACCCGTGGCCCGACACCACGCGGGGTACCGTGCGCCTTGGTCACAGCCTGACGGACACAGATTTTGAAATTGCCGCGCCAAAGGGCGCGAACAGTGCCCGCGTCAATGTGATCGGTGTGGTTGAAAACCAGGCACCGACACAGGCGCTGGTCCGTGATCTGCCGGTTGATAACGGCCTGATCGAAGGGCAGGGCGACACATTCCAGATCGCGTTGGTTGAACGTCATCGCGCCACCGGCGGTGTTGTGAACGGGTTTGTGTCGGGGTTCGGATATACCGGCCGCATGGCCATGGCCTCGACCGTTGCACATGACAGCCATCACATGATCGTTGTTGGCACGGATCGTACGCAAATGGCGATGGCGGCAAACCGTCTTGCCGACGTGGGTGGCGGCATTACTGTGTTCAAGGATGACGAGGAACTGGCACTGGTTGAATTGCCGATTGCCGGGTTGATGTCGGACAGCCCCGCACAAGAGGTTGCCGCAAAGGCGCAAGCGATGATGCAGGCGATGCAGACCTGCGGGTGCACGTTGAACAATGCCTATATGCAGCATTCCCTGTTGGCGTTGGTTGTGATCCCCGAATTGCGGATATCCGATCTGGGATTGGTCGATGTGACGCGGTTTGAAAAAATCGATCTGATCAGGACAGACAGATGACCCAGACAAGATCCATCAAGACACCCGATGTGCCGGACGCTGAAACGTTCATGGATGCCAAGGCAGCGGTGGCGCGGCTTGAACTGATGTATGAAACAGCCACCGGGTTTTTGCGCGAAAATTTCAGACGCGCGATGGAGGAAGGATATCCGACCGCGCGGTATCGGGCCTTCTATCCCGAAATCCGGTTTACCACCACAAGCTATGCACATGTCGATACGCGGCTCAGTTTCGGCCATGTCGCGACGCCGGGCACCTACGCGTCCAGTATCACGCGTCCGGATTTGTTCCGGAACTATCTGATCCAGCAGATCGGCCTGCTGATTGAAAACCACGGCATGCCTGTGCAGATCGGGTTATCGGATACGCCGATTCCCGTGCATTTTGCCGTGGTCGGTGATGATACGCTGGATGTGCCGCAGGAAGGTGCGGCCGATTTTATCCTGCGCGATTACTTTGACGTGCCCGATCTGAGCACCACAAACGACGATATCGTAAACGGAACCTATGCCACCCCGGACAATGTCGGGGTTCTGGCCCCGTTTACGGCGCAGCGTGTAGACTATTCGCTGGCGCGTCTTGCCCATTACACTGCAACAGACCCGCATCATTTCCAGAACCATGTGCTGTTCACCAACTACCAGTTTTACGTCGCCGAATTCGAAGCGTTCGCGCGCGCCCAGCTTGCCGATCCGGAAAGCGGCTATACAAGCTTTGTCAGCACCGGAAACATGATCATTACTTCGGCCGATGCGCCATTGGACAATCTGTTGAAACTGCCACAAATGCCGACCTATCACCTGAAACGCGAAGACGGGTCTGGCATAACATTGGTCAATATCGGCGTCGGCCCGTCAAATGCCAAAACCGCAACCGATCACATCGCCGTATTGCGGCCGCACGCATGGCTGATGGTGGGGCATTGCGCGGGCTTGCGCAATTCGCAGGCCTTGGGCGATTTTGTTCTGGCCCATGCCTATTTGCGGGAAGATCACGTTCTGGACGATGATCTTCCGGTGTGGACCCCGATCCCTGCCTTGGCCGAAATCCAGATTGCGCTGGAACAAGCCGTTGCTGCCGTGACCAAGCTGGAAGGGTTCGAGCTGAAGCGGATCATGCGCACCGGAACGGTTGCCACGATTGACAATCGCAACTGGGAATTGCGCGATCAATCGGGGCCGGTACAGCGCCTGTCGCAATCCCGCGCAATTGCGCTGGATATGGAAAGCGCAACAATCGCCGCGAACGGGTATCGTTTTCGGGTTCCGTATGGCACGCTTCTATGTGTTTCCGACAAGCCCTTGCACGGCGAATTAAAGCTGCCGGGGATGGCGTCAGACTTTTATAAAACGCAGGTTGCGCGGCATTTGATGATCGGAATCCGCGCTATGGAAGCGTTACGCGGTATGCCGCTGGATCGCCTTCACAGCCGCAAATTACGGTCTTTTGACGAGACTGCATTCCTTTGAACAAGGCATTTGGGTGAAAAACCTGCAAAAAAGGGCAAAAAAGCGCTGTTTTTCTCTTGCGCTTAACCACTATTCGTTGTGTTCCTACACTATATTCCGTTACATTACGCGAATGAGGCCCTAAGTTTCGGGCAGCCGAAGGAGACCTAAAATGGCGAAACCAATGACCAAAACCCAACTCGTCGCCGCACTGGCCGATGAAATGGGTACAGACAAAAAAGCAGCAGCAGGCGCGCTGGATTCAGTATGTGCGCTGATCACACGCGAAGTTTCCGGCGGCGGCGCCGTGACATTGCCCGGCGTTGGCAAAATCTATTGCCGCGAACGGCCAGAGCGTATGGTGCGTAACCCGGCCACAGGTGAACAGTTCAAGAAAGACGCGGACAAAGTCGTTAAGATGACTATTGCAAAAGCGTTGAAAGACAGCGTTAACGGCTGATCTTGACCTTGTGTCGAATTGCGGAAAGGGTCGTCCCGACGGGGCGACCCTTTTCAATTGGGACAGACTAAATGGACATGCGCGCAATTGGCATGGGGCTGGCTTTTGCCCTGATGTGGTCCAGTGCCTTTACGTCTGCCCGCTTCATCGTTGCCGATGCCTCGCCGCTGTTTGCGCTGTCTGTCCGCTATCTGATTTCCGGCCTTTTGGGCATCATTATTGCGCGCGCGATGGGGCAAAGCTGGCATCTGACACCGTCGCAGTGGCGCGCGACGATCCTGTTCGGTGTGTGCCAGAATGCGCTTTATCTGGGTCTGTTTTTTGTTGCGATGCAAACGATCGAAGCGTCGCTTGCCGCGATCATAGCATCAACCATGCCGTTGCTGGTTGCCGTCGCAAGCTGCGTGTTTCTGGGTGAACGGTTAAAGCCGTTGGGTATGCTGGGGCTTGTGCTTGGCATGATCGGGGTCGTGTTGATCATGGGCGCGCGTTTTCAGGGCGGTGTCGATCTGTTCGGGCTTGCGCTGTGTTGCATCGGCGTTCTTGCGCTAACGTTTGCAACCATGGCCGTTCGAAACGCGACATCGGGCGGGAATTTCCTGATGATTGTCGGCTTGCAGATGCTGGTAGGGTGCGTGGCACTTGCGATTGCGGCCCTGTTGTTTGAAACGCCGCGGATCAACCCGACCCCGACACTCGCGATTGCGTTTGCGTACACCACGCTTGTCCCGGGGTTGATTGCAACTTTGGTCTGGTTTCTTCTGGTCAATCGGATCGGGGCAACGCGCGCGGCGACGTTTCACTTTCTCAATCCGTTCTTCGGCGTGGCGATCGCGTCCCTTTTCCTGGCCGAGGCGCTGGGACCACGTGACATTCTGGGCGTGTCAATTATTGCCGCGGGTATTCTGGCGGTTCAGGTGTCACGCCAGTCCGGCAAATCGAAATCGCACCTTCAGGGCGATCCATAGCGGGTTGACTTGGGCGGTGGCGCAATCGCTACTAGGGTTCAGAAATTTTCGATCGCGCACATCCGATGACAGATCCGCACCCCCACCTGACACAAGCCACGAAACGGTATGTCTTCCTGCTGTTGCCGGGGTTTTCGCAACTGGGCTTTACCTGTGCGCTTGAAACCCTGTCGCTTGCCAACCGGCATCTGGATACCGGTGCCTATTACGGCTGGCGACTGCTTAGCGAAACGGGTCAGCCGGTGCGGGCCTGGAACGGGGTGACGGTTGAGGTTGACGGTGCCTTGGGCCCGCTTGACAGAAGCGAAACCCTGATCGTTTGCGCCGGAGAGCATGTCGGCCGCGCCAGTACCAAGCCGGTCCTGAACTGGCTGCGGCGCGAAACCCGCAAGGGCATGGACTTTGGCGCGCTGTCCAGCGGTACATACACGCTGGCACTGGCCGGTCTGATCAACGGGAAAAGGGTAACAACCCACTGGGAATACAAGGCCGCACTGAGCGAGCTTTTGCCAGATGTGATCATGGAAGACAGTATATTTTCTGTCGATGGCAAAGTGTTCACAACCGCCGGCGGCGCCGCTTCGATGGATCTGATGCTGCATCGCGTCAGTGAAGATTACGGGGTGGATCTGGCCAGATGGGTTGCCGACCAGATGATCTATACAGCCCCGCGCGGGCATTCCCATGCGCAACGTATGCCGCTCAAGGTGGGGGGCGAGTACCGGCATTCAAAACTGTCCCTCGCTTTGCAGATCATGCAAAACAATGTCGAAGACCCGCTGAGTTCGGAAGATATCGCCGTCGTAACAGGGCTATCGGCGCGTCAGTTGGAACGGCTATTCGCAAAACACCTTGGGCAGTCACCCAAGCGGTATTATCTGCGACTGCGGCTAGAACGTGCGCGCGCTTTGTTACGCCAGACACAAATGTCGATCACCGAAATTTCGGTGGCGTGCGGGTTCCGCTCTCCGTCGCATTTTTCAAAAAGTTACCGGCGCGAATTTGGCACCAACCCAAGCCATGACGCTGTTGGCAACGGTTTACTGTGGCCCGGATCGGATTAATTCAACAACGGTTCGATCTGCCGCGTGATCTTGCGCGATGTCGGCTTTGTGGATGATCCCCATGTCGCGACGACTGCGCCATCAGGTCCGATCAGAACCTTGTTGAAGTTCCATTTCGGAACGAAACCGGTTTCTGCCTTTACGGCTTTGAAAAACGGATGCGCAGTCGCACCCCTGACAGACGTGATGTCGGTCATCGGCAGATCCATGTCATAGTTCAGCGCGCAGAATTCCTTGACCTCTGCGGCGGTATCCAGTTCCTGATTGAAATCATCCGACGGAACTGCCAGCACAACCAACCCACGCGACCTGTAGGTATCATAAAGCGCCTGCAATTCGGCGTACTGGCCGGTAAATGCACATTGCGATGCGGTGTTCACGACCAGAACCGGTTGGCCAGACCACTCGGACATATCAAGGGTTCCGCCGTCAATCGAAGGAAAAACACCGACAGGACTGCGTGCTAGCGCCAAACTGCCCATCACGGCAAACAATGCTGCAAAAACCCAACGGATCATGATTGCTCTCCCTAATACGTAATATATGTACGGTCGAAACCGGTTGCCAGATCACCACACGACCGCGCGAGTGACCTGAAACAGAGCTTTTAATTCCGGCGCAGTGCGCCATTTATTGAATCTGACGAAAAAATCGGAGGCGTTATGACCACTTACACGAAAAATCCGGATGTGATCGCCAGCCTGTCACCGGAAGAATACTATGTCACGCAGGAATCCGGAACCGAGCGGCCGGGAACGGGCGCTTTGCTGAACAACAAGGAACCCGGAATATACGTGGATATCGTATCTGGTGAGCCGTTGTTTGCGTCTGCTGACAAATATGAAAGCGGCTGCGGGTGGCCCAGTTTCACAAAACCGATCGAACCTGCCCATGTGCAGGAATTACGTGATGCATCGCTGGGTATGATCCGGACAGAAGTGCGCAGCACACACGGCGACAGCCATTTGGGCCACGTGTTTCCTGACGGACCGGCAGATCGGGGCGGGCTCCGTTATTGCATCAATTCCGCGTCTTTGCGGTTTGTGCACCGCGATGACATGGAAGACCAAGGCTATGGCGCCTATTTGAATCAGGTGGAGGAGATATCGTAATGGCACAGGAACGCGCAGTTCTGGCGGGAGGTTGCTTTTGGGGCATGCAGGATCTGATCCGCAAACGCGCCGGGGTTTTATCGACCCGCGTTGGGTACACAGGCGGGGATGTTCCAAACGCAACCTATCGCAACCACGGCACACATGCCGAAGGGATCGAAGTGATTTTCGACCCTAACACGATCAGTTTTCGTGATTTGTTAGAACTTTTCTTTCAGATCCATGACCCGACAACCTTGAACCGGCAAGGAAATGATCGCGGGTTGAGCTATCGCTCGGCGATTTATTACGTTGACGAGGCGCAGCGGGAAACGGCCCTTGAAACGATTGCGGATGTGAATGCATCCGGAATCTGGCCCGGAGCCGTCGTGACAGAGGTGGAACCCGTCGGGGATTTCTGGGAGGCAGAACCGGAACATCAGGACTATCTCGAGCGGATACCGAACGGCTACACCTGCCATTTCCCGCGCGCCGATTGGGTTCTGCCCAAAAGAACACTCAAAGCATCATAGCAGGTATAGGGCGGGGATATCCCCGCCTTATCCCACAGCAATGCGCGGTCGCCCTGACGCCTCGACAATCACCGTTGCCTCGATGAACACCTCACGGGCTTCCGCAACCGCCTTTTTCACATCCCGCGTTACCGAAATCTGGATATCGCCCGCTCCGGCGGCGCGGGCATCTCCGTCGGCGGCATGGCGCAAAACATCTTCAAGCCGTGCAAGCGCCTGCTCCGAATCTCCAAAATCTTCGGGGCCTGTTTCAAGATGAACCCGGTACCGCCCTTCGGACGGGGACGTGATCGTGCCGCTTTTGCGCATTGTAACCCGCCCGACAACGGCACCGATGGCATTCGCCACACCCGCGTGTTCCGGCAAGATCATCTCGCAATGCAGTCTTTTGCCAACCGCAGGGTAATAGGTCGGGGCGGACGCGCCCAGACCGATCACCGGCACGTTCACCGACGCTTCGAACCGGATCAGGCCGGAATGGCGGTCAAATCCCTTTCGGGTCAGAACATGGCGGGCCAATTGTTCGGGGGTTAGGCCAAAATCACCATCTTCTTCCGAAAAAACAGTCTCTAATATGGCGAAAGATGTTTGTTCTGTCAGTTGATCGATTATCATCCGGGCCATGTCGTCAGGGGTGTGCGCAAGCATTTCGCCCGCGCCGGTGCGCCGCCTTCCGAACAGGATCAATGCCATGCGGGCTGCATCGACATTCCAGACCGATGCCAGACCAAGCGCATGGCTGGCGTCCGAAGGGGTCAGGCCCGCAACCTGAACAAGGCCACGTTCGACAAGGCGCTTCAGCGATCCGATCTCAATCCGGTTGCGCAGTATTTGCCCCACCGGATGAACCGCATCGCCGATCCGTTCAAGAACCGCCGCTTCTCTTGGCCCCAGCCCTTCTATGGTCTGGCCCTTTACGGCACGAACAAACCGCCCGTCATGATCGCCGGGCACAGCAGCCCGCAGTTGCGCTTCCAGGACGGGCAAGACAATATCGGGCGCGTCCATCGCCAAAAGCGAAACCGGCAACAGACGACGCGGCCCAAGTGTTACGCCACCTCGCAACCCTTCCGAGATAAAATGGACTTCGCTGTCCCCTCCCAGACCTGTGGTGCGCATTGCCACGGCTTCGACCATTGTCCGGTACGGTCCGACCCGCGCACCAGCCGGATCAATCGCGGGCCGCCCGTCTTTCAGGACAGCCACATCCGTGGTGGTGCCGCCAATGTCCGAAACCAGCGCATGATCGGCCTTGGTTAACCATCGTGCGCCCACAATTGATGCTGCCGGCCCGCTCAGGATCGTTTCAATCGGTCGGTCCCGCGCCATCTTTGACGAAATCAACGCGCCGTCACCCCGGACAACCATCAACGGTGCCGCAATGCCCAAATCGCGCAGCTTGTCTTCGGCCCGCCCGATCAACCGATCGATCATGCCAATCAGGCGCGCATTCAAAACCGCTGTCATCGCACGTTTTGGGCCATTCAGCTTTGCCGACAACTGGTGCGAGGACGAAACAGGGCGTCCTGTGACCGAATGGATAAGATCGGCGGCGCGCAGTTCATGCGCCGGATTACGCGTCGCGAATTGGGCCGCAACGGCAAACCCCGAAACGTCGTTTTTATGGGCTTCTAAAAAGGTCAGTAACGCCGTTTCGTCCAATTGTTCTGCTTGGCCGCCCGCGTGATTGTGGCCCCCGCCCAGCACCAGATACGGATCGCCTTTCAGGGCTTCCAACAGGCCATGTGTGGCCAGATCACGTTCCTTGAAACCGATATAGATCAGGGCAACGCGGCCGCCCTGTCCTTCGACAAGCGCGTTGGTGGCCAGTGTCGTCGACAGCGACGCCATCGAAATGTCTGCAACATCAATGCCGGACCTGGCGATGACTTCTGCAACCGCGCCGCCAACGCCCACTGCCAGATCGTGCCGCGTTGTCAGCGATTTGGCGCTGGCAATCACCGTTTCATCATTCCGGATCAGAACCGCATCTGTATAGGTTCCGCCTGTATCCACACCCAACAATACTGACACGCGTGTCTCCTTCCTGTTTGGTAGCGGTTTAATCAAAAGACGGAACGTTGCCAGCCTTTAAACGGCATCGGATGGCTTATTTCGCCGATCCGAACCGGCCCAACCGGTCAACCGCCCAGTGCGCCGCGTCGGCAACGGCCGGATCCGGATCCTCTGCCAGTGATCGGGCTATTTCTGTTAAATGCTGATCGGCCGAATTCCCGATGGCATACAGAACATTCCGCACAAAGCGGTTGCGACCGATCCGTTTTACCGGCGAACCGGAAAACAGTTTGCGAAAATCCGCATCATCCAGTTTCGCCAGATCAGCCAGCTTTGGCGCCGTCAGGTCATCGCGTGCTGCATATCTTATGTCGGATGCTTTGACGGCAAACTTGTTCCATGGGCAGACAGCCAGACAATCGTCACATCCGTAAATGTGATTGCCTAACAACGGCCTCAGGTCAGTGTCCACCGGACCCGAATGTTCGATCGTCAGATATGAAATACACCGCCGTGCATCCAGTTGGTAGGGTGCGGGAAAGGCGCCTGTCGGGCACACATCCAGACAGGCGCGGCAAGATCCGCAATTGTCAACTTCCGCAGGGTCTGTCGGCAGCGCAAGGGTTGTAAAAACAGACCCTAAAAAGGCCCAATTGCCCCATTCCCGGCTCACAAGATTGGTGTGTTTGCCCTGCCATCCCAATCCAGCGGCCTGCCCCAATGCCTTTTCCGGAACCGGTGCAGTATCGACAAATACTTTCACTTCACAGGGCTGTTGTTCAATCAACCAGCGGGCCAGTCGCTTCAGGCGTTTCTTGACCACATCGTGATAATCCCGGTTTTGTGCATATACCGAAATTGCGCCCCGTTCGGATTGCTTTAACACGTCAAGTGGGTCGTGTTCGGGCGTATAGCTGTCTGCCAGCATGATCACCGATTGCGCTTCGGGCCAAAGCGCGGACGGATCACCGCGCCAGTTCATCCGGTCTGCCATCCATGACATCTGGCCGTGATATCCGGCCTCTACAAAGGCGTTCAGGCGTGCGCGAACCTCGGGCACGTCCCACGGGCGGCACAGTTTGCATGCAACAAAGCCAAGATTACGGGCTTCCTCGACCAGCCTGTTCTTCAGATCGTCGCTCATGTCGGGTGCTGAAGATTGGGGGCAGCAGCCTTCCTGCACAAACAGGCGATCTGAGCAAAAAGATCAGAAATCAAGGTCATTGTAGTGGCGTGGCGGCGGAAAGCCGGGCACCTGATCAGCCAGTATAGACCGGAAGGCAGGCCGCGATTTGATCTTGGCATACCAATCCTTGACCACATCCGAGCGGTTCCAATCAACATCGGAAATGTAATCCAGTGAGCTTAGATGCGCCGCGGCGGCGAAATCGGCCAGAGACATGTGATCCCCCGCCAGCCAGCGGCGGTGATCCAGAAGCCACGTCATGTAATCCAGATGGTATTTGATGGCCTTGGCACCGTCTTTGACGTTCCGGCTGTCGGGAAAACCATGCCCCATAACCTTCTTGTTCACACGTTCGTACAAAAGCTTTGATGTCACTTCGTGGTGAAACTTGTCGTCAAACCAGTTCACCAGGCGCCGCACTTCCAATCGGCCAACAGCGTCTTTGGGCAACAGTGGCGGTTCGGGCCGTGTTTCCTCGATATATTCGCAGATCGGGCCGCTTTCCGCCATCATCAACCCGTCAAGCTTCAGCACAGGCACCTTCGCGGCGGGGTTGCGACGCAGAAAATCCGGATCGGCCTCCCAGTACCGCTCCTCAACCAGTTCAACCTCGATTTTCTTTTCGGCAAGGCTCAGCCTTACCTTCCGGCAGAACGGTGACAGGGGTACATGAAAAAGGCGGGCCATGAATTCTAATCCGGGTCGAACAAAAAATGTTTTTCTTCAATGCCCGTTGGCGCGCGATATTTCAACTCTCGAAACACGCAGACCGGCCATCCGCGCGGATCGTGGCCGCCCCGTCCTGAATAGACGCGGCACGTTTGCGCGTTGTTGCCGACGGATCAGAGGCTGACCGTGTTTTCGGAGAGGGGAGAATGGCGGCGAGTTGCGCAGCCTGCGCGTCTGACAGCTTGTCGGGGGTCACGCCGAAATAGTGATCAGCGGCGGCTTTTACGCCAAACACACCTTCATCAAATTCGGCCACGTTCAGATAGACCTCAATTATCCTGCGTTTGGACCAGATGGCTTCGACCAGCGGGGTCAGGCCTGCCTCCATCGCTTTCCTGATCCACGTTCTTCCGTGCCAAAGAAACACGTTTTTGACGGTTTGTTGTGTGATCGTCGACGCGCCGCGATTGCTGCCCGCTTCAATTGCGGCCTTGATCGCAGGCAGGTCAAACCCCCAATGGTTGCAGAAATTTGCGTCTTCTGCCGCAACCACTGATCGGGCCATCGCCGGATTGATCCGCGACAGCGCGACCCAGTCCTGGTTCACGCCGCCCAACCTGCGCGATTCAGACATCATGTAAAGGTTTGTGGGGGGATTTACCCAGTTTAGCAGCACGACGGCCAAAACGAAGAACGCGCATATCGCCATCGCTCCGCGTGCTGCCCAACGCAACACACGTCTTATCGGGCCGGTTTGCGGCGTCTTGCGTGCCTTGGGCTTGGCCTTGGATCGGGTTTGTTTTGATTTGGATGCCTGTGACATGGGCATAGCTATAGGCGGCAGCGCGCCCCGAGAAAAGCGCAAGATCGTGCAATCTGCGACCAAGCCATGTTGCGATGGGGCACAGCACGCCCATGGCGCAGCAAAGCACGTATTGGATTGATCAAACAAAGCGGGGCGCGGCACCGGTATCCGGACCGCGCCCCAAATCATTTTGTGACCACCTGCTATTCCGCAGGCATCGCGGTCTCCGACAGCTCCAGCGGGGCGGCGATATGGACAAGCATTTCTTTCGGGCAAATCTGCATGAAATTGCCAACCTCAAGATCCCAGTGCTGTAACAGGTCAATCGCTTTGCGGCTGCCGGTTTCAGCAGCGTGGCGCTGGACCAGTTCTTCCAGTTCTTTCAGCCAATGTGGCACTGTTACGGGGCAAGTGACGACAGTTTCCATGTTCATCAGCGTTTTTGAATGGCCGGTCGGATCGTACAAATAGGCCATACCCCCCGTCATACCAGCCGCGAAATTCGCACCGATTTCACCCAGAATGACCGCAACGCCGCCTGTCATGTATTCACACCCGTTGCTGCCGCAGCCTTCGATAACGGCCTTGGCACCCGAATTGCGCACGGCAAACCGTTCGCCGGCGCGACCGGCTGCAAACAGGTATCCGTCGGTTGCGCCATAAAGAACCGTGTTGCCGATTATGGTGTTTTTCGAGGCGTCCAGCGGACTGGCCATTGGCGGGCGAACAACAATCGTACCACCGGACAGGCCTTTGCCCACATAATCGTTCGCATCACCGCTCACCTCAAGTTTCAGGCCCGGTGCCGCAAAGGCCCCCAGTGATTGACCCGCAGAGCCTGTCAGCTTGACCGTCAGGTGGTTGGGTTGCAACGAATTGCGCATTCCAAACCGTTTCACGATGTGGCTGGACGTGCGCGTGCCAACCGTGCGGTGGGTGTTTTGCACCGCATAGGACAGTTGCATTTTTTCGCCGTCCTCCAGAAACCGCGCGGCGTCGCGCACAATTTCGGAATCCAGCGTATCCGGCACCGCATTTCGTGGCCGGTTGCGATCGTAGACAATTTCAGATGCGCCATCGACCGTAATCAACAACGGATTAAGATCCAGATCGTCCAGATGCGCAGACCCGCGCGATACCTGTGTCAGAAGATCGGCACGGCCAATCACCTCGTCCAGCGATCGCGCGCCGATCGCGGCCAGTAATTCGCGCACTTCGGTGGCGTAAAACGTGATCAGGTTCACCACCTTGTCTGCGTTGCCGGTGAATTTGGCGCGCAGGGATTCGTCTTGTGTGCACACGCCAACCGGGCAGGTGTTGCTTTGGCACTGACGCACCATGATACAGCCCATGGCAATCAGGGCGGCCGTTCCGATCCCGTATTCTTCGGCGCCCATCATCGCGGCCATGACAATATCACGGCCGGTCCGCAACCCCCCATCGGTGCGCAGCGTGATCCTGTCGCGCAGCTTGTTCATCGACAGCACCTGATGCGCTTCGGTCAGGCCCATTTCCCATGGCAGCCCCGCATATTTGATGGATGTCGCGGGGGATGCCCCTGTGCCGCCATTGTGACCCGAAATAAGGATAATATCGGCTTTTGCCTTGGCCACACCTGCGGCAATCGTGCCAACACCCGAAGATGCAACCAGCTTTACCGTCACCTTGCAACGCGGATTGATCTGCTTCAGATCGTAGATCAACTGCGCCAGATCTTCGATCGAATAGATGTCGTGATGCGGGGGTGGAGAAATCAGCGTCACGCCGGGGGTTGAATGGCGCAAGCGCGCAATCAATTCGGTCACTTTCATACCGGGAAGCTGGCCGCCCTCGCCGGGTTTGGCCCCTTGCGCAACCTTGATTTCAAGTTCTTCGCATTGGTTCAGGTATTCCGCCGTGACACCGAAGCGACCGGATGCCACCTGTTTGATTTTGGCTGACGGATTATCCCCGTTCGGTTCGGGCACAAAATGCGCGGGGTCTTCGCCGCCTTCACCGGAATCAGATTTGGCCCCGATCCGGTTCATCGCCACGTTCAGCGTCTTGTGGGCCTCGGGGCTTAACGCGCCAAGCGACATGCCCGGCGTCACAAAGCGTTTGCGGATGCTGGTGATGCTTTCGACCTCTTCAATCGGGATCGGCGCACCCATTGGTTTGATCTCAAGAAGGTCGCGCAGATGAATCGGCGGGTTGCTTTTCATCTTGGCGCTGTATTGCTTCCACATCTCGTAGGATGCCTTGTTACAGGCCATCTGCAACATGTGCATCGATGTGGCTTCCCATGCGTGGGTTTCGCCGCTTGTGCGCGCCTTGTAAAAGCCACCGATGGGCATGACGGTATCACCACCCTGCCAGCCGCGTGCATGCACTTCTTCTGCCTTGCGCTGAATCCCGACAACCCCGATGCCGGAAATCCGGCTTGTCATACCGGGGAAGTATTCCGCGCACATGGCACGGCTCAGGCCGACAGCTTCAAAGTTCAGACCGCCGCGATAGCTGGAAATGACCGAAATGCCCATCTTGGCCATGATCTTGAGCAGACCCTGATCAATGGCTTCGCGATACCGCGCTACCGCTTCGGTCAGCGGACCATCCAGCAATCCGCGATTGATGCGGTCCGCCAGAGAATCCTCAGCCAGGTAAGGGTTCACAATCGTTGCGCCGCACCCGATCAGGACCGCAAAATAATGCGGATCAATGCATTCTGCCGACCGAACGGTGACCGAACAGAAGGTGCGCAGTCCTTTGCGGATCAAATGGCTGTGCACGGCGCTGGTTGCCAAAATCATCGGCATTGCAACCTTGTCGTGGTTCGACAGATGATCCGACAGAACGATATGCCCCGCGCCGGATCGCACAGCATCTTCGGCTTCGGCCCTGACGCGCGCCAAAGCTGTGTTCAAAGCGCCGGTTCCGGGCGCAAAACTACAATCGATCTCGACCAGATCGGCATTGAAATGTTCGCGCAGCTCTTCAAACTGGGTGTTTCCGATAAACGGGCTTTCCATCACCAGAATTTCAGTCTGGTTGCTGTCTTCGTCCAGAACGTTTTTCAGGTTTCCAAACCGCGTCTTAAGGCTCATCACGCGGTATTCGCGCAGACTGTCGATGGGCGGGTTTGTGACTTGCGAAAAATTCTGGCGGAAGAAATGGCTCAGGGGCCGGTATTGTTTGGATAACACCGCCGAAGGCGTATCATCGCCCATGGACGCCAAAGTCTCTTTGCCATCTTCCGCCATCGGCGCAAGGATTTGCTCAATTTCTTCAATGGTGTAGCCCGCAGCAATCTGGCGTTTGCGCAGCTCTGACCCTTCAAAGACAGCTTTTTCCGTCACCGCAGACAGGTGTTGATCAAGTTCCTTGATCTTGCCGACCCACTCGCCGAACGGCTGGGCATCTGACAGCTTATTCTTGATTTCGGTGTCATGATACAGGCGGCCTTCGGCCATATCGACCGCGATCAACTGACCGGGGCCAAGCGCGCCTTTTTCAACAACACCCGCCTCGTTGATTGGCACCATTCCGGCCTCTGATCCGGCGATCAACAATCCGCTTCCCGTCACAACGTAGCGCATCGGGCGCAATCCGTTGCGGTCCAGACCGGCACAGACCCAGCGCCCGTCTGTCATCGCCAGGGCGGCGGGGCCGTCCCACGGTTCCATGACCGAGTTGCAGTAGGAATACATATCGCGCCAGGCTTGCGGCAGTTCGATGGCCTGTTTGCTCCAGCTTTCGGGAACAAGCATGGTTTTGGCCATGGGCGCATTGCGCCCTGCACGCACCAGAACCTCGAACACGGCGTCAAGCGCGCCTGAATCCGATGACCCTTGCGGAATGATCGGTTTGATATCTTCGGCCATGTCGCCGAACGTGCTGGATGCCATCCGGATTTCGTGGCTTTTCATCCAGTTGACGTTGCCTTTCAGCGTGTTGATTTCGCCATTATGGGCCAACATGCGAAACGGCTGGGCCAGCCACCATTGCGGGAACGTATTGGTGGAATAGCGCTGGTGATAGATGGCAAAGGCGCTTTCAAACCGTTCGTCCATCAGATCGGGGTAGAAAACCGCGACCTGTTCGGCCAGCATCATGCCTTTGTAGATGATCGACCGGCACGACAGCGACGCGATATACAGACCCTGTACATGGGCTGCGGCGGCCGCCTTTTCGACGCGACGTCGGATCACGTAAAGTTCGCGTTCAAAGGTTTCTTCATCGACCCCTTTTGAATTGCTGATGATGATCTGTTCGATTTCAGGACGCGTCGCATTCGCCTTTTCACCAAGGCAGGTAATGTCGACCGGAACATGCCGCCAGCCATAGATGTAATAGCCCATGCGCAGCACTTCGGTTTCCATGATCGTGCGACATGTTTCCTGTGCGGCAAAATTGGTGCGGGGCAAAAACACCTGACCCACCGCAATCAACTGATCCATGCGCGGTGTGTGACCGGTTCTTTCGATCTGGTTATAGAAAAAAGGCACCGGAATTTGCACGTGAATACCCGCACCGTCGCCGGTCTTGCCATCGGCATCCACCGCGCCACGATGCCAGATCGCCTTGAGCGCTTGAATCCCCTTTTCCACAACCGTGCGAGAGGGTGACCCGTCAAGGGATACAACCAGCCCCACACCACAAGAAGAATGCTCATCTTCCTCTGAATAGAGACTGTTTTCAGCCATCCACTTGCGCTTTTCTTCTTCGGCCCATACCCACGCTTCATCAAATTTTGTCATTCGTTTTCTCCTTGGGCCATGGCGGCGACCATTGCCATTACATCGGCTTCGGTCATTTGTTTGCGATCATCACCGGCAAAGGCGTGACTGTTTGGTTTGTTGTCGATGTAGACTTCACTGGCAAAAGTCAGCCCTTCAAAGGAATCCAGCGCACCGGCGGACAGGCTCAGCAATCCCTGCATCGGTCCGGGGGCGGTCAGACGCCAAAACAAGCTGGAACCGCAGATTTTACAGAACCCGCGCTCGGCCCACTCCGAAGACTCATATGTGGCAATGTTTTCTTCGCCACTCCATGTGATTCCACCGGGCGCAACCTCAAGGCCCAGTTCGATACCGCCGCTGAATTTGCGACACATCGAACAATGGCACGCGCCATATGTCTTGGGCTCGTCTTTCAGTTCGAACCGAACCGCACCACACAGGCATCCACCCGTTTTTTGGGTCATGGCGCGTGCTCCTCTTCTCCGGATGTGAACAGTGCAATTGTTTGTGCTTCGCTTAAACGTTTGTGGTCGCCAGCCAGCGCGTAGCCGTCCGGTTTCCGGTCGCTGTAGAACTCAAGGGACAAACGGTTGCCGGCCGCGTTTTCGAACAAGCCGGCGGCCAGATTGCGATGTTGATCCTCTACCGTCATGTACCAAAGTGCAGAGCCGCACGTGTCGCAAAAAGCCCGCTCGGCCCACTGCGAAGACCGGAAAACCTTGACCGGTCCGTCGACAGTGATCGTATCGGCACCACACGGGACCGACATGAACATGCTGCTTGTCCATCTTCTGCACATATCGCAATGGCAGGCCCGGATATCTGGAGCATCACGCAGCGCCGAAACGGTCACCGCGCCACATAGACATTGCCCCTGGATTTGGTTGCGTTCCATCCCGGTTATTCCGCAGCGACCGATGCGGCTGCGTTAAACTGGTCAAGAATGGCTGCGGCCGCTTCACGCCCGTCTTTGATGGCCCACACAACAAGCGATGCACCCCGCACAATATCACCCACCGCATACACACCCGGCAATGCCGTGGCACCTGTGATGAAATCTGCCTTGATGGTGCCCCAGCGTGTGACTTCAAGACCCGGCTGGTTCCACAGACTGGGCAAGTCTTCGGGTTCGAAGCCAAGCGCCTTGATCACCAGATCGGCGTCTTCCACGTAATCGGCATCTTCGATCACTTCGGGGGCCTGACGCCCTGTTGCGTCCGGTGCGCCAAGGCGCATCTTCTGCACCATTACGCCTGCCACAGGGTCACCTGCAAAACCTTTGGGCGCACTCAGCCATTCGAATACAACGCCTTCTTCTTCGGCGTTTTGCACTTCGCGTTGCGATCCGGGCATGTTGGCCCGATCCCGCCGGTACAGACACTTGACCGATATGGCACCCTGACGGACCGATGTGCGAACACAATCCATGGCCGTATCGCCACCGCCGATCACAACAACCCGCTTTCCTTCGGCATTCAGCGCGCCGGAATCGAATTCCGGCACCGCATCACCGAAACTCTTGCGGTTGCTTGCCGTCAGAAAATCAATGGCGCTGACAACGCCGTCCGCGGCACTGCCGGGGGCCTGAAGATCCCGTGTTTTGTACACTCCGGTCGCGACCAGAACGGCATCATGGTGCGCGCGAAGGTCTTCAAACGAAATGTCCGTGCCTACATTACAATTCAGTTCAAATTTGACCCCGCCCTGCGCCAGTTGATCATTGCGGCGCATCACCACGTCTTTTTCCAGTTTGAAACCGGGAATACCGTAGGTCAGCAAACCGCCCGCACGATCATATCGGTCATAAACGGTGACCTGAATGCCAGCACGGCGCAATACATCCGCCGCGGCCAGCCCACCCGGGCCAGCGCCGATAATACCAACGCTTTCCGCACGTTCTTGGCCGGGATCGATGGGTTTGACCCAACCTTTTTCCCATGCCGTATCTGTCAGGTATTTTTCGACCGACCCGATTGTCACCGTGCCGTGGCCAGATTGTTCGATCACGCAATTGCCTTCACACAAACGGTCTTGGGGGCAGATCCGTCCGCATATTTCAGGAAAGGTATTGGTGGCCTGGCTCAGCTCGTAAGCTTCTTGCAAGCGGCCTTCGGCTGTCAAACGCAGCCAGTCGGGAATGTTGTTGTGCAGGGGACAGTGGGTCTGGCAATAGGGCACGCCGCACTGGCTGCAGCGGCTTGCCTGTTCCTTTGCCTTTTCGTCTGCATATTCGGCATAGATTTCATCGAAATCGGCGCGGCGTGCTTGCGCATCCCGCTTTTCCGGCATGATCCGCTCAATGTTCACAAATTTAAGCATGGGTTGTTTGGCCAAATTTCCGACTCCCTTGGCGATCCCGACTCGGTCCAGTGTCTTTAAATCACCTGCAAAAGATAAAAAAGTCAGTAATAGTGACCTAATTTGAAAATAATATGCCCCTGTGGTGCCTGCCGAGCGGAAATTCTCAAAAAATAGGTAACATGTGCGACCTAAATGCTTTCTTTTCATTTGAACAAAAGAACTTATACGGAGGGCAGGCAGTAGACGTGCGCGAAAGCTAATCGGTATGACTTTGTTTCATTTGATACTTGTGGCCCTTGTGCAGGGCGTGACCGAGTTTTTGCCTGTGTCGTCCTCTGGCCACCTTATTCTGTTGCCATCCCTGACCGGAATGAACGACCAGGGGCAGGTCATAGACGTTGCCGTTCATGTCGGATCGCTTGTGGCCGTTGTCATGTATTTCTGGACCGACGTCAGGTTGGCCCTGCATGGGGTGAAGCGGTTGGCCGTGGGCAAGGTGGATACAGATGGCGCCATGCTTGCGTTCTGTCTGTGCCTGTCGACCCTTCCAGTCGCGGTGGCGGGCCTGATCATTGCGGTTGCCGGATGGGAGGAACACTTGCGCTCCGTCGCGCTGATCGGGTGGACGATGCTGATTTTCGGCGTGATCCTGTATTGGGCCGACAGAACGGGGTTGAACGCGAAAACCAGCGCGCAATGGACAGCGAAAGACGCGATTGTAATGGGGTTATGGCAGGTGCTTGCCCTGCTTCCGGGAACATCACGGTCAGGTATCACCATCACCGGAGCCCGACGTTTGGGTTACAAACGAGAGGACGCCGCCCGGCTTGGCATGCTGATGTCGATCCCGACAATCCTTGCGTCCGGTTTTCTTGTCGGAGGAGAAGTGTTTGCCACAGCCGACGCCGAAGCCGCCCGCGCCGGAGCAATCGCAGCGGTATTTTCCTTTGTAGCGGCCTTGATCGCGCTGATGCTGATGATGCGCCTGTTGCGCAGCATCAGCTTCACGCCATACGTTATTTACAGGATCGCCCTTGGCGTTGTTCTTTTGGGTATCGCCTATTCCTGAACGCGCATTTTTACGGCGGATTCCTTGATCGCGTCATATTGCCCGGACGGCCGGAACCGCCACAAATAATCCGGCAGTACAGCCTCAAGGGCTGTGGCCTTGATCCCAAGGTCCGGCAACCCTTTTGCATCCGTTGATACCACATTGTCATGGCGCAGGTTGCGCACCTGATCGCGGGTGATCTGGGCAGGGATCAATCCGAACGAAACAGTGTGGATCATGTCAAAGGCAAACCCCATGACCGACGCCGCCCAGAACGGAATGTTCAAAACCAGACGGCGCCGGCGAATGACACCCAGCATCTGGCCCATCAATTCACGAAACGTGCTGACATCGGGGCCGCCCAATTCGTAAATGCCACCTGCGGCCTTGCCCGTGGCGCCCAGAACGGCAGCTTGGGCAACATCGTCGACATAGACCGGTTGAAACTGCGTGTCTGCGCCCACTACAGGCAGAATGGGGCCAAACCGCGCCATGCTTGCAAAGCGGTTGAAAAAGCCGTCTTCGGCTCCGAACACGATAGACGGGCGCAAGATCATCGCATTCGGCATATGTTGCAGCACACCCGCTTCGCCCATTGCTTTGGTGCGGGCATAGTCACTGTCCGAATCGGGGTTGGCACCGATGGCGGACAGCTGGACAAGATGTGAAACACCTTCCGCGGCGGCCAGTCTGGCGACACGCTCCGCGCCTTCTGCCTGCACGGTATCAAATTTGTTTTTGCCGGCTTCGGCCAGAATACCCACGCAGTTGATCACCGCATCGGCCCCTGCCATTGCCGCAGCAACCGATGCATCATCGCGGATGTTGCACAGGATCGGTTCGACCTGTCCCACGACACCATAGGGTTTCACAAACATCGCTTCGTTCGGACGCCGCACCGCCACGCGAACACGCCAGCCTTCCTTTGCCATGCGTCGCGCGATGTATCGGCCCACAAAGCCAGACCCGCCATATATGGTGACCAGTTTGGACATCAAATGCTCCTGCGTTTTTTGGTTGCCCAGATGTATCGCCCGCACGCCCTGCAAACAAGGCGCAAAAACGCCGCTGCCGCGGGATGCGGACTCAAACGAATGCATGACAGGCAAAGTTTTGTCCGGTTTTGCATGTCGGTGCGGAAGCTTGCAAAATCCGGTGAAAAGACAATTGACACCTCTTCGTCCCCATCGTAAACGCACAATTCACGACACCGGCCCAGGTGGCGGAATGGTAGACGCGCTAGCTTCAGGTGCTAGTACTCGCAAGGGTGTGGAGGTTCGAGTCCTCTCCTGGGCACCAAAAACTCTCAAAAAATTTGTAGTATTGTGACCAATCGGGGTTTTTCAGTCTGGTAACGCCTGATAAGGCCCCAATTTCTGGTTTTTACACATTACCTTCCCCGCGTTTTAGGCAGCTCACCAATGCATCAGCCACCTCAAGCGGGTCATTGGCGGAAACGACTGTTTTGCGGGGGAATACGGATAAAAGCGAGCCGTGTTCCGGTGTTCCGCCAATCGCGATTGCCGGTCCTCGCAATTGCATGGCAATTGTGCGCAAGGTTTCAGCCAAGCGATCCGGTGCGCTCGTCCCCCCTAGAACGGCGAGTCCGTCAAACCGGTGAAAGGGGCAGCCTTCGCGGCGCAATTCTTTCAAAGAACCCTGTACGACCACGGCGCTGACCTGCTTTGACATCAGGATCGCGCGGGTGCCATGCAGCAGGTTATCGCGACCATTCCCCAAAATTTGACCACCGATTTGTTGCCCGGATGGTATGCTGACGCCTGCCATTGAGGACATCGATTGCATGATCCGCAACGCGTGTTCGTCCTGCGGGTCGGCGATGAGCAGGCATGCCGGGATATGACCGCCATTGGGCACGTACGCCTCCAGGATCTCGCGAAAAATCCCCGGATATGTCAAACCGATTTGCGGCCTGCCGTTCACTTCGCAAATCCCGCCACCGGTTTCACGCCAGGACCTCGCTATATCCGGCACGATCAGGTCGACCCCGGCGATGTCCAAGCCAACGACGTCCGCCGCTGCTGCGCAAACGGCCGCGTTGTCCGGATGCAGTTTATCAAGAACCGGCACAGTGTGCCCGCCGCTCGACACGTTTGCTGTGCGCTTCAATTGGACGAATTCGCCCTGTTCAGGCACTGAATCCGCGGACATATCTGAGGCTGACAGAAGCTCTTCCGCCTCACGATCTATGACAAGGGGCTTCATCACCGAAAAACGTCTCGCGTTCCGGCGCGGGTCAGTGTTTGCCGTGGCGACAAGGGCGCGAATGGTGCTCTTCCCATCGCCCGTGACACCGGCAGGGACCCTGCAAACAGCACCAACCACCTTTCCGCGCAGTACATTCAGTCGATAGTCTTGTCCTTTGATGAAAGTCTCAACCGCAATATCCGAAGTTATCCCGGCCACGCGTTCGAAAGCGTCACGCAACGCGGCTTCGTTCGGCAAACCCGGTTCTATTCCGACGCCCTGATCGCGATCCAGCGCCTTTAACACAGTGGGGTAGCCGCTGCGTTTTGCGGCGGCGACGGCCTCGTCCACATTTGCGACAAGAAATTGCTGTGCGACAGGAATTCCAGCCATATACAAAAGCTGGTTGGTCCAGTTTTTCCGGCGCGACAAGTTCATAGCGATGGTGCTGGTTTCATCGCTGCTGCTGCTGAAAAACCGTTTTGATGCGCGGCCCCAACCAAATTGATAAACGCCACCGGGCAGCCTGAGAACCGGAACCTGCGCGTCATAAGCCGCCTCGAGGAAAAGGCGTGAATTCGTCCCGGCCGGTGCTTCTTGCGTCAGCCCTTGCAGCAGGCGATCAAGCGAAAGATGCTCCTCCGGGGTTAGCAAATTGCGCTTGTCAGACTCTAAAAGCGCGTTGAATGTCCGGCAGCTCCATTCCAGCGCATGTTCCGCCGGGTTATGGGAAAACACCGGCAGAACCAGTTGCCAGACCGTAACGTTGTTTCGGGTCATTGGGCGACAGACATAGCGATTTTCGACCGGATATCCGGCACTGCGCAACACAGCGCGAAATGTGGATGCGAGGCTGGCAACCAGTTTGCGTTCCGGCGTCCAGTTTGCACTGGCTTGCTCGGACTCGTCAAAAATCAACTCATCCTTCAGCGTGGCCAGAATGTGCGCACCGATATCTTGTGCATCGTCGGGCATGTTGATCGTCAAATTGGTGGCAAGCGACGGCTGCGAGAACCCAAAAACAAACCCCTCGATCTTTGAAAACGAGGTTATTTCAACCGTTTTCGCTGGCCCTTCCGAGGTGGCATCGTTCATCTGATCGGTCCGTTCCCAGGTCGTCTGAAACAAGTGGCGGATTGATTGCGGGCCGTCATTGTCCGAATGGCCAAACGACGCCACGCATTTGCGGCACCGCCTTCGCGCTGTTTCAGGTGCTGTACATTTGATACGCTTACGTCATTTCAGAGTATACGTTCGATGCGCAAAGTAAACTTTGACCCGCGCGCGATCTTTCGGTGCCTCAAAGCGACCAGTTCAGCCTTTTGTTGATGTCCTGGCCAATGGACGGATCAGCGCGATCCATCGGCGCGCGCAGGTTCAGCCACCTTGGTTCGCCGGTTGTTGCGGCCATCATCGATTTCAGGGCCGGAATAAGGCCCGTACTCTGTACAGCCATGCGATGCGCATCAATTGCGGGGGTCAGCTTTGCTGCAGCAGCCATATCACCAGCCAGAATATAGTTCTGATACTGTCGGATTTGTTTGATGTTGGTGTTACAGGTTGCCGAAATGCATCCGGCAATGCCAACGGTTGATCCTTCGGCCAACCGCGTTTCCGACGCCGGAAACACCGCCAAACCCGGCGCGGCGGCCAAAATGTCCAGCGTGTTTTCCCAATTGCCGGAACTGTCCTTGTATGCGGTTACAATATCTGGAAACGCTGTGTTCAGGCGCGCCGACAGCGCGGGCGTCATTGCCACGCCCGTCATCTGCGGGATGTGATACAAACAAATGCGCAACGCGTCTGATCCCACACCTTCAATCAAGTCACTGAAGTACCGGTAAAGACCATCGTCAGTTGTTGCGCCGGAATAGTAGTAAGGTGGCAAAACCATTGCAGCGGCACAGCCAAGATCAACGGCATGGCGGGTCAGTGTAATTGTGTCGGGCAGGGCACCGGCCCCAGTGCCCGGCATCATTCTTGACGGGGATAAATTGCCCGTGGCGACCAGATCCTCCAACACAGACATACGTTCCTGCATGCCGTTGCTGACTGCTTCGCCGGTTGTGCCAAACGGGGAAATATAATCGGCCCCGTGTTCCAACTGCCAAGTCGCATGCGCCAGATAAAGATCACGCGCGATCGATTGATCGTTGTTGTAAGGTGTCAGAATTGGCGTGACGATGCCGTGAAATGCGTCTTTGGACATTCTAGAGCCTTTGTATCGAAGTTCAGTAACCGCGCTGCGGATCAACAACATTGTGGAGCGGTGCACCCTGTTGAAACCGGACAATGTTGTCCGAGAACATCAGGATCGATGCGTCTTCCCAACCCTCATAAACGCTTGAGCAATGCGGCGAAACAATCAGGTTTGGCAGATCCCAAAGCGGGCTGTTTTCGGGCAAAGGCTCTGTCTCGAACACGTCAAGCCCTGCGGCGGCCAGTTTGCCTTGGGTCAATGCATTGATCAGGGCAGATTGAACAACCACACCGCCGCGCGAAACATCAACCAGCATGGCACCCGTTTTCATCGCATCAAAGGCTGCCGTGTCCAGCAATCCCTTGGTGCTGTTCAACAAGGGGGTGCAGACAACAATAGCGTCTGCAAGGGGCAAAAGACTGTTGATTTTATCGGCGGCGTAGACCTGATCGACATTGTCCATCGGTTGCGGGCGGACGCGCGTGCCGATCACCGTCATGCCAAAACCCTGCGCCAGCGCAGCAACGGCCTGCCCGGTTTGCCCCAATCCGACAACCAGCAGCGTTTTGCCACGCAACGGTATGACGGTCCTGTCCCGCCAGATGTGGGCGGATTTGTCCGCGTTCAATCCGTCGATATCCAGAGTGAAATGCAACAGGCAGCCAAACGCAAACTCTGCCATCATACTGGCGGCAACACCGGCTGCGTTGGTGACAACCACCTTGTTCGTGTCCCATTGGCCCAAATGGTCCACACCGGAACCGCCGACAGACAGCCAGCGCGGCCCGTCCGGCCCCAAAACCGCTTGGGTCGGGTAGGTCGGTGTACCCGCAAAGCGCGTTGAAAACATTATGTCAGGGCGGGTATCGCGCAGACATTGCGGCAGCGCGTCATAGCTGTTGCAGGGCACAAAGGTAAGGTCACGATGTCGTGCCGACAGCAAATCGACATGCGTTTGCGGGTTGTCGGTGTGAATTACGACAGTGGTCATTCGGGCCCCTTTTCCACGACTTGGGACAGGCTGGAAAACAGGGTGTCGGAATGCACCAATCCCATGCCTGCATCCCAGATTGCCCGACTACGGCCCGCGCCGAAAGACGGAATGACCATGGCGTCAAACTTGTCTCTCAGTTCCTTTTGGTCCATCGGCGCTTCGGGTCCGCCTCTGGCATGGACATCACCGGAATGGATGTTGCGCCCGTCAGCAAGCGTCATTGACACGTCCGACCAACGCCCGGCTGGAAAGCGATCGGAATGGCGCGCCGTTTCGCTGACTGTAATCCGCTTCAACACATCCGCAGTCTTTGCATCGGACAGCGCCGCCCCGCTGACATGTTCCGGCGCGATACGTCCGTGCCGCATCAGAACGGCGACCGCAAAAGGCAACGAATACTGGGCTTGCGAAGTCGTTTCCGGCATGCCGGAATACAGGCATGCCGCCTGACGGAATGTGTTGATCCGGACAGACGCGATCTGATCCACGTTCAACTGGTGGGTGGTGATCAGCGCGTGTGTGGCATCAATCGCCGCATGGGCCCACCGGCAGATCGGGTAGGGTTTGATGTAGTTTCGTTCGATGGTCCAATCGTCCCCCAGATCGGCCCAAAATTGCGCCACGTCGTCGGCTTCCACCGTGATGGCTGGTGCGCCCAGAAACCCGCGTTCGGCCAGCAGCGCGGCGTTCACACCGGTCAGCGCGCCGACGCCCGATCCATCGTGCAACATGGTCGGGTTGGCAATTTCCCGCATCATCTGGCTGCGCGGGCCATGGTATTCGGCAATGCCCAATCCCTGCCGCAGCGTTTCAATATCGTGGTTGCGCAACCGTGCCCCCAACGCGGACACGCCCAAAGCGTTCCACGCGCCGGATGTGTGATAGTCAGACACTGTTGCGTGCAATGAAATACCGGCGCGGGCTGCAACCTCGTATGACATGGCCAAAGCCGTCAACGCCTGCCTGCCGGTCAATTCCGGACACTGTGCGGCAAAAGCAAACAGCGCGGGTACAACGGCACATCCGATATGTCCAAGGGTCGGATTATACCCGTCATGGGCATCAAGATTGTCGATCTGGGTGGCCGCCGCAAAGGCCGCGCCCGACAAGCTTGCACTGCGCCCGTCAAACAGGATCGGCGCGGCAAGATCGGGGCGGTTGGCGGCGTGAAAGTCAACCGCAAAATCACGCGCGATCCGCCCCGCATCCAGATGGGTCGCCCCCGCGCAAACCCCCAATGTGTCAACCAGCAGCGTGGCCGCCATGGCAAGCGCGCTGTCGGGAACAGACAGGTCGGGGTCCAGAATGAAATCTGCAATTTTTTCCATTTGCGTCATGTTTTTGCCTTTCCCAGCAAAGTGAACAGAGTTCCAAACCCGTCCGGATATCCCAGCCCGAGGTGATGCAGGGCGTGAAACAGCATCGCCTGATTGGATGTGATCACGGGCTTGCCCAATTCGGCTTCAAGCCGGTCAATGATTTCCACGCTGCGCATGTCGGTGCATGACAGAATAATGGCCTGCGCATCAGGGTGGTCGGCGGCGCGCCCCAGATCAAATACTTTTTGCGGTGTCAGTTCGCCTTGTCCGTAATTGTCCAAGGCGCCGGTAACTTCGGACCGGTGCAGGGTGGTTATGCCGCACCCGTCCAGAAAGGTAACAGCGGCATCATTAATTTCCGGGACGTAAGGGGAAGCAAAGCCAACTTTGGTTGCGCCCAAGGCCCGCAGCGCAAACACCAGCGCCCCTGCCGCAGTGACTGTTGCCGCGCCGCTCAGTTCTGTGATTTTTGCCGACAAGTCGGCATCAAACTGTGGCCCGTGCGTCAGCGTTGCAGATGTGCAGCCATACATCACCACATCCGGCCGGACCCCCAGCAACAGGGCCAGCGGTTCATCCAGATCAGAGGCACCCAGCCCCGCCATTTGTTTTTCGTCCGGTATTTCATCGCGATCATAGCCGCCCAGACGCGCATAATGAAACGACACACCTTGTGGCCGCAACAGCGCCATATCGGCCTCAAGGTTCGTATTGGTAAAGGGTACGAAAACCCCGATACGGGCTGTCCCGCGGGAAACATAGCTCATTGGGTGCCTCGCTGTGCGTGCCATTGCTGTAGGGTTTGCGTGGCAACCTTCATGTCCTCGCTTGGCCCGATTGTTGCCCGCAGGCATTCGGGCAGGCCATATCCGGCCATGCCCCGCATCACGACACCGCGCTGTCGCAACGCGGTGTCCGCGCTGTTTGCACTGTCCGCGCTGTCAAACTGGATAAGTGCAAAATTTGTTTGGCTTTCGGGCACATCCAAACCCAATTGACGGCAGGTTTCTATCAGACCGGTGCGCAATTCTTCTGTCAGGCGGCAGGTTTCTTTCATATACGCCTGATCCTGCATGGCTGCGGTGGCGGCGGCCTGACTGACCACACTGATATTGTTCGGATTTAAAAGTTTGCGTGTTTCATTGCCGATGTGTTCGGGAAATACGCCCCAGCCGACACGTAAACCGGCCAGTCCGTAAGCCTTGGAAAACGTTCTGAGAATAACGGTGTTTCCCGATTGGGCCATATCGAACACCGGTTCGTTTGACGTTGCAAACTCTCCATAGGCTTCGTCGATGATCAAAAGCGTATCGGGGGGCAACGCCGCGCGCAGATCGCGCAAATCCTGCGAAGGGATAACAGTGCCTGTCGGGTTGCCGGGGTTTGCGACGCATACGATTTTCGTGTCATCCGTCACTGTGGCCAGCAGGGATTTTGTGCAAACGCGCAAATCGGGTTCCGGCGCACGAAGGTATCGCGCCTGCGTGACCTGCGCCATGGATCGGAAAAAAGCATAGCTGTAGGCGGGGGCCAGTATCGTATCCGCAGCACCGGCATAGGCATGAAACAGGGCCGCAATCAATTCCATCGATCCCGCCCCGCACAGGATCGCGGCAGGATCAATATGATGGACCTGTGCGATGGCATTGCGCAGACCGGTCCAGTCAGGATCGGGGTAAAGTGCGGCTTGGCCCATTGCAGCAATCGCAGCTTCGGTCGCGCGGGGGCTGGGCGCGCGCAAACTTTCGTTCTGTGACAGCGAAATCAGCCGCGTGCCGGGTGCCGCCGCCAGATTTGCCAGTGCATAGGGGGCCATGGCGGCGATATGTGTGTTCGCTCTAAGCATCCCGTTGCACCTTGCCCTTGTAGACAATTGCCTTGTCCTTGCTGACCAGCCCGAATGCGATATCGCGCGCAACATCCTCGGGCGCGCGATGGGCCGGATCACCAAACCCGCCGCCACCGGGCGTTTCAAACACAAGCGTTTTCCCGGCCGGAATGCGGACTTCGCCCTTGCCGGGCAAATCGGGCCCGTCCTTTCCGATGCGCACACGACCGGACGCACCGGGGTGCCCGCCGTTGCGCCCCCTGGCCGGGTTATTGATACGTTCAACCGACAGAAACAGCATAATGTCTTCGTCCGTAGCGGATATCATTTCGATATGCTGGCCCAAACCGCCACGAAATGTTCCGGCACCGCCACTGTCACAGCGCAGTTCGCGTCGTGTGATCAGAACCGGCGCAATCGCTTCGGTCATTTCAACCTGACTGCCCCAAACCCCGCTGGGAAAGGCCGTGGCCGATAACCCGTCGGCCGTGGGCCGTGCCCCTGTGCCGCCATTATAGACCAGTTCCAGCGCGAACTGGGTTCCCCCGGATTGAACGGCTTCAGGCGTATGGCGCAATGGCAGATCATACATGCAGGATGCGCCTTCGGAGGGCACAGCGTCGGGCAGGGCCTGATGCAGGCAGCCATAAACCAGATCGGGCGTCATCTGCCCGATCGTGTGGCGCATGGCGACAGGGGCGGGGGCCACCGCATTCAAAATGCATCCCTGTGGTGCCGTAACCTGAAACGGTTCCAGTGAACCGGCGTTGTTTGGAATGTCCGGCCCGATGATGCAGCGCAATGCGAAGACGGAATAGGCCGTCGCATAATTCAGCGGAACGTTGATGCCCTTGGCCGAACATCCCGATGTTCCGTCAAAATCAAGCAATATGCCTGTGTCAGACACTGTAAGCGTCGCGCACAGATCGATTGCTGTTTCGTAACCGTCGATCCCAAGGGTGCTTTTGTAAACGCCGTTCGGCACTTGGGCGATGGCTGCCAAAGTGCCTTTGCGTGACGTGGAAATGATATAGTCGGACAACGCGCTCAGGTCTTGCAATCCGAATTCTTCCATCATCCCGGACAGGCGGCTTGCGCCGGTTTCACAACACGCGACCAACGCGTAAATGTCGCCTTCATTGGCAACCGGTTCGCGCGAATTGGCTTTTACGATTTCCATCAGCAGCGCGTTGATCTCGCCGCGCTCGACCAGTTTACAGGGGGGTATCAACAGCCCTTCGTCGTAGATATCAGACCCTTCCGGCCCCATGCCAAGGCCGCCAAGATCAACCAGATGGGACGTACACGACGTAAAGCCGATAACCCGCCCCTGAAAGAATACGGGCATCATCAACAGGAAATCATTCAGGTGCCCCGAGGCGATCCAAGGATCGTTTGTCATGTATATATCGCCGGGTTGCATATGTTGCAGATCAAACCGGGCGCGCAGGGTTTTGACGGCTTCGGCCATCGTGTTTATGTGCCCGGGCGTTCCTGTCACGGCCTGCGCAAGCATGCGGCCCTGAAGATCGAAAATTCCGGCGGAAATATCGCCGCATTCGCGCACGATCGGGCTGAATGCGGCGCGGATCAGCGCCTGCCCCTGCTCTTCGACAATCGCCAAAAGCCGGTTCCACATCACTTGCAGTCGGGTGTTGGACAACTCGCTCATTCTCCGCGCTCCTCACGGTTCAGAACCAATGTGCCATTCGCATCAACGCTGGCCCGAAAATCGCGGCTGACGAATGTTGTTGTTTGCGGTTCAAGGATCAGGGCCGGACCATTCAGCGTATCACCGGGCCTCAGCGTTTTGCGCATGTAAACGCTGGCTGTGATCGGCTGGCCAGTGATGTCGCAAATAACGGTGCGCGTGCCGTCGCGCTGGGCACCAGTTTCTTGGGTTTCCTGCACTTTGGGGCGGATGTCCTGCGCGTGTGTTGAAACGGTCAGCGCCCAGTTCATGATTTCGATCGTCATCCCGGGCACAATGCGCGAAAACTGACGGCTGTATTCCTGTTCGAACGCGGCCTTTAATCCGGCAATGTCGGTGCTGGCCAACGCCCGATCAGGCAGCGCAATTTCGATTTCGTGCCCTTGGCCGTGATACCGCATAAACGCGCCGCGCTTTTGCTGCAGCGGTTGATCGGGGGCACCTGCGCGCACAACGGCGCTGGCCTGTTCCGCCATGTCTTCGAAAAACCGGTTGAGCGCATCGGTATCCAGATCATCCAAAGTCGCATACCGGCTGCGCACGATTTCAAACGATACTGGCGCGAACAGGAACCCGACGGCAGACCCGACACCGGGGTCCTGCGGGATCAGAATACGCGAAACGCCGGCCCTGCGCGCAACGCGGGTTGCGTGCAAGGGGCCGTTGCCCCCAAAGGCAATCATGGTGCGTGTTGCCAGATCCTTGCCCGATTCCACCGCATGCATCCGGCCTGCGCTGGCCATGCTTTCATCAACAATTTCGCTGATGCCGATGGCCGCGCCGATGCTGTCTGTTTGCAATGGGCCGGCCAGACACTGTGCCAATACGTTCCGGGCTGCATCAACATCAATTTTCAGGCGCCCTTCGGCAAAGCGATCAGGGTCTATCAAGCCCAAAACGACATCTGAATCCGTCACCGTCGGTTCGGCCCCGCCCTTGGCAAAAGCCGCCGGGCCCGGTTCGCTGCCAGCACTTTGCGGTCCGACCTTCAGCCGGCCCAATCGGTCAACAGACGCGATCGATCCGCCACCCGCCCCGATTTCGATCATTTCAAGCACGGGAATGCGCACCGGCATCCCGCTGCCCTTGATAAACCGTTCAGCGCGCGAAATTTCAAAATTCCGCGCGGTTTGCGGCTGATAATTGTCGATCAGGCACAGCTTGGCCGTGGTTCCGCCCATGTCGAAAGACAGCACTTCGGTTTCGCCACTTTGCGCCGCAACACGCGCCGCCAGAATGGCACCGCCCGCCGGCCCGGATTCAACAAGACGGATCGGATGTTGCACCGCCGTGTCCAGCGTGGTCATCCCGCCACCTGCCGTCATCATCAGGATCGGGCAGGTCAGGCCTTCGGCCTTGAACCGATCTGCGAAATCTTTCAGATACCGCGACATCAGCGGTTGAACATATGCGTTGGCAACGGTCGTGCATAATCGTTCGAATTCGCGGGCTTCGGGGCTGATGTCACTGGATATGGACACCACCAGATCCGGCCGGTGTTGCGCGATCAGTCGGGCCAGTTGCTGTTCGTGATCGGCATTTGCGTAACTGTGCAAAAGGCAGATCGCCACAGCATCCGCCTGACAGGCGTCAATCTGTTGTAAAAGAACCGGCAGGGCATCTCTGTCCAAAGGGATCAGTTCCTGACCCTTTGCATTCATGCGCCCGCCGATTGTCAGGCTGCGGTCCCGCGTGACCAATAAATCCGGTTTGGTCAGATTAATGTCGTACTGGCTGTAGCGCCGTTCATAGGCGATTTCCAGAATATCGCGAAAACCGGCAGTTGTGATGGTTGCAACACGCGCGCCGCGCCGTTCGATCAACGCGTTGGTTGCAAGGGTTGTCCCGTGGATAAATCCGGTAACATCGGCCATCCGCTGACCGGCCAATTCCAGCGCGATGCGTGCGCCGTCCAGCGCACCAAGTGTCGGGTTACCCGGTGTTGTCGGGGTTTTGGCCGTGGCAAGAACCTGCAGGTCCCCATTCATAAGTACCGTATCGGTAAACGTGCCGCCGATATCAACGGCAAGGCGCAAACTGGATTGGACTGTCATTGGATGTCTTTGAAAAATGGGCCGGAACGCCCGTGTCTAATATTGGCAAACAGGGGCGTTTCAGCCCCGCCGGTTAGACAACCAGATCGCAGCCGGTGGCGCGGCGATTGCAAAGCTGGGTTTGAACAATGCTATTCAAAAAGGTGTCCGCCGATCCAAAGAGACCAGAAAACCGTGGCGAAAAGTTTTGAGTCTGTCAAATGGTCAATTCAGGGGCGCAGCCAGCCATCGGCGAATTCAATGTCGGATGTTCCGGCCAGACGGGCCACCCGAACCAGTTCAGAGCCAAGCTTTTGTGTCCGGCTGTTTGACCATTTGATATCTTTTTCCGGCCAGACCGCTTTGACAATCAGTTTGTCCAGATCGCGGTGCGCTTTCATATCAATCCGCCCGACCAACCTGCGGCCTTGCAACAGCGGAAAGACATAATACCCGTATTTGCGTTTGGGGGCGGGCGTAAAAACCTCGATACGATAGTGAAACCCGAACAGACGTTCGGCGCGGGCGCGGTCACGCAATGCCGGATCAAACGGGCTTAGAACGCGGATGCGGTTGGTCGGCTCAGGCGCAGATTGTGCGCTGGTAAAAATATCGGGTCGCGCAAAACAGCGCCGCAATGACCCGTCTGCACCTTCAACATCAATCTCGATCAGATCGCCGGTGGCCAGATGCCGGGCGCACCATGCCTTGGCCTCGGCGGGTGTGACGGTGGCCCAGAATGCCGCGATTTCACCCGAACTGGCAAACCCCAGACGGTCCAGCGCGCCGGCACATTTCCAGTCGATGCTGATCTGCGGATCAGGGCATGTGTTCATCAGGTTCTGATCAATCACGCGTTCTGTCAGATCATATTGCTTTTGAAACGCGTTGCGCCCCGTAACCGCCAAGGCCCCGCTGCGCCAAAGGTATTCCAGCGCTGTTTTGGACGGGTGCCAATCCCACCAACCGCCCGACCCACGCTTCTCGTCCTTGCCCACATCCGAAGACCCGACGGGGCCATGATCACGCACATGCCGCAAGACGTCTTCGAACTGGCGTTCAAACCCGTCGCGCCGCCAGTTGCGCCACTGATTTCTAAGCTTTTGGGCATCCCGCGCCTGCCGCAAGTGCCAGTGCGGATAATAGTCCATCGGGATCATCGCGGCATCATGGGTCCAGTGTTCGAACAGGGCCTGATCTTTTTCATATAACCGTTTCAGATCCGCGCTTCGAAAGGACGGGCGTCGTGCAAACAGGATAAGATCGTGCGCGCGGGCGACTGTGTTGATGCTGTCAAGCTGGACAAATCCCAACCGTTTGATCAGGTCGCACAGCATCGTCCCCTTTGCGGACCCGCTAGGCGGTTCGGCCAGGGCATGCCGGTCCAGAAACACGCGCCGTGCATCGGCGTTTTTCAAAATCGGGACAGGCACCCGATCAACGCCGTTTCAGCGTGTCGCCATAGGAAATTTTCGGGGTCAGGGTAATCTGGGTTTCGTGATCCGTGCCGTTTTCGTCCATTGCATCGCAAATGATCTTGGCCGCGGCCCGCCCGATTTCCAGACGGCAGGCATCCATCGTGGCCAGCTTGCGCGGCAGACCCTGTAACAATTCGACCCCGTTAAAGCCCGCAAGACCGATTTGTCCCGGAATATCGATGCCCTGTTCCAGCAGATAAAGCAAACCGCCCGCACCGATCATATCGTTGGAATAATAAAGGAAATCCAGATCAGGGCTGCGCTCCAGCATTTGCTGGGTCATTTCGCGGCCTTTAACCAGTGCCGATCCGCCTGAATAAAAGGCTCGGTCCTCGATCTCGACACCGGCCTTTGCCAATGCTTCGGTGAACCCTTCGAACCGTTTGCGCGCGCGATGGTCCAAAGGCATCTTGGTGCCCATAAACCCGATATGCTGATAGCCTGCCTTCAGGATCGCCTGCGCCATTTCACGCCCCGCACGGCGATGCGAAATGCCCACCATCGCGTCCACTGGGCGGCCGTCCACATCCATGATCTCGACCACGGGAATGCCCGCATTTTTCAACATGGCGCGGGCCGCATCCGAATGCTCCAACCCGGCAATGATCACGCCGGAAGGCCGCCACGACAGCATCTCGTACAGCACCTGTTCTTCTTTTTCGGGCAGATAATCGGTTACCCCGACAACCGGCTGCAAGGGCGTGTCTTCCAGCACCTGATTGATGCCAGTCAGCACCTCGGGAAATACCATGTTTGACAGGGACGGAATAATCACCGCCACCAGATTGACCCGCTGCGACGCCAGCGCGCCCGCAATTTTATTGGGCACGTAACCCAACTGCTTGGCGGCAGCCAGAACACGTTCGCGGGTTGCATCCGATACATCGCCACGGTTGCGCAGAACCCGGCTGACCGTCATTTCGGACACACCGGAGGCTTCGGAAACATCGCGAAGGGTCAGCGGGCGTTTGGTTTCTACTGTCACGGGTGTGTCTCGATTGATTGCTGCACTGTCGATCTTTGTTAACGCAAACAGGGTTACCGGTTCAAGCGTGATGCAAAATCCATGACAACCACGGATCGTCACGCTATGACGGGCCCGCGTGACCCCGTGGCTCAACTGGATAGAGCAGCCCCCTCCTAAGGGGCAGGTTGCAGGTTCGAATCCTGCCGGGGTCGCCAAACGCACAAAACAAATGGTTCTGATCGGGGTTTACCGGCGCATGTCGGGGGGTTTGCTTTTCGCACGGCTTCTTTTTTATTTGAGCGCTCAAACATTATCTGTTACGAAGATGGAATGTTGAACTGGGTGCCCGGAGGCGCTTTCCTAATGAATGATCAAGATCCGAATTTGAACATCCCCAACACCTGGGACCGCAGAGGTTTGCCGGCGTGGAGCTTTTTCAATCCCGAAATGCTCGAGATGGAAAAAGACATGCTGTTCAGGCGGCATTGGCAGGTTGTGTGTCACGCAAGCGATGTGCCGAATACGGGCGATTTTCTGGCTTTTGACATCGTGGGCGAACGCGCGCTGATCATTCGCGGCGAAGACGGGGAAATCCGGGCGTTTCACAATTTGTGCCGCCACCGCGGATCGCGGGTGGTTGGCGAAGAAAGCGGCACCTGTAAATCCGCAATCATCTGCCCGTTTCACGGGTGGGCCTATAATCTTGATGGCACGCTGCGCGGCGCGGCGCAGCCCAAAACCCTGCCGGATCTGGACCCTGTGGAATTCGGGCTGAAGCCTTTGGAGTTCGAGGTGTGGAAGGGGTTTGTGTTCGTACGCTTCCAGCCAGGCCCGCAACCTTCGGTCAAACAGATACTCGCACGTCTGGAAGCGGAGGTGGATCAGTACAACACCGAGGATTTCGTCCCGACAGGAGACGGGTTCTGGGCCGAGGAAGTCAACGCGAACTGGAAATGTGTGCGCGATGTGGACAACGAAGGCTATCACGTGCCGATGGCCCATCCCGGATTGCAGGACCTTTATGGCGGCAATTATTATGATGAACCTTTGACAGAGGGTTCAAACCGGTCCTACGCCAATTTCCGCGAAGGCCCCGGCCGGTTGTGGAGCGTACGGCAGTACAAGAACATTCTGAAAAGCCCGGACAATCTGGACGACGACCATAAAAATGCGTGGCTATACATCGGGATGTTCCCCAATTTCGTGATCAGCCTGTATCCGGACTCGATCAGTTTTTATCAGGAGTTTCCCATTTCGAACGGGAAATGCATCCAGCGCGGCGCGGTTTACAAACACAAGAACGAAGATCGCCGGATGCGCCTGTCACGTTATCTCAGCGGGCGGATTGACCGGCTGACAACAAAAGAAGACGAACAATTGATCGAATGGACATGGGAAGCGGCGTTTTCAAGTGCCTATGACGGTGTTGTTCTGTCCGATCTGGAATATGGCGTGAAGGCGTATCACGATGAATTGCGGCGTCTTTTTCCCGTGCTGACCCAGGATGAACCTGCGGCAGGCACGGTCGAAACGGAAAACGCGGCCCTGTTGGAAAAAGTAAAGGGCGACAGGTGATCCGAAATATGCATGATTTGCCACACAAGACCCTTTCAAAGGCAGTGGCATTATCGGCGGGGAATTCGTGATTGTCGGTTGAGTTAAGTAAAGAACACCGTCAGGGCCTGAAACTGATCAGCCCGACGCTGCTTTATGCGTTGGTGATGCTGGCCGCGCCGCTTTTGATGGTGCTGACCTTCAGTTTCTGGACGCAAAACTATCTGGATATCGACCGGACACTGACGCTGAACAATTACAAAGAGGCATGGTCGCAGCCGATCTATCAGGTGTTGTTGTACCGTTCGATCCGGATATCGCTGATTGTCACGGCTGTGACGGTTCTGCTGGCGTTTCCCATTGCCTATTTCCTGTCTTTCCACGTCAAGCGGCGCAAGGCGTTGTGGCTTTTTCTGATCACCGTTCCGTTCTGGACAAGCTATCTGTTGCGGGTGTTTCTTTGGAAAGTGATCCTTGGGTATAACGGCGTTCTCAACTCCACATTGATGAACCTTGGTCTGATCGACGAACCGCTGACCTTTATTCTTTATAATGCCAATGCGGTTGTGCTGACGCTGGCCCATGCGTGGGCGCCGTTTGCGATCCTGCCGATCTTTGTTGCGCTTGAAAAAATCGATCGGTCCTTACTGGAGGCGGCGGAAGATCTTGGCGACGGGCCGTTGCGCCGGTTTTTCCGGGTGACATTGCCGCTGGCCATGCCCGGCGTCGTGGCGGCGACCCTGATTGTATTGATCCCGACCGTGGGTGATTTCATCACGCCGCGTCTTGTGGGCGGCACCGACGGGTTGATGATTTCCAATATGATCCAGATCCAGTTCGGCAAGGCCAATAACGCGCCACTGGGGGCTGCGCTCGCGGTTACGTCGATGGTTGTCGTCGCCTTTATCAGCGTGCTGATCTTTCTGGCCGGGCGCCGGTTCGGTGGAAAGGTTCAGCGATGAGCGTGAAACGGCGCAACTTTCTGTCGGTGAACTGGCTGCTTGTCTACGCGGTGGCCTATATGGTGTTTCTCTATGCGCCGGTGATTTTGCTGCCACTTTTTGCGTTCAACGACGCAACGATCATCGCTTTCCCGCTGAGCGGCTATACCACCAAATGGTTTGATCTTCTGTGGGAAACGCAAGCGCTGCACAGTGCAGTGAAAAACAGCCTGCTGGTTGCCATTTCAACGGCCGTTATCAGCACGTTGCTTGGTGCCTGTGCGGCGCGGGCGATGGCGCGCTACCGGTTTCCTATGAAAAAGGGCATTGTCGGGTTCATCATGCTGCCGCTTGTTCTGCCGGAAATCATTGTTGCGGTGGCGCTGCTGGTCATGCTGATGCAATTGGGCATGTCACTATCACTTTGGACGGTGGTTGCCGGTCATGTCCTGATCTGCACACCCTTTGCCATCGCCATTCTCAGTTCGGCGTTCCAAGGGCTTGATCAAAGCCTTGAAGAAGCCTCGTTCGATCTTGGCGAAACCAAATGGGGCACCTTTACGCGGGTCACGCTGCCCTTGGTCATGCCGGGCATCATCTCAAGCATGCTGATCACCTTCACCATCTCGCTTGATGAATTCATCATCGCGTTCTTCCTGACAGGCACCGATGTGACATTGCCGGTCTACATCTGGAGCCAGTTGCGGTTTCCGACCAAATTACCATCTATCATGGCGCTGGGCACCATTTTGCTGGCCCTGTCGATCCTGCTGTTGATGGCATCGGAATGGTTCCGGCGCCGGTCGGCGCGCCGGCAGGGGCTGGACGCGTCCACATCCGGCGGATTTATGTAGCACATGACCAAAAGCGAAAACGGTATGACCCCCAAAACGATCATAAGTCTGGAAAACGTCACCAAGAGTTTCGGGTCGGTCCAGGCCTTACGCGGCATAAACGCAGAGATAAACGAGGGCGAGTTCTTTTCGCTGTTGGGTCCGTCGGGGTGCGGCAAAACCACCTTGTTGCGGATGATTGCGGGATTTGAAGATCCAACAACCGGTTCCATCATTATCGACGGCAAGCCGATGGATGGGATATCGGCCAACCTGCGCCCGACCAACATGGTGTTTCAAAGCTATGCGATTTTCCCGCATCTGAGCGTTGCAGAAAACGTGGGCTATGGGTTGAAGCGCAAGAAACTGTCCAAGGCCGACATGGCAAAAGAAGTTGAAAACGCTTTGGCCAAGGTCGATCTGGCAGGATACGGCAGCCGCGCGGCGCACGAATTGTCGGGCGGGCAACGTCAGCGGGTTGCCTTGGCGCGGGCACTGGTGATGAAGCCAAAGGTCGTGTTGCTGGATGAACCGCTTTCAGCCTTGGATAAGAAACTGCGCGAACAGATGCAGGTGGAATTGCGGGCCTTGCAGCAATCGCTGGGCATCACGTTCATTCTGGTGACCCATGATCAGGAAGAAGCGTTGATCATGTCGGACCGTATCGCGGTTATGTTCGAAGGCGAAATTGCCCAGATGGCAACGCCGGAGGAATTATACCGGTTCCCGAAAACGCGGCGGGTGGCCTCCTTTATTGGGGTTATGAACTTTCTGGATGCGCAGTTCGTTCAAATAGTGAATAATGATATCACACTTGATATTCCGGCCTTGGGGCAGGTGCAGATACCGCGCGCGCAGGTGCCTGACGGATTGACGCCGCAAACCATCGAAACCGTCGGAATTCGCCCTGAAATGCTGACTGTTCTGTTTGATGGCACAGCGTCCGAACGGACGGTCAATGCCGAGGTGGTGAACACATCTTATTACGGCGACATGACGTATTACGATGTCCTGCTGCCAGAGCAGACAAAGCCGGTCACGATCTCCATGCGCAACACGGCAGGGCGGTCTGTGGTAAAACCGGGAAACACCGTGCCCGTTGGGTGGGGGTCGGATTCGATCGTTTTGTTCAACTAGGGCACTCCATATGCGTGACCTGAAGCAGGCAAGATGACAGGTCCACCACCCACGCCCGCTGCAAAAGGAAATGACTGTGTCGGATGATCTTTATGACAATGCCCATATCGCTTTTCTGGAACAGATGTGGGGCGAAGGATATCTTTCACCCGGCGGCCCACAAGAGGTGTCGCGCGTTCTGACGGGTCTGGACCTGACCGGAAAAACCGTTCTGGATATCGGCTGTGGATCGGGCGCCATCACGTTGTCTTTGGCGCGCGATCACGGTGCGGGCCACGTTACCGGTGTGGATGTGGAAACGCCTGTGTGCGATGCGGCGCGCACGCGGATCGCACATGCCGGTCTGCAAGATCGCGTGACCATCAAACAAGTGTCCCCCGGACCGTTCGAATTTGACGATCAAAGTTTTGATGTCGTGTTCTCCAAGGATTCGATCATCCACATTCCGGACAAGGATTTCCTGTCAGCCGAGGTGTTTCGCGTTCTGAAGCCCGGTGGCTGGTTCGCGGCGTCTGATTGGTTGATCGCCCATGATGATACCCCGTCTCGGGACATGCAGAATTACATCAAACTCGAAGCGCTTGATTTCGCAATGGCCTCTCCCACGCGGTATGCGGATGCATTGCACGGGGCGGGTTTCCAAGACGTAACGCTGTCCAGCCGCAATGCGTGGTACGCGCAAGTCGGCGAACAGGAACTGGCCTATCTGGTCGGTCCTGACCGATCCGAACTGGAGCGGGATCATGGCGCGCCCTTCATCGCCGACCAGATCAAGACATGGACGGCGATGGTCAAGGTGTTGAAGTCCGGTGAACATTGCCCCCATCACATCCGGGCACATCGTCCGGCCTGACCTGCGCGACGGCACAAAAAATGCTGCCAGATTGTGGTCTGGCAGCATTCAGGTTCATGGTGTGCGGTGTCTTAGAAACCGGCCTTGATCAGCTCGAATTCCGCAATCATTTTCTCACGCAATTCCGACGGCACGGGCGCTTGCCACAATGTGCCATCCCGCAGGCTGTCGCTGGTTTCAAGACCAACAGCGGCCAGATCTTCTGCGCTCATACCCGAAAGGGCTTCGGCGTTGCTGTGGCCGTAGCCCCACGCGCTGACGATGTATTCGGCAGTCTTGGGCTCAAGCCATGCGTTGATGAAATCATAGACCTTGTCTTGCGAACCGGGCCCATCGGCCATTTTCGTGTATCCGCACACCCAGCTGGATGATCCTTCGGCGGTGTCACGCTTCATCGCAATCGGAAAGCCTTCATAGCTCATGGTCGAAAACGTTTCGTTCCATGCCCATGACAGATACACCTCGCCACTTTGCATCAACTGCGCCAGCGTCGCGCCGTCAGACCAGTAGGTGCGTACGTTTGGGTGCACCTTGCGCAGGAAATCCGATGCCGCCTTGAACTGTTCGTCTGTTGCCGTGGTCCAGTCTTTCACGCCCGTTGCCAGAAACCCAAGGGCATAGGCATCATCCACGTTATCCCCGATGGAAATGCGGCCCGCATGTTTCGGGTCCGCGAACGCTTGCAGTGATGCGACGTCCTCTTCGCTTAGCAATTCGGTGTTATAGGTGGTGGCTGTATTGCCCCAGTCGATCGGCACGAAATAATATTCGCCGTCTTTCTTGAACGCCTCGATTTCGCGGAAATTCGGGTCAAGTTCATCCCAGCGGTCAATCCGCGATGTATCCAGCGGTGCAATCAATCCGGCCTCGATCCACTTTGGGACCGATTGGGAACACGGATGTGCCAGATCGGCCTTGAACCCCGAACGCAACTTCTGGAACGCTTCTTCTTCGTCACCGAAGAACGCGAAAGTCGGGCCTTGGCCGTGTGTTTCTGTGTAGGCTGTATAAAACTCCGGATCTTCGTATCCGGCCCAGTCAAAGACAACCAGTTCAGCATCTTGCGCGTGCACCATGGTTGCGACGGCTGCGACCGAACAGGCCAAGGCCGCGCTGATGGATTTATAGTGTTTCATAGTTCTCCCCTTTTTTGGTTTTCTTAGTCCGTCAGGACGATGTTATTTGTATTTTCCCTAAAGGCTAAGGGGGATTCTGTGTTGACACAAGTTTTTATTGAGCGCTCAAATAAAATTGAAGAGAAACTCGGAACCGTAAGGCTAATTTATGCGCGATCCTGTACACGATATTCTGTTTCAACCGATCCAGATCGGGCCGGTCACGGCCAAAAACCGCTTTTATCAGGCGCCCCATTGCACGGGGATGGGCTGGCGGCGTCCGAATGCGTTGGCGGCCATGCGGGGGATCAAGGCAGAAGGTGGCTGGGGCGTCGTGAACACCGAATATTGTTCGATCCACCCCAGTTCGGACAACGAAGGCCACGCCAATGCCACGCTGTGGGGGCCGGAAGATATCGATGCCCATCGATTGATGACAGACGCCGTGCATGAACATGGTGCGTTGGCTGGTGTCGAATTGTGGGTTGGTGGTGGCATGACGGTCAACCTTGCCTCTCGGGTGCCGCCTTTGGGCTTGCGCAACCGACCGCAAACCGACGGCAGCGTCTTCCATCCCGGCCAGACCCGCCGGATTGACAAGCAGGACATCCGGAACATCCGCAAGTGGCACCGCGATGCGGCCTTGCGCGCGTTGGAGGCGGGGTTCGATATTGTCTATGTCTACGCCACACACGGTTATCTGCTGTCGGAATTTCTGAATGCGGATACCAATACGCGCAGTGATGAATACGGCGGAAGCCTGCAAAACCGCGTGCGTCTTGTGGCGGAAATCATCGAAGACACGAAAGAGGTTGTCGGGGACAGGGCCGCCGTTGCCACACGGTTCACCGTCGATCTGGAAGATCCAGAAACCTATGATGCGTTTGCATTGCTGTCTGGGTTGCCGGACCTTTGGGATCTGACAGTCCATGACTACGGCGTCGAAATGGGCACGTCCCGCTTTGTAAAAGAGGCCGCGCTTGCCGATAGCGTGGCGCGCGCCAAGGCATTAACCGACAAACCTGTCGTGGCGGTCGGGCGCTATACCTCGCCCGACACGATGGCGCGGGTCATTCGCAACGGCACACAGGATTTGATCGGCGCAGCGCGCCCGTCGATCGCGGACCCGTTTCTGCCCAACAAGATCGCACAAGGGCGATCAGACGACATAAGGGAATGTATCGGGTGCAATATCTGCTATGCGCAGGACTCATTGGGTGTTCCGATCCGGTGCACCCAAAACCCGACGATGGGCGAAGAATGGCGTCTTGGC
This sequence comes from uncultured Alphaproteobacteria bacterium, assembly GCA_963765555.1. Classification (GTDB taxonomy): domain Bacteria; phylum Pseudomonadota; class Alphaproteobacteria; order Rhodobacterales; family Rhodobacteraceae; genus JL08. Next base: position 76,358 of record CAVXWX010000001.1, read on the forward strand.
TGGCATCCGGAAAAAACCGGAAAAAGCGACCGACCCGAAAAGGTGCTTGTGGTCGGGGGCGGGCCTGCCGGGATGGAAGCCGCCCGCGTGTTGGGCGCACGCGGACACCATGTGATGCTGGCCGAAGCCGAACGGGAACTGGGTGGCCGCGTGACCCGCGAAGCCCGTTTGCCCGGTCTGTCGGAATGGGCGCGGGTGCGCGACTGGCGAACCGGTCAGATCGCCAAACTGGACAACGTCAAAGTTTACCCGGAAAGCCGCATGGGCGCTGACGACGTAATTGCCTTGGGGGTGGATCACGTCTTGATCGCCACCGGTGCGCGCTGGGCTTCGGATGCGATCGGACGCCATAGCGACTTTGGGTTTGATCCTGTTGATCCGAACATGATCATCAACGCTGAAACCGTTCTGGATGGATCACAAATCGGCGTGCAGTCGGTCGTTATTTATGACGATGATCACTATTACATGGGATCGGTGATCGCGTTGGAATTACGTATGCGCGGCCACGACGTCACCCTTGTTACGCCGGCAGGGCGGGCCTGTGCATGGGGCACGCATACTTCCGAACAGATGCAATCCAACGCCGCCCTGATCAACGCCGGCGTCAGAATATTGACCAATCAACAGGTCGCCGGTGTCGAAAAAGGCAGCGCACGGCTGCGCTGCGTGTTTTCCGGCCAGACGGATGTGATCGCCTGCGAATGCGTCATCCCGCTGACCCGCAGGCTGCCAGTCACTGATTTGTATTCAGACCTTTCAGATCGGCGCACGCCAGAGATGAAAACGCTACTGCGCATCGGAGACGCAGACGCGGCTTCGACGATTGCGGCGGCGGTTTACAGCGGCTATCGCGCGGCGATGGATCTGGGCCGGAACATTGATCCGGCGCAGACACATGGCCGACGCGAACACCCGACACTGTTGCGCTAGGCGGCAGCCGCCATATCATCCGTGACCTTCTGAAGCGCCTTTTCCAGAATATCGAACATCTCGTCGATCTGGTCTTTGGTGATGATCAACGGTGGCGAAAATACCGCCATGTTGATCAACGGGCGCACAAGTAGCCCCATTTCTTCACAGGCTTCATCCAGCAGTGCGCCCAGTTTGCGCTGCGCGTCCAGATTGCCGCCGTCTTCCTCGGGGCGGCCTTCGATACATCCCAACAGCCCCATACCGCGCACATCACCGACAATCGGGTATTTGATCAGATCATGCAGGCGCTTCTGAAAGTGCGGCGTGATCTCGCGCACATGCTCCAGAATACCCTCTTCTTCGATAATCTCGATATTGGTCAGGGCGGCAACGCAGCATACCGGGTGGGCCGAATAGGTATAGCCGTTGGAAAACAGAACATCCTGATCCGGCCCTGTCATGCGCTGCATGATCCGGTCGGAAATGATGCACGCGCCCAACGGCAGATACCCAGATGTCAGACCCTTGGCACAGGTGATGATATCGGGCTGGATGCCAAACACATCTTCGCTGGCAAACCAGTGGCCCAAGCGGCCAAACCCTGTCACCACCTCGTCCGAGATATAAATGATGTCATGCTTGCGACACACCTCAAGCGTGCGCTTGTGATAGCCGGGGGGCGGGATGATCACGCCGCCGGAACACAGGATCGGTTCGGCGATGAACGCGCCGACATTCTCGGGTCCAAGCTCTGCAATCGCGTTTTCAAGATCGGCGATCTTTTCATCGCACCAGTCTTCAACGCTCATGCCTTTGGGGCGGCGATACGGGTTCACGTCGGGCAGGAATTCGACCAGACGGCTTTCCACGTCAAATCGGTTCTTGTCCCGTTCTTTGCCCGTCACGGTCGAGGCCAGATAGGTCGATCCGTGGTATCCCTTTTCCCGCGCGATCACGATTTTCTTGTTGGGACGTCCCAACCGGTTGTTCAGGAACTGGACGGTCCGCAGGGCACTGTCGACAGCGGTGGACCCGCCCGTGGTGAAAAACACGTTGTTCAGATCGCCGGGTGTCATTTTGGCGATCTTGCGGGCCAGAACGGCGGACGGTTCGGTCGTCGTGGTCCAGGGAGAGTTGTAGGCCAGACGCATCACCTGCGCCGATATCGCATCGGCCATTTTCTGACGGCCATATCCGATGTTGACGCACCACATGCCACCGGGGCCGTCGATAAAGCGTTTGCCGTTCATGGTCCCAGATGTAAATGCCTTCGGCCTGATCGACAAGCATGTTGTCGTAATCGCGCCAACTGTCCATCGGGCACCAGGGATGAAGCTGGTACTTGCGATCCCATGCATTCAACTGCTCTGCGTCCGGTTCATTCGGTATGGCTGTGATATTCTCGCTGACACTTGTCATGATATCTCTCCTTCGTCGCGGATTAAAACGGGCCGGGCGGCGTGGCCCGTGCGCGTGCGTTCTGGAAGAACGGCTTGTTTTCTATTTTCAGCGGGACAAGACGGCGGTCCCAGCGGCCTTCTTCGTTCACATATACCTCGACCCACAGATCGGATGTGATGGCAAACCCGTAGGGGGCCTTGAATTCGGCCAGCGCGATGTTGCGTTTCGTGGTGGGCGACCAGACACCGGAGGTGACAAACCCCACCTCCTTCTTTTTGCGGTGATAGATCAGCGCGTCCTGCGCCGGTTTGAACCCGCCAATGTCGATCTTGGCCAGATGATAGCGGCGGCCATCGCTGACCTGTTTCATCAGCGCGCGGCGTCCGTTGAAATGGCCCTTGTCAAAGGCCACCATCTTTTCGAACCCCAATTCGATCGGGGTGCGCCCGCGATGCAATCGCATGACCGCATGCACCGGCTGAAAATCCACGCCCGCAGCAATAAACCCTGCCTCGATCCGCACGATATTCAACGCTTCGGATCCGATGGCGCGCACGCCCCAATGATCCCCCGCAGCCCACAATCTGTCCCACAACTGGGTGGCCTTGTCCCACGGCACCCAGAGTTCATAGCCCAGATCGCCGGTAAAGCCGGTACGCGACACCCACAAATCAGGCTCTATTTCGCGCCAGTCAAACGGTTTCATATCCGCCACCGCGCCAAGGCCCGCATCTTTCAGCAGCGAAAACGATGTTGGCCCTTGCAGCGATACGGCTGCAACCAGATCGCTTTCGTCGATGATCTGCACGTCAAAGCCCCATGCCGCATCCAGCAGCCAGCCGAACATCGGTTCCTGACAGCACAGGCGGAAATCATCGGCAGCAAAGCGGAACAGCGTGCCGTCGTCGATCAACATGCCGTCTTCGTCGCACCACATGACATAGCTGACGCGGCCATCGCGGATTTTGCGCACATCGCGTGTGACCAGACGGTTGACCATGGCCAGCGCGTCGGGGCCGCAAATCCGGTATTTGTGCATCGGCGAGATATCAAACAGCGTCGCCTGATTGCGGATCGCGAAATATTCGAACTCGACCGTGTCCAACACCAGTGGCGAAACGTAACCGGCCCAGCGCCCCCACGATCTGGCGCGGCTCAGCGGTTCCAACCGTGATTGGAACGGGCCGTCGATCAATCCGATCGGAACGCCTGTTTTTTGTGTTTTCTGTTTTGCCGCACGCGCCATTACACACCTCCGTCCTGCAAAAGTTGCAGCGCCGCGTTGCGCCCTGCTGCCCCCATCACATCCCCACCGGGATGGGCGGATGCCCCGCACAGGTAATAGCCGCCAATGCCGAACCGGTAATGCGCCATGCCGTTGGCGGGCCGGACGGTCAGTATCTGGTCAAACCCCATTTCGGCGTGATGCCAGTGGCCGCCGGGCGCGCCGGTCTGCGCCTCGATATCGGCGGGGGTCAACGCGTCTGCGCGGGTCACAAGTTTGGACAGGCCGGGCGCATAATGCTCCAGCGTGTCGATGGTCAGCTTGATCAGACGGGTGCGCGCCTTGTCGTCCCATCCACCGTCCAGCGCGTAGGGCACATAGCTGACCACAGCAGACAGAATATGCTGTCCGTTTGTGCACAGCGACGGGTCGGACAGGCTGGGAACAACGGCTTCGATCACCGGTTCTTTCGACATTTCGCCGTATTTCGCGGGGTTGAACGCCCGTTCGACATAGGTCGATGACGGGGCAACCAGCAACCGCGCGCGCGCCTGTTCTGCCGACAATCCGCTGAATTCGGGCGCACCACTTAGCACCAGATGCACCTTGGCGGTTGTGCCCTTGTTGCGCAGGTTGCGCATGCGGCGCACCGCTTCGGTATCAAAATGGGCCGACGCCCGCCATTTGCATGGTCTGGAACCCGCCAAGGCTGGACAAAACCGCCTTGGCCCGGATCACTGTTCCGTCGTCCAGTTCCACGCCTTGCGTGCGGTCCTCGTCCACCAGAACACGCGCCACACCGGTGCCGGTGCGAATGTCACAGCCTTTGCCCCGCGCTGCGGCGGCAAAGGCATCGGCCACCGCGCCCATTCCGCCCATCGGCAGTTGAACCGTGCCACCGTTGCCCAATCGGTACATCAGCGAAAACACAGTGCCGGGCGAACGCGGGCCCGGCATAGGCCCCGCGCACGGCATCTGCCGATAATGCGCCCGCCAGCGGTGCGTCTTCCAGCTCGTCCAGCAGAACGTCACTGGCGTTTGACAGCAGGATACGCAGAAATTCCCGCATATCCTTTTTGCCCATACGCTTCAGATCAACGCCCAGCTTGGCCAGCCCGGCCAGTTCCTTCAGCGTGGCCATATCCCCCAATCCGCCCGACAGGGACGGGGGCGGCTTGACCGACATCCGGCCCAGCAGCGTTGCGAATTTTTGCAAACGGGCCACCAGCGCGCGATAGGTCTTTGCCTCGGGGTGGGGCGATCCATCGGCAAACGCCACGGTGTTGCCGTCGATCACGACATGTTTGCCATCTTTGGACAGCGACACGGATGGCAGGTCGACCGATTTGGGCAGGGTCAACCCGATCTCGCGCGCCACAACCGGATTCAGATTGTACAGCAGATGCGCAATTTGCGGGGCCTTGATCCCGTCGCCCAAATCCACCGTTTTGGACATTCCGCCAATCGCCGTGTCCCGTTCGATCACGCACACCGATTTGCCCTTGGCGGCCAGCGTCGCCGCAGCGGCAAGCCCGTTGTGCCCCGCACCAATTACAATCGCGTCATAGGGTTTGGATGTTGTGTTCATACCGCCCCCCTCACGCTGCAAAGCTGGGCATCAACTTGCCCTTGCCGATGGTGCGCAGAATTTCACGCGCGGCGTTTGCGCCGGGGGCCGCCATCACACCGCCACCGGGGTGGGCGGAAGACCCGACAATATACATGCCGTCAATCGGCGTGTCATATTGCGCGTATCCCGGCACCGGACGGTTGAACAGCAACTGATCGAATGTCAGTTCCCCCTGAAAAATGTTGCCTTCGGTCAGCCCAACCTCTTTCTCGATGTCCCAGGGTGTGCGCACTTCTGCATGCACCACGCGTTTGCGGATATCGGGGCAGGCCTGTTCGATCTTGTCGAACACACAATCGGCAAAGGCTTTGCGGGTGGCATCGTTCCAGTTTTCGCCGCTGCGCACCCCGTCAACGTCAAGGTCATAAGGTGCGTATTGCACAAACACCGTCATCATGTGTTTTCCGGGGGGTGCCATCGTCGGGTCGATCTGGCTGGGGATCAGCATGTCGAAATACGGATCGGACGACCATTGCCCCTCTTTCCAGTCGTCATAGGCACGTTCCAGTTCGTTCAGAGAGGTTGAACAATGCATGTCGCCGCGCAGGAACGTGGCGTTTGCGGGCGCTGCGGGAAATTCGGGCAGGGCATCCAGCGCAATGTTGATCTTGCCGCTGGACCCGCGAATTTTGAACCGTTCGACAGCGCGGGTAAAATCTGCGGGCAGATCGCTGCGGTCTACATGGTGCAGGAATGTGCGTTTCACATCCATGTTCGATGCCACAATCGGGGCTTCGAACGTATCGCCGTTTTCCAGCGCAACACCTGTGACCTTGCCGTCCTTGACCAGAAATTTTTCAACGCCCGACCCAACGGCAATTTCGCCGCCCGCCTCTTCGAAGGCTGCGCCAAGCGCATTGGAAATCGCGCCCATCCCGCCGCGTGCAAACCCCCACGCGCCAATCGCGCCATCCACATCGCCCATGTAATGGTGCAACAACACATAGGCTGTGCCCGGCGAATACACCCCAAGGCCGGTGCCGATGATCCCTGATCCGGCCAGATGCGCCTTGATCAGATCGTTTTCAAAATGCTCGTCCAGAAAATCGCCAATCGACATGGTCCAGAACCGCAGGGTTTCGCCCAGTTCCTTGGCACCCAATCCGTGCGCCTGTTTGACCAGAAACAGCAATTCGGAAATGTCGCGCGGTTTCATCGATGTCGGATCAGGCGCATTGCGCAACAGAAACGGCCGGATAAAGCGACACTGGCGAATCACGGTCTGGCTGAACCGGTCATAGGCATCCACATCACGGGGATTGTGGCGCGCCATTTCACGGCGCAGGGCATCATGATCGGACATATAGGCGAAATAATCGCCATTCCGGTCAAAACTGGCACCCCCTTCATAGGGAATAACCTGCAATCCAAAGCGTGGAAGCTCCAGATCGCGCACAATCTCGCGGCGCAACAGCGAACAGACATAGGAACAGTTGGAATAGGTCCAGCCTTCGTGCAGCGACCGGCTGACAGCGGCGCCGCCGATCCAGTCGTTTTTTTCCACAACCAGTGTCCGCAAACCGGCCTTGGCCAGATAGCAGGCCGTCGTCAGGCCGTTGTGGCCCGCCCCCGCGACAATCGCGTCATAGGCGCTGTGTTTGCCCATATTTCATCTCCATGATTTCAAAAGATACTAGCCAACTGTCTCTGGCTGGTAAAGTTTTTCTGAGCGCTCAAATAAAAATAATCTGGCTGACACGGTGTCCGGTTTATGAAAAACAGGGGTGACCTGTCTGAGGCGACGAAATGAAGAATCCTGAAACCGATACGGCCAAGCCCAGAAAAGAACGCAAGGCAAATGCCGACAAGCGCCGCCAGCAGTTGCTGGATGCGACCCTGCGTTCGATTGTGGCCAATGGTTTGACCAAAACAACCTTGGCAACGGTCGCGAACGAGGCGTCGCTGTCGCAAGGCGTTGCCGTCTTCTATTTCAAATCGAAAACAGGCCTTCTGACCGAAGCATTGCGCGAACATTACCGCCGCTACGAAGAAAACTGGCAACTTGCACTCGACGCTGCCGGATCAGACCCTCTGGATCAGTTGCTGGCGCTGATCCGCGCCGATTTTGCACCGCAGGTCTGTAACCCCGACGCCTTGTCGATCTGGTTCGCCTTTTGGGGTGAACAGAAATTCACACCATCTTATGCCGGTATTTCAGCCCAGTTTGATATCAGCCGGACGCAGGCCGTCCGCGATGTTTGCGAACGTTTGCTGGCGGGTGACGGTCAGGCCAATCCGGCGCGCATTGCGGAATGGATTGACGGGTTCACCGATGCGTTCTGGCAACGGCTGCATCTGTTCCCCGAAACAGAGACAATTGAAAACGCGCTCGATTTAACGTTTGAACTGGTTCAGCAGCTATTGCCCGATCATGCGGCAAAAATTCACAAACAGGTGCGGTGATACCCATCCACACGACCTAGATGACCTGTATCACATCCTTGTCGATTGCCAGCATATAGCCGCGTCTTGCAATGTTCTTGACCAACAGTTCCGATACGATCTGATTGCCCAATGTGTCGCGCAACCGTTTGATGCGGGTGGCCCCTGCCGCTTCGTCACAATCGGCGGCATTGCGCCCTGAAATCATGCCTTCGATTTCAGATCCCGACAGCACATCGTCATCCAGCCGTGCTTCGGCCAGAACGCTCAGGGTTTCCATCGCGGCTTCGGTCAGCTTAAAGCCCAGATTGTTCAGGTAAACGGTTTTCTCTTCGCGGCTGATCAAAAGTGAATTGACCTGAATGCCCACCCGTTCGATCTGGGCCATGCGCCGGTTCAATGTGACCAGCATCACCAGAAACACCAATGCCGCCACCAACAACGCCGTGGCGAACACCAAAAGCACGAAAATCACTATCCGGTAACTGGACAACGTATCCGAAAACGCTGTGCCGGATTGGGCCAGAATCTCAAGCAACTTGATCTCGGCCTGCGCCGTCAGATCATTGTTTTCGATAAACAACTGTTCCACGCGGGCATCGAATGCTCCGGCATCGGGCAACGCGAAAAACAGCCCGATGGCCGCAACCAGAAGGATCAGAACAATGCCGACGATCCCGAAAACCACAATCCGGTTTCCGGACCGGCGCGTATCAATAACGGAGGTAGAAAGCTCCTGCACTGTCTTTCCTTTCTGGCAAACCTTCGGGCCCGAAAACGGATACAACATTTAACACCGTCCAGCCGCTGCCGGACAGTCTGGTCGCGATTTCCGATTTTGCGGATTCTTTGGTGCAGGCACCGTTGATTTGGACCACGCCGTAATGCAGGCGCAGCGGATTATCCTGTTTGGCCTTGTAATCGGCGAAACAATCGGCGGCCAGAACCGGCGTCGCCATCCAGGCCAGCAGTGCGGGAACCACGAGGGAAAGAAGTATCTGTTTCATGCACCACTTACTGCGCCTTTGCCGGAAGATATTCAATATCCGGCCGGTGCCGCGGCGCTGTTATCGGATAACGCCGCGCTGATATTGCCTGTCTTTGCCGTGTGCACCCAGTCTTGGGAATGGTCCCTGCTTTCGGGTTTGGGAAACGTTCAACACTCGCTGCAAAAGGAACATCACGATGCCCGCAAAACTCCACAGAAAATTCATTGCCGCCGTTGTTTCGGTCGCCATTTCGATCACTGCATTCTCGGCCGGTTCCGCCCGCGCCGGTGATCGTGACGTGGCCCGCTTTCTGGCGGGCGTTGCGGGGCTGGTGGTGCTGGGTGCCATCATCAATGACCAGCGCAAAAAGGATAAAGTCCCCGACTATACCGCGCGCCGCGATTATCAGCCATTGCCGCGCGCCCATCAAACGCCCCGCCATAACTTGAAACCCAAACCGCTGCCACCGCGTGTGGCGCGCAAGGTGCTGCCCAACTATTGCCTGAACGATTATGACACGCGGCGCGGCACGGTGCGCCTGCTGGGCCAGCACTGCCTGCGGAAAAACTACCGTCATGTGAACCGTCTGCCACGCGAGTGCTATAGCGAAGTGCGCACCCGCAACGGCGTGCGCGGCGGTTACGGCCCGCAATGCCTGCGCACCTATGGATACACCTTCGCCCGCAAGTAGTGCGCGGGCGAAGCGGCGCCGCGTTCTCTGGCGCCGAACTTGGGGAAAGGCCTGACTTGCCGCCTTTCCCCCTTTTCGGGTTGATATCGGGGGGCTGTAGAAGGCATTCAACGGTATGGCCGGACCTGATTATTCATTCGAAACAAATGCTGCTGCACGCGGATACATCCGTATTGCCGGTGTAGACGAAGTCGGGCGTGGCCCGCTGGCAGGCCCGGTGACGGCGGCGGCGGTTGTTCTGGACCCCGCCAATATTCCCGCCGGGCTGAACGATTCCAAAAAACTGGGTGCCGCTGTGCGCGCACGTCTGAACGATGCCTTGATGGCTGTCGCTGACGTGTCGATTGCGCATGCCACCGTCGAAGAGATCGACACGCTCAATATCCTGCGCGCATCGCATCTGGCGATGGAACGCGCCGTTGCCGGATTGAACCCGCCACCGGATTATCTGTTGATCGACGGAAATATGATTCCGCGCGGTTTACACATTCCGGCCGAACGCCATGATCAAGGGCGATAGCAGATCGGTTTCGATTTCGGCGGCCTCGATTGTTGCAAAAATATGCCGCGATCGGATCATGGTGGATTTGGCGCAACAGCATCCCGGCTATGGCTGGGAGACAAACGCGGGATATCCGTCAAAAAGCCACAGGTTGGCGCTTCAAAATCTTGGCGTGACCCCACACCATAGACGTTCGTTCAAACCGGTGCACAATATCTTGTATCAAGACTAAATCTTAAAGCCTTGATTCAAAAAAGAAATTGACGGCGAATCAGCTTTGACTCATCTTTGTCCTCAACCAACGAGCGTAAAATGCGCCGGGACAGAGGCAGACAGAATGACCAAGACAAAGGGCGCCGCGGCGCTCCCGCTGAATACGATTATTGATGGCGATTGCATCGAGGTGATGAACAGCTTGCCGGAAGGCTCTGTTGATCTGATCTTTGCCGATCCCCCCTACAATCTCCAGCTCAAGGGCGATCTGCACCGCCCCGACAATTCCAAGGTCGATGCCGTGGATGACGCACTGGGACCAGTTTTCGACAGCTTCGCTGTCTATGACAAATTCACCCGTGCATGGCTCAGGCCGCGCGCCGCTTGCTCAAGCCGCAACGGCGCGATCTGGGTGATCGGCGTCTTATCACAACATTTTCCGCGTGGGTGCCGCGCTGCAGAACCAGGGTTCTGGATCCTGAACGATGTGGTCTGGCGCAAATCCAACCCGATGCCGAATTTCCGCGGCAAACGCTTTACCAACGCCCATGAAACGATGATCTGGGCCAGTCAAGGAAGAAGGCGGCAAATACACCTTCAACTACGAAGCGCTGAAGGCGCTGAACGAAGGCGATCCAGATGCGCAGTCGACTGGGTGCTGCCGATCTGCACCGGCCATGAACGGCTGAAAGACGAAAACGGCGAAAAGGCCCACCCGACGCAAAAACCCGAAAGCCTGCTGCACCGCGTGCTTGTCGGCGTCGACCAATCCCGGCGATGTGGTGCTTGATCCGTTCTTTGGCACCGGCACCACCGGCGCTGTCGCCAAGATGCTGGGCCGCGAATTCATCGGCATCGAACGCGAAGCCGCCTATCGCAAGGTGGCCGAAAAACGCATCGCCAACGTCCGCAAATTCGACCGCGAGGCGTTGCAGGTCAGCGCCTCCAAACGCGCCGAACCGCGCGTGCCCTTTGGCCAGTTGGTCGAACGCGGCATGCTGCGCCCGGGCGAAGAGCTTTATTCAATGAACAACCGCCACAAGGCCAAGGTGCGCGCCGACGGCACCCTGATCGGCGATGATGTCAAAGGCTCGATCCATCAGGTCGGCGCCGCACTGGAAGGCGCGCCAAGCTGCAATGGCTGGACCTATTGGCACTTCAAGCGCGACGGCAAAACGCGTGCCCATCGACCTGCTGCGCCAGCAGATCCGCTCGGAAATGGCCAACTGAATTTCACCCGAATTCGAATACCGCCGGTGCCTGTGGTCTGTCTGGACCGCCTGTAAAACAGGCACTCACCTTAGCCCCGCCCCCCAAAGGCGGGGCTTTTTTTGTCCTGCAACTGTCTTCCGATGAACCGCCCCGTTGCCGTATCCGCCACCAAACCCTATCTAGGAGCAGATCAAAGCCAAGGAGACACGCCATGCGACTGAACGCCGATTTTTCCCAACGTGTGGTGGTGCGCCCGTCCGATTACAACTGGGTGTCGTCCCCCGCAGGCGGGGTGGATCGCATGATGCTGGACCGGATCGGCGACGAAGTGGCCCGCGCCACCACAATCGTGCGTTTTGCGCCGAATTCCTATTTCGATGCGCACACCCATGACGGCGGCGAAGAATATCTGGTGCTGGATGGTGTGTTTTCGGATGAAAGCGGCGATTATCCTGCGGGGTCTTATGTGCGCAATCCCATCGGCACGGCGCACAAACCCCATACCAAAGACGGCTGCACCATTCTGGTGAAACTGCACCAGTTCGATGCGGACGATACCGAACAAAAGGTCGTGGATACCCGCACCGCGCCTTTTGTGCCCGGGTCGGCCCCCGGCCTGTCCGTGTTGCCGCTGCATTCGGTGGCGGGTGAAAACGTTGCCCTTGTGCGCTGGGCACCGGGCACGAAGTTCAACGCCCACCGCCACTGGGGCGGAGAAGAGATTTTTGTGATCGAAGGCACGTTTCAGGATGAACACGGCGATTATCCGGCAGGCACTTGGCTGCGGTCACCCCACCTGTCGCAGCATCAGCCGTTTTCCGACGCAGGCTGTCTGATCTACGTCAAAACCGGCCACCTTGCCCCGCAGGCTGATGCCGCCTAGCGCGGCATCGGGTGCGCGCCTTGTTATAGGCGCTCCAGTCGGTGATTTCGGGATAATACATCTCGCGCCAGCGTTTCACCCGTTTGTTCATCACCTTGCGCCACAGCGGCGGGACCATCGCGGCCACCGTCATCACCGGATAGCCATAGGGCAATTGCGGCGCGTCGGCTTCGGTATAATTCTGCAACAGCGGATAGCGGCGGTCGGGCTTGTAATGATGGTCCGAATGGCGCTGAAGATTGATCAGCAGCCAGTTCGATGCCTTGAATGGCGCGTTCCATGAATGGCGCGGCTGGACGTGTTCGTATTTGCCATCGCCCAGATGTTTGCGCGTCAGCCCGTAATGTTCGACATAGTTGACCAGTTCCAGTTGCCAGATCGCAACCCCCGCCTGCATCAGGAACAATCCGATACCGGCCCAGCCGCCCAACATAAAGGCCAGCACCAGCATCGTGCCCTGCAGCGCCCAGTATTTGAAGAACGGATTGCTGAAATCGGTCCACGGCAGGTTCTTGCGCGCCAGCATATCCTTTTCCGCCCGAAACGCCGATATCAGGCACTGTTTCAGGACCCGTGGATAGAACCGGTGAAATCCTTCGTTATAGCGCGCGGTCACAGGATCGCGCGGTGTGGCGACATAGCGGTGATGCACCAGCAGGTGTTCCGAGCGGAAATGCGAATACAGCACCATGGCCAGCAACACATCGGCCAACCCGCGTTCCAGCCGGTTCTTCTGGTGCATCAACTCGTGGCTGTAATTGATCCCGATCGTGCCGGTCATCACCCCGACACCAAAGAACAGCGCCAGCTTTTCAACCGTGTTCAGATGATCGGCTTGTGGCACATACCAGATCAGGGCGAACACCGTCACAAACTGCAACGGCACCCACGCGATGGGTATGGCTTTGTACCAGAACAGTGCGTCCTCGTCCGTGTCGGGATCGGTATTGTCCGTGTTCAGCCCCAAAACCGCATCCAGCCCCGAAAACAGCGCCCATGTGGCCAAAGGCAACAGTAGAACAGTCCAGCCCCCACAGACCGCGCCAACCCATGCCAGCGGGATCAGCGCCAGAGACAAGGCAAAGGGCAGCGCGGCGCGCGGGCTTGCGGTTTGGGTGGCAGACTGGGTCATGCGGGGCCTCGTATCGTGTCGGCCCTGATATAAACCGGAATCCCCGCCTGCACAAAGCCCGCGTTATGTTCCGTTCCGTAAATCATAGGCTTTGCGCATCACGGTGGGCAGGTCAGAGGGGCGGAACCTGTCACGCTCCAGAAAAACACCCCTGTCCACCGGATGATCGTGGGCGAACGGTCGCGGTCCTGACGCTCAGGATCAGGTGGAAATGGGTAAAAGTATGGCGCACCTCGGTTCGGGTGTCGTTCCAGTCCGCAACGCAGGGCGGGGTGTCCTTGGGCGCGGTTTCTGCCCACTCCGATCCGGGCCAGCCCAGCATACCGCCCAGCAATCCCGCATCGGGGCGGCGTTCCAGCAGAACTGCGCCATCGCTGCGTTCGACAAGATAGACAATACCGTAGCGTGTCGGTTTGGGTTTCTTTGGTGTTTTCTTGGGCAGGTCGGCCGCGGTGCCCTGCGCGCGCGCAACGCAGGGCGCGCGCCACGGGCAAATCCCGCAGGCGGGTGATTTCGGGGTGCAGATCGTCGCGCCCAAATCCATCACGGCCTGCGCGTAATCCCCCGGTCGGGCTTGCGGGGTCAGCGTGTCGGCCAAGGCCGTCAATTCCGGTTTGGCGGCGGGCAGGGGCGTGTGAACATCAAACATCCGCGCCATCACCCGTTCCACATTGCCGTCCACAACCACATGGCGCAGATCAAACGCGATCGAGGATATCGCCGCCGCCGTATAAGGCCCGATACCGGGCAAAGCGATCAGCGCGTCGTAATCGGGCGGAAACCGGCCCCCATGATCGGCCACCACCTGGCGCGCACATTTCAACAGGTTGCGGGCGCGGGCGTAATAGCCCAATCCGGCCCATTCGCCCATCACATCGCTGTCCTCTGCCGCCGCCAGATCGGCAACAGTCGGCCAGCGTGCCGTGAAGCGTAGGAAATAATCGCGCACGGCGGCCACAGTTGTTTGTTGCAACATGATTTCCGACAACCAGACCTGATAGGGATCAGGGCACACACCGGCCTTGCGCGCGGCAGGTGGCACCCGCCACGGCATGTCGCGCGCATGCCGGTCATACCAGTGCAAAAGGTCCTGGGCCAACGCATCCGGGGCAGGCAGGTCACGCAATGTTTATACTCCTGTCAGGTCGGTTTCACTGGCGCTGGATCATCCGTTCACTAAAGTAGCGCACAACGCGGAGAACCAAAACCATGACCTTGAAGCAGGGCGGAACCAAGGGATTCAAGCGGACCGCAACGCTGTTGACGGATCGTATCCGCCGCGCGGGTGAAACGCGCGGCTTTGCCGTCAGCCGTGTGCTGACAGGCTGGCCCGAAATCGTTGGCGAAGATGTTGCCGCCATCGCGCGCCCCGTCAATGTCAGCTACGGGCGCGGCGGGTTTGGTGCAACGCTGACGGTGCTGACAACCGGCGCACAGGCTCCGATGCTGGAAATGCAAAAGGAACAACTGCGCGCCAAGGTGAATGCCGTTTACGGCTACAATGCCATTTCCCGCATTCGCATCACGCAAACCGCGCCCACCGGCTTTTCCGAAGGTCAGGCCCAGTTCGATATGCGCGCCAAATCGCCCGCCGAACAACCGCCCGATCCCGCATTGGAACAGGCCGCGCGCGAGGTTGCGAAATCGGTCGAAAACGAAAACCTGCGTTCCGCGCTGGAACTGCTGGGTAAAAACGTTCTATCAAAAGCAAAACGCTAGGAAAGGATCCGCTATGAAGCGTGTGATCGCCGTCATTTGTGCTGCCGTAACCCTGGGCATCGGGGCCGTCTGGTTCGCCGGTACCTCGTCTACCCCGCCCAATCCGTTGGTCGGGGCTGCCAATGCCCAACAGGCGGCAGATGTGGACATCTCTACAATCACCGAAATGGTGCAGGGCGATGAAAACGCGCCTGTCACCATCATTGAATATGCCTCCTACACCTGCCCGCATTGCGCGTCATTTCACACCGGTCCCTATAAACAGCTCAAGGCCGATTATATCGACACCGGCAAGGTAAAGTTCATCTACCGCGAAGTGTATTTCGACCGCTTCGGCCTTTGGGCGTCGATGATCGCCCGCTGCGCCGGACCGGATCGCTTTTTCGGCGTGTCCGATCTGCTGTATTCCGGACAGCAAACATGGGCGCGCGCCGGTGATCCCAACCAGATCGTCGAAGAATTGCGCAAAATCGGGCGACTGGCCGGCGTCAGCGAGGATCAGTTGACCGCCTGTTTGCAGGATGCGGACAAGGCGCAAACGCTGGTGGCATGGTATCAGGCCAACGCCGAAGCGGACGATATCACCTCGACCCCGACATTCATTATCGACGGCACCAAATATTCGAACCTCAGCTATGATGATATGTCGGCGCGGATCGAAACTGCATTGGGCAACTGATGCCGGGGCCGCTTGCTGGGCTGAAAGTCATCGAACTGGCGCGTATTCTGGCCGGCCCCTGGGCCGGTCAGACGCTGTCGGATCTGGGGGCCGAAGTGATCAAGGTGGAATCGCCCGCTGGCGATGACACCCGCAAATGGGGCCCGCCCTTTGTCACCCGTGATGCGGATATCTCGGCCGCCTATTTCCATTCGTGCAATCGGGGCAAGGCGTCGGTCACCGTCGATTTTTCCACGCCCGAGGGACAGGACCAGATCAAATCGCTGATCGCGGATGCCGATATCCTGATCGAGAATTTCAAAAAGGGCGGTCTGGCCAAATACGGTCTGGCCTATAGCGACCTGCACAAGATCAATCCGCGCCTGATCTATTGTTCGATCACCGGTTTCGGGCAGGATGGTCCCTATTCCCACCGCGCAGGGTATGATTTCATCATTCAGGGCATGTCAGGCCTGATGTCGATCACAGGAGAGGCGGATGGCCAGCCGCAGAAATCCGGCGTGGCGATCACCGATATTTTCACCGGCGTCTATGCCACCACCGCCATTCTGGCCGCCGTGCACCAGCGTCAGTCGACAGGGCAGGGCCAGTATATCGATATGTCGCTGCTGGATGTGGCCGTGTCCGTCACCGCCAATCAGGCGATGAACTATCTGGTTACAGGCACCCCGCCGGGCCGCATGGGCAATGCCCATCCCAACCTGACCCCCTATCAGGTGTTTGATTGCGCCGACGGGCATATCATCATCGCCACCGGCAATGACGGCCAGTACCAGCGCCTGTGCCGCTTGCTGGGGCTGGAGGATATGGCCGAGGCGCCGGAGTTTCTGACCAATGCCAAACGCATTGAAAACCGCGCCGACATGACAGCCCGCCTGACCGGGGCCACATCAAAGCGCACCAAGGCCGATCTGCTGGCCGCCTGTGAAGCCCAAGGCGTGCCCGCCGGCCCGATCAACACATTGGACGAGGTGATGGCCGACCCGCAGGTCGTTGCGCGCGGGATGCAGATCGAACTGGATGGCGTTCCGGGCGTACGCTCGCCGTTCCGCTTTTCCGATTCCAATCTGGCCCTGCACCGCCCTGCGCCCAAACTGGGCGAAGACAATTCAGGCTGACCAAACAAAAATAAACCGCCGGAACGATTTATGTCGTCCCGGCGGCTTATGGGGTCCAGCGCGGTCGCGGTCTAGACGCTCATGCAGATGTATTTCATCTCCAGATAATCCTCGATGCCGTGATGGCTGCCTTCGCGGCCCAGACCGGATTGCTTGACGCCGCCGAAGGGGCCGACTTCGGTGGAAATGATGCCGGTGTTCACACCGACAATCCCGTATTCCAGCGCCTCGGCGACCTTGTAAACGCGGCTCAGGTCCTTGGCATAGAAATACGAGGCCAGACCAAAGATCGTGTCATTGGCCATTGCGATCACTTCGTCTTCGTCCTCGAACTTGAACAGCGGTGCCAGCGGGCCAAAGGTTTCTTCCTGTGCCACTTTCATGTCCTGCGTCACACCCGCAACGATGGTGGGCTGAAAGAACGTCCCGCCCAGCGCATGGGGTTTGCCGCCGGTCAGAACGCTGCCGCCATGTTTCGTCACGTCCTCGATATGTTCGACAACCTTGTCGACCGCATCGGCATTGATCAGCGGGCCGGTTGTGACGCCATCGGACAGGCCATCGCCCACGTTCAGCTTGTTGACCGCGGCGGTCAGTTTTTCGGCAAAGGCATCATACACACCGGCCTGTACGTAAATCCGGTTCGCACAAACGCAAGTCTGGCCGTTGTTGCGGAACTTGCACAGCATCGCGCCTTCGACAGCGGCATCCAGATCGGCATCGTCAAACACGATGAACGGCGCGTTGCCACCCAGTTCCATGCTGCATTTCATCACCTGATCGGCGGCCTGACGCAGCAGGATGCGGCCCACTTCGGTCGATCCGGTAAAGGTCAGCTTGCGCACGGCAGGGTTTTCGCAGAATTCCTTGCCGATCTCGGACGATCGCGAAGACGGCACAACGTTGAACACGCCCGCCGGAATGCCCGCGCGTTCGGCCAGCACGGCCAGAACGGTGGCCGACAACGGCGTTTCCGCCGCAGGGCGTGCCACAAACGCGCAGCCCGCCGCCAGTGCGGGGGCGGCCTTGCGGGTGATCATCGCATTGGGGAAGTTCCACGGTGTGATCGATGCGGCCACGCCGATGGGCTGCTTGATCACGGTGATCCGCTTGTCACGCTGGTGGCCGGGAATGGTTTCACCGTACACCCGTTTGGCCTGTTCACCGAAAAATTCGACAAAGGATGCGCCGTATACAATCTCGCCCTTGGCCTCGGCCAGCGGCTTGCCCTGTTCGGCGGTCAGGATCATCGCCAGATCATCGGCGTTTTCGATCATCAGATCGAACCATTTGCGCAATACGGCGGCGCGTTCCTTGCCGGTCCACTTGGCCCAGTCCTTTTGCGCGGCTTCGGCCTGTGCAATCGCACCGGCCACCTGCGCACGGCTTAAATCGGCAACCGCGGCCACCACATCGCCGCGCGCGGGGTTGGACACATCAAACGTCGCGCCCCCGTCGCCATCCACCCATTGCCCGCCAATATAGCCCTGGGTCGCCAGAAGGCCGGGATCTTTCAAAAGTGATTTCAGGTCTGTTGTCGCATCAAGCATCACACGCTCCCTTCATGTTTGGTGTTGCAGCACCCAAAGCAAGTCGCACGGCATTTGTCCAGAGCCTCGTGCAGAGCAATGGCAAACCCGCGAAGGTGCGCCCGTGATCACAAACGCACCGCCACCCGAAAGCGGCGTGACACCCGTATTTGGGGCAAAAAGAAAGCGTCAGAGCCGGATCACATAATCCTTGGTGGTGGTTTCCAGCACCTCCCACGTGCCCGAAAACCCGGGACGCAGAATGAAACTGTCACCCGCTGTCACCGTGACCGGCGCGCCGCCGTCTTCGGTGACAATGGATGTGCCCGACAGGATGCGGCAATATTCCCATTCGTCATAGGACATGCGCCATTTGCCCGGTGTGGATTGCCAGATGCCACAATATAGCCCGTCGCGTTCCTCAAGGTTCCACGTGGTGAACTTCGGATCGCCCGAGATCAGTTTTTCGGGCGCGGGGGCGTCGTATTCCGGATCGCAGTCCGGTGTTACAGGAAGCATATGCAATGTCATGTCAGGGCCATCGGGGTTAGGAGATCGGACTTATGATATACGCCATTGCAAGGCGGCTGCAACGCGCGCTCTTTCAATTGAAGCAATGATTTGCGAGAGTTTTTTCCGACAGGTTGGAATGTTTGGATGTAAATCCGCGTAACATTCCCTATATCGGGGGTAACAGTTTGGAAAAAGGAATGTTTCATGGCCAATTTTGACGCACAGGTGAAAGAATCTCAGGCTCAGGTGGCCGAGGCGCAGGCGAAAATTACCGAGCTGACCAGCCGGATCGAAACCGCGCGGGCCAAGATGAAATCCGGCGATGACGCGATGATCGATATCGAAAATGCCACGCTGGACGATGTGCACGCGCATACGGATGTGATGAACGCCAACATCGCCGAACTGATCATGGGGCTGGATGATGTGACGGCGGCCTTTTCCAAAGATTTTGACGAAATGCGCAATAAAACCGGCTGGGAAAGCTTTGTCGGCGTGTTTTCGAAGGGCAAATCCGATTCTATGCGGCAGGAACGCATGCGCACCGCGTCGATCGACGACAAGTTGCAGGACCTGATCGGCAAATCCGACGTGATCGTGCAATTGCTGGAAGGCCAGTTGAAAATGCTGGAAGACCAGAAGCACCAAGGTCGAAGGCAACCTGTCCGAAACGCTGGACGAGCGCGAACTCACAGTCGGCGAACTGGAAGCCACGCGCGCGGAAATTCTGGGCATGGACCCCAAGATCATCGCGCTGGAAAACAAGATCGCGGTGGAACAGGACGCTGCCGCGCGCACCAAGCTGGAAACCGAACTGGCGGCGCTGAACACCAAATACAACGCGATGGTGCAGGACGAACAGGTCAAGCTGGCGAAATCCCAGACGCTGGAACGCTATATCGAAAAGGGCAAGACCTGGATCGATTAGCTGCAAAATCAGGCGGCGACGCAGATGGTGCTGATCAACAAGCTGCAGACCGACACCAAGCAGCGCGTGGTTCTGTATGATGCGCTGTCCAAATCGCTGAAGACCGCGCAGCAACAGGATGTGGCCCACCGGATCAACGAAATCGGCGTGCAGACCGACCAGGAGGCGCAGACCGCCATGGCGGCGATCGGGACGGCCACGAACCAGCGGATGGCCGACATGATGGAAGCGCACGAAGACCACATGGTGTTCGCGCGCGAGGTGCTGGAGGCCAAGGCCAAGGCCGACGAACGGTTTGCCCGCCGGTTCGAAAAGATCATCGAAAAGCACGACAAGAACCTTTACGGCGGATAGATGTCAGAGCCTGTCTCACCGGATCGCGACCATGTCGGCCTGACCGATCCTTTTGCATCGCGCCGGTATTTCGAAAAGTTCGAGGCGATCATCGCCCATATGACCCGTGTGGCGGGGGTGATGGAGGCCGAAGGCAGCCTGAGCAAGGACGAGGTCAAGGTTCTGGCGCGCTATGGCGCGGCGCTGAGCTATACGTTTCGCGCGCTGAGCCTGAAATACCTGCTGGTCGGGCGGGATACGGGGCGGTTTTTCGGATCTCTGTCGATGGATGCCCACGAAAGCGGGTTTCCGGTGGCCGCCGAATTGCTGACCATGGCCAATGACGCGCAACAGGCCGCGCGGCATCTGGAGAACATGCCGAGTGCAGAGGCGCTGAAAAACCAGATGGTGCGCCAGATCATCGGTGATCTGGAATTGCCGACCAAACTGCAATTCGCGCTGTCCCAGCGGCTTTATTACGAAGAATTGCTGCGCGGGCATCTGTTCTGGGCGCAAAACGATCCGCAGGCCGTGTGGACGGGCAATATATCCGAAGAGCGGCGCACGTTCCTGCTGCACTGGGCGGTCTATGACAGCCAGATCAACCTGCCGACGATCTACCTGATGGAGGTCGAGGACAGCGGCAAGACCGCCCTGCCCAAGGACCAGAACCGCTGGCCCGAGGCGCAGGCGCATCTGATGGCGCAAAGCCTTGGCGGGTTGAAACTGTTGACCATCGCGCAGGGCTTTGACCGTGATTTTGACGACCTGCACCCCAAACGCCTGCGCCGGTTCCACATCGGCCCGATGTATTCGAACGCCTTTACCGCGCAGTCCGGCCCCCTGCGCGACGTGCTGGCCGAGGCCAAATCGCCCGAGGGGCAGGATTGGGCGCTGGTCTGGACCACGGAAGAGCTGGAAAGCGAACGGGTGATGACAGAGCGTGCCGGCTGGTTTTCAACGGTCGAGCGCGAGGTTTTCGCGCTGGACCCGTTTGCCGGGCGCGGTGTGGATACCGGCGCCACCCGCACCGAGCGCAGCATCATCCTGCCCCAGCGCCCCTATCAGGTGCTGGAAGAAAAGAACCCGCCCGGCTTTGCCAGCGTGCGGAAATTTGTCGTGAGTCCGCAAGGGCGGGTTACTGTCCTATCGATGACAGATGCCTCCGGCGGGAGTATTTTGGGAAAGTGAAGATATGAGCCTGACTTCGGACCAGATGGAATTGCGTGAAGACGATATCGTGGGGCATTACCCTGCGGTGGGTGCGATGCTGGAAGGGTTTGACCACACGCCGCGCATCGGTGCGGCAACGCCCGACACGGGCGAGGAGAAATCCAGCGGCATCGGCACACGTCGGCGGTTTCGCACCACCACACCGGGGCTGGTCACGCGCCCGAGTGTGCGCAGCGAAGGGGTGCAATTGCTGGCACGGATCGAAGCCGCGGATGGCGGGGATGTGCTGACCTCGCCCTTGCAGGCGACGGTGATGAACGTGCTGCGCCGGGCGCTGTCGATTGCGCTGGCGGTGGCCGATCAATATGGCGCGCAAACCGGGCTGGGCGATCTGAAGCGGGCCAATCTGCAAGGGTCCCTGCCTGCTGCGCGCAAGACCGAATTTTCCGAATTGCTGGCGGGCGAGGCGCTGATCACCCTGCACGTGTTTGGCAATGCCACCGCTTATCTGTTGGCCCCGCACCTGTCCGAGGTCACGGTCGAGGTGGGCGAGGTTGACGAGATATTGACCGACAACGACCAACTGGCCCTGCACGGTGCGCTGTGGGAACTGGATCAGGATATTGCCGCCCACGCGCGCGACGACGCGCGCCTTGTCGCGACAGTGGCGGCGTTTGCCGAACAGCTGATGGAAAAGGTGGCGCTGCGCGCGCAAACCGCCGGCCGGCTGGAGCCGTTCAATGCCGCCGCCTGGCATGTCGAGGCGGATGATCTGACGATCCGCGGGTTTTCCCCCAGTTCCAAGGCGAAATCCACCACCCTGACCATGACGTTCAAGAAACCGAACGAAGTTGTCGGCAACCACATCGCCAAATATCAGGCGATGAAGCTGGCCAAGATGCTGATGGCCTATGATTTCGAGCGGCGTCTGAACCCGTTTGCGGAACTGGGCGGGTTTATCTTTACCTTTATGGGCGATGGCAAGCCGGGCACCGGCAAGACGACCCTGATCCAGATGATGGCGGGGATGATCAACGAATACTGCACAGTCGCGGGCTATCCGTTCCGGTACCAGAACCTGAGCACCGACAATATCGACAGCTATCAGGGCAAATCCGGCCAGAACGCCAAGGCGTTCATCGACACGATCATCGATCCTTCGGTGATCGGGTTCGGCACGATTGACGATATTGATACGCTGGCGGGCAAACGCGGCGACAGGCAATCCAGCGCCGGCCAGCTCGAGATTACCGCCGTGCTGATGGAAAGCTTTGCCGGGGCCAATACGGTGGTGCGCGGCAATTGCACGTTCGGGATGTTTTCCAACTATCCCGAAAACGTCGATGATGCCCTGCGCCAGCGTGCCGGGGCGCGGTTTCTGGTCGACGGGCCGCATCACGCGCGAGGATTACATCGACATCCTGTATCTGCTGATGGGCAAGAACCACGATATTCCGCTGGGCGAGCACGAGGCCTATGCCGCGCAAGAGATCAAAAAGGCGGTTGCGGCGTCTTTCGCCTCCCATGCGCGCCCGCACGAAGACGGGTTGCTGCGCGTCTATGACCGCGTCAGCAAGGACATCGGCGATCTGGATACGATTGCCAAGCTGGGCACCTACCTGAAAGGCATACAAGAGGCCGATGACAGGTTCACGGGGCGCGCGATCAAGAACATCACGGATGCGGTCAAGGTGCGGGCGATGGATTTCGAATTGCCCGACGAATGGATGGAACAGCCCGAATTGTTCCTGTTTCAGGACTACGACACCAAAATGGCGATGATAAAGGACCTGCGCCAGCCGATCACCGTGGACATGGTGATACAGGAGATCAACCGCTACGCGGATTCAGAATTCCGCTATGCCGACAAATCCGACGAGGCGGCGATTGAGGATATGGTGCGGGATTTCACCCGCACGGACGCGGCGAAAAAGCGGTATCTGGAGGGCAAGGGGTGAGGGGTGGAGCGACCATGTCAGGTAAAGCGTGTTTGTCATGTTAACCTTTTGTAAAGAAACAGTTTTCCGTAATTTTCCATCAGAGTCAGAGCGATTCCAACGGCTTGCTGGCAAAGCTTTCGCATGCGAAAGCAGCGCGGGGCCGTGCAAGGGGGGGCATCCATGAAACGCCTGATCCGCGCCGGTCTGATGTTCAGCAACCTGATCCCCGTTGCGTCCCCCGCGCTGGTGGACCGCTACAATCGCGCGCTCAAGCATCTGACGGGCAAAACCACGCAGCTGACCGATTTCCACATCGATATTTCCGGCTATGCGCCCGAAATCGGGGACGAGCTGGACGACCATCTGTATCTGAACCACGCAGGCGTGAACCGGCAGTTCATCCTGTTGACCACCGATCAGAAACGCGCGCCGCTTTTGAACACGAAATTTTCGACATCACGCGGGATATTGCGCCAGTTCATCACCGAGAACGAGGCGCAACTGTTCGCCCTGACGGCCAAGGATGCCGTGGCCGGTGAATTGGTGAATTCGGTCTATGACGTGTCTTCGCCCCAACGCCTGTTCGATATCCGCAGCGTCACGATCGAAGCGGATACAACCACCGGAACCGTGCGCGATGCCAAGGCGCTGGGCGATATGGTGGACCGGTTCAAGACAACCGAAGACGGCTGGTTTGACGATGTGCTGATTGCCGACATGATCACGCTGGCCAAACGCACCGGTGATGTAACGCGCAATCCGGTCAAGCTGAGCCAGATGAAATTCGAACAGGATAATTTCTGGACAGCGCATTTCGGCGGGCTGTACCTGTTTCGCGGGGTGGACCATCCGGCGCTGATTTCTGTCGGGCCCAAGGCGCCGCTGGGTGAATTGCCGATCCAGTATGTGCTGGATTTTTCCGAACCCAACCGGATCGCGCGGTTTTTCGAATTCAACGGGCTGGTGGAACCGATCGTCAAGGCG
Organism: uncultured Alphaproteobacteria bacterium; assembly: GCA_963765555.1. GTDB lineage: Bacteria > Pseudomonadota > Alphaproteobacteria > Rhodobacterales > Rhodobacteraceae > JL08. The sequence continues at coordinate 100,449 of CAVXWX010000001.1, forward strand.
CGCGGCATCGATGCCGCCGCCATTCTGCGCCAAAAGATCGATTTCATTGTGGTCGATGCCGCCGCCCAAAGCGGCATTGATCTTACAGGGGCCACACGGCGCGATATCAGGCGGCTGGCCCGCGAAAACGCAGGCAATCTGCCACCCGAATTCCACGCCCTGTCCGCGCTGCTGCGCTGGGCCGAAGATGGCGGGCCGTGGCCACGGATCGCTTCGGATCACCCCGCCTATTTCTACACGCTGCGCGCCGCAGACACGCCCGACCGCGATCTGGTGAACATGCTGCTGGCCGATCTGACGCCAAAGGATATCCGCCAGCTGTTCATCTGTCACAAGGATGCGTTCTATCATCGCTATCAGGGCTGGAGCGACGCCAAGAAATCCTATGTCGTTGATTTTCTGGATCGCGAATATCAGGTAGACAAGGCAGGTGCACGCCGTGCGCTGTTCGGGCATGATGCCCCGATGGAAGAACCCGCTGCCCCCGATCCACGCAATCTGATAGATCGTGTCGGGCCTTGGGGCGCGGTCAGGAAAGGGTAGTTATGTTTGCACTGGGTCGTTTGCTGGTGGTGGGGTTTGTCGTTCTGACAATCATCTACATCGCCCTGTCGTTTTATTCGCGCGCCGTGCGCAAGGGCAAATTGCAACGCGAATGGGACGAAGAAGGCATGACCGGCGACAAGGACGCATGGGTGCAACAAGGGTTGGAAGACTATGACGGATCGTTGCGGCGCAAGCTGATCCTTGGGGTGTATGTCGTGCCGGTTGTGGTGGTCACGATCATCATCTATCTGACCAATTTCCACTAGGGGGTATCGCAATGAAATATATCAAATGGGTTTTGATCCTCACCTTCTGGGTGATTGTCGGCAGTTTCCTGCATTACACGCTGCCCCAGCGCGATGTGGTGCGTATCACCGATACCTATCTGGAACGCATCGATTTCGGCGAAAACTCGATCTTCTGGTCACACGCGCAAACCGGCGATAACCCCAACCCGACCAACCGCGATGTGTTTTTTATCCAGACCTTCAAGGAAAACGGCAAACCGGTCATTTACCGTAACGAAGATACCGGCTGGGGCTGGCCGCCCTATTTCAAATTCGACACCTCGAACCTGCAGGCCGAAGCGTCCGATCTGGAATCAAAAACAACCGCAGGCGGGGCGCAATGGGCTGTTATCCGGCATTATGGCTGGCGTAACGAATTCCTGTCGATCTATCCCAATGCGGTGGGCGTCAAACCGGCAACGGGGCCGGATCATCAACTGGGTCTGCCGTGGCTGAACATCATCATCCTGACGCTGCTGGCCGCTTTGGCCTATGGCATCTGGGTGCGCTGGCGCCGGTTCCGCCAACGCCGGATCGATCCGACGCTGGAAGAAATTTCCGACAGTTGGGAAGCCGCCGGTGATGCCGTTGACGAACGGCGCGGGCGCATAAGGCGCTGGTTTGACAGCTGGCGCAGCAAATAGGCGCGGTTTTACGCCTTTTGCAGCATCCGGCCCAACGGACGCCCGCCCAGAATATGCACATGCAGGTGCGGCACTTCCTGAACGCCGTGGAAGCCGGTGTTTGAAATGGCGCGAAATCCGTCGCCCCCCGCACCGGGTTGAACGCCGGTGATCTTGCACACTTCACCGATGGCGCGGGTAAACCCGATGATCTCGGCATCCGATGCCTCCTGCGCGAAATGGTCGTAACACACATAGGGCCCTTTCGGGATCACCAGCACATGCACCGGCGCCTGCGGATAAAGATCGTTGAACGCCAGTGCGTGTTCGGTGTCCAGAACGGTGCTGTTCGGGATATCCCCGCGCAGGATTTTGGCAAAGATATTCTGGTCGTCATAAACATAAGCCATCATGTACCTCAGTCGGAAAACAAGTGTTCGGATGCAGTGACCTGATGCGCGTTGCCTTGTGAAATGGCAAGAAATGCGGCCAGTTTTTCCGCATTTTTTTCCGGATCGTCGGTTTCGCGCAATCGGTAGTGGTTTTCGAAATCGGCATCGCGAATGCGGTCGCTTTCAAAAATCATGTCCTGCCGGATGGTGGGCAACAGCCGCTCCAATGTCTCGGGGGGCGTGCGCTCTCCGGCAAGGCCAACCCGCATGGCATGGCCTTTCAGATAATCGTCGCTGAACTGGCATTCGATCTCAAGCAATCTGGTCACAGACCGGTCCGAACAGAAATCCTGCAAAAGCTCGATGTTGTTGGGGTCCATACAGACCAGCAAACGATCGGTTTCGTAATAATCAAACAGCATCCGCACCAATGATCGGCGGTGCCGTGTGCGTTTGCCCAGGGTCGTCTGGATGCCGCCCAGATCGGGCAGGTCGGTGTCTTCTTCGTTGAACAGGTATTCGATCGTCGGGATGTTGCTGACCGCGCGAATGCGTTCGACCATCCGCTTGGCCACGTGCCATTTCTTGCACACCACGATCAGCAATTCGCGTTCACGCCCCAATGTGCTTTCGGTTTCCCAGAACCGGCTGGCAAACCGCCGCCCGATCCGGCCCCGCCCGGTCAGGAATTTGAACAGGCTCTGGGCCTCGTTCGAAATCTGGAATTCAACACCGCCTGCCGCATAAAGCGCGCCCAGCCGCCGCTTGAGTTCGCGCGCCTCGGGGCTGATTTTGCGGGCAAACAGGAAATCCTGAGACAGCAACAGATCGTAGTGATCGTTGTAAAACGTGATCGGCATCCCGTAATCGGAAAACATCAGGCAGGTCAGTGTGCGCGTCTCGATCTCGGTCTCGGGCACAAGGTGGCGCACCAGCGTCTGGAAAAACGTTTCATCCGGTATCCATGTGGTGCGGAAAAACCGGACAACGTCGCGTCTTGATTTGATGAAATCCAGTATCCATTCGATGGTGCGCCGCCGCAGGCACCACCACTGGCTTCCGATCTGGACCTGAATATCCTGCGGAATGCTGCGTGTCAGACCAAGCCGTTTTTGAAGCCCGAAGGCGGAATAGAACAGGCCGGGTTGCGTGCGTTCATTGAACAGATGGCGGTAGATCAACCGCTCTTCCTTCATTCCGGTCTTGATCCAGTCGCTTTCGAAAAAGTCAAAGCTTTCGATGTAATCGACATCCCGGCTGTCCAGAAACTCGTGGGCATATTCCGCCGATTTTATGGCCATGCAATCGCCCGACAGCATGTAGAAATGCGTGGCGCGCGGAAACGCGTCAACCGCGGCTTCGACGGCGTGAATGCTGGCCTGCACCAAAGACCACGCGCCCCATCCGCATTTGATCCGCTTGCGCGCGAAAACAACGTTCGGATTATCCTTGAGCGCGCGGTGGATCATATCGAAATGCGCCGGTTTGGCCCGCGCATCGAAATGGATCGACATATAGTCGCCAACAGCGGTCAACCGCTCGGCCTGCGTGATAATGGCCTCGGGGTCTTTGTGACATAGCAATATGTAGGCGATTTTGGCCATTGTCGGAACGGGACTGCCCTTTTTTTTGTGTTGCTTACCGTGATACTGTTGAACACTGATTGAATAAACAGGATTTGTTTGCTTTTTTGTCGGATGAAGCAACTGCGGTCACATAAACGCGCCGCAGCGCATAGGAGCGAGCAGTATGGGCTTTCCCGGGACCTGGATGACAGAAAGCGAAAGCGTGGTCTATCGCGTGGTGCCCAAATGCGCCTGTTCGACGATCGGTCAGATCATGTATTATTCGGATCACGGTGTTTTCTTTGACGGCGATATCCACGACGCCAAAGGCGGGCTGCACAAATGGGCGCTGGAAGACAGCCAGCATCTGATTTCGGCCAATGTGCAGGATCACACGTCTTACGCGTTTACCTGCGTGCGCAATCCCTACACCCGCATCCTGTCCTCGTTCTTTGACAAGATCTGCGGCATCCAGCGCAACGGCAAACGCTATCGCGGCAATCTGGTGCCGCTGCTGATCCAGAAATACGGCATCGAAGTGGGCGGCGACGATGGCAAGCAGGAATTTGACCAGATCAAATCCTTCCGCCGGTTTTTGTTGTTCGCGCGCGACACCATCCGCTGGCGCCGCCCGATGGAACCCGACATTCACTGGTCCGCCCAATCGGGTCATCTGTCGACCTTCATCGTCAACGGTGGCCGGTACGACAATATTTTCTGGACGGAAAAATTTAACGACGGCATGCAATCCGTTTTGAACGCCGTGCAAACGCCGCATCAGGTCGATCTGGCCACGATCCCGCGCTTCAACGAAAGCGAAGGGCACGGACCCAAACGCGCCCATCCGGTCGAGGATTATTTCGATGATCTGTCGATGCATCTGATGTTTGAAATCTACAAACGCGATTTCCAGCTGTTCAAATACGATTTCGAGGATCCATCCAACAAGATGCCGACGGGCGAGATTGATCTGGATGAAGTCCATGTCAAGCTGGGTGACTGATCCGCGCCGCGCAGACCTGACTTTACGGGATCAAGACAGCCCTGTCTTCATTTGTCCAAAAATACTCGAAATTCCGGCCTCTATTTCACCCGCGCCAGCAGATCGAGCGAGGGCTGCCCCGTCACCGCCAGCCCGTTGGCGGTCTGATAGGCGGTGATGGCGGCGGTGGTTTTTGATCCGATCACACCATCGGTGCCGCCGGTATCGAATCCGGCATCGGTCAGGCCCTGTTGCAGGGCGCGGCGGTCGTTGATTGTCATGCCGCTGGCATCGGGGGGAAAGCCGCCCTGGATCGGCGGTTTGCCCATGATCCGGTCGGCCAGATGGCCGATGCCGATCACATAGCTTTCGGAATTGTTGTAGCGGGTGATGGTGGTAAAATTGCTGAATGTCATAAAGGCGGGGCCGTTGGCTCCGGACGGGATGATCACCGACGCGCGGCCGTAATCGGGCACCACGCGCCCGTTCATATCGCGCACGCCCAGATTGGCCCAGTCGGTGGTTGACCGCGCCGTGCCGCGCCCTGTCAGCCCGGTGTTGAACCCGCTTGGCAGGCGCACCTCGACCCCCCAGGGTTGGCCGCGGGTCCAGCCGTTTTTCGCCAGATAGGCCGCTGCCGAGGCCAGCGCATCGGTCGGGTCCTCCGACCAGATATCGCGCCGCCCGTCGCCGGTAAAATCCACGGCAAAGGCCTCGTAGGATGTGGGGATGAACTGGGTATGGCCCATGGCACCGGCCCAGCTTCCGGTCATGCGGTCGGGTGTTGTGTCACCGTTCTGCAGAATCCGCAGCGCCGCGATCAGCTGTTTTTCGAAAAACGCGCCGCGCCGCCCGTCAAAGGCCAGTGTCGACAGGGATGACATCACCGGAATGTCGCCGCGCCGCTCTCCGTACCGGCTTTCCAGCCCCCAGATTGCGGTGACATATTGTTTTTCCACGCCGTAACGCGCTTCGATCTGTGACAGCGTAGTGTTGTACTGGCGCAGTTTGGCCTGTCCGGTCGCGATCCGTTCATCCGATGCGGCAATGGCCAGATAATCTTCCAAAGAGCGTTTGAATTCGGTCTGGTTGCGATCGCGTTCGATCACTCCGGGCAGGTAGCCGACCCCGCGAAAGGCGCGATCGATGGTGGCGGCGGAAATCCCGGCGCCGGCTGCACGCCCCCGAAACGCGGCGACCCAGGCATCAAATTGTGCATTTGGCACCGGTTGTAGACGTGTCGCCGGAGCCGAGGACGACGCGGACGAGAAAGACGTGGGGCTGCCGCCACAGGATGCCAGTGCCGTTGCCAACAATCCAAACCCCATCATGCGTCGTGTCAGCATCGGTTTTGCCCTTTTTTGTGTACCGCCTGTTCCCACATCTACCCCAGCCGCGCGTGACATCAAGGTGCAAGCCGCAGGATCGGTGGATTTGCGCGGGTTTGGGCCCCTGCGCCATCGTGCGCCATCTTGCGCTGTCCCGCGTCACCGCCTACATCTGCCTGCTATGGCCCAGAAAAAATCAGACCCCAATTACAAGGTAATCGCCGAAAACCGGCGGGCGCGTTATGATTACGCGATCGAGGATGATCTGGAATGCGGCATCATTCTGGAAGGGTCCGAGGTGAAATCGCTGCGCGCGGGCGGGGCCAATATCGCCGAAAGCTATGCGGCTGTGGAAGATGGCGAATTGTGGCTGGTGAACAGCTATATCGCACCCTACGAAGGCGCCAGAACCTTCCGACACGAAGAACGCCGCCGCCGCAAGATGCTGGTGTCGCGCAAGGAACTGGCACGCCTTTGGAATGCCACACAGCGCAAGGGCATGACGCTGGTGCCGCTGGTGATGTATTTCAACCATCGCGGCATCGCCAAACTCAAGATCGGCATCGCCAAGGGCAAAAAGAACCACGACAAACGCGATACCGAGGCCAAGCGCGACTGGTCGCGCCAGAAGGCGCGGTTGCTGAAAGATCATGGATGAACTGCAGGGCATAACGCTGTTCGGCTACCGGCCCAGCGTTTACACCCGCGCCGTGCAGATGGCCCTTTTCGAAAAATCTGTTGCCTTTGATCTGGTCGAGGTTGATCCCTTTGCCGACCCGCCCGATCCGGTGTTGGCCGATGTGCATCCGTTCGGGCGCGTACCGGTGTTGCGCCATGACGGGTTCACGATCTACGAAACAAACGCGATTTTGCGTTACGTGGACGATCTGGTGCCCGATCCGCGACTTGTTCCCGCGAACCCTCAAGGCCCGCGCGCGGATGCAGCAGGCCATATCGATCATGGATGCCTATGGCTACCAGCCGCTGGTGCGGGCCGTGTTTTCGCATCTGGTCTATCGCCCTGCTCTTGGGCTGGATCATGATCCGGCCAAGGCGGCGGCGGGGCTGCGGGCCGCGCCTGCGGTTCTGGGCGCGCTCGAGGATATTGCCGCCGAGGGCCATGTGCTGGACGGGCAGGCCGTAACACTGGCCGATCTGCACCTGTCCCCGATGATCGGGTATTTTGCGCTGGCCGCAGACGGGCGCGACCTGCTGCGCCGGTATCGCGCGCTGTCGCGGTGGTGGGACAAGGCGCAACAGCGCCCTGCCTACGCCCGGGTCTGCTTGGATGCGACATAACCCCGCCGCAGTCTTGCCAGTGCGCGCCCCTGCTTGTAGGTCATAGGCAACCTTGGCCAAGCGGATAAAGATGATGACAGACGATCCCAAGACCCTTGTTTCCACGGACTGGCTGGCGGCCCATATGAAGGATCCGGACCTGCGGATACTGGATGCGTCATGGTACCTGCCCGATGCAGGGCGCGATGCACAGGCCGAATATCAGGCGGCCCATATTCCCGGCGCACGGTTTTTCGATATCGATGATATTTCCGATCACCGCTCGGACCTGCCGCATATGGCCCCGCCGGTTGAAAAATTCATGTCGCGTTTGCGCGCGATGGGGGTGGGCGACGGGCATCAGGTTGTGGTCTATGACGGAACGGGCCTGTTGTCGGCGGCGCGGGTGTGGTGGCTGTTCCGCCTGATGGGGCAGCGCGATGTTGCCGTTCTGGACGGCGGATTTCCCAAATGGCAGGCCGAAGGGCGCGAGGTTGAGGATTTGCCCCCCGTCGTGCGCGACCGCCATATGACCGTGCGGTTCCAGAACCATCTGGTGCGTGATGTCACGCAGGTGGCATCGGCGTCAAAGCTGGGCGATCACGAAATTCTGGATGCCCGGTCCCCCGCGCGGTTTCGTGGCGAGGCCCCCGAACCCCGTGAAGGGTTGCGCAGCGGGCACATTCCGGGATCGCGCAACGTGTTATTATGCCGATCTGCTGAACGACGATCAGACGATGAAAGACATAGCAGGGCTGAAGGCCGTGTTCGATGCGTCGGGCGCGGACCTGTCCAAACCGGTGATCACCACCTGCGGGTCCGGTGTGACGGCGGCGATTTTAAGCCTTGCGCTGGAACGGATCGGCAAGACCGATCACACCTTGTATGACGGATCATGGGCCGAATGGGGCATGTTCCCGACCGTGCCCGTTGCAACAGGAGACGCCTGAGATGTTTAGCAATCTGAAACCCCAACCGGCCGACGGCATCCTGATGCTGATGCAACAACTGAAGGACGACCCGCGCCCTGTCAAAATCGACCTTGGCGTCGGGGTTTACAAGGACGCAACCGGCAACACGCCGGTGATGCGCGCGATCAAGGCGGCCGAGCATCGGTTGTGGGAAGAACAGACCAGCAAGAGCTATGTCGGTCTGGCCGGTGATCCGGCGTTCAGCGATGCGATGATCGCGCTGGTTCTGGGCGATGCGGTTGCGCGTGAAAACGTGGCAGCAGCCGCCACACCGGGGGGCACGGGTGCGGTGCGTCAGGCGTTTGAACTGATCCGGATGGCCAACCCCGATGCGCGGGTGTTTGTCTCAAACCCGACATGGCCGAACCACATTTCGATCCTGAAATATCTTGGCATGCCGGTCGTGGAATACCGCTATTTCGATGGTGATACCCGCGCGGTGGATTTTGACGGCATGATGCAGGATCTGGCGCAGGCGCGGGCGGGGGATGTCGTGTTGCTGCACGGCTGTTGCCACAACCCGACCGGTGCGAACCTGAACATGACGGAATGGCGCGCGGTGGCCGATCTGTTGAACAAGACCGGTGCCACGCCAATGATCGACATTGCCTATCAGGGGTTTGGCGACGGGCTGACCGATGATGCGCTGGCGACGCAACTGATTGCATCCTCTGTGCCCGAATGTCTGATTGCGGCCAGCTGTTCGAAAAACTTCGGTATCTACCGCGAACGGACCGGCCTTTTGATGGCAGTGTCGCAGGATGCGGGGCAGCAGGCGCTGTCCCAGGGGACGTTGGCGTTTCTGAACCGGCAGAATTATTCCTTTCCGCCCGATCACGGTGCGCGACTGGTGACCATGATCCTGAACGATGACGCATTGCGCGCCGACTGGCAGGCCGAACTGGAAGAGGTGCGGTTGAGCATGCTGGGACTGCGCGAGGCGCTGGCGGCGGAATTGCAACGCCTGTCGGGGTCGGACCGGTTCGGATTTATCGCGCAGCATCGCGGCATGTTTTCGCGGTTGGGGGCGACAAAAGACAAGGTCGAGGAATTGCGCGCCAAACACGCGATCTACATGGTGGGTGACAGCCGCGTGAACATCGCGGGCCTGAACAAGGACACCGTGCCCATTCTGGCCAAGGCGATGATCGACGTCGGTATCTAGGCGACCTGTCAAAAAAATATCCCGGGCGCGAACGCCCGGGACCACTCGTTACCCCACCATTTCAGGTCGGCTTAGCCTTTGGAAAACTCCGGATAGGCTTCCATGCCCAGTTCGGACATATCCAGACCGTTGATTTCGTCTTCTTCGCTGACGCGGATGCCCATTGTGGCTTTGAGGATGAACCAGACCACGCCTGAGGCGACAAAGGTGAACACGCCCACAACAAGGATCGAATAGATCTGTGTGCCAAGCGACGCATCCGGATTGGTGATGACCACCGCCAGCGTGCCCCAGATGCCCGCGAACAGGTGGACCGGAATGGCACCAACCACATCATCGATCTTGAGCTTGTCCAGAAACGGAACCGCAAATACGACGATCACACCACCGACGGCACCGATGATCGTCGCCATGCCCAGCGTGGGTGTCAGCGGTTCGGCGGTGATCGAAACCAGACCGGCCAGTGCGCCGTTCAGGATCATCGTAAGGTCGGGTTTCTTGTACAGCACTTGCGTCAGGATCAGGGCTGCGACGGCACCACCGGCGGCGGCTGCGTTGGTGTTGGAGAAGATGCGGCTGACATCTGCAACGTCACCGACTGTGCCCATGGCAAGTTGCGAACCACCGTTGAAGCCGAACCAGCCGAGCCACAGGATGAACATACCCAATGTGGCCAGCGCAAGGTTGGAACCGGGCATCGGGATCACTTTGCCGTCCTTGTACTTGCCGATACGCGGGCCAAGGATCAGCGCGCCTGCAAGCGCGGCCCAGCCGCCGACCGAATGCACCACGGTGGAGCCTGCAAAATCGAGGAAGCCCATCGCATCAAGGAAACCGCCGCCCCATTTCCAGCTGGCTTGCAGCGGGTAAATCACGCCTGTCAGAATGACGACAAAGACCAGAAAGGGCCAAAGTTTGATCCGCTCTGCCAACGCGCCCGACACGATCGAGGCCGTGGCCGCACAGAACATCAGCTGAAAGAAGAAATCCGAACCGGTTGCGGCATAGCTGTAATCATCCGCAGCATCGGCGGTGACACCGACCGCTTCCAACACGCCCGGGCCCCAGACGCCGGACAGGACACCGTCAACCATCCATGAGCCCAGCGGGTACATCAGGTTATAGCCGATCAGATAGTAGAAGATGGCGGCGAATGAAAACAGCGCCACGTTCTTGGTCAGCTGCATGGTGACGTTCTTGCTGCGCACCAGCCCTGCTTCCAGCATGGCGAAACCGGCAGCCATGAAAAACACCAGAAAGCCGCCCATCAGGAACAGCACGGAGTTGAAGATAAAAACGCTGTCGGTTGACGCGTTCACGCCCGGAACCGGCCCGTCCTGAGCCAGTCCGATGGTCGGCAGCGCGGCCATGGCCGCGGCGACGGGAAGAAGTTTGATCAGTTTCATCGGTTTGTTTTCCTTGGTCTGGCACATTTTAAAGCGCCTCGTCGTTGGTTTCGCCGGTGCGCACGCGCACAGCCTGCTGCACATCCAGCACAAATATCTTGCCGTCCCCGATCTTGCCGGTCTGGGCCGTTTTGGCGATGGTTTCGACCACCTGATCCGCCATCGACGCCGCGACCACGATTTCGAGTTTGATTTTCGGAACGAAGTTCACCGCGTATTCCGCGCCGCGATAAATTTCGGTGTGACCCGATTGAGAGCCGAAGCCCTTTATTTCTGTCACCATCATGCCGCGCACGCCTGCATTGGTCAGCGCTTCGCGGACCTCTTCCAGCTTGAACGGTTTGATTGTCGCAATGATGAGTTTCACCTTTGTCCCCTTCACTTGGCAGGATGTCCTGCATTTCGCACCTGCAGAAAAATGCGCGACTGCAGCGTGAATGAAAGGGGATTGCGGCGCATAAAGCCGATGGGGATGGCATTGTTTGCACAATTTTTGCACATAATTGCCGCTGTGCACAAAAAATAGGCTAACTAAAAAGACATTCAGGGAAAGTCTGTGCCTCAACATTCCGGAGAAGGCATAGTAATGTGACCAAAATAACAGGCTCGGGCAGGGCATTCATGGCTGATTCATCGCGTCGAAAACCGCCTTTGGTGGCGGACAAGCGCTATCCTGCGGGATCAGCGTCTAAAGCGGCGCGCAAAGCCAAGCCAAAGCCCGCGCCGCGTAAATCCAAACCCAGACGTGCGCGCAAGCCGATGCGCGGGCCGTTGCGCTGGATACTGGCGCCGGTGCGGTGGCTGTTGCGCCTGTTGTGGGGAATCGGCTGGCGCATCGGTGCCATCATGGCTGTCATTCTGGCGCTGGCCGTGGGGTATGTGTATCTGACCTTGCCCAATATGACATCGTTGCTGGACGGGCGCGCGCGCGGGTCGGTGACGTTGATGGACCAGACCGGCGCGGTGTTCGCGTGGCGCGGCGACCAGTTTGGCGGCGTGGTGACGACCGATACCGTGTCACCGCATCTGAAGAACGCGATTGTCGCGACAGAAGACCGGCGGTTCTACCGCCATTTCGGGATCAGCCCGCGCGGCGTGGCCAGTGCGGTGCGCATCAACCTGCGCGAAGGGCGCGGGCCGCTTTCGGGGCATGGCGGGTCTACCATCACACAGCAGACGGCCAAGCTGTTGTGTCTGGGCGTGCCCTATGATCCGGAAACAGGCATGAGCGAAGCCGATTACGAGGCGGACTGCCGCCGTGGCACCATCCAGCGCAAGATGTACGAGGCGATTTTCGCGATGGCGATGGAGGTCAAGTATTCGAAGGACGAAATCCTGACGATCTATATGAACCGCGCCTTTCTGGGGGCGGGTGCGCGCGGGTTCGAGGCAGCCAGCCAGCGCTATTTCGGCAAGTCGGCGGCCGAGGTCAATCCGGCGGAAGCCGCGATGCTGGCGGGGTTGCTGGTTGCGCCCAGCCGCTATGCCCCGACAAACGATCTGGACCGGTCCCAGAACCGCGCGGCCACCATTGTCCGGCTGATGGCCGAGGAGGGGTATCTGACAGAGGCCGAAGCCGCCTATGCGCAGGCCAACCCTGCCGAATTGTCCGAAGCCGCCGAGGCGCGCGCGGGCGGGTATTTTGCCGATTGGGTGATGTCGACAGGGCCGGAGTTTTTCACCCGCAAGACCACCGAGGATGTGATCATCCGCACCACGCTGGACCAGCGCATCCAGAAAGCGGCCGAGGCCGCGATGATATCCGTTTTCGAAAACAAGGTGCGCGAAGGATCAAAGGCGCAGGCCGCCATTGTTGTGATGTCCGCAGATGGCGCGGTGCGCGCGATGGTGGGCGGGCGCAACACCAAAGTGTCGGGCGGGTTCAACCGGGCCACGCAGGCGCTGCGCCAGACCGGATCATCGTTCAAGCCGTTCGTTTACGCCACAGCGCTGGAACTGGGATATTCGCCCAATGATGTGGTTCTGGATGAACCCTATTGCATGAACATCCCCGGATCGGGGCAGTGGTGCCCCGAAAATTACACGCGCAAGCATTATGGCACTGTCACGCTGACACAGGCGCTGAAGGATTCGCTGAACGTCCCGGCGGTCAAGGTATCGGAAAGTGTCGGACGCGAGAATGTGCGCAAGGTCGCCGAGGATTTCGGGATCAAAAGCGATCTGGCGCTTGGCCCCGCGCTGGCGCTGGGCGCGTCGGAAAGCACATTGCTGGAAATGACGGGGGCCTATGCCGGCATTCTGAACGGCGGGTCAGCGGTGAAACCTTATGGGTTGATCGAATTGCGCCTGTTGGGCGACCGGGAGCCGTTGATGGGCGCCGGTGGCGGTATCGGAGAGCGGGTTATTCAGGAACGCGCGGCACGATCGCTGACCTATATGATGGAAAAGGTCGTGTCTGACGGATCGGGCGGGCGCGCGGCGATCAACGGATGGCAACTGGCGGGCAAAACCGGCACGACGCAAGGCGCGCGGGATGCGTGGTTCATCGGGTTTTCGGCAGATTATGTGGCGGGCATCTGGATGGGCTATGATGACAATTCCCCGCTGACAGGGGTGACCGGTGGCGGGCTGCCCGCCGAAATCTGGCACGAGGTTATGGTGCGCGTGCTGGACGGACTGCCGCCCCGTGCCCTGCCGATGGATGTGCCGGGGTCCGGAACAAAAACCTTTGATCCCGGTGCGCAGGTGCGTGGCGGGTCTTCTAATTCGACAGGTTCGATTATTGAAAACGTGCTGCGCGATATCTTTGGCGGCGGTGGTGGCGGATCGTCCAGCCAGACGCCTTCTGCGCCCAGCCGGTAACCTGATTATCCTGCCTTGGCGAGATCGGCTGTCATCTGGTCGATATTGCCGCCGCGCCGGTCCAGCATCGCGCCAATTTCGGCACGTTCGGCCAGCAGCATGTTCACGCCTTCGATGAACATATTGAAAAACAGATCGCGCCCCGACCGGTCGGACACCAGAAAGGTGACTTCGAACGGTTTCTGGCCCTGAAGTTTGACCGTGGATTTGATCTCGTACCCGCTTTTGATTTTGCGGCTGGATTGAACGATGACCTGACCGCCGATGAAATCGCGGAACTGTTTGCCGTATTTGCGCGAGATATAGCCCTGAAACGCGCGGGTAAAATTCTTGATCTGCGCCGCGCTGGCGGTGCGTCCGTCATTGCCAAGGGCGTATTTGGCCATGATCGGCACATCGGCGTAGCGCACGAATATTTTTTCGAAATCCTTGATCATCGCGGATTCGGATTTGCCTGAACTGATCACCTTGTTGATTTCACCAACCAACTGATCGACCAGCGCTGTTGCACCTTGTTCGGTCAGGGCAAGCACCGCTGACGGCATTGCAAATCCGGCCACCGAAGCGGCCAGCCCGACAAGTGTGGTACGTCTGTCAAATAAACTATTCTGCATAGGGGTCCTCGTACGGGTCATCATAGGGATCAGAGTAGAAATCGTCGTATGGGTCTGTGCCGTCGTCTTCGGTTGCGCTGCCCTGACCCAGTTCAAACCGCCGGTTCTGCAAATAGATCAGGCGGCTTTGGGCATAGCTGTCGGCGCTTTCGTAAAGAATATAGTCGATGGTTTCGCTAAATCGACCCCGGTCACTGACGCTTGAGGCGACGGAAGCACTATACCCCCAAAACCGGTCAGAGCCGGTGACGGCATAGGTTAGCGGGTTGGTGAACAGATCGACAAACCGGCCCACTGCATCCCGTTCCGTGGACGGGCCAAGGAACGGCAATTCAATAAACGCGCCTTCGGGCGTGCCCCAGACATGCAGTGTTTCACCGAAATCGGTGTCATGATCGGGCACGTTGAATTCGCTGGCGGCATCGATCAAGCCGCCGATGCCGATAGTCGAATTCATGGCAAAGCGCACAATCGCAAGGCCGGTTCCACCCAAATCACCCTGAAGCAGGCTGTTCACGGCAACGCCGGGCATCGACAGGTTGCTTGAAAAATTGCCAACGGCGGCCTGCACAGGTATGGGCACAGCCGTCTGGTATCCGCGTCCTGCGGGACGCAGCAATGCGCGATCAAGCGATTTGTTGAATTCATGCGTGCGGCGGTTTTCGTCCTCGAACGGATCGAAAGCCTGACTGACATCCCGGTTATCCGCATCCGGTGTCGTACACGCAACAAGCGTAAGCAACGCGACCAGCATACCGCCCGTCCGCCATAATCCTGACCCTGAAGTCGTTGTGAGCTGTACCAAGAAACCAACCAGTCTGAAATTCATGCCCTGATGAATCATTCGCGTCGAAATGCCCAGCAGGCGCGTGCGGGAATATTTCCAATGTGGCCTGACAGATACATGAGTTGGACAGGTTTTGTAACCGTTGTGTTTGGTTCGATTCCTGATGGGCGAAAGGCAGCTAAAGCGGTGCAATCTGTTTCCTTTCCCTTTGTTTAGACCCGAAATCAGGTGGTGGTTGGGAAGGGTGAAGGGGTGGTGCGGATGAAACTGTTGCGATGCTCACCGGGATGTGAACGCTGATTTCCGGCTTTCCGTTGGACGCAAGGCCCGCTAGCGTCTGAGCGAACGCTTTGAAGAAAAGGAACCCCCGATGAGCATTGAATCAAATCTGGCCAAACTGGGTGTCACCCTGCCGGATGCCCCTGCACCTGCCGCCAATTATGTGCCCTTTGTGCAGGTTGGCGACATCTTGTACGTGTCTGGCCAAATCTCGAACGGGCCCGACGGGTTTATCACCGGAAAGCTGGGCGACACCATGAGCGTTGAAGACGGCGCGGCGGCGGCCAAATCCTGCGCGATCAGCCTGCTGGCACAGGTCAAGGCCGCCTGCGGCGGGGATATCGAGCGGCTGGTGCGGGTGATCAAGCTGACCGGTTTCGTGAATTCGACCGCCGATTTCACCGATCAGCCCAAAGTGATCAACGGCGCATCCGATTTCATGGTCGCGGCCTTGGGCGATGCGGGGCGCCATTCGCGATCGGCGGTATCGGCGGCGGCGCTGCCACTGGGCGTCGCGGTTGAAATCGAAGGGATTTTCCAGATCAAATGAGTGCGCTGGATCCCGCGTTTATCGACATTCCGCTGGCCCACCGCGCCCTGCATGATGTGGCGGACGGGCGGCCCGAAAACAGCCGCGCGGCAATCCGTGCGGCGCTGGATGCGGGGTATGGCATTGAAATTGATCTGCAATTGTCTGCCGACGGGCAGGCGATGGTGTTCCATGATTACGACCTGTCCCGCCTGACGGGTGCCACCGGCCCGATCAACGCGCGCAGTGCGGCAGAGTTGGGCCAGATTGCGTTGCGCGGGGGCACGGACGGCATTCCCACGCTTCGCGAGGTTCTGGCGCTGGTGGCGGGGCGGGTGCCCCTGCTGATCGAGATCAAGGATCAGGACGGGGCGATGGGCCCGAATGTCGGCCCGCTGGAACAGGCCGCGGCAGAGGCTCTTGCGGGCTATCGCGGCCCCGTGGCGGTGATGTCGTTCAACCCGCATTCGGTGGCGGAAATGGCGCGCCTGCTGCCACACGTGGCGCGCGGTATCGTGACCAGCGCGTATGAGCCCGACGACTGGCCGCTGAGTGCGCAGATTTGCGACCATCTGCGCACCATTCCCGATTATGCGCGCACCGGATCCAGTTTCATCAGCCACGAGGCGTTTGATCTGGGCCGCGCGCGGGTGGCCGACCTGAAACGGGGCGGCGCGCGGGTTCTGTGCTGGACGATCCGGTCGCCCGAGGAAGAGGCCGAGGCGCGCAAGGTTGCGGAAAACATCACGTTTGAAGGCTATCTGGCGCAACATCCCGCTTGATTGCGCGGGCGCGGGCCACACATTGGGGTCTGGGGCAGCGCGGCGACCTGAAACAGGGGCGATATGGCCGAACAAGAGATCGAGATCAGGGTTGTGGATACACTGTCGCAGATCAGCGCGACAGAGTGGGATGCCTGCGCCTGCCCCGAAGCAGAGGGCGGCGGCACGTCCCAATGATCCGTTTACCACCCACCGGTTTCTCAAAGCACTGGAAGACAGCGGTTCGGTGGGCACCGGAACCGGATGGCAGCCGCATTACCTGACGGCCTATGCCCAAGGGCAGTTGATCGCCTGTGCGCCGATGTACGCTGAAATCCCATTCGCAGGGCGAATATATCTTTGATCACAACTGGGCCCATGCTTATGAACGCGCGGGCGGGCGATACTATCCTAAGCTGCAGATCGCCGTGCCGCACACGCCCGCAACGGGGCGGCGGTTTCTGATCCGGCCCGGATTTGAAGAGGCGGGCCTTTCGGCGCTGGTGCAGGGGGCGGTGCAACTGGCGGAAAACAACAGGATTTCGTCGCTGCACGTGACCTTTTGCACGCGAAGAAGAAGCGCGGCGGCGGGCGCGATCTGGGCCTGATGGTGCGGACAACGCAGCAGTTTCACTGGCTGAACCACGATTACGCCAGCTTTGATGATTTCCTGGCCACATTGTCATCGCGCAAGCGCAAGAACATCCGCAAGGAACGGGCGCAGGCGCAGGCATTTGGCGGTACGATCGAGACCCTGACGGGGGATCAGATCCGGCCCGAACACTGGGATGCGTTCTGGGTGTTTTATCAGGACACCGGCGCGCGCAAATGGGGCACGCCCTATCTGACGCGGCGCGTTTTTCGACATCGCGCAGGACAGGTTGCGCGACGATATGGCGCTGGTGCTGGCCGAAGCGCGACGGGCGGTATGTTGCCGGAGCGCTGAACTTTATCGGTGCTGATGCGCTGTTTGGCCGATACTGGGGCTGCACAGAGCATCACCCCTGCCTGCATTTCGAGCTGTGTTATTATCAGGCGATCGATTTTGCGATTGCGCGCGGTTTGGGACGTGTCGAGGCGGGGGCGCAGGGCGAGCACAAGCTTGCGCGGGGGTATCTGCCCCGTCTGACCCATTCGCTGCATTGGGTGGGCGATCCGGGGTTTGCCGATGCGATCGCGCAGTATCTGCGCGCCGAACAGCGCGGCGGTCGAGGAAGATATCGAAGTCCTGACGGCCTATGGCCCGTTCAAGAAAGCAAAAGTGGAGGAACAGGAATGACCGAGAAACTGTCTGAAGAAACCCGCGGGCGCGCTGCTGGACCCGCTGTTTGCGTCCGGCTGGGCAATGGTGCCGGGCCGCGATGCGATCCGCAAAACATTTGTGTTCAAGAATTTTGTCGAGGCCTTCGGATGGATGACACGGGCGGCATTGTGGGCGGAAAAATGGGATCACCATCCGGAATGGGACAATGTTTACAAGACGGTGAATGTCGTGCTGACGACCCATGATGTGGACGGGTTGAGCGCGCTGGATGCCAAGCTGGCCCGCAAGATGGACAGTTTGTGAAACGGGCACGAAACGGGCCGGAACATCGCCTTCGGCGAAAGTATTTTTGAAAAGATGAAGGGTTGGGCGGGGCCGCCCGAACACGGACGGCACCGCCTGACGTACATTTACATCGCGTCCAGCAACGCTTCGCCGCCCGATACGTCGCAGACGCCGGGGCTTTCTTCTTGCTGGAACAGGGTGACAGTGCCGTTATCGACCAGCATGGCATAGCGTTTGGACCGCGCCATCAGACCGGCAGGCGGGGCATCAAAGTTCATGCCGATGGCCGTTGTGAACGCGCTGTTCGCATCGGCCAGCATGGTGATGCCGGCATCGGTTGCACCGGTCGCTTCGCCCCATGCTTTCATCACGAAGGGATCATTCACGCTGATGCAGATGATTTCATCCACGCCTTTGGCGTCGAACTGGTCTTTGGTGCGCACAAAGCTGGGCACATGGGCCGAGTGGCATGTGGGCGTGAACGCACCGGGCACCGCAAAAATCACGACCTTGCGGCCTTTGGTCTTGTCAGACAGGGCAACGGCCTCGGGGCCGTCTGCGCCCATTTGGACCAGAGAAGCGTCGGGCAGTGTATCGCCTTGTGAAATTGTCATGGTGTGTCCCTTTCGGATAATTGCGTTTTGCTTGTTTGAGGATATAGGGTTCGGCGAGGCAATGGACCACTGGTTTTCGCGCGGGAGAGCATAAAATGAGCCACATCGTTGTGATCGGGGCGGGACAGGCGGGATCGTCTTTGGTTGTGCGTCTGCGCAATGGCGGGTTTGACGGGGAGATCACGCTGATCGGGGCCGAGCCGGTGCCGCCCTATCAACGCCCGCCATTGTCCAAGACCTATCTGACTGGGCGAGATGGCATTGGAGCGCTTGTTTCTGCGCCCCGAGGCGTTTTACGGCGAACAGGGCATCACCCTGAAACTGGGCCATGCGGTGGACGCGATTGATCCTGCGGCCAAAACCGTTTCGGTCGCGGGCGAGGCGATTGCCTATGACCAGTTGGTGCTGACCACCGGTTCTGATCCGCGCCGCCTGCCGGCTGCGATTGGCGGCGATCTGGCGGGGGTGCATGTGGTGCGCACGCTGGCGGATGTGGACGGCATGGCGGATGATTTCAGGGACGGTGCGCGCGCGCTGATTGTCGGCGGTGGTTATATCGGGCTGGAGGCGGCATCGGTCGCGGCCAAGCTGGGCGTGAAGGTGACGCTGGTGGAAATGGCAGACCGGATTTTGCAGCGTGTGGCCGCACCGGAAACCAGCGATTATTTTCGCGCGCTGCATCGCAGACATGGTGTGGATATCCGCGAAGGTGTCGGGCTGGAGCGGTTGCTGGGCGACGGGCGCGTTTCGGGCGCGCGGCTGAGCGATGGCAGTGAACTGGCGCTGGATTTCGTGATTGTCGGGGTCGGGATCACACCGGGGCAGCGGCTGGCCGAGGCGGCAGGGCTGACCCTGAACAACGGGATCGAGGTTGACGCGCAGGGGCGCACATCCGACCCGTCGATCTGGGCGGCGGGGGATTGCGCATCGTTTCCCTACAAGGGCGGGCGCATCCGGCTGGAAAGCGTTCAGAACGCGATTGATCAGGCGGAATGTGTGGCCGACAACCTGATGGGCGCGCAGAAAGACTATGTGCCGCAGCCGTGGTTCTGGTCGGACCAATATGATGTGAAGTTGCAGATTGCGGGGCTGAACACCGGCTATGATCATATCGTCACGCGCCGTGGCGAGGGCGACACAGTGTCGTTCTGGTATTACAGGGGAGACAGGTTGCTGGCGGTGGACGCGATGAACGATCCGCGCAATTACATGATCGGCAAACGGTTGATCGAGGCGGGTAAATCGCCCGCGCGCGACGTGATTGCCGACCCTGACACCGATATGAAGGCCCTGCTGAAAGCGTGAGGATCATTGCGGGGCAGTTTCGCGGTCTGGCGCTGGCATCGGTGGGCAAGGGGGATGCGGGGGCGCATTTGCGCCCGACATCGGACCGCGTGCGCGAAAGCCTGTTCAATATCCTGACCAAGTATGACGTATTCGATGGCGCGCGGGTGCTGGACCTGTTTGCCGGAACCGGCGCGCTGGGGCTTGAGGCGCTGTCGCGCGGGGCGCAGCAGGTGTGTTTTGTCGATGACGGCGCCAAGGCGGGACAGTTGATCCGCCAGAATATTGCATTGACGGGATCAGGGGCGCAGACGCGGCTGATCCGGCGGGATGCACGCAAATTACCCGAAAACGAGGACGCGCCCTATGATCTGGTGTTTCTGGATCCGCCCTATGGCAAGGGGTTGGGGGCGCGTGCGTTGGACGTGGCGAAAGCGGGCGGGTGGATTGCGGACGGCGCGTTGATTGTGTGGGAAGACAGCGCACCACAGCCTGCGCCGGACGGGTTTGCCCTGCTGGATCAACGCAAATACGGCGCGACCCATATCACGATTTTGCAAGCGGATTGAGCCGTGATAGGCTGATGCCATGCAAAACGTGGCGTCTTTTTTCAATGTCTGGATTTTGGGCCAACCAAAGCGGTCAAGCGTGCGCAGCGGCCCCGAACGGCCGCGTTATCGTGGGCCCGTTTTTCTAAGTGATGCGGTGGTGCCGTGGGGGCGCGAAACGGTATTGCTGGACCGGTTGCGCAAGGATGCGCTGGCGATGCAGGCAGATGAGGATAACAGCCGTTAACCGGTGCGGGCGGGCGTTACCGTTGCAAGTCTGATTGACCTGCCATGGTGCGCAAGGCCTGATCTGTTGCGTCGTCTGCTGGAAAATACAGTTCGATTTTCAACTCGTGCAGGGTGATGTCTTCGGGGGTTCCGAATTGGGCGATGGTGGCGAACAGCGACAGGCGCTGCGTGCCGGTGTTTAAAGTGGTCGGGACAACGGGCATTTCGGCGGCATCCCCCTGCGCGGACACCTGTGCCAGTGTGGCCGCGACACGGTCCAGCGCGTCGACCCCACCTTGTGCGGCGCTTTCGGTGCGCAAACGTTTGGCCGCGTGATGCGCGACGACGGGCCAGTTTTCAACCAGCGGTGGCAGATGGTCTGACACCAGCAGATCAAGCAGGCTGTCGCCTTCTGACATACCCAACATGCCATAAAGCCTGTGGGCGGGTTGGTTCATGCGGATGATCGTCCACAACCGATCCAACGCAAGGGCGGGATAGGGGGCGTGCGCGGCCAGTGTGTATGCGATGGCCTTGCGAATGGGGGCCATTTCGACGTGATCCCATGCGCGCCCGGGATAGTGCGCCGCAAAACCGGCGTGGGCCAACAACTGGTTGTGCGCGTCCATCGGCAAATGCAAGGCATCACCTAACCGTGCGATCATGGCGCGGCTGGGGCGGGCGCGGCCGGTTTCCAGAAACGAGATATGGCGCGAAGAAACATCCGCTTCGAGCGCGAGGTCAAGCTGGCTGTATCTGCGCGCCTGACGCCATGATTTGAGAGATCGGGAAAACGGGGTCATGCCGTGGTTTCTATCTGATGCTCGGCGTCTTGTCAGTTACCTGCGAGGTAATTGCGGGCACGACCTGTGCCGGATTATCGAAGGCCCGTTGGCAATGGGGAGAGAACAGGTGTCTTACGCGTTTCACAAATTCTGGCTGAAGATCACGGCGGTCACCGTCGGATCGTTCGGGCCGGTGTTTTTTCTGGGCACGATGCAGGCGACCCGAGAGCCGGTGCGGTTTACGATGGATATTCTGAGTTGGCCGCTGGATGGGGCCACGACGTTTGACCATCCTGATACCGCGTTTCTAAGCGCGCTGGCGGGCGGGTTTTTACTGGGCTGGGGGTGTTGATCTGGTGCCTGTCGGTTTGGGTTTATGATGCGGCCCCGGAACCGGTGCGCCGCAGTGTGCTGACCAGCCTGCTGGCGTGGTTCGTTCTGGACAGTGCCGGATCGGTTGCATCGGGCAATGCGTCCAATGTGGTGTTCAACCTGTTTATTCTGCTGGTTGCTGTCGGCCCGATGTGGAAACCGGCTTTGCACATTGAACAGACACACAAATGAAAGCGCCGCCAGATATCCGGCGGCGCCATGGGTGGTGCCCTGTTATGGGTTGCCTATTTCCAGTCGCGGGTGATCTGGACGGCGGCGCGGGCGTCAGCGATCAGGCCGGCACCGTTCAGGCCTTTGGCATCCATTTCCGCGATCCAGTTTGCGGTGACCGTTTCGCCCATCTCCTGCATCAGTTCGGTCTCGGCCTGACTGATTTCGCCGATGGCATTGCCGGACGCCTCCATCGCGGCGCGGCCTTCGACATCGCCCTGATCATGGGCGCGGCCCGCCCATGCGCTGGCCATCATGCCGGAATTGTTGTCGATCACGGCCTTGAGATCATCGGGCAGGGCGGCATAGCTGTCTTTGTTCATCGCCCAGATAAAGAACAGGTTATACAGCGATTTGTCGCCCGCCACGTCTGTGTGGCTGTCGGTGAGTTCGTCCAGTTTGAGCGAGGGCGACATTTCCCATGTGATCACGCCGCCATCCACCACGCCTTTTGACAGCGCTTCGGGAAAGGCGGGGACGGCCATGCCGACCGGTGTTGCGCCAAGCTTGTCCAGAAGCAGGGTTGCGGGGCGGGACGGGCCGCGCAGTTTCAGGCCTTTGAAATCGCTGACGGCACTGATGACGGGGCCCTTTTTGTGGACCAGACCACGCCCGTGCATGTGGGCGGCGATCAGGTGCACATCGGCAAAATCGTCCATCAGGTTTTTCTGGGTGAACAACCACGCCGCGCGGCTGGCTTCTTCGCCGGATTTGGTTGTCATGAACGGCATTTCCATTGCTTCCGCTTCGGGGAAACGGCCGGGCTGATAACCGGGAATGACCCAGCCGCCGTCAATCGCGCCATCGCGGATCAGGTCGTACTGGCTGGGGGCTTTGCCGCCCAGTTGCATGAACGGGTATATTTCAACCTTGATGCGGCCATTGCTTTCCGCTTCGACCTTTTTGGCCCAGGGTTCGATGAAAAATTTCGGGTTCGCCGATTTGGGGGACACGAAATGCTGAAAGCGTAACGTGACCTCTTGGGCGGTTGCGGCGGTTGCGGCTGCCCCCAAGAGGGCGGCAAGGGCTACGGATTTCAGAAAGGTCATCGCGGGGCCTCCTTTACATAGGACAAAGCGATACGCCGCTGCAGTGCGGCAATGGAAGATTTAGGGCGTGCATGGCTGCGTTGCAAATCATTCGCAATAACTTAGCGCAACAAAGGTCGATTTTTTCCGGATAAGCGCAATTGCTGGCTTATTATTCAGCAATTGGGGGGAAACCCTGAAATTATTCCCCGTACGTGGGATGAAACCGGCCCGAGGGGGACAGGGTGAAAATGTCCACGCCGGTTTCGGTCACGCCGACCGAATGTTCAAACTGCGCCGACAGAGATTTATCACGGGTCACGGCTGTCCAGTCATCCGACAGGGTTTTGGTTTCCGGACGCCCCAGATTGACCATTGGTTCGATGGTAAAAAACATCCCCGGTTCCAGCGTGGCACCTGTGCCCGGACGGCCATAGTGCAGCACGTTGGGCGGGGCATGAAACACACGGCCCAGCCCGTGACCGCAGAAATCACGCACCACAGACATGCGGTGGCCTTCGACAAAGCTTTGGATGGCGTGGCCGATATCGCCGAACGTGTTGCCGGGTTTGACGGCCTCGATGCCGCGCATCAGGGCATCGTGGGTGACATCAATCAGGCGTTCCGCCTTGCGGGGCAATTTGCCAGCCACGTACATGCGTGACGTGTCGCCGAACCAGCCGTCGACAATAACGGTGACGTCAATGTTCAGAATATCCCCGTCCTTCAGGGTTTTGGGGCTGGGAATGCCGTGACACACAACATGGTTCACCGAAATACAGCTTGCGTGCTGATAGCCCTTGTATCCGATGGTGGCCGATTTTGCCCCCGCCGCTTCGACCATTTCAGTGATCAAACGGTCAATTTCTTCGGTGGTCTGCCCGACCTGCACGAGTGGCGCGACATCGTCCAGAATACGCGCGGCCAATGCACCGGCGGCATGCATTCCTGAAAAATCAGACGGTTCATAAATTCGAATGCCATCTTTTGTCAGACGGCCACGGGGTTCGTTGTTCACGTGGGGCCTCATTCTCGCGGTGTTAGGGGCTTATTATAACGTGATTATGAAAAGTGCCAGACCAGCTTAGACGCGGCAAGCGACCGGGCCCGACATATCGACCGCCCGAGGTGAAATGAGCGTGTCAAAGCAAAAGGTTTCAACACCTGCCGCGCGCGCCGCATCAAAGGCGTGGCCATAGGCCGGATCAATATCGCGTGCGAGATCGAACGCCGTGCAATCGGTGCGCTGCACAAGATACAGCATCGCGGCGCGATGGCCTTGCGCGACCATGTCGGCAAGTTCGCCCAGATGTTTAGCGCCCCGTTTGGTCACGGAGTCGGGAAATTCGGCCAGCCCGCTTTGGCGGCACAGCGTCACGCTTTTGATTTCAAGGTAAAGATCGGGCAGGCCCGGTGCACGCAGCAGATAATCGATGCGGCTGCCCTGGCCGTATTTCACTTCGGCCTGGACGTCGGTGTAATCGGCCAGCGGCGCGATCTGTTGCCTGCGCAATGCATGTCCTAACACGCGATTGGGCACTGCCGTATCAATGCCGGTAAAGTGGCCGTTTTCGTGATCGACAAGACGCCAGCCGTATTTCAGCTTTTTCTTGGGGTCATCATTGGGTTCCAGCCAGATTTTGCACCCCGGTTCGGCCAGACCCATCATGGAGCCGGGGTTGGCGCAATGGGCGGTGATTTCGCGCCCGTCCGGCAGCAGGCAATCGGCCAGAAACCGTTTGTAGCGCCGGATCAGCGTGGCCGGAACAAGAGGGGTTTGAAAGCGCATGGGACACCCCCTATACCTGCGGTCATATCCATTCAAGGACAAGACCATGCCAAACCCCACTGCCGCCATGCTGGTGATCGGAGACGAAATTTTATCGGGCCGCACCCGCGATTCCAACACGCACTATCTGGCGCAAGAGCTGACCAAGCAGGGCATCGACCTGCGCGAGGTGCGTGTTGTCAGTGATGACCGCGCCGCGATTATCGGGGCTGTTCAGGCGCTGAGCGATGCGTTTGATCATGTGTTCACCAGCGGCGGGATCGGGCCGACCCATGATGATATTACCGCCGATTGCATCGCGGCGGCGTTTGATACGCATATCGACGTGCGCGAAGACGCGCGCACGATCCTTGCGCAGCATTACGAAAGATCAGGGTTGGAGTTGAACGCGGCACGGTTGCGGATGGCCCGTATTCCCGATGGCGCGGGATTGATTGAAAATCCGGTATCGGCCGCGCCGGGGTTTTCGATTGAAAACGTCTATGTGATGGCGGGCGTTCCGTCGGTGTTTCAGGCGATGGTGGCCAGCGTGTTGCCCACCCTGACGGGCGGTAAGCCGTTGTTGTCGCAAACCCTGCGCATTCAGCGTGGCGAGGGGGATATTGCCGGACCGTTGGCCGATCTGGCGGCCGAGTTTTCCGACCTGTCCATCGGATCCTATCCGTTCATAAAGGACGGGATTTATGGATCGAACATCGTGATCCGTGGCAGCGACGGCGTGCGTGTGGATGCGGCGATTGCGCAACTTGCGGCGGCGTTTCCGGAATGAGCGGAACATCGATCTTTGACGTGTTGGATGCAACATGGCCCGCCGCGCGGATGGTCAAGGACGGGCCGTGGGCATTGCGCGAGGGCAAGGGCGGGGGCAAGCGCGTGTCCGCCGCCAGCACAGAGACAGATGTAAAGGACGCGGATATCGAACAGGCCGAGCGCGCGATGGCCCGGTTGGGACAAGACCCGTTGTTCATGCTGCGCAACGGGCAGGACGGGTTGGATGGTTTGCTGGCGGCGCGTGGCTATCGCGTTCTTGATCCGGTGACGGCCTATGCCTGCCCGGTGGCGCAGCTGACGGATATTCCGTTACCCCGCGTGACGGTGTTCGAGATTTGGGAGCCCTTGGCCATCATGCTGGAAATCTGGGCCGAGGGCGGGATTGGCCCTGCGCGTATTGATGTGATGCGCCGCGTGACGGGGCCGAAAACCAGCCTGTTGGGGCGGTGGAACGAACACCCCGCCGCCGCTGCCTTTGTTGCGTTGTACGGCGATACCGCGATGGTTCATGCCATCGAAGTTGTGAAAGATCAGCGCCGCCACGGTATGGGGGCATGGATCATGCGGGGCGCTGCGTTCTGGGCTGCAAGGCAGGGGGCCAAGACCTTGTCGGTTGTTTGTACGGACGAAAACATTGGCGCGAACCGGCTCTACGCTTCCCTTGGTATGACGGTTGTGGGACACTATCACTACCGCTACCTGCCTGACGAGAAAGACAAATCATGACAGATACATCCCTGCCCACCGCGCTGAACCTGCCAATGGTCGACCCGTTGCCCGAAGAAACGCAGAAATATTTTGATATCTGCACGCAGAAACTGGGCATGATCCCCAATGTTTTGAAGGCCTATGCCTTTGATGTTGAAAAGCTGAACGCGTTTACGGCCATGTATAATGATCTGATGCTTGCGCCTTCGGGTTTGAGCAAGCTGGAGCGCGAAATGATTGCGGTTGTCGTATCGTCGATCAACAAGTGTTTCTATTGCCTTGTGGCGCACGGCCAAGCGGTGCGCCAATTGTCGGGTGATCCGGCGCTGGGCGAGGCATTGGTGATGAATTACCGTGTGGCCCCGTTGGATGACCGCCAGCGCGCGATGCTGGATTTCGCCGCATTGATGACAACCGCCAGCGCCACAATTGAAGAGACACATCGCCAGAGCTTGCGGGATGTCGGGTTCAGCGACCGCGATATCTGGGACATTGCGAACGTGACGGGGTTTTTCAACATGACAAACCGCGTGGCGAGCGCGACCGCCATGCGCCCCAATGAAGAGTATCACGCACAAAACCGATGATCAGAGCGCTGGCCATCATAGCCTGCGGTTTTTGCGCCTTGCCCGCCAATGCGCTGGATTTGACGTTGCCGACAAATGCCCGCCAGACGGTGGAAAGGGTCAGTGCGCTGGATACCTATCAGGCCCCAACCGGAGCATTCGAGGATGGCGTGGTGCCCAGCCTGAAGGTTGAAGGCCGTATTGACCGCCGTGTCTGGCGGGTTGACGGCAAATCGCTGACGTCACTGCAAATCATTGATCCTTTGCAAGACCAGCTTGAGGCTGCGGATTTCACCACGGTGTTTCACTGCGGTGCGAACACCTGTGGCGGGTTCGATTTCCGCTTTGCCGTTGAGGTGATGCCAACGCCGAACATGTTCGTGGATGTGCGCGATTACCGGTTTCTGACGGCGGTCAAAGGCCCGCAGAACAGCCCTGACGAGGTGATAACCCTGATGGTTTCACAATCGGGAACATCCGGATATATTCAGATAATCCAGGCGGTTGCCCGTGATGCATTGCGGCGCACGCCAGCGGGATCAGAGGATGGTGCCACGCGGACAGAGCCGACGGCGCGGGGCGATCTTGCATCGCAGCTGTCAGATTTCGGCCACGTGGTTTTGCCTGATCTGAAATTCGAAACAGGATCGTCAGAGTTGAGCGCCGGAGACTATCCGAGCCTTGCCGCGCTGTCAGAGTTTTTGGCCGCCAACCAAGGGCTGAAGATTGCATTGGTCGGGCATACCGACAGCGAAGGTGATCTGGACGTGAATATCGCGCTGTCCAAACGCCGCGCAGAATCGGTGATGGATCGGCTGATCGGAGATTTTTCCATTCCCGCTGCGCAATTGCAGGCCGAGGGCATGGGGTATCTTGCGCCGATCGCATCAAACCTGACGCCGGACGGGCGCGAGTTGAACCGGCGGGTTGAGGCGATTGTCATTTCAACAGAATAAGACCCTGAAAAGAAAAGCCCCCACAGCGCGGGGCGTGTGGGGGCAGGTGTGTTGCCAAGGGGAAGGACAACAGGGAAATCTGTAATACTTACCAGTCGGATGGGCCTTTTTCGGCAAAGGAATGGACCAGAAAATCAATAAACGCGCGGACCTTGGGCTGGGTAAAGCGGCCCGGCGGGTACACAGCGTAGATGCCTTGGGTTTCCATCGGCAGATCGGGAATTGCGTCCTCGATCAGGCCCTGTTTCAGGGAATCGGCGTAAAGATAGCTGGGCAGATAGGCGATGCCCAAACCGGAAATCGCCGCGTTCAGCAGGGATTGTCCATCATTCACGCTGAGCCATCCGGCGGTACGCACCTGACGTTTTTCGCCTGACGGGGCGGTCAGTTTCCAGACATTTCCGCTGGACTGGTTGGAATAATGCAGCAGCTTGTGTTCGTTCAGATCATCGATTTTTTCGGGGCGGCCGTATTTTTCGAAATATGCCGGCGACGCGATCATCCGTTTGGTGGTTTCGGTCAGTTTGCGGGCACGCAATGTGCTGTCCTCAAGCTCTCCGATGCGCACGGCCATGTCGAACCCTTCGGAAATCAGTTCAACGTAGCGGTTGTTGAGAACCATGTTGACGGTGATATCAGGAAAGTCCGCAAGGAATTCTGACAGCACGGGCGACAGGTGGTTGACACCAAAATCGGTTGCAACGCTGATCCGGAGCAGACCGGAGGGAGCAGATTGCATTGATGTGACCAAGGCGTCAGCCTCGCCCGCATCGTTCAGAACCCGGCGGGCGCGGTCATAATAGGCCAGTCCGATTTCCGTTGGGCTTACGCGTCGAGTGGTCCGGTTCAGCAGACGCGCCCCCAGACGTGCCTCCAGGCTCGAGACGTGCTTCGAGACGGCGGATTTGGATATCCCCATCTTCTTGGCGGCATCTGTAAAGCCGCCTTGATCCACCACTGTGGCGAAGGCTTCCATCTCAGTTAAGCGATCCATACCAATTCCTTAAATCTTGGTTCGAGCCTGATCTATCGCCCTGAATCTGGGCATAAACGCGGCGCGGGTGGGATAATATCTAGGTTATTGCAGGGATCGTTGATGGCAGGGAAACAACCAATGATGGTGCCACGGGTCGGAAAATGGCGTAGACTGCGCAATGGATATTGCACGTTCGGGCGCTATTTCAGGGCTATGAACGAATAGGGAGAGGCCAAGTTATGAAAAATTTTCTTGCTATAGTTGTGACGCTGTGTGCTTTCGCGATGCCGGCGTCGGCGCAACAATCTGCGGCACCGCAAGGGGCCAACGTGTATTTCGCGAACCTTGAAGATGGCGCAACCGTTGCATCGCCTGTGACCATCATTTTCGGGCTAAGCGGCATGGGCGTGGCCCCTGCGGGCACTGAAAAGGACAATACCGGCCATCATCATCTGTTGTTGAACCGCCCGCCCTTTGGAGAAGGCGAAGACGGGGCAGACGAATTGGTGAATGGATTGCCGGCAGATGATAACCACATGCATTTCGGTGGTGGCCAGACCGAAGTTACGCTGGAGCTACCGCCGGGCACACATACGCTGCAACTGGTTCTGGGGGATATGGGGCATGTGCCGCACAACCCTGCGGTTGTATCCGAGGTGATTACAATCACGGTGGAATAGGCGGTTTATTCTGCCTGTTGAAATGGTCAGAGCCTAAAGAAGCTTTGACCATTTCAGAATGGCGAAGCTTAACCCTGTGATTGCAAGGATGGCGATGCACAGCACCGCGAACGCGCCGGGCCAGCCGACGCCCGGCATGCCGGCCAGATTGACGCCGAACAGGCCTGTTATGAACCCCAAGGGCAGAAATATCGCCGCAATCAGCGACAGGGCGTACCCGTTTCGGGAATGTTGGCGCGCGATATGGGCATCTATGTGATCCTGCAAGGCAGAAAGACGTGCGGCCAAAGCCTCGAGCGCCTCGCTGGAGACGAGAGCCAGATTGACGGCTTCGCGTAAATACAGCCGGTCCAGCCTGTTCAGCAGGGGGCTTTCAAGGTTCAGCAAAGACGTGAGCGCAGCGCTTTGGGGAACGAGGTAGCGCCGCAACCTTATGATTGTCTTGCGTGGAACCGGAAGGTGTGACGCATCCGGTGCCGTATCTTCTTCAAAGGCGTCCTCGAGCGTTTCGACCTGATCGGTCAGATCAAGTACGACGTCATTTGTGCGTTCGGCCAAGCCCTGCACCACTTGGCCCAAAAACTGCCCGACCGTTGGCGGAGCGTCATTTTGCGCGCAACTGTCCTTGATTTCGTCCAGCGCGAAAACCTTGCGCAACCTGACCGTCACAATCGTTTTTTCGACCACCCACATACGCAGGGAAACCATCAGATCAACGGGGCCGTCCGCATTCAGATTAACGCTTCGCAAATTGATAATGAGCCCGTCCTGAAACACATCGCAGCGCGGGCGGGTTTCGCTTTGCAATAACGACTGCGCGACGATTTCAGGCAGGTGGCTATCGCACCACGGCCCCAAAGCCGGATCATCACGATCAAAATGGAACCATCGGTAGTGCGCCGGCCCCGTCGGGTTCAGATCAGGGGCGGGTTCTGCGCGTCCGTCGGCCCAGATATCGTAAGTCAGCAATGGCATTGCCCGTCACCCCTGTTGCTATGTTGCCCATCCGTTCGACCTACAGTGTAGCAGCAAGGCGGGTGCCCTGATCAATCGCGCGTTTTGCATCGAGTTCGGCAGCAACATCGGCACCGCCAATCACATGACAGGAGATGTCCCGAGCGATCAGTTCATCGGCAAGCGAGCGTTCCGGCAACTGCCCGGCGCACAACACGATTGTGTCGGCCTTGATCAATGTGGGATTTTCGCGCGCTTCACCAAAAGACACCATCAACCCGTCAGGTTCGACGCGTTCGTAGTTTACACCGCCCATCATTTTCACGCCTTTCATGTTCAGCGCGGCGCGGTGAATCCAGCCTGTGGTCTTGCCCAGACGCTTGCCCGGTTTTTCGGCCTTGCGCTGCAGCAGCGTAACGGCACGGGCAGGGGTTTCGGGTTTGGGGCCTTGGGGGGCAAGGCCGCCGCGGTTTTCCTCGGGGTCGCTGACGCCCCATTCTGCCATCCATTCGGGCAGGTTTTCTGTCGGGCTTGAGCCTTCTTGCGCCAGAAATTCGGCGACGTCGAAACCGATGCCGCCCGCGCCCACGATCACAACGGATTTTCCGACAGGGGCCTTGTCGCGCAGCACGTCGATATAGTTCAGCACATGCGGTGCGTCCTGCCCTGCAATTTCGGGATCACGCGGGGCGACACCTGTTGCGACGATAACATCGTCAAATCCTGTCAGATCGTCCGCCGTGACGGTCTGGCCCAATCTGGTTTGGATGCCCATATCGGCAACCATGGTTTTGTACCAGTCGACCAGACCCCAGAATTCTTCTTTGCCGGGGATCTGTTTTGCCATGTTCAACTGCCCGCCGATTTCGGCGGCACGATCAAACAGCGTTACCTCATGGCCGCGTTCTGCCAGTGTCATGGCCGTGGACAGACCGGCAGGGCCAGCCCCGACGATTGCAAAGGATTTGCGCGTTTTGGCAGGGGTCACCACCAGTTCGGTTTCGTAACAGGCGCGCGGATTGACCAGACAGCTTGAGATTTTTCCGCTGAACGTATGATCAAGACAGGCCTGATTGCAGGCGATGCAGGGCGCAATTTTGGCTGCGTTTCCGGCCATGGCCTTGGATACGAAATGCGCATCCGCCAGCATCGGGCGCGCCATCGACACCATATCGGCACAGCCGGATGCCAGCACGTCTTCGGCGACGTCGGGTGTGTTGATCCGGTTGGATGTGATGACGGGGATGCCCACCTTGCCCATCAGTTTTTTCGTGACCCACGCAAAGGCCGCGCGGGGCACCGATGTGGCGATGGTGGGGATGCGCGCCTCGTGCCAGCCGATGCCGGTGTTGATGATCGTAGCACCGGCCGCCTCGATCGCCTGGGCCAGTTGTACGACTTCGGCATGGGTAGACCCGTTGGGGATCAGATCGATCATCGACAGGCGGTAGATGATGATGAAATCATCGCCGACAGCCGCGCGGGTGCGGCGCACCACCTCGACCGGCAGGCGCATCCGGTTTTCATAAGACCCGCCCCATTCATCGGTGCGTTTGTTGGTGTGCGTGACCAGAAACTGGTTCAGGAAATAGCCCTCGGAACCCATAATCTCGACCCCGTCATATCCGGCCTCGCGGGCGCGCACGGCAGTATCGACAATGTCGCGGATCTGTTTTTCGATGCCTGCCGCGTCAAGTTCTGTCGGAGGAAACGGTGAAATCGGCGATTTGATCGGCGACGGAGCCACACATTTCGGCCCATAGGCATAGCGGCCCGCGTGCAGGATTTGCATGGCGATTTTTCCGCCCGCATCGTGGACCCGTTGTGTGATTATGGAATGGTTGTCGATGTCATCCTGACTGACCATCATCGCGGCACCGGGCAAAACAGAGCCTTCCAGATTGGGGCCGATGCCACCTGTTACCATCAACCCCACTTCTCCGCGCGCGCGTTCGGCGTAAAATTCGGCCACGCGGTTCCAGTCTTTGGTTTCTTCCAGACCGGTGTGCATGGACCCCATCAGCACGCGGTTTTTCAGGGTGGTGAACCCCAGATCAAGCGGTGCCAGCATGTGCGGATAATTGGACATCAAAACCTCTTTCGAAATGTTGGGCACAGATCACCCCAACCTTGCGGTCATGTCACGCACTACGCGGCGTCACGGACTTGTAGAAATGTATCGGTAGGTTAGAGATAGGCCAACCGCCAAAAAGGAGGATGCCGATGACACCGGAAGAGATTGCCAAACTGCCCTATCGCCCCTGTGTTGGCGTGATGTTGTGCAAT
This sequence comes from uncultured Alphaproteobacteria bacterium, assembly GCA_963765555.1. GTDB lineage: Bacteria > Pseudomonadota > Alphaproteobacteria > Rhodobacterales > Rhodobacteraceae > JL08. The sequence continues at coordinate 133,110 of CAVXWX010000001.1, forward strand.
GCGGCGGGCGAGGTGTTTGTCGGCCAGCGGCGCGACCGCTTCACCGAAGCGTGGCAGATGCCGCAAGGGGGCGTAGACAAGGGCGAGAACGCGCGCGATGCGGCCTTGCGTGAATTGTGGGAAGAAACCGGCGTTGTGGCCGAACTGGTCACCATCGAGGCGGAAACGAGCGACTGGCTGCCATATGATCTGCCGCATGATCTGGTTCCGCAAATCTGGAAGGGCCGGTATCGCGGACAGGAACAGAAATGGTTTCTGATGCGGTTCAAGGGCCGCGATGACCAGATCAACATCGCAACGCAACACCCCGAGTTTTCGCACTGGCGCTGGTTGGCGATTGACGATCTGGTGGATCACATCGTGCCGTTCAAGCGGGATGTCTATGCCCGTGTGGTGGCTGAATTCCGCGCGTTGCTTTAGGCGTTCGCACCTATTCGAATATCGGGCAGCTGGGGCGCGGCATCGCGCGGGAGCAGCCCCGACAGACGGGGATCATCTTCTATGTCGATGGTCTGGCGCACGGGGACAAACCCGCTGCGCTGATAAAACGCGAGCGCGGCAGGATGATCTGCGGTGCAGGTGTGGACATGGAGCAATGTGATCGGTTCGGCCCATGCAGACGTGATTGCATGGTTCATCATTGTGCGCCCCGCGCCCTTGCCCATCAGCGCGCGTGTGGTGCCGAAAAAGGCCAGTTCGCATTGCCCGCCGGTGCGGAAATCAAGTTCGACAAGGCCTTCGTCCTGTCCGTCAAGCTGTGCGGCATAGATATGCACCGCCGGATCGGTCAGGATTGCGGCCAGTTCTGCATCATCCAGTTGCAGCCGTGAAAACCACAGCCATTCCTGCGCGCCGACACGGCGGAACAGATCGCGATACCACGCCACATCCGGATTGGTGACGCGGCGTATCGCAAAGCCTGTGATGTCGGGCACAGGGCGCACCGGCTCTGGTGTGGTCATTTCAAGATAGGTGACGACAACAGACACTTTGCCTTTGGGTACATCGTATTCGCCAACGTCCAACATGATGCTATCCCAGCAGACCGGCAGCGCGGAACAGGGTTTCCACATCGTTTTCGGGGCGCGGGCCAACATGGCCGATCACCTCGCGCGCGGCCACGCATCCCATGCGTCCGCTGGTTTCCAGATCATGGCCGTTGGCCAACCCATAGAGGAAACCGGCGGCAAACTGATCCCCCGCGCCGGTGGCGTCGACCGGTTTGATCTTTTCAACCGGAATGTCGTGGCGCCGCCCTTCTGACAGGATCGTCACGCCGTCGCCCGACCGCGTGCAGACAACCAAGGGGCACATTGCCGCCGTGCGCGCAATTGCGTCTTCCAGATCATCGGTTTCGAACAACGACCGGATTTCCGCTTCGTTGCCGATGACATAGTCCAGTTCGTTGCCGATCAGTTGCAGGAAATCGGCGCGGTGGCGATCCACGCAGAACGGATCGGATATCGCGATACCTGTCTTGCCGCCATTGGCGCGGCAGGTGCGGGCCGCTTGCAGGAACGCCTCTTTGCCTTTGTCCTTGTCGAACAGGTAGCCTTCGAGAAAGATAATCTCGGCCTGACCGGCCACATCGGATGGCACGTCATCGGGGCCCAGTTCGGACGAAATGCCCAGATAGGTGTTCATCGAGCGTTCGCCATCGGGGGAGACAAAGATCATGCTGCGCGAGGTGGGCAGTTCGCCGTTCTTGACAGGCGGATTGACGAAATCGGTGCCACCTTCGTTCATCGCATCGGCATAGAAATGCCCCAGCGCATCATCATGCACCCGCCCGATAAACGCGGTGCTCAGGCCCAGTGCGCCCGCACCTGCGATGGTGTTGGCGACCGACCCGCCCGGTGTTTGCACCCGTCTTTTCATCGCGCCATACAAGGTTTCCGCCCGATCCTGTTCGATCAGCTGCATGATGCCTTTCTGAATGCCCATATCATCCAGAAACTGATCATCGGATTTTGAAATCACGTCGACGACGGCATTTCCGATGCCGACAAGCTGGTAGGTTTTCATAGGGTTTTATCCTCGAATTGGCAGAGATCACGAATGAGGCAGGCGGCGCATTTGGGTTTGCGCGCCACGCATGTATAGCGCCCGTGCAGGATCATCCAGTGGTGGGCGTGGAGTTGGAAATCGGTCGGGATATTGTCTTCTATGGCGCGTTCGACCGCATCCACGGTTTTGCCCGGCGCGATGCCCGAGCGGTTGCCCAGACGGAAGATGTGGGTATCGACCGCCTGCGCCGGATAATGCCACCACATATTCAGCACCACATTGGCCGTCTTGCGCCCGACACCGGGCAGCGATTGCAGGGCCGCACGCGAATTGGGCACCACGCCGCCATAGTCATCAACCAGTATCCGGCTCAGCTTGATCACGTTCTTGGCCTTCTGGCGGAACAGGCCGATGGTCTTGATATAATCGATCAGACCCTCTTCGCCCAAAGCCAGCATTTTTTCGGGGGTATCGGCCACCTTGAACAGGTCGGTGGTGGCTTTGTTCACTCCGGCATCCGTGGCCTGCGCGCTAAGCGCGACAGCAACGACCAGCGTATAGACGTTGACGTGATCCAGTTCACCCTTGGGTTCGGGTTCGGCGGCCTGAAACCGGCTGAAAATCTCGCGGATGGTGTGATAATCAAGCTGCTTTGCCATGTCGCCCCTGCGGTCGGTTGTGTCCCGCATTCAAGGGGTCGCAATCGTCATAATCCGCGACCGGTCAGAGTTCAATCACATGCGCGTTTGACACGCGCAGGATTGGCCCGCAAACATGCGCGCACATCACAACATCAGAGAGCGCGATGAGAGTTTCGGTTATTATTTCAGCGCTTGTTGCGGTTCTGGTGGGGTTTGGCGGGTCTGTGGCCGTTGTGATTGCCGCCGCCGAGGCAGTGCAGGCGACACAGGCGCAAACCGCATCATGGATTGCCGTGCTGTGCGTTTCGATGATGATGACCACGGCCATTCTAAGTGTGATGTACCGGATGCCGATTGTTACCGCGTGGTCAACACCGGGGGCGGCGCTGATCGCCACGACATCGGGGGTGTCGATCCAGATGGCTGTGGGCGCGTTTGTGTTTTGTGCGCTGTTGTTGATGGTCACCGCCGCATTCAAACCGCTAAGCCTGCTGGTGCAGCGTATTCCATCGGGCATTGCCGCCGCGATCCTTGCCGGGGTTCTGTTTCCGTTCGTATTGGGGGTGGCGACACAAACGGTTGCGCTGCCGGAACTGGGTGTGCCGCTGGTGATCGCCTTTCTGGTGATCCGGTTGTTTTCACCCGCCTGGGCGGTTCTGGCGGTTGTGATTGGGGGTGTCGGGCTGGCCTATGCGCTGGGTCTTGCCCATTATAGCCAGGGCTTTGCATGGTCCGAATTTGTCTGGGTTGCGCCTGTGTTTGATCCGGCGGTTCTGATCGGGTTGGGTATTCCGCTGTATCTGGTCACGATGGCGTCGCAAAACCTGCCGGGTTTCGCGGTTTTGCAGGCGTCGGGATATGTGCCGCCCAGCCGGCCCATTGTTGCGGTGACGGCGGTGGCGTCTTTGCTGACGGCACCCTTTGGTGGGCACACCACCAGTCTGGCCGCCATCACCGCCTCAATTTGCACCGGTGCGGATGCGCACCCTGACAAGGACAAGCGGTGGCTGTGCGGGCCGGTCTATGCGGCGGGCTATGGCGTGCTGGCGTTGGGGGGCGCATCGCTGGTCGGGGTGATCGGGAATGTGCCGCCTGCACTGGTTGCAATTATCGCGGGCGTGGCGCTGTTTGGTCCGTTCGTGACTTCGGCCCGTCTGGCCTTTACGGGGCAGGGTGATCCGTTTCCCGCCGCGATTGCCTTTGTGGTCACCGCATCGGGGATCGGGGCCTTTGGCATCGGGTCTGCGTTCTGGGGGCTTGTGATCGGAATTGCGGCGCACGCGTTGAACCGGTGGTCGCGCCGATAGCGGCGGATTTGCGCATGTTTCGGGTCGCGCGCGGCGGGCGGCTTGCGTATCTTTGCTGTATCAAGGGCCGGAGGGTGCAATGGATATGGATACGGGCAACAGCGAACAGGGCTATCATTACGGCGTGATGCGCCGCGCCATCGACCTGATTGATCAGGACGGCGAGAACCTGAGCCTTGAGGCGCTGGCCGCCCAGATGGATATGAGTCCGGCGCATTTCCAGCGGGTGTTTTCGCGCTGGGTCGGCGTTTCGCCCAAACGGTTCCAGCAATATCTGGCGCTGGGCCATGCCAAGGCGCTGTTGCGCGATCATTTCACAACGCTTGAGGCGTCGATGGCCACCGGCCTGTCGGGCAGTGGCCGCCTGCACGATATGTTCCTGCGGTGGGAGGCGATGAGCCCCGGTGAATTTGCCCGTGGGGGTGACGGCCTGACGGTATTCTGGGGCTGGTTTGACAGCCCGTTCGGCCCCAGCCTTGTCATGGGGACGGACAAGGGTATTTGCGGCATCGCCTTTGCCGCCGAAACCGGAGAAGAGGCGGCGATGACGGATATGCTGTCGCGCTGGCCCAAGGCGACATTTGTCGAAGACCCGATGATGTTGCGCCCTTGGGTGCTGTCGGCCTTTGGGGCGCAAAATAATGAACTGTCCCCGACGCCCTTGTATCTGATCGGCGCGCCGTTCCAGATCAAGGTGTGGGAGGCGTTGTTAAGCATCCCGTCGGGGCAGGTGACCACCTATTCGGAAATTGCAGATGCCGTGGGCAACCCGCGGGCGGTGCGCGCGGTGGGCACGGCGGTGGGGCGCAACCCGATCAGTTGGCTGATCCCGTGCCATCGCGCCTTGCGCAAATCGGGCGGATTGGGGGGCTATCATTGGGGTCTGCCGGTCAAACGGGCCTTGTTGGCATACGAGTCTGCCCGCGCCGAAGCCTGATTTCACGTGCGCGGAATGCTGCCGAAGCCCAGTTTTCATTGTATTGTGATGCCCACAGGGTTTAAGAACAGGGCCATAATCAACCGCGCCCTGAAAAACAGGGCCCGATACGAGGTAGTAGAGCAATGATATCAGTAAAAACCCCCCTTATTCTGGCGGTCTGTGGCGCGTTTGCGCTGGGCGCGTGTACCAATCCGTCGCAATTGACAAACCCCGATGATCCGAACGCGAATGCCAAACAGGGTGCGCTTTTGGGCGCCGGTGTCGGTGCGGCGCTGGGGACGCTGGTTGCCGGGTCCGGCAACAAAACCGAAGCGGCGCTGGCTGGTGCGGCCCTTGGTGGTGTCGTGGGCGGCTTTGCCGGCAACAATCTGGACCGCCAAGAGGCCGAGTTGCGCCAGCAACTGGCGAACGAGGACGTGCAGATCACCAATACCGGCGACCGCCTGATTGTGACCTTGCCGCAGGATATCCTGTTTGCAACCGACAGCGCGTCTGTCCGCCCCGATCTGCAAAACGATTTGCGCACCGTGGCGAGCAATTTGCAAAGCTATCCGAATTCAACCGTGCAGATCATCGGGCATACCGACAACACCGGCGAAGCGGCGTATAACCAGCAGTTATCGCAACGCCGCGCGGATTCCGTATCCAGCGTGTTGCTGGGCGCAGGCGTTCCGGCATCGCGTATTCAGGCCTATGGCCGTGGAGAAGACCAGCCGATTGCGTCGAACCTGACGCCGGAAGGCAAAGCGCAGAACCGTCGCGTGGAAATCGTGATCCTGCCAACGGCCTGATCGTAGGACAAACCAAAAAAAGGGCTTCGGTTTCGCGCCGGAGCCCTTTTTGTTTCTGGTGAACAGCAGTGACACATGCCGTTCCGGAGTGAAAAAAGATGGTATAGAACGTCATCAATCGTAAGGCACCGGATCAATTAACCGGTTCTTCAAAAAGGATATCACCCGATGCACCCGACCGAGAAGATTGTCCGCCAATTCCACGAATCCTGGGACTTGCGCGATCCCGATCGGGGGGCTGAAGTCATCGCGGAGGACTGCAATTTCGAGGATATCGCGCGCGGGGAAAAACTGCCGGGGAAATCGGCCTATAAGGCGGACTATCACCGTTGGCGCGAGGCGTTTCCGGACGGGCTGTGCAAGGTCGAGAACGTCATTGTGAGCCAGTGCGGAGAATGGGCCACGGTCGAGTTTCGCAATACCGGCATCCATAGCGGCATCCTCCGCTCGAGCCTTGGGGATTTTCCACCCACCGGCAAGCGGGCCGAAGTGCGTTATTGTTCGGTGATGCGCGTGAAAGACAACATGGTTGTCGAAGGTCGCGATTACTACGACAGTGCCACCATTGCGCGGCAACTGGGACTTATCGAGTGATCCGGCCCGGTGGATTGAAAAGACGGGTGCGATCATCAATCCATCTGGTTAAGGGGGGTTGGTTTTTACACCGCCCCCCTTTGTTTTTGCCGCGGGCAGGTTAGGTGATGCCCCTGATGCAATTTTTTTGAAAGGTTCATTTAATGGCTGACCCTGTACTTCTCGGGATATCCGGTTCTCTGCGCAAGGATGCGACCAATCGCAAACTGATCCGCGAGGCCGCGCGCCTGTTCGGGGACGCCAGCTTTGTCGAGGCCGATCTGTTGCTGCCGCTTTACAATGGCGATGACGAGGATGCCGGACGGGATCCCGACCGAGGTGCAGCGGCTGGCCAACCAGATCGCACAGGCGGACGCTGTGGTGATTTCAACGCCGGAATATAACAAGGGCCTGTCGGGTGTTTTGAAAAACGCGCTGGACTGGGTCAGCCGGACCGAGGGCAACCCGTGGTCGGACAAGCCGGTTGCGGTGATGTCGGCGGCGGCGGGGCGGGCCGGCGGGGAACGCGCGCAAACCACGCTGCGGTCCTGTCTGGTGGCGTTTCGCCCCCGTATCCTGCAAGGCCCCGAGGTGCATCTGGCCAACAGCAGCAACGAATTCGATGATCAGGGCCGTCTAAAAAGCGAGATGTACACCAAAACACTGACGGCATTGATGACGGCCCTGCGCGCGGAAATCGGGCGTTAGGCGGCGGGTGGTGTGCCGATTTCGATCAGGTTCTGATCGGGGTCGCGCAGATAGATCGACAGGATCGGCCCGCCTGCGCCGGTGCGTTTGACGGGGCCGTCCTCGACAGGGATGTCCAGCGCACTAAGATGGGCCAGCCACAGATCGGCAGGGGCGTCTGACAGGAAACACAAATCGGCCGATCCCGGTGTCGGGTGGGTTGATTTGGGTTCGAATTCGTGCCCGTGAACATGCAGGTTGATCTTTTGCGCGCCGATGTCCAGCGCCCAGCGTGTGCTGCCATCGGCGACCGGAAATTCCTTGGCCTGTGCGCCCAGAACATCCACATAAAACCGGACCGTCGCGGGTATGTCCGCCACGGTCAGAACAAGGTGGTCTATGGCTGTGATTCTGGGTTTCATCGGCAATTGCCCCTGTCCGGTTTGCGCCATATCCTGCGCGGCATGAATGATGATGCGACAGAGGGCGGGCACCGTCAAACCGATGTTCTTGATCCGGCGCGGGCGGCAGCGTTCGAGGTTGCGCTGGGGCGTGCGCCGACCATCGAACAGGGGACGCCCCTGCCGCCGTTTTTTCACCAGCTGTATTTCTGGGCCCCGCACCCGCCTGATCAGCTGGGGCGTGACGGGCACCCGAAGGTCGGCGGATTGATCCCCGATATGGGCCTGCCGCGCCGGATGTGGGCCGGTGGGCGGCTGGAATTCCATGCGCCGTTGCGGGCGGGCATCGAAGCGCGTGAAAACCAGTGTTCTGGAACATGCAGCGCGCAAAGAGGGACGCACCGGACCGTTGGCCTTTGTCACCCTGCGCCATGATATCCATCAGGACGGGCAATTGTGCCTGAGCGAATGGCATGATCTGGTCTATCGTGAAGATCCGTCGCCCGATGCCCCCCGACCGGTGCCGCCCGTGGCCGCGCGTGATGAAACCGACCGGCAGGATGTGGCGTTTTCATCGACCCTGTTGTTCCGCTATTCCGCGCTGACCTTTAATGGCCACCGTATCCATTACGATCTGGATTATGCCCGCGATGTCGAAGGTTATGCCGGATTGGTGGTGCATGGCCCGCTTTTGGCCCAGCACCTGATGCTGTTGGCGCAGTCCCATTTGGGGACGTTGCGCACATTCGCCTTTCGCGCGACGGCCCCGTTGATGCATTTCGAAACCGCAAGCCTGTGCTGGAAAGACGGCGTGTTGTGGGTGCGCGGGCCGGACGGGCGGCAATGCATGACCGCGACGGCGGGCTAGGCTGTTTCCAGCCGGAATGCATCGGGGATATGATCGGCCCCGTCCAGCACCAGATCGGCCATCACCGTGGCAATGCGCGGGGCCATGCCAAAGCCGATCTTGAACCCGCCATTGGCGATGAAATGGCCTGCCTGCGCGGGGTGTGCGCCCAAAACCGGCGCGCGGGATCGGCTGCGCGGGCGCAATCCGGCCCATGTCGAGATCAGCGTGGCATCGTTTAGCGCCGGAACGGCAGCGCGCGCGCGGGCGATGACACTGTCGAGCTTGTCATCTGTCGCAACGGGATCATCAAAGTCCGGTTCGCTGGTGGACCCGATGGCAATCGTGCCGTCCGCGTGCGGGATGATGTGCACCGTGTCGGCGAAAATCTGCGGCACATCCGGCGGCAGCGGGCGGGCGGGCTGCAACAGCGCGGCCTGACCTTTGTTCGCACCGCCGATGGTGCGGCCCAGTTCGTGGGTCAACTGTTCCAGCCCCTGCGCGCCGGTGGCCCAGATCACTGCACCCTGATCGGGGGCATCGGACAGGATGCGCCCGCCCCGCGCGGTGATCGCGGCGGCAAGCGACGTGCAGGCCTGTCGCGGATGTACCCGCGCGCTGAGTGTATCGTGGATCAGATAGCCTGTCGGGCTGAGCGGGGCCCAATCGCGATCTGCTTGCACCACGCGCCAGACAGCTTGGCCCTGCCACAGGGTTTCGGCATTGATCGCGCGGGCATTGGCCCGTTCAAGTGCGGCTTCGTCGGGCACCGGTTGCAGCCGACCGGTGCGGGCATAGCCCGAGGACAGGCCGGATGTTGCATCGATTTCGGCCCAGAAGGATTTGGCCGCAATCAGGCTGTCGAACTGGAACGCTTTCTTGGCGTTCCAGTTTTCAGGTGTGTGCGGGGCCAGCGCGCCGACGATGCCGCCGCTTGATCCGGCACCGACGCCGTAGGGGTCGATGACCTGTACGCGCGCGCCGCGTTGCAGACAGGCCCATGCGATGGACAGCCCGAAAATACCCGCGCCGCGAATGGTCACATCCGGCATTGCCAATTTCGCGGCCCCTCTTCATTGTCGCGCGGTCGCTCAGACCTTAATGGACCCAGCCATGCAGAACCAGCACCCAGATATCGAATGGCGCAATGAAACTGTGCCGGTGTCGACCCGGTTTGACGATCCTTATTATTCGCTGGAAAACGGGCTGGATGAAACGCGCCATGTTTTCCTGCATGGCAATGATCTGCCCGACAGGTTCAGGGACGGGTTTCATATCGGCGAACTGGGTTTTGGCACCGGTCTGAATTTTCTGGCGACATGGCAAAGCTGGCGGGCGTCCGGTGCGGCCGGAACATTGCGGTTTTCCAGTTTCGAGGCGTATCCGATGCGCAGGGACGACATTGCGCAGGCGTTGGAACCGTTCGCGGAGTTGGCGGAATTCGCGCAAGACCTTGTGAGGCGCTGGACCGGGATCGGGCGGGCGGTTTGAATTTGATGGCGTTGAATTGAACCTGATCACGGGCGATGCGCGCGACACGTTGCCCCGTTGGGCAGAGAAAGCGGATGCGTGGTATCTGGACGGATTTTCGCCCGCCAAGAACCCCGAATTATGGGAGCCCGACCTGATGGCGCAGGTGGCGGCGCACACCGTGAAGGGCGGCAGCATTGCCACCTATACCGCCGCAGGTTTTGTACGTCGCGGATTGCAAGAGGCGGGGTTTTCTGTCACCCGCGTGGCGGGATATGGCCGCAAGCGCCATATGACAAAGGCCATACTTGAATGACACAATCCAACAACATCCCTTTGGGGATCGGGCTGATGGTGCTGACGACGTTCGTCTTTTCCGTGCAGGACGGCATTTCGCGCCATCTGGCGGGCGAATACAACGTTCTGATGATCGTTATGATCCGGTACTGGTTTTTCGCCGCGTTCGTCATTTCGATTGCAGCGCGCAAGGCCGGTGGCGTTGTGGCGGCAGCACAGACAACACAGCCGCTTTTGCAAATCGTGCGCGGCGTTCTGCTGTCGACGGAAATATGCGTGATGGTGGCCAGTTTCACGATACTGGGGCTGGTCGAAAGCCATGCGGTGTTTACCTGCTACCCCTTGCTGGTGGCGGCGCTGTCGGGCCCCATTCTGGGTGAAAAGGTCGGGTGGCGGCGGTGGTCGGCGATCGGCATCGGGTTTGTCGGCGTTCTGATCATCCTGCAACCCGGGATCGGGGTGTTTGATCCGGCGGCGATTATTCCGCTGATCGCGGCGGCCATGTTTGCGGTTTACGGGCTGTTGACGCGCTATGCCGCGCGGCGTGACAGCACCGCGACCAGCTTTTTCTGGACGGGGGTTACGGGGGCTGTGGCGATGACGGCGGTGGGCCTTTGGGCGTGGGAGCCGATGACGCGACCGGATTGGGGCTGGATGGCGGCGCTGTGCCTGACGGGGGTGACGGGCCATTGGCTGCTGATCAAATGTTACGAGGTCGCCGAGGCCAGCGCCGTGCAGCCGTTTGCCTATCTGCAATTGGTGTTTGCATCGGTTCTGGGCATCGCCGATTTTTGGCGAAACGGTTGAACAGAACGTGGCCATCGGGGCGGGGATTATCGTGGCGGCGGGGCTATTCACTTTTTGGCGCGAACGCGCGCAACGTCGAACCGGTTAGTTCCTCGCTAAAGGGAATGGGCAGCGGTTCCATGCCAAGGCGCGCGCGATAGATCGGCAGGCTTTCCGTTACCCGCATCACGTAATTCTGGGTTTCGCGAAACGGGATGTGTTCGATCCAGTCGATCACATCAAAGTTCGGATCCGAATTGCTTCGCGGATCGCCGTATTCTTGCATCCAGCGGATCGGGCGGCTTGGGCCTGCGTTGTAGGCGGCGGACATCATCACCACATTTCCGTCGAAGCGCCCCGCCAGTGTAGACAGAAAGGCAGACCCCAGTTGGGCGTTGTATTTCCAGTCGACAAGCAGGCGGTCGGTGCTGTGTTCGGCACCACGGCCCAATTCGCCCGCAACTTCGCGCGCTGTTGCCGGCATGATCTGCATCAGCCCCCGCGCCCCGACGCCGCTGACCACACCGGGGTCAAATTCGCTTTCGCGCCGCGCGATGGCCAAAACCATTTCCGGGGCCATCGGCAGGTCCATTTGCCGCATCGGATGCAGGGCGTAGTAGGCGGCGGGCAAAACAGTTCCTTGGGTCGCAACCCGTTTGCCGATCATGACGGCAAGATGCGGTTGGGCGAGTTCCATGGCCATGTCGCCCAGTTGGCCTGCTTCGGTCCGTGTCAGGGATTCCGACAAATGGGTCAGGAACCGTTCGGCAAGATTTATTTCGCCCGAAGCCAGCAGCAAAAGCCCGGCTTCGAAAACGCTGGATTTCGAAAAGCTGGCACTGCGCCACGCGCCGAATTCTTCCTGACCGGCCAGGCTGATATCAAAGGGCGCGCCTGCGGCTTCGGCGGCCAAAAGCCCGTAGAACGATGTCTGGAATTGTGCGCCGTCTTCAAATGCCTTCTGCGCGCCTGCGGTGTCGCCCAATGCCTGATAGGCGCGTCCGGTCCAGTAGCCGGCGCGCCCCTTTGAGATTGGCGAGGCCACGGCTGCATCAAAGCGTTTGAAATGATACAGCGCGCGTTTTCGGGATCGTTCAGCTTGCGCAGGGCGATATACCCGGAAAGCCACTCCAGATCGGCATAATCCGACCCTTCGGTCAGGTGGTTTTGCGCCGCAATTGCATAGGCACGTTTCGCATTGCCCTGGCGCATCTGGTCGCGTGCCATCGTGCGGCGGCGTGGCGCCCAAGCCTCAGGCCGGCCCAGTGTTTCGGCGCTGGTGCTGCGCTCCAGCATCAGGTCAATCGCCGTGTCCAGCCTTTTGCGCGCGCGCCAGTCGAACCGGTCGAACGCCAGACCCGGATTAGACTGCAAACTGGCTGGCACCTTATCGATCAAGGTGTTGACCCCATCGGCCCCGTCCCGCAACGCGATCCGGGCCTGCGCCAGAACCTGCCAGCCTTGCGGCACAAGCGCCGTCATCCGCTTGGCATCGGACGTCCATCCGCGCCACAGCATGTAATCCAGCCGCGCGACATGATGGTCCTTGAGCAGGTTTTCATGCGCGCCCAGAAACAGCGCGTGTTCCCCTGCGCCCATGCGCATCGTGCGCCACGCGTGGATGACTTCGGCGCGTGCCCGTTCGGTTTTCCCGACAGAGTCCAGCGCGCGGGCATGGGACAGAATGCCCGCTGCCGTCTGCGGCGGAACGCCTGCAAAAAAATCCAGCACCTTCTGATGTTCCTGCTGAATTACGACGGGTTCGGATTTGCGGCGCAGCCATTCCAGACCGGGCCAATCGGGCCGGCGATCCAGAAAGGCGACCACTTCTTCATAGCTGCCGCGCCCCTCGCGAAGGCGGTGCCATTCGATCACGTCCAGAGCAACCGCCCCGTCGCGTTCCGCCAAAAGACCGGCGTTTCCCCAATTGCCGCCACGCATTGCGTCCATCGCCTGCCCCAAGGGGCGGGGGCTTTGCGCGATGGCGGGAAAAGCCATGCCAAGGACGAGTATTATAGCGATCAGTTTTCGTGTCATGTCTTGCATTTTAGGCCATGTCAGGGATAGACGCTGGAACAATATCGTGCGTGCGTTTCGGTTCAACCGTGAAACTTAGAGCATGCGTCAGGATTTACCACCGGGTTATGTACCCCGCCAGATACAAGGAACGCACATCATGTTCAAAGGCTCGATGCCCGCGCTTGTCACTCCGTTTCGCAACGGAGCTTTGGATCTGGACACTTTGGCCAAGCTGATCGAATGGCACATTGGCGAAGGCACCGACGGGTTTGTGCCGGTGGGAACAACGGGCGAAAGCCCGACGCTGACCCACAAGGAACACGAAAAAGTCGTGGAAGAGGTTGTGCGGCTGGTTGCGGGGCGCAAGCCGGTGATTGCCGGTGCCGGATCGAACAACACGCTGGAAGGCATCCGCCTGATGCAGCATGCCCATTCTGTGGGGGCTGACGCCGCGCTTGTCGTGACGCCCTATTACAACAAGCCCACGCAACGCGGGCTGATCGCGCATTACACGGCTTTGCATGATTGTTGCGACCTGCCGATCATCATCTACAATATTCCGGGCCGGTCGATCATCGACATGACGCCCGACACAATGGGCGAACTGGCCAAACTGCCGCGTATCATCGGTGTGAAGGACGCAACCGGTGATGTCGCGCGTGTCTCCCAGCAGCGGGCAAGCTGTGGGGCGGATTTTGTGCAACTGTCCGGGGAAGACGCAAGCGCGCTGGGGTTCAACGCGCATGGTGGTGTGGGCTGTATTTCGGTCACGGCGAACGTGGCACCGGCGCTGTGCGCGCAGTTTCAGGCGGCGACGCTGGCGGGGGATTATGCCAAGGCGCTGGAATTGCAGGACCGTCTGATGCCGCTGCACGAGGCGATTTTTGTAGAGCCGGGTCTGGTCGGGGCGAAATACGGGTTGTCGCGTCTGGGTCTGTGCAGCGAAGAAGTGCGCCTGCCGCTGACCGGTTTGATGGACAGCACCAAGGCGCAGATCGACGCCGCGATGCGCCACGCCGGTTTGATCGACTGATACCGTGCGGTCACCCGATCCTGTCAGGGTCGGGCGCTGTGACTAGCGTTTGCCGTAATACAGGCCGACAACATGTTCGGCTTCGGCAAAGAACAGCCATCTGGATGTGACAACGCCGATCAGGTGGCTGACCACCGCCAAGGCGGCGAACATGTGGTTGAACGGCAGCGCCAGCAACACAACCGGCACCACCACCATCAGCGCCAACGCGATCACACGCAGTTTTTGCGCGTGTTTGCGGGCCACGACATAGACAAACTCGCGCAGCAGATAATTGGTGCCCGTATGGGGTGGTTCAAACGCGCGGACGGTGCCGATATTACCCAAACCTGTGGCGCTGGCCATATTTGTGGCCGACCCTGCGAATGCCTTGTCGCCCATCGCCCAATAGGCCAGTTGCACAAGGCCCGCGATGATCAGCAGGCCCAAGGCCCATTTGACCTGACCCGCCAGCAATGCACCACCGGCCAATGAAAAGGACAGGAACATGACCGGCGTCAGCGGGATGTTCCAGCGTGGCACGGTTTTCAACTGCCCGTAAATCATCGAGGTTGTGTAGACCGTTGCAAGCGACAGGATCGCGCCAAGCCAGCCCAGTGGCGCCCAATGCGCCCCGAAAAACACCGCGCCTGCACCGTAAAGGCCCATCACGGTCAGCGCCATGACGGACATCCACGCCTCGCGGCTGAGCCAGCTTGTTTTCCACTGGGTAAACGCCTTGATCGCGCGTTCCGGGTGACCAAGGTGAAAGGTGGACGCCAGCAAGCCGCCGACCGCCAGCACATAGGCAATGGCAAAGAACGCGAAGGCCGTCCAACCGGTGACAGCGGGAAAGCCGAGGCCGAGCCAGAACAGCAGGCCAAAGCCAAGACCCGATAGCGTGGTGAATGCGATAACAGACGGGGCGGGATGCATATCAGAGCTTCTCCAGCGTTTTATCAAGCCAGCCAAGGAAGCCTTTTGGCTCTTCGATCACGGGGTCCAGAAACGGGGCCAGAACATCGAATTGTTCATAGCTGTCCTTGGGGCGTGGCGGCAGGTATTTGTTGACCGGTTTGGTGCCCTGTTCGGGCATCAGATCCATCCCCCCGCGTTCGGCGACCAGTTTGGATACATCGCTGTCGGGATCGCCCAGATCACCGAAATGGCGCGCGTTTGACGGGCAGGTGCGCACGCAGGCGGGCTGGCGGTCTTCTTCGGGCAGGTTTTCGTTATAGATACGGTCTACGCAAAGGGTGCATTTTTTCATCACCCCCGCAGCGGCATCCATTTCCCGTGCGCCGTAGGGGCAGGCCCACGCGCACAGGCCGCAACCGATGCAATCGCTTTCGTTGACCAGCACAATCCCGTCTTCCACCCGTTTGTAGCTGGCACCGGTCGGGCACACGGTGACGCAGGGCGCGTCTTCGCAATGCAGGCAGGATTTGGGAAAGTGGATCAGTTGCGCGGGGCCGGTTTCGGGCTGCACCTCGTAGGAATGGACACGGTTCAGGAATGTGCCTGACGGGTCCGCACCATAAGGGTTCTGATCGGACAGCGGCGCGCCGTAGTTTTCCGTGTTCCATCCCTTGCAGGAAATCACGCAGGCATGACAGCCGACACAGGTATCCAGATCGATCACAAGACCCAGTTTCTTTTCGGTATGTGCGGGCAGTTCGGTCATGGATGAACACCCTTTCCAGAGTTTTGGAAAAACTCTTTCAAAAACTTTTGGGAAAAGTTTTGGTCGATGATCATTTGCCCACCTTCCATTTCAGTTCTTTCGGTCCGGTCCCGACGGGAGATTTGATCGCATCAAAGGCGGGTTCGCTTTCGCCTTGCCCTTCGACCTTTTCGATTTTGACCTTCAGGTCGAACCATGCCGCCTGTCCGGTGATCGGGTCCGAATTGGCCCACCGCAACCCGTCGCCTTTGGGGGGCAGCAATTCGTGGATCAGGTGGTTCAGCAGGAACCCTTTGGTCGCTTCGGGGGCATCGGGTTCCAGCGCCCATGCGCCTTTGCGTTTGCCGATGGCGTTCCACGTCCACACGGTGTTTTCGTTCAGCGCGGCCATATGCGCGACAGGCACACGGATGGCCCCATGGGGCGAAGACACGCGCGCCCAATCGCCATCCTTGAACCCATGTTCCTGCATCAGTTTGGTCGGCAGATACAGCGGGTTGCGCCCGTGCAACTGGCGCAGCCATGCGTTTTGCGACCCCCATGAGTGATACATCGCCATCGGGCGCTGCGTCAGCGCGTTGACAGTAAAACCCTCGTTTCCGGTCTGGTCGGTTTCATACCAGATCGGCAGCGGGTCCATGCGCGATTTGATCTGGTCGCGCAGATGATCGGGGGGCTGTCGGTCGCCGTGGCCTTCGGCAGCCAGTTGGAATTTGCGCATCGGTTCAACGTAAAGCTGGAACAGATAGGGCTGGGGCGCATCGAACAGGCCGATTTTGACCGCCCAGTCCTGATAGGCCATGTTCCACGGTTTGTAATAATCGGCGCCTTCGGGGATATGGCTGACGAAAAAGCCGCCGTTTTCGATGTATTTGTCCAGTTGATCGGGGTTGACCGCACCGCGCCCCGTGTCAGAGCCATCGCCGCGAAATCCGGCCAGCGGGCCGATACCGGGTTTGCGTTCGTGATTGACGATGTAATCGGCGTAATCGGCGTATTTCTGGCTGCCGTCTTCGGTCACGAACCCCGGCAGGTTCAGACGCGCGCCCAGATCGCACAGCGCCGATTGAAATCCGCGCACATCGCGGTCGGGTTCGATCACGGGCCAGCGGATGGCATCGGCGGCGGCGTCTGCCTCGCAAATCGGGCGGTCCAGCAGGCTGATGCAATCGTGGCGTTCCAGATAGGTGGCATCGGGCAGGATCAGATCGGAATAGGCCACCATTTCGGAACTGTAGGCATCCGAATAGATGATACGCGGGATCACATAATCGCCGTTTTCATCCGTGTCTGTCAGCATGTCGATCACGCCGCGTGTGTTCATCGTGGAATTCCACGACATGTTGGCCATGTACATGAACAGCGTGTCGATCTTGTAGGGATCACCCGCATAGGCGTTGCTGATCACCATATGCATCAGACCGTGCGCCGACATCGGGTTTTCCCACGTGAACGCCTTGTCGATGCGCGCCGGTGTGCCGTCGTCTTTCAGGGCAAGATCATCCGGCCCCTGCACAAAACCCAGATGCGGGCCGTCAAGCGGTGCGCCGGGTGTGACCTTGCAATGCGGTTTGGGGTGGATCGTGGCCGGTTTCGGGTAGGGCGGTTTAAAGCGGAAGCCCCCCGGAACCTCGACCGTGCCCAGCAGGATTTGCAGCACATGCAGCGCGCGGCAGGTCTGGAACCCGTTGGCGTGCGCGCTGACGCCGCGCATCGAGTGGAAGGACACAGGCCGACCGATCATGCTGGCGTGTTTTTCGCCGCGGAAATCTGTCCATTCCTGTTTGATTTCAAACGCTTCATCAAAGGCGACGCGGGCCAGTTCGGCGGCGATGGTTCTGATCTTGGCGGCGGGGATGCCGCACCGTTCTGCGACCGCATCAGGGCTGTATTCGTCGGCCAGATAACGCTCGGCCATCATGTGAAAGACGGGCACGTGGGTGATGCCGGCGCTGCGATGGGTGCCGGACAGATCGGGGCGCACGCCGGGTTTGTCAAAGGCGGTCAGTTTGCCGGTGACACGGTCCACGACCAGCGGTTTGCCATCATCGTCTTTCAGGAACAGGCCGTGTTCGGGCGATTTTGGATCGGAATTGACCAGAACAGGGGCGTTGGTATAGCGCGCCAGATAATCGAGATCGATCTTGCCCGCCTTCATCAATTCATGGACCAGCGCCAGAATGAACAATCCGTCGGTGCCCGGTGTGATCCCGACCCATTCATCGGCCACGGCATTGTACCCTGTGCGGATCGGATTGACGCCGATCACCTTGGCGCCGCGCGCCTTGATCTTGCCAATGCCCATCTTGATCGGGTTGCTGTCATGGTCTTCGGCGACACCGAACAGCATGAACAGTTTGGTATGGTCCCAATCGGGCTGGCCGAATTCCCAGAACGCGCCGCCCATCGTATAGATGCCCGCCGCCGCCATGTTGACGCTGCAAAACCCGCCATGGGCCGCATAGTTGGGGGTGCCGAAATTCTGCGCCCAGAAACTGGTAAAGGATTGCGATTGGTCGCGTCCGGTGAAAAAGGCAAGTTTTTCGGGGTTGGTATCACGGATCGGTTTCAGCCAGCTGACTGCAAGCTCCAGCGCCTCGTCCCAGCTTATTTCTTCAAATTCGCCCGAACCGCGCGGGCCGACCCGTTTTAGCGGCGCGCGCAGGCGGGACGGGGCGTTGACCTGCATGATGCCGGCGCTGCCTTTGGCACACAGCACGCCCTTGTTCACCGGATGATCGCGGTTGCCTTCGATATAGGCGACCTGCCCGTCTTTCATGTGCACGTTGATCCCGCAGCGACAGGCGCACATGTAGCAGGTTGTTTTGCGTATCTCGTCCGAAACATGGGGCGACGTGTCGAGGGTTGGCTGGCGATGCGGCATCTCTACTCCTTGGCGTTCGGTACACGCTAGTGCGAGACCCCGAATAGCACGACAATTTTCTGTTCACACCCGATCAATCGGAATTTTGTTTTTCAAAACGCGAAATGCGCTGGACGGTCTAGGGTTGTTTCAAGTCAGATTTGGCAGATTTGGCAGATTTGGCAGATTTGGCAGATTTGCAGAGCTGTCTGCACAACGGTTACGGCGATCATGTTGAACACATCTTCGGTCGAACATCCGCGCGACAAATCGTTGGCGGGTTTGGCCAGCCCCTGAAGGATCGGGCCAATGGCGGTTGCGCCGCCGATGCGTTGGGCGATTTTGTAGCCAATGTTTCCCGCATCAAGGTTTGGAAAGATCATGACATTGGCATGCCCCGCGATGGCAGAGTCCGGTGCCTTGGTCTTGGCAACCGCGGGCACAAAGGCGGCATCAAACTGCATTTCACCGTCGATCGACAGATCAGGGGCCAGTTCCCGCGCGCGTTCTGTTGCTTTTGCCACCTTGTCGACATGCGCGTGGTGGGCGCTGCCCTTGGTGGAAAACGACAGCATCGCCACCCGCGCCGGCTGTGCCGTCAGGGCGGCGTAGGATTTTGCCGCCGCGATTGCGATTGATGCCAGTTCAGGTGCGGACGGGTCGATCACCAGTCCGCAATCCGAAAACACCAACGCATCAACCCCGCTGAAATGGTTGTCGGGCAGAACCATCAGGAAAAAGCTGGAGACCAGCGCCGCGTCCGGTGCCTTGCCAATCATGGTAATGGCGGCGCGCACGGTATCGGATGTTGTGCAGACCGCACCGCCTATGGTGCCATCCGCCAGACCGGCCCGCACCATCAGCGCGGAAAATATCAAAGGATCGCGCACCTGTTCCTGTGCGACTTGTGCACTGACGCCTTTGTGTTTGCGCAATTCGAAGTACAGGTTGGCCAGATCCTGACTGTGCGCGGATGTGGCCGGGTCTTCTATTGTGATGCCTGACAAACCGTCGCCGTTCGCAGCGGACACTTGTTGGGCCACCGTATCTTGCGGACCGACCAGAACAACCGACGCGAAACCGGCCTTTACCGCCTGAACAGCACCGGCCACGACCCTTGGGTCATGGCCTTCGCTGAGCACGATCTTGGCAGGGTTTGCCGCCGCGCGGTTGTGTATGTCGCGCAGCGGCTTCAAGGCCGTACCCTTGGCAGGTTGGGTGGTATCAGACCGGTTGGCACCGGTTCACGTGCCCGTCTGCGGGTGCATATCGGCGGCGGAAACACCTGCTACGGCGACCGGTTTCTTCATCGCGTCGCGGCGGAACGGTTCGCCCAGTTCCTGATTGATCATCGCTTCGATCAGGGTGGTCACGCCGTTTTCCATCTGGTCCTTGATCGCCTGGTTCAGCGCGTCTGTCAGTTCGTCCATCGTACGGGCGACGACACCTTTCAGGCCGCAAGCGTTGGCGATACCGGCATAAGACACGCCTGTGTCCAGTTCCGTGCCGACAAAGTTGTCTTCGTACCACAGGGTGGAATTCCGCTTTTCCGCGCCCCACTGGTAGTTGCGGAACACGATTTGCGTCATCGCGGGCCATTCTTCGCGCCCGATCGCGGTGAGTTCGTTCACCGCGATGCCAAATGCGCCATCGCCCGAAAAGCCCACAACCGGCACATCAGGACAGCCGATTTTGGCGCCTGCCACAGCCGGAAGGCCGTAACCGCATGGCCCGAACAGGCCGGGTGCCAGATATTTGCGGCCTTCTTCAAAGGACGGGTAGGCGTTGCCAATGGCGCAGTTGTTGCCGATGTCGGAGGAAATGATCGCGTTCTTGGGCAATGCCGCCTGAATCGCGCGCCACGCCATGCGCGGGCTCATCCAGTCGGGTTTTGCACCGCGGGCGCGTTCGTTCCATGTGGTGCCGGGATCGTCTTCTTCGTGATCCATGCTGGACAGCTGTTGTGCCCATGTGGATTTTGTTGTTGCGATCAGGTTCTTGCGCTCTGCACGGCCATCGTCGCCCGCGTTTTCTGGCAGTTTCGCCAGAATGGACTGGGCCACTTTTTTCGCATCGCCGATGATGCCGACCGTTACCTTTTTGGTCAGGCCGATCCGGTCGGCGTTGATATCAACCTGAATGATCTTGGCGTCTTTGGGCCAGTAATCAATGCCGTAGCCGGGCAATGTGGAAAACGGGTTCAGGCGGGTACCAAGGCACAGAACAACATCGGCCTTGTTGATCAGTTCCATACCGGCCTTTGATCCGTTGTAGCCCAGCGGGCCCGCGAATAACGGGTGCGACCCGGGGAAGGCATCATTGTGCTGGTAGCCAACGCAAACCGGTGCATCCAGACGTTCGGCCAATGCGATGGTATCTTTGATCGCACCTGCAAGAACAACGCCCGCGCCGTTCAGAATAACTGGGAACTTGGCGTTTGCGATCAGGTCGGCCGCTTGTGCAATTGCGGCTTCGCCGCCCGAGGGGCGTTCGAATTCGATGATTTCGGGGATTTCGATGTCGATGACCTGTGTCCAGAAATCGCGCGGTACGTTGATTTGTGCCGGTGCGCTTGCGCGTTTGGCTTGCATGATCACACGGTTCAAGGTTTCGGCAATCCGGGTCGGATCCCGGACTTCTTCCTGATAGGCGACCATGTCTTCGAACAGTTTCATCTGTTCGACTTCCTGAAATCCGCCCTGCCCGATGGTTTTGTTTGCCGCTTGCGGTGTGACCAGCAGCAGGGGTGTGTGGTTCCAGTAGGCCGTTTTCACCGCGGTCACAAAGTTGGTGATGCCGGGGCCGTTCTGGGCGATCATCATCGACATTTTGCCGGTGGCGCGGGTGTATCCGTCTGCCATCATGCCGGCGCTGCCTTCGTGGGCACAATCCCAAAAGGTGATACCCGCAACCGGAAACAGATCGCTGATCGGCATCATGGCCGATCCGATAATTCCAAAGGCGTGTTCTATCCCGTGCCGTTGAAGTGTTTTAATAAAGGCTTCTTCGGTCGTCATTTTCATGGCTGTGATCCTTCGGAAAAATGGGTGATCGCGCATACGCGGTTAGGCTTGCATCGGTTTTAGGGCGTTTGGCCGGAGCGAGTTAGGGCCAGATGGGGTGCTGCGATAAGGCCAGTGCATCAAAAGCCGTCTATGGCGGACTTGATCCGTGCAATCCCGTCGGGAATCCGGGATGCGGGAATCGAGGAGTAGGCCAGACGATAATAGTGTTTGGGCCGTCCCGTGCCGCTGAAAAAGGCGCGTCCGGGTTCGATCATCACGCCGTCGCCCAACAGCCTTTTCGCGAGCACATCGGTATCAACATGATCCGGTGCCTGCATCCAGAAGGATGACCCGCCAAAGGCACCCTGACCGGCGATGCGCAGCCCGGTTTCGGCGATCGCAGTTTCCATCACGCTGCGCCGTTCATGAAACGCGCGCCCCATGCGCCGGATCAGGGCATCATAATGCCCAAGGGACAGAAAATAGGCGGCGGTGCGCTGGATATGGCCGGGCGGATGGCGCAATACGCTGGCCCGCAGGGCGCGGGCCTCGCGGATAAAGGGTTCGGACCCGACCAGATAGCCAAGGCGCAGGCCCGGAAACAGCGATTTTGAAAAGCTGCCGACGTAAATCACGCGCCCGTCGGGATCCAGCGATTTCAGGGCGGGTGAAGGCGGCTTCAGGAAGGACATTTCAAATTCGTAATCGTCCTCGACGATCAGCGCCTCCATCTGTCGCGCCCGTTCCAGCAACGCGCGCCGTCGCGCCAGAGGCATTGTTGCCGTGGTCGGGCACTGATGGCTGGGCGTTGTGAAGATCACATCGGTGCCGGGGGGGATGGCATCGGGTGGCAATCCGTCCTTGTCGACGCGGATGGGCGATAAATGGCAGCGCGACTGGGTCAGAATATCGCGCAGGGCATGATAACAGGGGTCTTCGATGGCTGCGGTCCGGCGTTGCGTTAGCAGAATTTGCGCCGTAAGCCACAACGCGTTTTGGGCGCCCAGTGTAATCAGAACCTGTTCAGGGCGGGCATTGATACCACGGCGTGGCAGGGTGTGGCGCACAATGAATTCGATCAGTTGGGGATCGTCCTGATCGTAATAGTCCGTGGTCAGTGGCGTGAAATCTTTTTGCCCCATCGCCTGCAAGGCGCAGTGGCGCCAGTTTGCGTGATCAAACAGCGCGGGATCGGCCTGCCCGTAGATAAACGGATACCGGTAGCGCGCCCAGTCCT
This sequence comes from uncultured Alphaproteobacteria bacterium, assembly GCA_963765555.1. Lineage (GTDB taxonomy): Bacteria > Pseudomonadota > Alphaproteobacteria > Rhodobacterales > Rhodobacteraceae > JL08. Next base: position 155,677 of record CAVXWX010000001.1, read on the forward strand.
GCGGTTTTCTGGGGGTATCGCCGCCGGTGAACCGCCTTCCAATGGCGCGGGTCCAGTCAACTGCATCCTGTTGCGGGGCAGAGGGCGCGAAATCGGGAGGGATGGGGGCATTGGCCGAGACAAAGTATCCAGAACGCCCTTGTGATGTCAGATAATCATTTGCCAGCAATTCGGTGTAAGCCAGCGTGACGGTGATCCGGCTGACACCCAGATGGTTGGCCATCTTGCGGGTGGAGGGCAGTTTTTCACCCTTGGTAAACCGCCCCGACAATATGCCCTGTGCGATCATTTGCTGGATCTGCGCCTGCAAGGTGCCTTGCACGTCGGGTTTCAGAAAAAAGGTTTCAACAGGAAGCGCCATTTGCCGAGTGTACTTTGGACTTAGGGCCAATTCAATCTGGCCTTATCAAGAAATGAAACCACTCGAATCCCGGTCGGGAATATGGCGTAAGGTTCGGAAATCATTTGGAAAAATTCAAGCCTTCATCGCTATTAATGAGACTTTTGGTTTCAAAATAGTGTTTATAATGGCCAGAGAGACACGCCGTTTCCTGCGCCCTGCGCGTCACGCTTTGGGGTTACTGCCCGATATAGGCGCCGATTGATTGCACCGAAACATCTGCCGAATGGTCTCGCCCGTAGGCAACAATACCAAGGGAGCGGATCGCATCGGGTTTGACCTGATCCGGCAAGATCGATCCGGACGCATTGAACCGGTCCAGCGGTATATCGACGATCTGCCAGTTGGCCGATGTTTCAAACGGTGCCTGATAGTATTGCCACGGCAGGCGCGTCGAAGTTGTTCGCAGATGGATATAATACTGTTCGCCGTTTCCACGGACCCGAAGCCGTATGCCCTTTGTCGAGCTGGGAAGGCCGTCATCCAGTGCGGTACGGACCTGAATGAACCCGCCCCGGTTTTCGGTGCTGACCGTTCCGGTAAGCCGCAGAACGCTTGCACCGTCGCGGTTCTGTAATTCCGCTTGCCCTTGGGAAACGCCGCCCATCACGGTATCGGCCAGATAGGTCCAAGAAAAATCCTGTACCGGTTTCAGTTCGTCCGCCATCAGATCACCCGCCCAAAGATGCCCCGCAACCAAAGCAACCGGCAGTGCAAGGCATGTGCGACGCGACACAAGGTGCGCGGTTCGGTTTTTTAAACTGGTCATGGAATGTGAAATGGCCCCGAACCGGTAGATTTCAATTACCGTTCGGGGCCATTTTAGCGTTTGCGAGGGAACCGGAGCAGGTTTAGCCGAAAACCCGTCCCAACGCGCCGTCGATCGCGTTTGTGATTTCGTCGATGTCATCAGCTGTGGCAATCAACGCAGGCGATAGGCACAACGTGTTGTTGTACCCGGGAACCGACCGGTTGGTCATGCCGATGATGACACCTTGGGCCATGCAGTCGGCGACAACAGCAGCCACCTGTTTTTCAGGCATCGGTGCACGCGTTTCGCGATCAGCGACAAGTTCGGCCCCGCAGAACAGGCCTTTGCCGCGCACCTGCCCGATTGCGGTAGTGCTTGTCTGCCAGCGCGTTCAGGTTGTCGATCAGGCGCGCGCCCATGGCGGTGGTGTTGTCCAGCAGATTTTCGTCTTCGATGATCCGCAGGTTTTCGATCGCCGCCGCCGGGCCGGCTGTGCAGCCGCCAAAGGTGGAAATATCGCGGAAATAGTTCATCGGGTCGTCTGCGTTGTCCTTGAACTTGTCAAAAACGCCTTCGGTTGTGACCAGACAGGCAATCGCGGCGTAGCCCGAAGCGACGCCTTTGGCCATTGTCACCATATCGGGCTTGATGCCGAAATGCTGATAGCCGAACCAGGTGCCGGTACGCCCGACGCCGCACACAACTTCGTCGATATGCAGCAGCACTTCGTACTTGTCGCAAATTTCCTGCACGCGTTCCCAATAGCCTTTGGGCGGGGTAATCACGCCGCCGCCTGCGGTGACGGGTTCAAGGCAAAGCGATCCGACGGTTTCGGGACCTTCGCGCAGAATGGTGGCTTCGATCTGGTCGGCGGCCCACTGGCCGTAGTTTTCAAGATCGGCCCCGTCCTGTTCAAAGCCGCGATATTCAAGGCAATGCGGGACGCGCACGAAACCGGGCGTAAAGGGGCCGTATTGTGCGTTGCGTTCATCCTGACCACCGGCAGACAAGGCGCCGATTGTGGTGCCGTGATAATCGCGGTCGCGGTACAGGATTTTGTATTTCTTGCCGCCGTATTTCGCGTGCGACAGTTGCCGCACCATTTTAAAGGCTTTCTCGTTCGCCTCGGAACCGGAGTTCGTGTAGTAGACGCGGCTCATCCCCGGCATTTTTTCGATCAGCTTTTCAGCAAAGATCGCGCCGGGAATCGACCCTGCGGATCCGGCGAAATAGTTCAGCTTGATCAGTTGATCGCGCACGGCGTTGGCAATGGATTCGCGGCCATAGCCGACATTCACGGTCCAGACCCCGCCGGACACGGCATCCAGATGCTCTTTGCCCTTTTGATCCCAGACGCGCATGCCCTTGCCTTCGACGATGATCCGCGGATCGACAGATTCGAAGGGTTTGTGCTGAATCAGGTGATGCCAGACATGTGCCTTGTCGGCTTGCACCACGTGACTGATATCATTGTCTTTAAACGTGCCGTCCATGATGTGACCTTTCTGTGATGAAGGAATGCCAAACGTTTTCTGGCATCAATATGCCCGTAATTTGATCAAAAATCACCACTAAATTGCGACTCTGGATAGGGCCAGTTGCGACATCCCTGTAGGGCCAAAAGTGCCCTTGCCCTCAATGAAAGTTGGGGCATCTGCGTAGCAAACATATGATTTCATGTTAAAAAGGCCGATTTCGGGTTTCCGATACTAGAATGCGCTTTCTGTAAACTCGGGCGGTTCGTGTGAAAATATGTTGATCGGGGATGCCTTTTGCGTTGGGATTGCGCCCAAGCACAGGTTTTTGCCTGATGCGGTGCTAAGAACGCACAAGAGGCGGATAATCGCCCCCACTGAAAAACAAAGCTGCGCGAAGGCGGCGAAAAAACCGGGAGAATCTTTTATGAAATTGAAATCAAAACTGATGGGTGCCGTTGCTGGCGTGGCCATGTTGACAGGTGCGAACGCTGCTATGGCGGACATCACTGTTGGTTACTTTCTGGAATGGCCGATGCCGTTTCAGTACGCGAAAGTGAACGGCACTTATGACGAAGCTTTGGGCACAACGGTAAACTGGGTCAGCTTTGACACCGGCACAGCGATGAGCGCGGCAATGGCATCGGGTGACGTGCAGATCAGCGTCAGCCAAGGCGTGCCACCATTTGTTGTGGCTGCATCTGCCGGCCAGGATATTCAGATTGTCGATGTGGCGGTTTCTTATGCCGACAATGACAACTGCGTCGTGTCCAGCGCGCTGGAAATCGACAAGGACAGCGCCGGTGAATTGGCGGGCAAGAAAGTGGCCGTGCCGTTGGGCACTGCGGCACATTACGGTTTCCTGAAGCAAATGGGCCATTTCGGTGTCGACATCGGCAGTATGGATGTCGTTGACATGGCGCCCGCCGAAGGCGCTGCCGCATTGGCGCAGGGTTCGCTGGATATGGCGTGCGGATGGGGCGGTGCGCTGCGTCGCATGAAAGAGCATGGCAACGTTTTGCTGACCGGCGCCGAAAAGGAAGAACTGGGCATTCTGGTGTTTGACGTCACGAGTGCACCCGCAAGTTTTGTTGCCGAAGAAGGCGATATGCTTGCGAAATTCCTGAAAGTGACGGCTGACGCCAACGCAATGTGGAATGCCGGATCAAACCGCGATGAAATGCTGGCCGTCATCGCAAAAGACGCCGGTATGGATGTGGATGCGACAGCTTCGACAATGGATACCTTTGTGTTCCCGTCCGTCGATGACCAATTGTCGGCCAAGTGGTTGGGCGGCGGTAGCCAGGAGTTCATGAAAGGCGTTGCCGACGTGTTCGTGAATGCCGGCAGCATCGACGCCGCAATGGACAGCTATGAAGGCACGGTCAACACCGGACCGTTGCAAGCCGCGCAAGGCATGTAAGCCAGTTCGGATCGGGGGCACGGCACAGTCTGTGCCCCCGTTTTCGTATCATCTGAATACCGGTGTGCACATGATGCACATGTCCGACTGCATTCCTTAAAGGAGAGCCCATGTCCGGATTATCAATCGAAAAAATTTCCATGCGATTTGACCTGCCAAATGGCGGGTCTGTTCAGGCGCTGAAGGATGTGACGCTAAACCTCAAGGCGGGCGAACTGATGTCGGTGCTGGGGCCGTCGGGTTGCGGTAAAACCACATTGCTGAACATCCTTGCGGGGTTTCTGGCCCCGACCGAAGGCAAGATCGTGATGAACGGGCACGAGGTGCACGGGCCGGATGCCGAACGCGGCATGGTGTTTCAGCAGGGCGCGCTGTTTGAATGGATGTCGGTGCGCGAAAACGTCGGCTTTGGTCCGTCGATGAAGGGCATGCCCAAACACGACAAGGCAGAGATCGTCGACCATTTGCTGGATGTTGTCGGGCTGCAGGAATTCAAGGAAAAAGCGGTTTACGAACTGTCAGGCGGGATGCAGCAGCGCGTGGCACTGGCCCGCTGTCTGGCCAATGATCCTGATGTTATCCTGATGGACGAACCTTTGGGCGCGCTGGACGCGTTGACCCGCGAAAAGATGCAGTCGCTGGTTCTCAAATTGTGGAAGGAAACCGGCAAGACGATCATTCTGATCACCCATTCGGTGGAAGAGGCATTGCTGCTGGGGGAACGCCTGTTGGTGATGGCCCCGCGGCCGGGCCGTATTCACAAGGAATACCGGCTGCCGTTTGCAGAACTGGGTGTCGGTGCCGACCTGCGCGAGGTCAAAAAGCACAAGGATTATGCCAAAACACGCGAAGAAATTCTGGGTATGATCTGGGATATGGAAGAAGAAATTATGGGTCGGACGGAGGAAACAGCATGATTCCTCTGCTTATTTATATCGTGATCTTCGCGGCTTCATTCTATGTGGTGACGCGGGTGGCGCATCAGGCTGCCAAAAACGATTACACATCGCTCAAGACTGTGACCTTTGGCGATGAAAGCGCGGTAACGCCCAACCGGATTGCCGGTGTGATTTCCATCATTACGATCTTTGTGATGTGGGGCATGTTCACCGGATCAGCCTTGTTGCCATCGTTTCTGCACGCCCCCGGCCCCTATCAGGGCACCACAAGTTTTGTGTACACCGTCGAAACGGCGGACGGGCAGCGTGACGATGCAACGGTTACGGTGCTTGTTCATGGCCGCGACGAAAACCCCGATGCGCCTGAAGTGTCCGATTCTGACGGGTTCGCGAAAGATGACTCGGCAACTGTGGCGGCATGGCGCAGCGTTCTGGTGTCTGTCGACAAAAACGATGACATCAAGAAAAGCGATGGCGCGCAGGTAGTTGCAATCAACGGCACGCCGGTATCGCCGGGGCAGTCTGTCGAAATCGAAAGCGGTGTTGTCAGTCTTTCGGACAAGGGCACGCCCAATTTCGAGCCGACAAAAGGCTGGCAGATGGAGCCACTTTACCTGCCATCGCCCGAGGCGGTTTGGGACCGGATGATCAAGATTTCCAGCGAAGGGTTCCGCAATACATCCCTGTTGGGGCACTTGGGCTGGTCGCTGTTTCGCGTTGTCGTCGGGTTTTTGCTGGGCGCGCTGGTGGGTATCCCGCTGGGGTATGCAATGGGGCTGTCCAACTGGTTCCGTGGCTGGTTTGATCCGATTGTCGAATTCATGCGCCCTGTTCCGCCACTGGCGTTGATCCCGCTGGTGATTATCTGGGCGGGGATCGGTGAGGCCGGAAAAATCATCCTGCTGTTCCTTGCCGCACTTTGGATCATGGCGATTGCCGCCAGATCGGGTGTGTCTGGCGTTAAAATCAGCAAGGTGCACGCCGCCTATTCGCTGGGGGCCAGCAAATGGCAGATCATGCGTTATGTGATCATCCCCAACAGCCTGCCGGAAATCTTTACCGGTGCACGGGTTGCGATGGGTGTGTGTTGGGGCACCGTTGTGGCCGCCGAACTGGTCGCGGCGGAAAAAGGCGCGGGCATGATGATCATGGTCGCATCAAAGTTCCAGAACACCGATATCGTGATCATGGGGATCATCCTGATCGGGATCATCGGCTTTGGCATCGACATGCTGATGCGCTGGGCCGAACGGATACTGGTGCCTTGGAAGGGTAAAGGCTGACGCCTGAAGGTTTTCCGAAGCCGCCGGTCAAAAGAACAACCGCCGCCAGACATCGTTCTGGCGGCGGTTTCTGTTCGCAGACCCAAACGGTCGCGCCCCTGCCGCTTACACGTGCTGATCTATCAGGATCGGGATGCCGTCGGGATCAACAACCACAAAACTTGCCGGGCCTGCCGTGGTTTCATCGGCTTCGCTTTCAAAGCTCAGACCGTTTTTGCGCAGCGCCTTTTGAATGTCGCGCACATCGCTGAAACTTTCCAATGCGGCCGCATCCTGGTCCCATCCGGGATTGAAGGTCAGCGTGGTTTTTTCGATCATGCCCTGAAACAACCCGAGGATGCAGACGCCGTTTTTAAGGATGACCCAACCCTGATCGGGGTTTCCGCCAAAAGGTTGAAAGCCAAGTTTTTCATAAAACGCCTGCGTCGTACCGATGTCTTTGACATTCAAGCTGATCGAGAATGCACCAAGTTCCATCTCTTGAGTCTCCTGTTTCTACCTCGCATCAGATTACATCATTTATCGCGTTTCAGGCATGCAGGGGATTACAACGTTGTCGCAAAGGGCATTAATCCCACTGAACGTCACCCAGAAAGATATAGCCCGCGCCATATATGGTTTTGATCAGTCGCGGGTTCTTGGGGTCTTCGCGCAGTTTGGTGCGCAGGCGCGAAATGCGCACGTCCATCGCCCTGTCAAAGCTTTCGCCCGCAGCGCCGCCCAGGGTTTCCTGCATCAGGTCGCGTGAAATCAGCCGTTTTGGCCGTTCCAGAAACAGACGAAGCACTTCGCCCTCGGCGTGGGAAAAAGGGGTTTCCTGCCCTTCACTGTCCGTAAGCAGGTACTGATCAAAATGCGCCGTCCAGCCGTTAAAGCGGGCGGAATGCCCCGCAGGTGTTGCGGCTTGCCCGCCGCGAATACGGGCCCTGATGCGGGCAACAACTTCGGCGGGATCAAACGGTTTGGTAATGTAGTCGTCGGCGCCAAGTTCCAGCCCTGTGATCCGGTCCTGTACCTGCGTACGGCCGGAAATAATGATAACCGCCGCGCCCTGTTCCAGTGCCAGCCGATGCACAAGGGCCAATCCGTCGGTATCGGGCAATGAAAGATCGACAAGGCAAACATCGGGGCGCTGCGTTTTCAGCGCAGCTTCAAATTCGCGCGCGCGGCCAAAGCTCAGGGTGCGAAATCCCGCTTCGTTCAGGGCGTCAGACAGGACGTTACGTACGTCAGGTTCATCATCCAGAATGGTAACAAGCGGCGCGGCTGGATCACTGGTCATTCTGCGGCCTTCGGGGCAAGAAGCGCCGCAAGCGACGCGGTATCAAACGGTTTGCGCAAGACAGCGGCGATGGACAGGGCCTGTTGATGCAAGGCGTGATCGGGTGGAAGCGACGTCATCAGAACGCAGGGCACGCCGGTTCCGCGCATCCGGTTTACAACATCAATGCCGGTTCCGGCCCCTTCGATCAGGATATCGGACAGCACCATGGAGATGTCGGGCAGGTCGGCAGCAAGGGCAATCGCCTCGTCAGCCGAAGTTGCCTCGATCACGGAATGGCCAAGATCAATCAGCATATCGCGCACATTGGCGCGAATGTCGTCGCTGTCTTCGACCAGCAAAACCAAACCACCAACCGCATCGGGGGCAATGCGGTAGGGCAGGCGCAATGTCACAATGGCGCCGTTGCCGGTGTTGCCAAATCGCAAATCCCCGCCGGCAAGTTTGGTCATGTCATAGACCATCGACATTCCCAGACCTGATCCTTCACTGCCCTTTGTGGTGAAGAAAGGATCAAGCGCCTGTTTCAGGGCATCGGCGGAAAAACCCGGGCCGGTATCTTCGATCTGGAATTCGATCCAGGTGTTGTCAAGATTGCGGACCGTAAGGCGGATCCCGCCCTGCGCACCACAGGCATCGCGCGCATTCAGGATCAAATTCAACAGGCTGTCCTGCACCATGCCGACATCCAGAAGGATGTTCGGTGCGTTGGTATGCAGCAGGTTCTGGATATTCAGTGACATGCCTTTGGGCAGGGCAGGGCCGGCCAAGATATTCAGATCATTCAGCAGTTCGGCCACGTTGCAGGCGACGGGGCGCAGGGTGCGGTGGCCTGTCATGTCCCCGATCCGGCCCAACAGCGATCCGCCACGCTGGGCGGCGGCCAGTGTCGCATCGACAAGATCGGCGGCACCATCCGGTAGCGGCATACGCTTTAGCTTGCTCTGCATGCCCAGAATAATGGTCAGCAGATTGGAAAAGTCATGGGCCAGACCGCTTGTCATCTGGGCGGCCAGTTCGCGTTTGCGGGTATGTTGCAGGGCCACGCGGGCTTGGGTTTCTTCGGTAACGTCCATCGAAAGAATGTAAACGCCGCCCTTGCCGTCGGGGGTAAACGCCGCCCTGATCCTGCGCGAACTGGGCTTGTCCGTAAATTCGAACACGGATGATGTGCCACAATAGGCCTTTTCCAGATAGGGTTTGATCCGGCCAAAGGCAGACCCGCCCAAAGCGTCGCTGATGTGCAGCCCAAGAATACTGGATGGACGCCCGGGGATGACCGAGCTTAACCGCCGGTTGGAATAGGTATAAATGCCATCCGGGCCGACATGCGCGATGTGGGCGGGCATCATTTCCGTGGTCAGGCGCGTGCGCGCCTCGATTTCGGTAAGTTGGTGTTTGGCCTCTTCCAGCGCGTTAACGGTCGCTTCCAGCTTCCGGTTGGTGGCAGACAAGGCTTCGGAATGTGCCAAAAGCTGTTCGGACAATTCTTCTGATCGTGCCCGCAAAAGAACTTCGTGCTCTTTGGTGCGGGTGATGTCGGTATAGACCGTGACCCAACCGCCTTGCGGCAATGGTGCGCCTTCCACAGAGATGGTTCGACCGTTAGCGCGGGTTCTTTCCATGTAATGCGGCTTGAAATCGCGTGCCCGTTCCACGCGTGTTTTCACGAATTCGGACACATCATCGACAGGTCCGTATTCGCCGGCTTCGACCAGATATCGAATGACCGCTTCGAAAGAAACGCCGGGTTGCACCATCGCGTCTGGCAGATTGAACATTTGCTGCATCGGGCGGTTTATTTTTACCAGACGCAGGTTGTGATCAAAGATCGACAGGGACTGCGCGATCAGGTTCAGCCCCGCAGTTGTCAGAGCATTGATATTGGGCGTTTGCTGTTCCACGCGCACCTCCGTTGTGACTTGGCTAGCATCCGGGGACACCAGATCAAAGCAGGCTTTTTGGTCCGTGTGTTAAAATCCAAGCGGGTCAGGCCTCTCTCTTTCGGTTGTTACAATTCGTAAGGATTGGGAAAACATTGCGAAAAAGTTGACGTGGAATGTCAAAGGCGCATCTTGGGCGCACGGGGAATCGTCCAAGGGCGAAAGAGGCTTTTGTCAAAATGGCAAAGGTTCGGGAGGAGACAAATTTGGCTGACACGCTGAACGGCGCGGGCGGACTTCAGTCCATCCCGGCGCTTTTGCACAGAAATGCAACCCAGTACGCAAGGTCCGCGGCGTATCGCGAAAAAGACCTGGGCATCTGGCAGAGCTGGACGTGGTCGCAGACCGAAGCCGAAATTCAGGCGCTGGCGCTGGGATTGATCAATCTGGGTGTGAAAGAAGGCGATTTTATCGCCGTGATCGGCCGCAACCGTCCCTATCTGTACTGGTCGATGGTCGCCGCCCAATCCGTGGGTGCCATTCCCGTGCCGCTTTATCAGGATGCCGTGGCCGAAGAGATGGCCTATGTGATGGAACATTGCGGCGCGCGGTTTGCCATTGTCGCAGATCAGGAGCAGGTCGATAAAGTGATCGAGGTGCAGGAAAACCTGCACCAGTTCGAACACATGATCTATCTGGATCCGCGCGGGTTGCGCAAATACGACCACGCGAAATTGCACCAGTTCAGCCATGTTCAGGAACAGGGCCGCGCCGCGCTGGACGAGTTTCTGCCCGAATTGCAACGGCGCGAAGCGACGCTGAATTACGACAGCCCCTGCGTGATGCTTTATACGTCAGGGACTACAGGCAAGCCCAAGGGCGTCTTGCTGTCCAACCGCAATGTGATCGAAACGGCGAAATCCAGTTCCGAATTCGACAATCTGCGCGAGGCGGACGAGGTTCTGGCCTATTTGCCGATGGCATGGGTGGGCGATTTCATCTTTTCCATCGGGCAAGCCTATTGGACCGGTTTCTGTGTCAATTGCCCCGAAAGCGCGGACACGATGATGACCGACCTGCGCGAGATTGGCCCCAGCTATTATTTCGCGCCCCCACGGATTTTCGAAACGCAGCTGACCAATGTGATGATCCGGATGGAAGATGCCAGCCCGATCAAGAAACGGATTTTCGATCACTTCATGGCGCACGCGCGCAAAGTTGGGCCGGATATTCTGGATGGGCATCCGGTGGGCCTGATGGACCGGTTGAAATACCGGCTGGGCGAATTCATGGTTTACGGGCCATTGAAAAACGCGCTGGGCTTTTCTTCTGTACGGGTCGGGTACACGGCGGGCGAAGCGATTGGGCCGGAAATTTTTGATTTCTACCGCTCGCTCGGGATCAACCTGAAGCAACTTTACGGCCAGACCGAGGCCACCGTGTTTATCACCGCGCAGCCAGACGGACAGGTGCGCAGCGATACGGTTGGCGTGCCGTGCCCCGGTGTGGAATTGCGGATCGCCGAGAATGGTGAAGTGTTCTATCGCAGCCCCGGTGTGTTCGTGGAATATTACAAGAACCCCGAAAGTACTGCCGACACCAAAGATGCCGAAGGCTGGGTGGCGACAGGGGACGCCGGATTTATCGAGGAAGACACAGGCCATCTGCGCATTATCGACCGCGCAAAGGATGTGGGTAAAATGGCATCGGGCGCGCTGTTTGCGCCCAAATATGCCGAAAACAAGCTGAAGTTCTTTCCCAACATTCTGGAGGCTGTGGTGTTCGGGAACGGGCGCGAGGCATGTACGGCGTTTATCAACATCGATTTGACCGCTGTAGGCAACTGGGCCGAACGCAACAACATCGCCTATGGATCCTATCAGGAACTGGCGGCGCATCCGCAGGTGATGGATACGGTTCAATCCCATGTGGAGGCGGTGAACGCATCACTGGCCGAAGACCCGATGTTATCGGGGTGCCAGATTCACCGTTTTGTCATTCTGCACAAGGAACTGGATGCGGATGACGGGGAACTGACACGCACCCGCAAGGTTCGCCGCCGGATCATCGAAGAGAAATTCGCGGACATCATTACGGCGCTTTATGACGGGTCGCCCAAGGTCAGCACCACGACCGAAGTGACCTATGAAGACGGGCGCAAGGGATCGATTTCCGCTACGCTGGAAATTCGCGATGCCAAGGTTGTTCCGGTGGCACCGCAGCAGGTGGCAGCGGAATGATCAGGCGGGGCGCAGTAAGTATTTATGAAAAGATGAAGGGCGGGGCAGTGTGACAAAGACCGAAGGCTATACCACGGCTGATGGTCGCCAGATTGGCGGCACGGTGATGGAAATGAAAAACATCACCCTGCGCTTTGGCGGGGTCGAGGCGATCAAGGACATCTCGTTCGATGTGCACGAGGGCGAGGTGCGCGCCATTATCGGGCCGAACGGGGCCGGTAAATCATCGATGTTGAACGTGATTTCGGGCTTTTATCATCCGCAGGAGGGTGAGGTCTGGTATCGGGGCTCGCAACGCCCGTCGATGAAACCCTACGAGGTGGCGCGGCAGGGGATTGCGCGCACGTTCCAGAATATCGCGCTGTTTGAGGGCATGTCTGTGCTGGACAATGTGATGACAGGACGGTTGACCCATATGAATGCGGGCCTGCTGAGCCAGGCGATGTGGTGGGGAAAAGCCCGCAACGAAGAAATGGCCAACCGCGAAAAGGTTGAGGAAGTCATTGATTTTCTTGAAATTCAGGCGATCCGGAAAACGCCGGTGGGCCGGTTGCCTTACGGGTTGAAGAAGCGGGTCGAATTGGCGCGCGCGCTGGCGGCAGAGCCGAAAATTCTGCTGTTGGATGAACCGATGGCGGGCATGAACGTCGAGGAGAAAGAGGACATGAGCCGCTTTGTTCTGGATGTGAATGACGAATTTGGCACCACGATCGTTCTGATCGAACACGATATGGGCGTGGTGATGGACCTGAGCGACCGTGTGGTCGTGATGGATTACGGCAAAAAGATCGGTGACGGAACGCCGGACGAGGTGCGCAACAATCAGGATGTGATTGATGCCTATCTTGGCGTGCAGCACTAGGGGACCGAGATGTTGAAAGATATATTTATCACGCCGTTTGCGGATATGATCGCGGCCCCCGATTTCCTGATGCAGGTGCTGTGGGAAGGGCTGGTGTCCGGTATACTCTATGCGCTGATCGCGCTGGGCTTTGTTCTGATCTTCCGGTCGTCGCGTATTTTCAACTTTGCCCAGGGGATCATGGTGGTGTTTGCCGCACTGACCCTTGTGGGGCTGTATGAAATGGGCGTTCCGGCGTGGATTTGCGTGTTGCTGACGCTGGTTGTGATGTTCGTTCTGGCCGTTGCGATCGAACGGATCGTGTTGCGCCCGCTAGTGGGGCAACCCGATATTATCCTGTTCATGGCGACCATCGGGATCACCCTGTTTCTGATCGGGTTCGGCGAGATCATTTTCGGCGGTGAGAACAAGATCATGATCACCGAACAACTGGGCATTCCAACCGACAGTTGGGTGCTGGAACCGTTCGGCGGCCTGCTGATCCTTGAGCAAAAGGATGTGACGGCGGTGGCGGTCGCGGCGATGCTGGTGGTCGGATTGCTGGTGTTCCTGAACAAGACCCGCATGGGCCGTGCCATCCGCGCGCTGGGCGATGATCATCAGGCGGCGCTGTCTGTCGGGATTTCATTGCAAACGATCTGGGTTCTGGTCTGGTTTATCGCCGGTATTATCGCGCTGGTCACGGGCATTGCCTGGGGCGCACGGGCGGGCGTTTCTTTCGCGCTTGAGGTGATCGCCTACAAGGCGTTGCCGGTTCTGATGCTGGGCGGGCTGGAAAGTATCACCGGCGCGATCATCGGCGGATTGATGATCGGGATGCTGGAAAAACTGTTCGAGATTTACTGGGGCCAACCCTTGATGGGGGGCAATACCGAAACGTGGTTTGCCTTTGTTCTGGCGCTGATTGTGCTGCTGTTCCGCCCGCAGGGTCTGTTTGGAGAAAAGATTATCGAAAGGGTCTAGGGCGGCGCGGGGCGCGCTGCACCAGACACCGAAGGCGGGCCGTTAGGCCCCCACCGTTTAAGCAAGTAGAAGAGACACCAAGATGCTTTACAGAACCGCAGGTCAGTTCAAGACATCCTATGTCAAGGATCAGGCACTGTTTCCGGTGCGTCAGGATGCGATCCTGCTGATGATCATTCTGACTTTTGTCTGGATCATCCTGCCGATGACAGCGTCCGAATTCGCGTTCCAGACATTGCTGATTCCGATCCTGATTTATTCGCTGGCGGCGATGGGGTTGAACATCCTGACAGGATACGCCGGACAGCTGAGCCTTGGGACCGGCGCATTTATGGGTGTGGGCGCTTATGCGTGCTACAAGATGGTCACGATCATGCCCGAGATGAATCCGGTGCTGGCGATCTTGTTGTCGGGGTTCTTCAGTGCGGGGATCGGCGTGATGTTCGGCATCCCCAGCCTGCGGATCAAAGGGTTCTATCTGGCGATCGCGACGCTGGCGGCGCAGTTCTTTCTGGTCTGGCTGTTCGAAAAATGGGCGTGGCTTTACAATTACAACGCATCGGGTGCCATTCAGGTGCCCAACCTTGATATGTTCGGGGTCACGGTGGCGGGGCCGCTGGCGTCGTCAATGACGCAATATTACGTGGTGCTGGTGATTGTCAGCCTGCTGACGCTGCTGTGTATCAACCTGACACGCGGCAATCTGGGGCGCACATGGAAGGCGACACGCGATATGGATATCGCGGCGGAGCTGATCGGCATCAACCTGATGAAATCCAAGCTGACCGCTTTTGCGGTGTCCAGCTATGTCATTGGCGTGTCTGGTGCGTTGTTCGTGTTCATGTGGCGCGGTGCGGCAGAACCGAACCTGTTTGATATTCCGCTGTCGTTCCGGGTTCTGTTCATCGCCATCATCGGCGGATTGGGGTCTATCATGGGCAACTATCTGGGTGCGATCCTGATTGTCGGCTTGCCGGTTGTACTGAACACCGTGCCAGAGGCGCTGGGCCTTGATATCAAATCGGCCACGGTCGAACATCTCAACATCATGATTGTCGGATCGTTGATCATCTTTTTCCTGATCATCGAACCACATGGGTTGGCGCGGTTGTGGGCGCTGATCCGCGAAAAACTGATTATCTGGCCGTTCCCGCATTAGGGGGCGCCATTCATGCAAGACGTTAACGAAATCAAAATCCACGGGAGGAAAATGATGAAACACCTAACCAAATTTGCACTTGGGGCTGCGATGGCCCTTGGCGTGGCGGGATCGGCCGCGGCAGAGAGCCTTTATGCGCCGAACCTGTCCTATCGGACGGGTCCGTTTGCGGCGACAGGTATTCCGCTGATGAACGGCCAGAAAGATTACATGGAAATGCTGAATGCGCGTGATGGCGGCATCGGCGGTGTCATGATCGATTTTGACGAATGCGAAACCGGCTATTCCACAGAAAAAGGCGTGGAATGCTATGAAAAGACCAAAGGCAAGGCGATTGTAACACAGCCCTGGTCGACCGGTATCACGTTGCAGGTTCTGCCCAAGACGAATGTCGACAAAATTCCGATCCTTGCCCCCGGATACGGCTTTAGCCCGATGGCGGACGGTAAAGTATTCCAGTGGGCGTTCAACATGCCTGCATCTTACTGGGATGCGGCCTCGATGATCCTGACGGAACTGGGCGGCGGCGATCAGGCCGGCCTGAGCGGCAAGAAAATCGCCTTCCTGCATCTGGATCACCCGTACGGAAAAGAACCGCTGCCCTATCTGGAAAGCAAAGCGGCTGAGCACGGTTTTGAACTGCTGCCGATTCCTGTCGGTCTGAAGGAAATGCAGAACCAGTCGGCGCAGTGGTTGCAAATCCGCCGTGAACGTCCCGACTTTGTTGTCATGTGGGGCTGGGGCGCGATGAACGCCGGAGCGATCACCGAAGCGGTGAAAACCAAATACCCGATGGACCAGTTCGTGGGTGTCTGGTGGGCCGGTCATTCCGATGACCTGCAAGCTGTTGGCGAAGACGGAAAAGGCTATCGCTCGATCAGCTGGTCGATGCCGCAATCGGATGCGCCTGTAATGGCAGACATTCGCAAGCACGTGTTTGATGCGGGCAAATCCTTGGCCAGCGAAGAAGAGATGGGCGAGGTGTTCTATCAGCGCGGGATCGTGATTTCGATGATCCTGGCCGAAGGTATCACAGCCGCTCAGGCGCATTTCGGAGAGGCCAACATCAACGCCGAACAGCTGCGTTGGGGTCTGGAGAACGTCGACATCACCGAGGCCCGTCTGGCCGAATTGGGTATGTCGGGCATGGTGCCGCCGTTCAAAACGTCCTGCGCCGACCACACCGGTCATTCCGGTGGCTGGATGCTGGAATGGAACGGAACCGAATTCGTCAAAGCCAGCGATCTGCTTGATGCCGGATACGGATGCGATTGCCGCGCTTGAAGCTGCAAAAGCCGCCGAATACGCCGAGGCGAATGCGCCTTGGCCGGTGAACGAAGCGTGTAACGCTGAAAGCTAAGTAACGCGCCACCGGCGGTCATGTGCCGCCGGTGGACACCCCTGCCTTTTGCCAAGAAGAGCGATCATGCTGGACAGTTCCAAAACCACAGAGACCCTGCTTGAGGTCAACAATATCGAGGTGATCTACAATCACGTCATTCTTGTTCTGAAGGGGGTCAGCCTGTCGGTGCCCAAGGGTGGTATCACAGCCCTGTTGGGCGGGAACGGTGCGGGCAAGACCACAACGCTCAAGGCGATTTCAAATCTGTTGCATTCCGAACGCGGTGAAGTGACCAAGGGGTCGATCATCTATCGCGGTGAAAGCGTGCAGCACAAAGACCCGTCTGATCTGGTGCGCAAGGGCGTTATTCAGGTCATGGAAGGGCGCCATTGTTTCGAACACCTGACCGTCGAGGAAAACCTGCTGACCGGTGCGTATACGCGCCGCGATGGCAAGGGCGCCGTCGATGCCGATCTGGACATGGTCTATTCCTATTTTCCGCGGCTGAAAGAACGCCGCAAATCGCAGGCGGGATATACATCCGGCGGCGAACAACAGATGACAGCGATCGGGCGCGCGCTGATGTCGAAACCTGAAACCATTCTGCTGGACGAGCCGTCTATGGGGCTCGCGCCGCAACTGGTCGAACAGATTTTCGGCATTGTGAAGTCCGTCAATGAAAACGAGGGCGTGAGCTTTCTTGCTGGCCGAACAGAACACCAATGTTGCGCTGCGGTTTGCCCATTACGGGTATATTCTGGAAAGCGGGCGGGTGGTCATGGACGGCCCTGCCGCCGAATTGCGCGAAAACCCCGATGTGAAAGAATTCTATCTGGGGATGTCCGATGAGGGGCGCAAATCGTTCCGTGATGTGCGTTCTTACCGCCGCCGCAAGCGGTGGCTGAGCTGATGCGGGATGTTGCCATGACCCATTTTGACAGTTTGGAAACACGGTCTGCAGACGATCGCGCCCGTGATCTGGCCAAGGCATTGCCTGCACAGATCGCCCGTGCGCAGGCTTTGGCAGGGTATGCCGGGCGTCTGGACGGTGTGGATGCATCGGCAATAAAGGATACGGCTGCGCTGGCCAGCCTACCGGTGTTGCGCAAATCCGAAATTGGCACGGCACAGGCTGGCGAACCACCGTTTGGCGGATTTACCACAAGGCCCGCATCGGGGTTTACCTATATCTTTCAGTCTCCGGGTCCGATCTATGAACCGGGCGGGATTGAACATGACTGGTGGCGCATGGGGCGGTTTTTGCACGCCTGCGGCATTGGCAAGGGCGATGTGGTCCAGAACTGTTTTGGCTATCATCTGACGCCGGCGGGCATGATTTTCGAAAGCGGTGCCCGCGCGGTTGGGGCGGCGGTGCTGCCTGCGGGAACCGGCCAGACAGATTTACAGGTTACAGCCGCGCGCGATACCGGCGTGACCGCCTATGCCGGTACACCGGACTATTTGAAAATCATTCTGGATCGCGCCGACGAACTGGGTGTGAAGCTGGGCATCACGCGGGCCGCCGTGGGTGGTGGTGCCTTGTTCCCGTCGTTGCGGGCGGAATACGCGGATCGCGGTATTTCCTGCCTGCAATGTTATGCCACCGCCGATCTGGGCAACATCGCCTATGAAAGCGCGGCGATGGAAGGGATGATCGTCGATGAAAATGTTATCGTTGAAATCGTCACCCCCGGAACCGGCAATCCGGTGGCCGAAGGCGAGGTGGGCGAAGTGGTTGTGACCACCCTGAACCCCGATTATCCGCTGATCCGGTTTGCCACCGGCGATCTAAGCGCGGTTTTGCCCGGGGTCAGCCCGTGCGGACGTACCAATATGCGCATCAAGGGATGGATGGGCCGTGCGGACCAGACCACCAAGATCAAGGGGATGTTTGTGCGCCCCGAACAGGTGGCCGCCCTTGTGGCCCGCCATGACGATGTGGTGAAGGCGCGTGTTATCGCCTCGCGTAGTGGCGAAATGGACGTGATGACGGTTCAGATCGAAAGCGCGGGGGGCGATGCAGACGCCTACGCGGCATCGGTGGCGCAAGTGCTGAAGCTGAAGGGTAAGGTTGAAATCGTTGCCCCCGGCACACTGCCCAAGGATGGATTGGTGATTGAGGATCAACGCACCTACGATTGATCAATCGCTCTGGCAATTCCGAGTGATTTGGTCAATTAAGGGGCCGTGCCCGGTTCGGGGCATCCTTAGCGACTGACTCCGAGGTTTCCGTTGAATAGCGCACATATGCAGAGACAATCCCGTTCGGGGGACAGCCTGCGATGGCTGGGTGTGCTGGCGTCTGCCACCGCGATTGCCTGCGTTCTGCCCATGCTCGCGGTACTGATTGCAGCGGTTTCGGGCGGCACCGACACGGTTGCGCATCTGATCCAGACTGTGTTGCCACGCTATGCCGGTACGACACTGGTTCTTGTCCTGCTGGTGGCGCTGGGCACATTCGCTCTTGGTGTTGGGGCGGCGTGGCTGGTTACGATGACGCGGTTTCCCGGCGTTCGGGTGCTTGAGATTGCGCTTGTGCTGCCATTGGCCTTTCCGGCCTATGTTCTGGCTTATGCCTATACCCATATTCTGGATCACCCCGGCATTGTTCAAAGCACATTGCGCGATGTGACGGGATGGGGCCCGAGAGATTACTGGTTTCCCGAAATCAGATCTGTCGGGGGCGCGGCAGCCATGTTGATTCTGGTGCTGTACCCTTATGTCTATCTTCTTGCCCGCGCTGCATTCTTGCAGCAAAGCGGAACAACCTTTCTCGCCGCGCGCGCCTTGGGCAAAAGCGCTTGGGCAGCGTTTTTGCAGGTCAGCCTTCCGATGGCGCGGCCCGCTATTGCAGGCGGTGTGTTGCTTGCAGTGATGGAAACGATCGCCGATTTCGGCACGGTTGCTTATTTTGGCGTCCAGACATTTGCGACAGGTATCTATACCAGTTGGTTTTCGATGGCCGATCGCGCCGCCGCGGCCCAGCTTGCCCTGTGTTTGCTGACATTTGCGCTTATGCTTGCCATGCTGGAACGGTATCAGCGCGGGAACGCCAAATACCATGATACGTCCAAACGCCATCAGACGATGGCACCTGCAGAACTGCACGGAGTTCGGGCGGGTCTGGCCTTTTTCTTGTGTGCGGTTCCTGTCGTATTCGGGTGTCTGCTGCCGGTGGCCATTCTGCTGCAAATGGGGCTTGGGTCCGAGCAGGATTTGTTCAGCAACCGGTATATGGGTTTTGTCCGCAATTCGATCACGTTGGCGGGTACCGCTGCGGTTTTGACCGTTTGCGCTGCCGTGTCTGTCGGTTTTTTCCAACGCTTGCGGCCCGGTCGCCTGTCGTCCACGGCCGCGTATGCGGCGCGGTTGGGATATGCCGTTCCCGGTGGCGTAATTGCGGTGGGGCTGATGGTGCCCTTTGCGGTCTTTGACAATGTGCTGGACGGCTGGATGAGATCAACCTTTGATATCTCGACAGGGTTGCTTGTGACGGGGTCTATCTGGTTGCTGGTTGCGGCCTATATGGTGCGCTTTCTGGCGGCAGCGCTGGGTGCTTATGAAGGCGGCCAAAGTACAGTGCACGCCAACATGGATGCTGCGGCGCGGTCTTTGGGGCAAACCCCGTTCGGCACGCTCCGGCGCGTGCATCTGCCTATTCTGACCCCCAGCTTGCTGACCGCTTTGCTTATCGTCTTTGTGGATGTGATGAAGGAATTGCCCGCCACGTTGATCATGCGGCCATTTAATTACGATACTCTGGCGGTACAGGCGTACCGGCTGGCGTCTGACGAAAGACTGGCCGGGGCGGCGGTGCCCAGTCTTGTGATCGTCGCCGTTGGTTTGCTGCCTGTCATCCTGATCTGTCGACAGGTTGGCCGACAGATTTAACGTTCACGTATTTGCGGGCGGTTATCAAATTGTGAAATTAAAAAGCTTGACTGAATCAGTCAACTTCGCCGACCTTGGTCAGGCGCGAAAATAATTCCAAAATCAATGGAAAATGACGAATTCAGTTCCAATCTCTGGGAGGAGAGCCAATGAATTTGAGACCAGACCCAACCTTTCACCCGTCCCCGAAAATGGCGATGGAAGCCCCCGTCGAAAATGTTGCATTCACCTTGATGCTAAGCCCGGACGGGTCGCAACCCGACGGGTTGGCCGTGGTCGATGTGGATCCCAAATCAAAAACCTATGGCCAGATTGTGCATCAGGTAATCATGCCGAACAAAGGGGATGAATTTCACCATTTCGGTTGGAATGCCTGTTCGTCGTCGCTGTCGCCGCTTTCCGGCCATGCATTTCTGGAACGTCGTTACCTGATCATCCCGGGCATCCGGTCTTCGCGGATTTACATCATCGATGTAAAGGAGCCGCTGAAGGCAAAGATTCACAAGATCATCGAACCCGAGGAATTGTTCGCCAAAACCGGGTATTCCCGCCCGCACACGATCCATTGCGGTCCCGAAGGCATCTATGTGTCCACTTTGGGTGGCGGTGGCAAGGACGGCACCGACGGCCCCCCCGGTATCTTTATCATGGATTGTGAAACCTTCGAGATTCTGGGCCGCTGGGAAATGGACCGTGGCATTCAGGACAAACACTATGACTTCTGGTGGAACCTGCCGCGGGATTACATGGTCAGTTCCGAATGGGGCCTGCCGCCACAGTTTGAAAACGGCATCGTTGCCGAGGATTTGTTAAGCAACAAATACGGCCACAAAATCCATTTCTGGGATTTGCGGGCGCGCAAGAATGTTCAGACCATCGATCTGGGCGCAAACCATCAGATGGCGTTGGAAATTCGCCCTGCGCATGACCCTGTGAAAGAATACGGGTTTTGCGGCGTTGTTGTGGACACGACGAACCTGCAAGGCGCGATCTTTACATGGTGGCGCAACAAGGACGGAACGTTCGAGGCCAAGAAAACCATTACGATCGATCCGGTGCCGGCAGATGCAGATGATCTGCCCGATCTGTTGAAAGGGTTTGGCGCGGTCCCGCCCTTGGTCACGGATATCGATCTGAGCCTTGATGACAAATACCTGTATGTGGCGTGCTGGGGATTGGGCGAAATGCATCAGTATGATGTATCAGACCCGATGAACCCGGTTCTGGCCGGCAAGGTTGAAATCGGTGGCATTGTGGCCAAGACGAAACACCCCAACGGTGAAGAGTTCGGCTATGGCCCGCAGATGGTCGAGATCAGCCGCGATGGAAAACGTGTCTACTGGACCAACTCGCTTTACTCCACCTGGGACGACCAGTTCTATCCCGGAGAACGGGGGGCTGCGATGGTGATGGCCAATGTCGGCGAAAAGGGCGGTTTGACGCTGGACAAAGATTTCTGGGTCAAGTTTCCGGATGGTTATCGTTCGCATCAGATCCGTCTTGAAGGCGGTGATTGTTCCACTGACAGCTTTTGCTATCCGTCGGTCTGATCGTTGACTGAATTGCTTTCCGGTACGGCCGGCCTGTGGTTGGCCGTTATCGGGGTTGGATTATACCATGGGGCCAATCCGGGAATGGGTTGGCCCCTTGCTGTCTCGGCTGCGTTGATGGAGCAGAAGGCCGGTGCAATGCCGCGTGCGCTTGCCGCGCTTGCGGTTGGTCATTTCGTATCCATGGTTGGCATTCTGCTGCCTTTTGCCTTCATGTACGTCCTGATCGACTATCAGCGCGAAATCCAGCTGGGCGCGGCGGTGTTGGTGATCGGGCTAGGTGTGTACCTGTTATTGAACCGGCGTCATCCGCGATTTCTGGCACGGGTTCCACCTTCCCGTTTGGCGCTTTGGTCCTTTCTGGTGGCTATGGCGCATGGTGCCGGATTGATGTTGGTCCCTATCTATCTTGGGCTCTGCGAAATGTCGGAACTGGATGGGGGGCATCGCGCTGCGGCGTCTCTTATGGGTGAAAACGCCGGCCTTGCGATCGCCGTTGCGCTAGTTCACACGGCTGCGATGATCGTTGCGGGGGGCGGTATCGCTGTTGCTGTGTACCGATGGCTGGGGCTCAAATTCCTGACGAAAAGCTGGTTTGATCTGGATATCGTCTGGGCGCTTTCGTTGATTCTGGTCGGGATCATCGGGTTTATTCACGCATTCTAAACGCGGAACAGACAAAAAACGCGGGTCGTCAAACCCGCGTTTAATGCAGTTCACATTGAATACCGGGTTATTTCCAACCCACTTCGTTAAAGATTTTCTGGGCGGTTGCGATGTTTTTTGCAACGGCTGACAAATCGACGTCGTCTGCCTCGAACGTTCCCAGTTTGGCGACCGAGGGTGACAACTGCACGCCTTGCACAACGGGATATTCATCATTTCCAGCCGAAAAATACTGCTGGGCCTGATCCGAGGCGAGATATTCAAGGAATTTGACGGCGTTGTCATAATTCGGGGCATAAGCCGCAATGCCGCCACCGGACAGGTTCATATGCGCGCCATTGCCATTCTGATCGGGGAACAGCCAGCCGATCTGATCAATGCTTTCGGACACGCCTTTGACATCCGTGCGGATTGCGCGGGCGAAATAGTAGGTGTTGGAGACAGAGATATCGCATTCCCCGGATACAATTCCGCGCAACTGGTCCGTGTCGCCACCTTGCGGGTCGCGGGCCATGTTGGCAACGACGCCTGTTGCCCAGTCGCGTGCGGCGCCTTCGCCTTCATGTGTGACAATCGCCGCCAACAGGGTTTGATTGTATTCGTTGCTGGACGACCGGATGCAAATCTGGCCCTTGTACATAGGGTCTGCAAGCGCGGCATAGGTTTGCGGTGGTGTGCTCACGGTTTCGGTGTTGTAAAAGATGATGCGCGATCGCTGTGACAGACCAAACCACTGATTGTCGGTGTCCTGCAACTGGGGGGGGATGCGCTCTTCCAGAATTGCGCTGTCGATGGGTTGTAACACGCCCAAATCCTTGGCGCGTGCCAAGCGGGACGTGTCAACCGTCAGCAGGATATCGGCAGGACTGTTGGCGCCTTCCGCCTGCATCCGCGCGAGCAATTCGTCAGCTTTGCCTTCGATCCGGTTGATCGTGATTCCGGTCGCATCGGTGAAATCTGAATACAGGCGTTCGTCTGTGTCATAATGGCGCGAGGAATAAAGGTTTAGTTCGCCTTCGGCTGTGGCCATGGTCGCCACTGATCCGGCCAGTGCAAGTGCCAGTGTTGGGGTGAGAAGTTTTGTCATCTGTGGAGCCTTATCGCGTGATGTAAAAATGCTTCGGATATTTCCGACTAAAACCATCAGAAACACAAATCCCGAGTGAGCGCAATCATATTCTTACTATTTTAGTTGGTTAATTTTGCGCTGGCACCAGCGTACAAAAAAACCGCCCGGTGACCGGGCGGCTGTTTTTGTCTCTCAACGCCAGTTAAAGCGTTTTAAGCGGGTCTTAACCCTGACGGGCTTTGAACCGGGGTTGCGTCTTGTTGATCACGTAGACGCGGCCTTTGCGACGCACAATGCGGCAATCACGATGCCGTGCTTTGAGCGAACGGAGCGAATTTCTGACCTTCATGGGTCTTCTCCTAGTCTCGTGGCGCGGGCCAGCGCCGGGGTTGCGGGTGTTTCGACCAGCAATTGCGGGCCGGAACAGTGAATTCATGGTGGGCACTACAAGGTTCGAACTTGTGACCCCTTCGATGTCAACGAAGTGCTCTACCGCTGAGCTAAGCGCCCATGAATACCGACAGGAATGTCTGTGCCCCAACAAAATGGGGCGCGGAAATCCGCGCCGGTAGGCGGTCTATAAAAGGAGTCGCAGAAGGGATCAAGGGCTTTTGGCATTTGACTTTAATGCGCTATCATATCCCATAAGGGGAATGGAAATGCCGCATGACGCCTTTGATCTGATTCTACCGGAGCAGCGCACATCGTGCGCGGTTTTCGCTTCGCCGCATAGTGCGCGGCGTTATCCACAATCCTTTGTGCGCCAGTCTGTTCTGGACGAACATGTTATCCGCTCTTCCGAAGACGCGTTTGTCGATCAATTGTTCGACTGTGCGCCGGAATTTGGTGCCCCGTTTCTGAAGGCGGGCGTGCCGCGCGCGTATCTGGATTTGAACCGCAGCCCTGACGAGCTGGACCCTGCGTTGATCGAAGGGGTTGAAAAGCACGGGCATAACCCGCGTGTTGCATCAGGTTTGGGCGTTATCCCGCGTGTGGTGGCCAATGGCCGCGCGATTTATCGGGGCAAACTAAGACGCGCAGAAGCGCAACGCCGCATCGACCAGTTCTGGTATCCATACCACCATGCCTTGCAGAACCTTCTGGATCAGGCACTGTCCCATCATGGCCGCGCCATATTGATCGACTGTCATTCAATGCCGCACGAGGCGATGGACGGCATTGCCAGATCCGGGGTCAAAAGACCCGAGATCGTTCTGGGCGACCGGTTCGGTGCCGCAGCAAACGGTGAAATCGTTGACCGGATCGAATCTGCGTTTGCGACAGCGGGGTTTGTCGTGTCGCGCAATGCACCATTTGCGGGGGCCTATGTTGCGCAGGCCTATGGCCGCCCGTCGCGCCAGCAACACGCCATTCAGGTCGAAATTGACAGGTCGATCTATATGAATGAAATCCTGATCCGGCCGAACAAGAACTTTGATGCGTTCCGAAGAACCCTGCGCGGCGTTATTGCCGAGATCAGTACGATTGGACAACGGCGCGTGCCGCTGGCTGCGGAGTAGAACCGCAATCAGCTTTTGTAAGGGTCCAGTGAATCACGCAGACCGTCGCCCAGAAAGTTAAAGGCCAGCACAACGATAATGATCGGCAGCATCGGAATGGCTGTCCACGGATAGATTTCGATTGATGCAAGGTTTTGCGCGTCGTTCAGCATAACGCCCCAACTGACCGCCGGCGCGCGCAGACCCAGACCCAGAAAGCTAAGCGCGGTTTCACCAAGGATCATCGCCGGAATGGACAGGGTCGCGCTGGCGATCAGGTGGCTGAGAAAGTTGGGCAGCAGATGACGCTGGATAATACGCTTTGGTTTGGCCCCCATCATTTCCGCTGCACGCACGTATTCTTCTTCACGCAAGCTTAGAAACTTTGACCGGACGGAACGGGCCAGCCCGGGCCAATCCAACAGGCCCAGGATGATCGAAATTATGAAGAAGACGGCGACCGGTCCCCAATGTGACGGCACGGCCGCCGACAAGGCCAGCCACAAGGGCAGTTCGGGCAAAGAGCGCAAAATTTCGATTGTGCGCTGGATCAGCCAGTCCGTCTTGCCGCCGAAATATCCCGCGATACTGCCAAAACCGATGCCTAGCAGAAAGGATACGCTGATCCCGATCAGGCCAACGGTTAGCGACAGTTGCGCCCCGTACAGGATGCGGGAAAACACATCGCGCCCAAGCCTGTCAGACCCCAGTAAAAAGACTGTCGCGCCTTCTGGTGCACAGAACAGGTGCTTGTCGGTCTTGATCAGCCCGACCAATTTATAGGTTCCGCCCTCGCAAAAAAATTCGAGCGGCATGGGGGTGTCGAGTTGTGGATCATAGTACCAGCGGAATTCTGTCAGATCGGCGCGTGCGACCAGCGGGATGACGTGCGGACCGATGAATTTGCCCTGATTGAACAGATGGATGCCCTGCGGCGGGGCGTAAAGATGATCGGTGTGCCGTTCGTTTGGCGTGTAGGGCGCGATAAAGCCGGCAAAGGGCAACATCAAATACGAAAACAACAGAAAAAGCCCGGAGATTAGACCAAGCTTGTGACGGCGAAAGCGCCGCCAGACCAGCACCCAGTTGGGCGCATCCATATCTGTGCGTTCAAGTTTGTGCAGGTCTTCGCTGGGGTCATAGGGCGCATCATCGACATAGCGGCCATCGGGCAGAATTGTCATAATTCGCGCCCCCCGTACCGGATGCGCGGATCAAGCAGCATCAGCAGCACATCGGAAATCATCGTGCCAATCAACGTTAGCAAGGGCCACGAACATCAGCACAAACCCGGCCAGAAACTGATCCTGGCTTTTCAGGGCAGCCAGAAGATCGGGGCCGATGGTTTGCAGGCCTAGCACCACCGACACCAGTACCGATCCTGATACCATGGCAGGCAGCAAGTTTCCGATATCTGCAACAAAGGGGTTAAAGGCCACACGCAAGGGGTACTTCGCCAGCATCCGCGCCGGTGCCATGCCTTTGGCCGTTGCGGTTTCGACATAGGGTTTGCCCAGTTCGTCCAGCATGTTGGCACGCAACCGCTGCATCATACCTGCCGCACCTGAGGTACCGATCACAAAGGTAGGCACAATCAGGTGCACGAGAACCGATTTGACCTTTTCCCAGCTCATCGGTTCGCCTTCGAATTCGGGGGACATCAGGCCGCCGATGGGCAGGTCGAAATATTTGTGACCATAATAGAACAGAATAAGCGCCAGCAAAAAGTTAGGAGTGGCAAGGCCCAGATAGCCGACAAAACCGGCCGTGTAATCCACCCAGCTTTCCGATTTGGCGGCCGCCAGCACACCCAATGGAAGAGCCACGATATAAACGAACAACACAGCAGACAGGTTCACCAGAACGGTCAGCCACAAGGCGTCGCCGACGATTTCCGATACCGGCCTGTCAAATTCGAATGACCAGCCAAAATCGCCCTGTATCAGGCCGGAAAACCCGTTGGGGCCGGGCGCGAACCCGACCCAGATCAGATATTGTTCCCAGATCGGGCGATCCAGCGCGTATTCTTCGCGCAAGAACTCGGCCTTGGCGACGCCGGAACTTTGTCCCGTAGCGCGCAGTTCGTTGATCTGGTTGCTGAGGTAATCGCCGGGGGGCAGGTTGATGATCACAAAGATCAAAACCGATACCACAAGCAGCGTCAGCAGCATGGTGAAAAACCGGTAGATTGCGTAGCGCAAGACCATCATTGTGTCACTTGCTCCGGCTCGAAATAGAATTCGTCAATCCGGTGCACGCCAAAATGCGCGCCCGGCTCCCATGTCCAAAGGGCGGTTTCGGGGACGTTGCGCAGGCTTTTGGAGACAACGACGGGTTGGGGCGTTTCGGAAATAATTCCGATCCCGAACAGTTGGTCGGCATAAATCGCCAGCATTTCGCTCCAGATCCGCGTGCGCTCTTTTATGTCAGTGGTGCGTTCCCATTCGTGTGCAAGATCGAGCAACCGTTGGGCCGGTTCCATATCCGGCGGTTCGCCGGCTTGTCCGGTGGTTTGATAGTATTGACCCCACATTGGCCATGCAAAGAAATCCTGCGTTGTGGGCGCGAGGTATGTGGGCGGCGTCAGCGCGGTGGGAATGCCGTTGTCCCATCCGAACCAGACGGCCCCCATCGTGACGCCAGCATAGACCCGGTTGCGCAGGATATCGCGATCCAGCGGACGCATCACCAGTTGCACGCCAATGTCGCGCCATGTGTCTGTCACGATCTGAAGGACGTTTTCAACCTCTTGCCGTTCGCCAGCCGTTTCAATGATAAACCGCAATGGCCGGCCATCCGGCAGTTTGCGAAACCCATCGCCAGTGCGTTCTGTCAGACCCATTTCATCAAGCAGGGCATTTGCTTTTTCAACGTCATAGGTTGCCCAGGCTGTGCGGTTCTGATCATCAAAAAACGGGCTTTTCTTCAAAACCGTCATGCCGCCTTCGACACCCAGACCAAAGTACAGCCCGCGATTGATCATGCGCCTGTCGATGCCCAGAGACAGCGCCCGCCGGAACCGGACATCGCGCAAAATCTCGCGCCACATCGGGTCGGCAAAATTCAGGTTGGGATAAATCGCAATTTGCGATGCAACAGCGTTGGACCAAAGGTGAACCACATAGTTTCCACCATCCAGTTCGCCCTTTTTCAGGATCGGAACATCACGAAAGTCCAAACCACGCGCCTGCAAGTCCGCTTCGCCTGCGTTGGCCTTGGCGGCAATCAGGCCCGACCCTGTCACCGTCATTTCAACGATGTCGATATAGGGCAATTGAACGCCCTTTGAATCGATCCGATGGTAATAGGGATTGCGTACAAACAGGTAGCGCGATGTCGAATTGTTTGATGCACTCATCCAAGGCTGCAAGGTCGGTTCGTCCGGATTGTCGAACTTGTACATATTGTCGAGTTTGTTGTGCAGCGCCGCCCAACTGTTTACCCGTTTTTCTTCAACAATGTCCGCGAGCGTTTCCGGGTCCACAAAATCCTTGTGAAACTGTTTCAGATAATTGGACGGCCGGTAAATAAAGGGTGGGCGGGCTTCGGCCAGGAGCTGAAGAAACCGGCCATTCGGCTTGGACCATTCAAAGATGACGGTGTAGCGGTCGGGAAAACTGACCTCGGGATACTCGCCCTCAACGCTCATAAATTCGGGCGGGCCTGTCGGGCTAAGTTCCTTGTTGTTGGCGATATGCTTCCACCAGTATTCGAAATCGGCCGAGGTGAACGGCGCGCCGTTGGACCAGCGATGCCCCGGGCGCAGGTTGAACACAAAGCGCCGGTTGCCTTCTATCTCGTAGCTGGACAGGATATCCGGCTTCAGTTCGTAGTTTTCATCGTAACCGACCAGACGGGCGTACCCGTAAACCACCATCTGCCGCACGTCTTTCGAACGCGATACCAAGGTGCGCATCGTGCCGCCCTGCACGCCGAAACTGCGGCCTTTCGCCGACAGATCCACAATGAGCGGTTCTGCGGGCAAACGCGCTGCAATCGGGGGCATGTCGCCGCGTTCCACTTCGCTTTGCCAAAAAGTGCTTTCCTGCAAGATGGGAGTTTGCGCGGTTGCCGCACTGCCCCAGATCACGAGGATGGACAGGATCAGTAATCTAAACATGGCACCGTACCTTATGGCCGGGTGACAATTCTGTCAGGGCGGGCAGTTCTGTTTCGGTCATCCGGAACGCTTCGGGCCACGCCATCGGGCTGCCCGCTCCTTGCGCCACGATGTTCAAATCAATGGGGCGTGAAATATCGGGTTCGGGTTGCGCGGCGATCAGCGCCTTTGTGTAGGGGTGGCGCGGATCATAAAACAACGTGGCTGGTGGGGCCTGTTCGACCACCAATCCCTGTCGCATCACCGCCACTTCGTCGGCGATGCGCGCAACGACGGCCAGATCGTGGCTGATGAAAAGATAAGACAGGTTCATCCGGTCGCGGATGTCTTCCAAGAGCGTCAGTATCTGGTCCTGGACAGAGACATCCAATGCCGATGTCGGTTCGTCACACACGAGAAAAACAGGATCGAGCGTAAGGGCACGTGCAATCGACAGGCGCTGCCGCTGGCCGCCGGAAAACGCGTGAGGGTAGCGGTACAGCATATCAGGGTTCAACCCGACCTGTATCAGGGACGCGGCCGCGCGTTCCCGTTGTTCGGCGCGGTTTCCGATGCCGTGGATTTCCAAGGGTTCGGTCAACGCGTCCACGACCCGCATGCGCGGGTTCAGCGACGAATACGGATCCTGAAACACCATTTGCGCCTGTCTTTGAAAGGCAAAGCGCTGCGCCTTGTCCAGCGCGTGTACCGCCAGAGGCTTGCCACCCGGTTCCGCAGTGAACAGAACAGACCCGCCTGCGTCGGGGCGTTCTGCGCCCAAGGCAATGCGCGCGCAGGTGGTTTTTCCTGATCCGCTTTCCCCCACAACGGCAAGCGTTTTGCCCCGTGGTACGGTCAGATTGATGCCACGGCAGGCGTTCACCTCGATTTTCGGTTTCCATGCCGACGCGCCGCGCACGTAGTAGGTTTTTGAAACATCGGAAATCGACAGGATAAGATCCTGCTGTTGCAGGGGGGGCGCACCTTTGGCAACGGCAGGGATCAGCGGCGCCGCGTTGAACAGCTTTTGCGTATAGGGATGCGCGGGTGCGGAAAGAACCAGATTGGCCGCGCCGGATTCCATCACGCGGCCATTGTTCAGAACAACAACCTGTTCGGCCATGTTGGCCACAACACCCAGATCATGCGTGACCAGAATGACGGCCATGCCTGTTTCGCGTTGCAGATCCTTGATCAGACCCAAAACCTGCGCCTGTGTTGTGACATCCAGCGCAGTGGTCGGTTCGTCGGCAATCAGCAGGTCCGGTTTGGCCACCATTGCCATCGCGATCATCGCACGCTGACGCATGCCGCCGGACAATTCGAACGGATAAGCGCTGTAAATCCGTTCGGGATCGGGAAATCCGACCCGATCGAAGGTTTGCAAAACAGTCGTGCGTGCCGCGCGTTCTGACAGGCCATCATGCAGTTTCAGAACCTCGGACACCTGATTCCCAATCCGGTGCAAAGGCGAAAGGGATCGCATCGGTTCCTGAAAAATCATCGAAATGTAGTTGCCGCGTATGTCGCGCATTTTCCGTTCAGGGAGCGATAACAATTCGACGGATTTTTCGGCGCGATGAAAGGTGATGCTACCGCCCAGTATTCTTGCGGTACTGGGCAGAATACGCAGGATCGTGCGGCACGACAGCGTTTTGCCCGAGCCGCTTTCTCCGACAAGGGCAAGCGTTTGTCCGGGATGGACAGCGAAACTTACATCACTGATGACCGGCGGTGCCTTGCCGAACCCGATGCTCAGGTTGTCAACTTGCAACAGGGGCTTCATTCAATCCGGTTCCAACTGTCTATTGTCCAAAAGACCACACACTAAAAAAGCTTCAGGACAATGGACCCGCAGCGCAATCATACCTTCGCCCATTGGCGGCCTGTTAGTCAAATCCGATCTGGCGGATCTTGCGTAAGGCAATCGGGCCAAAAAGGGCAGGAAGCCCTACACATTCCGAATTGGATCAGGCATCTAGCGTTCGGATCGGGTGGCCCCCCGCCAGATCACGACGACGGAAGATAAGGAATAAGACATGACCCGCCTTGACCTGTTCATAGATCGCATGGTGTCGCAACGCGCGTGCCTGAACTTTGCTGTTGAACAGACCAAAAATCTGCCCGGCCCCGTTTTTGAACTGGGGTTAGGAAATGGACGCACCTATCACCATTTGAATGAAATCGTGAAAGGCAGGGACATCTACGTTTTTGACCGCGCGGTTGAATCCCACCCCGAGTCGACGCCCGATCCCGCATTCATGATTCTGGGGGACGTGATCGAAACTTTGCCAGCGGCCTTGCACCGGTTCGGGGCAACGGCCAGTCTGGTTCATGCGGATCTGGGCGGGCATATACCGGCCCGCAATGATGCGTTTGCGCGCACATTGTCGCCCCTGATCGAGCCTGTGTTGGCGGTTGGCGGCCTTATGGTTTCAAGTGACCGGATGTATTTCGAGAACATGGAAGAATTGCCTTTGCCACCGGAGGCCGTGCCGGGGCGTTGTTTTGTCTATCGCAAATCAGACGGGTAACGACGCAGCGTAACGCCGCACACCCTTGATCCTATGCAAATAAAAGACCAGCCTTGCGCCAACGAAATTCCAGTTTTGCGGGGGCGACCTGATGTCTGATGTGATTGCTTATGAACTGCACGGCGATATTGCCGTGTTGCGGGTGCAAAATCCGCCTGTGAACGCGTTGGGCCATGCGGTTCGGCTTGGGCTCGACAAGGCGATGACACGGGCCGAGGCGGAAGCGAAAGCGGTTGTTATTGTCGGCGATGGCCGTTCTTTCCCCGCAGGGGCCGATATCAGCGAGTTTGGAAAGCCGCCGCAAGACCCGTGGCTGCCCGAATTGTGCAACCGGATCGAAGCGTCGCCTCTGATCGTCGTCGCATCCCTGCATGGCACGGCCTTGGGGGGCGGGTTGGAAGTGGCGCTATCGGCGCATTACCGCATTGCTGTTCCGTCTGCCAAGGTCGGCTTGCCCGAGGTGCATCTGGGAATTCTGCCCGGTGCAGGCGGCACCCAGCGCCTGCCGCGTTTGACAGGGGCCAAAGCGGCCTTGGGCATGATCACGACGGGCCGACATGTCGGTGCGGCCGAAGCTTTGGAACTGGGCATTCTGGATCGGGTCGAAGACGGTGACCCGCAAACCATCGGCGTGGATTATGCGCAATCTTTGCTGCGTCAAGGTGCGCCGCGCCGTCCGATTTGCGATATGCCGGGGCCGGCACCCGTTGATTTTGATGCCGTGTATTCGGATGTGCTGAGGAAAGGGCGGGGCCAGCTTTCGCCTGCGGTGGCTGTGCGTGCCGTTCAGGCCGCCAGTGAATTGCCCTTTTTTGAAGGGCTGAAGCGCGAACGTGACCTGTTTTCCGAACTGATGGCAACCGATCAACGTCACGGGCTTATCCACGCGTTTTTTTCAGAGCGGGCAGTAAGCAAACTACCGGAATTGAAGGGTGTCACCCCGCGTGAGGTCAAGGCAATCGGCGTGATTGGCGGCGGGACTATGGGGGCTGGCATCGCAACCGCGGCCTTGCTTTCGGGGCTTGCGGTGACACTGCTTGAAATGTCGGATACGGCGGCTGACGCTGCGCGCGGGCGCATCGAAGGAAATCTGCGTGGTGCTTTGAAACGCGGCAAAATTAGTCAGGATCAATTCGACCATCTGACCCGAAATGCGCTGACCCTCGCAACGCAATACGATGCCTTGAAAGATGCCGATCTGGTGATCGAAGCCGTTTTCGAGGAGATGGCAGTCAAGAAAGATGTGTTTGGTAAACTGGATGCCGTTTGCAAACAGGGCGCGGTATTGGCAACCAATACGTCCTATCTGGATGTGAACGAGATTGCAGCCAGCACATCGCGGCCGCAGGATGTGATCGGGCTGCATTTCTTTTCACCGGCGCATGTGATGAAGCTGCTTGAAGTGGTGGTCGCGGACAAGACCGCACCTGATGTCGTTGCGACCGGCTTTGCGTTGGGCAAGGTGATGGGCAAGATCGCGGTACGCGCCGGAGTATGTGACGGGTTTATCGGCAATCGCATCCTAAGCGCCTATCGCGCCTGTGCCGATCATATGATTCTGGACGGGGCCAGCCCCTATCAGATCGACAAGGCACTGACGGATTTCGGGTTTGCCATGGGGCCGTTCGAAGTGGCCGATCTGGCAGGTCTGGATATCGGTTGGGCCAGTCGCAAGCGGTTGGCCCCCACCCGCGATCCGCGCGAACGCGTACCGGACTACCCCGATCGCTTGTGCGAGGCGGGCCATTTCGGGCAGAAAACCGGCAAAGGCTATTACATTTATGAGGCGGGCAAACGCGGGGGCGAGCCGAACCCCGAAGTGATGGCATTGATCGAGGCAGAGCGCGCGGCCAAAGGGATCACGCCCCGCGAATTTACCGATGAAGAGATCGTGCGCCGCTACATGGCTGCGATGGTCAATGAGGCGGCCAAGGTCGTGGGCGAAGGCATCGCGCGCCGTCCGCTGGATGTGGATATGACATTGCTGTTTGGCTACGGGTTTCCGCGCTATCGGGGCGGGCCGCTGAAATGGGCCGACCTGACCGGATTGCCGGAGCTGTTGAAAGACATTGAAGCGTTTGCACGGGAAGATGCGTATTTCTGGCAGCCCGCGCCGCTTTTGCAGGAGCTGGTCCGCGACGGGCGCAGCTTTGATGATCTGAACAAAGGATAACCCTGATGAAACAAGCTGTTATCGTTTCGGCCGCCCGTACGGGTCTGGCAAAGTCGTTCCGCGGCTCGTTTAATATAACCCACGGGGCCACCATGGGCGGGCATGCCGTTTCCGCCGCCGTTGAACGCGCCGGAATTGACCCGGCCACGATCGAGGATTGTATGATCGGGTGCGGCTTTCCCGAAGGCGCGACAGGCCAGAACATTGCGCGCCAGATTGCGATACGCGCCGGTATGCCGGTGACGGTATCGGGCATGACGGTGAACCGCTATTGTTCCAGCGGTTTGCAAACCATCGCACTTGCCGCCCAGGCCATCAGAAAGCGGGTCTGGCCCGATGGTCGCGGGCGGGGTGGAAAGCATTTCGATGGTGCAGCCCAATACGACCCCCACGCCGGAGACGTGGATACTGGAACACAAACCGGCGATTTACATGGCGATGATCGAAACAGCCGATATCGTGGCCAAACGGTACGGGATCACGCGAGAGGCGCAGGATGAATACGGTTTGCGCAGCCAGCAGAGGATAGCGGCGGCACAAGACGCAGGGCTGTTCGAGGACGAGATTGTCCCGATGCAGACTGTGATGGCGGTAAAGGACAAGGAAAGCGGAGAGGTGTCACACCACGAGGTGACGGTGGACCGCGACGAATGCAATCGCGCCGGTCACGGTTCTGGAAGGGCTGCAAGCGCTGCAGCCTGTGCGCGAAGGCGGCTTTGTCACTGCGGGCAATGCCAGCCAGTTAAGCGACGGGGCCGCTGCGGTTGTCATGATGGAGGCACAAGAGGCCGAACGCCAAGGGCTGACCCCGATGGGTGCGTTCAAGGGCTTTGCCGTGGCTGGATGTGAACCAGACGAGATGGGCATCGGGCCGGTGTTTGCCGTGCCCCGTTTGCTAGAGCGGCACGGGCTGAGCGTTGAAGATATCGACCTGTGGGAACTGAACGAGGCGTTCGCGTCTCAGGCGCTGTATTGCCGCGACACGCTGGGAATTGACGACAGAAGTGCAACGTCAATGGCGGATCGATCGCAATCGGGCACCCGTTTGGAATGACAGGCGCGCGCATGGTGGGGCATCTGCTGCGCGAAGGCCACCGACGCGGGGCACGTCTGGGCGTGGTCACCATGTGCATCGGCGGCGGCATGGGTGCTGCGGGCCTGTTTGAAATCTACTAGGGGCTTTTGTCATGGATCTGAGTTATTCCGCCGAGGAACAAGCCTTTCGTGACGACGTGCGCGCGTTTCTGGAGGCGGAGTTGCCGCCAGGACCTATCCGACAAGGTGCGCGCCGGTTCCACGTTGGGCAAACAGGACCATGAGCGTTGGCATGCTATCCTGCAGGCGCGCGGATGGCTTGCCATAAACTGGCCAAAGGCGTTTGGCGGCGCGGAATGGAACGCCGTGCAGCGCCATATATTTGAGGAAGAATGCGCCCGTGCCTATGCGCCGCGGGTTGTGCCGTTCGGTCTGACGATGCTGGGGCCGGTGTTGCAGAAATTCGGATCAAAGACGCAGCAGGATCATTGGCTGCCGCGTATCCTGAATGGCGCGGACTGGTGGTGTCAGGGGTATTCCGAACCCGGCGCCGGATCGGATCTTGCGTCGTTGAAAACCCGCGCTGTGCGCGACGGTGACCATTATGTCGTCAATGGTCAGAAGACCTGGACGACTTTGGGCCAGTACGCCAACATGATATTCTGCCTTGTGCGCACCGATCCGGACGTCAAGCAACAGGAAGGAATTTCGTTTCTGTTGATCGACATGGAAACGCCGGGGATCGAGGTGCGCCCGATCATCCTGTTGGATGGCAGCGCCGAGGTGAACGAAGTTTGGTTCACCGACGTGCGCGTGCCTGTCGAAAACCTTGTGGGTGAGGAAAACAAGGGCTGGACCTACGCCAAGTATCTTCTGACACACGAACGCACGAACATCGCTGGCACAGGGTTTTCCGTGGCGGGTCTTGAAGCCTTGAAGCGCATCGCGCGCGCGGAATTTTCAGGCGGTAGGCCGTTGATTGAAAACCCCCATTTTGCAGCGCGGATCGCACGGATTGAAATTGATTTGATGGCGATGGAAATTACCAATCTTCGCATGATCAGCAAGGCGGCGTCGGGGCAGGCGCCGGGTGTTGAAAGCTCGATGCTGAAGGTCAAGGGCACGATCATCCGTCAGGAAATAAATGATCTGACACGTCGTGCGGTCGGGCCTTATGCGATGCCGTTTGTGTCCGAGGCGATCGAAGGTGACAACGCGCTGATCGGGCCGGATTATGCGCGGCCGGTTGCAAGGCAGTATTTCAATAACCGCAAGATTTCGATTTACGGTGGATCGAATGAAATCCAACGCGAGATTATTGCCAAAACCGCGATGCGGGGTCAGGCACGATGAATTTCGAACTGACCCAAGAACGCCGGATGCTGCAGGACAGCCTGCGCAGGTTTCTGACGGATAAATACACAACGACAGTGCGCAACCAGATTTTAGAAAGCAAAGCGGGCCTGTCAGCCGCGATCTGGTCCGAATTGGCAGATCTGGGCGTGATCAGCGCGTTGTTCAGCGAAGACAAGGGCGGCTTTGGCGGGGCCGGATTTGATATAACAACCGTGTTCGAAGAACTGGGCCGCGCCGGTGTCGTCGAACCGTTTCTGGATACCGCAATTCTGGGCGCGGGTCTGATCGCCGATCTGGGCACCGACAAACAGTCCGAAATTCTTGAGGATGTGATGGCCGGATCAATGCATCTGGCTTTTGCGCATGGCGAACCAACCAGCCGATACGATCTGAACCGTGTTGCGACAACCGCGCAAAATCGCGGGGATCATTTTGTTCTGAACGGCCGCAAGGCGGTTGTGGTCAATGCAGAGGCCGCCGGTTTTCTGGTCGTGTCTGCACGGACATCCGGTGACGTTGATGATCCGCGCGGCATTTCGCTTTTTGTTGTTCCGGCAGATGCAGACGGGCTTGACCTCACAGGGTATCCGCTTATCAGCGGGGGCCGCGCGGCAGAAGCCATTCTGGACGGTGTTGTGGTGGCGCAGGATGCATTGCTGGGCACAGAAGGCAACGGCGTTTGACGCAATTGAAAAACGTGTGGCAGTGGCAAACGTCGCCCTGGTTGCCGAAGCGTTGGGGGCGATGGAAACGGCGGCCCGCCTGACGCTGGACTATCTGGGCACCCGAACGCAATTCGGCCGCCCCATTGGTTCCTTTCAGGTGCTGGCACACCGCATGGCGGATGTCTTTATTGAACTGGAACAGGCACGGTCGGCTGTCATTCTTGCGGCGGGGCATCTGGAAACGGATCGCGTTGCGCGCGAACGCCATGTCAGCGCCGCCAAACATCTGATTGGTCGTGTGGGCAAACTTGTGGCCGAAGAGGCGATACAGATGCACGGCGGCATCGCGATGACACAGGAGTATGAACTGGCGCATATCGCCAAGCGTATCGTCATGATTGATCACAGGCTTGGCGACACAGATCACCATCTGGAACGTTTTATCGCTCTTGGGGCGGCGTGACGGCGGAAAAGACCTTGTGCATCCAGCGGTGGTTTGGCGATGGCCCCTTTCACAAGGTGCGTTCGCCTTCCCCGAAAAGGCCGATTGCCGGTCCGGATCAGTTGGCCGGCCGGTCAGGCACCGCAGCAACGGCAGCATACGCAACCTTAAACCCGTTCAGGATCGTAGCTTCCCAATCGGCCACAGCAGCATCAACGCCCTGCAGTTGCAGTGCCTTGGCATAAAGTTCAGTCAGGTTTCCGATCAGAACAATCTGCTGGCCCAGCCAATAGGGTTTTGCCGCAGCCAGTTCCGCGCCGATCAGATGGCCGGTGATTCTGTCCGGCGCGTTCACGGTTTTGGCACTGCTCAAATGGCGGGCCAAGCGATCCGGATGGGACAATGTATCTGATACGGCGTCGCAATAGTCGTCTGTCGGGCGGTTTGCCCCTGCAAGGGCGGCGATCAGTTCGGGTGTCAAAAACGTTTGAAAGCTGACAACCTCGCCCGCCGATATCTGTGCCCACAGTGTTGTTTGGCCTTGGACGCAAATCACACCTTCAAAATCGGGGGTCGTCGACAAATATCCGGTGATTGCTGTTTCCAATCCGCTGGAGAGTGCGGGCGGGTTTTGTTGCGCCAGCGCGTGAACTGTGGCGATATTTGACGCGGCCGGGGTTGCGCCGACTGTGTCAAACGGGGCGCAGGGCACTGTGCGGGCCGGTCCGGGCAAACCACAGGCGATGATCGGACCACCGGATTTTGCAGCATAATCGGTAAACGCGGACATGTGCATGTTTTTGCAAGACAGGATCCGTTCTGCCTGCAGTTCCCAAACCGTAACGCTTTCGCCATCGACATAGGCTGCGGCCCAGTTATCCATACGTCTGAACCGGTTTGTGATCAGGCATAGACACCCACTGCCGCTTCTCGGATCGCGCGGATGTTCTGCCCATATACTTCGGGGTTATGCACCGATCCGCCCTTGAATACGGCGGATCCGGCAACGAGAACATCCGCCCCCGCTTGCGTCACCAGCGGTGCTGTCGTCGGATCGACGCCGCCGTCGATTTCGATATGAATGGGCCGGTCGCCGATCATCGATTTCAACTGGCGCACTTTGTCGATTTGGGAACGAATGAATTTTTGCCCGCCAAAGCCCGGGTTTACCGTCATCACGCAGACCAGATCCACCATATCTAGAAGATATTCGATCGCGCTGGCCGGTGTGCCCGGGTTCAACGCAATCCCGGCCTTGGCGCCATTGGCGCGGATGGCCTGCATCGTGCGGTGCACATGCGGGCCAGCCTCGACATGGGCGGTGATCACATCGGCACCTGCCTTGGCGAAGGCCTCGATATAGGGATCGACGGGTGCGATCATCAAATGCACGTCCATCACGCCCTTGATGTGGGGGCGGATTGCCGCGCAGGTGGACGGGCCGAAGGTGATGTTCGGCACGAAATGGCCATCCATCACGTCAACATGCACCCAGTCGCAGCCCTGCGCTTCAATCGCTTCACATTCGGCACCAAAATTGGCGAAATCGGCTGACAGGATCGACGGAGCGATTTTTACAGAACGATCAAAGGACATGGGGCAGGACACCTTTTTCGGGAACGGAGTTGCGTGTGATATAGCGTGTGCTTTGGTCAAAGGTCCAGCGGTGCAACGCCACGTTTGCGATCAACCGGTCAGGCGCGCGCAAGAAATCTGGTGAAAGTATCCACTCTCGCTCTCACCGGCCAAAATAATGCGATCAATGCTCAGCGTTTGTTCCAGGACCGGCTGCAATACGGTTTGCAACACGGCACTGGTTTCAGAAAGCGTTGATTTTTCAAGTTTTCCCGTCAGGGTCATGTGAAACTTAAAGTCTTCCATAACATGGGGATAACCCCACTGCGCCAGGTTTGCCTTTTTCCGGTCGGACAGGCCGGATGTATCGCGCCGGGCGAGGTCTTGTGCCGCCAAAGGCGCGCGAAAACTGTCCAGATCACGCACACATTTTGCCGCCAATCTGGCAACCGGGTTTGTGCCGTTTTCGGGCACAAGCGCAAGAAACCGGCCTAGAGCGACTAGTTTCAACCTGTTCAGCGTTACAGGTGCAAGTGTTGTGGCCAGAGTTGCGAGCGCCGTTTGCAATTCGGGCTCGGTCCGGTGGTTGGCTAACCGGAACGGTGGTTTCAACGTCGCATGCAGCCCGTAGCGGCGCGGCGTCTTTGTCAGGGTGCGGATCGGTTCGGACAGCCCCGAGATGTCGGGTTCGGGTACGGGTTTGCCTGTTCGGATGTCCCAACCCAGCCAGCTTGCTCCGAAATCGGCCAAGGCGCCATCGGGTGGTGTGTAATAGATGGCATATCGCTGAAAGTGCATGAATTCCCCGCTGGCCAAAGACTGGTCTGGAAACCCTTGTTTTGTCCAGAATGCTTTTTTCAAATCATTGAAAAACGGGGGTCTTGGGCTGTTCACCCAGCGTTTGTTAACCAAACTGAAAACAAAGCCGTGTTGATGTGTCGGTGTTGATTTGGCTGCGCGCCCTGACCGGTGCTGACTTGTGCAAGAACGGAAGCTTCAGGACCTTAAAATGATTGAAATGTCTCATGCGACCTTGCGTTGGTTTCCTCTGGTTCTTTCGTATTTGGCCGCCCAGTTTCGATCATTTGGCTTGATCGGAATGCGGGCAAGCCGACCCTCTGATCAGGTGGAAAACAGCCGTGAGCCGCGACAGGGGCGCGCAATTCGTGGCGATACCGACACTTTGCTGGGGCGCAGGGATTTCGAATTTGCCGCGCCGCAGATCAACGCTGTCTTTCACGGCCAGTCGGTCCTGATCACGGGTGCTGGTGGGTCTGTCGGTTCGGAACTGGCACGGCAGGTTATTGACGCTTGCCCGCGGTTGGTGATCCTGTTCGACCATTCGGAACTTGCGCTGTACCAGATTGAACGCAAGTTGCGTGCAAACGCGCGGGCAAAAGGTGTGGCTTTGTGCCCTGTTCTGGCGTCGGTCACGGATGCGCAAAGGGTTCTTTCAACCTTGCGCCTTCACGAGGTGAGTGTGGTTCTGCATGCGGCGGCCTATAAACATGTTGCCCTGATTGAAGAAAACGAAGTTTCGGGCGTTCTGAACAACGTCATCGGTACACAGGTTATGGCCGATGCCGCGCGCCAGTGTGCTGTTAAACGGTTTGTGCTGGTTTCGACAGACAAGGCTGTGCGCCCCAAGAACATCATGGGCGCAACCAAACGTCTTGCTGAACTGGTCATCCAGGATGCCCAGACCCGGGCACCCGGTACGATTTTTTCGATGGTGCGGTTCGGCAATGTGGTTGGATCGTCCGGTTCGGTTGTGCCCCTGTTTCAGGAACAGATTGCGGCGGGTGGCCCCATCACCCTGACCCACAAGGATGTTTCCCGCTACTTCATGACAATCCCCGAGGCGGCGCATCTGGTTCTAAGTGCAAGTGCATTTGCCCGAGGGGGCGATATGTTCATGTTGGATATGGGGAAACCGGTGCGGATCGTTGATTTGGCCCGCCGCATTGCGCGACACTCTGGTGTCAGTATCCGTGATGAACAGGCCCCAAACGGCGAAATCGATGTGCAGATCACAGGGTTGCGGCGCGGAGAGAAGTTGTTTGAAGACCTGTTGATGTCCGCCACGCTGGAACCGACGCCGCATTTCAAGATTTTTCGCGCATCACCCAAGGGGATTTCGGAACTGGAAATGGCACGGATTATGCGCGATCTGGCAACTGCTGTGGCCCATGATGACAACGCGGCCGCCCGCCGGATCGTCACGTCAGCAGTTTCCGAGGATCAGATACAGGAACAAACCGCAATGTGACTGCATGCCGCTATACTTGGTAATAGTCGCGATACCAGTCGACGAAGGCCTGAATGCCAGTGCTTATCGGCGTTGACGGGCGCGACCCTGTCAAGGTTTCCAGCAGGCTTGCATCTGCCCATGTGGCAGGCACATCGCCGGGTTGCATCGGCATGAACCTTTTTTCTGCCGGCCGGCCGATTGCGGTTTCGATGGCTTCTATGAAGGTCATCAGTTCAACCGGCTGTCCGTTTCCGATGTTCACAACCCGATATGGCGCAACCGAAGACAGGCTGTCGCCCGCGGGAATGTCCTGTTCTGTTTCGGGCCGTTCCGGCGCGGCATCGATCAGGGCACAAATGCCGGCGACAAGATCGTCGATATAGGTAAAATCGCGCTGCATCTTGCCGTGGTTGTAAATATCTATCGGCTTGCCTTCCAAAATGGCCTTGGTGAATTTGAAATGTGCCATGTCGGGGCGTCCCCATGCCCCGTAAACGGTAAAAAACCGGAACATCGTGATCGGAAGATCGTAAAGATGCGCGTAGGAATGGGCCATGCTTTCTGTGGCTTTTTTCGTAGCTGCATAGAACGACATCTGGCGGTTTGTCTGGTCGGTTTCGCGATAGGGCATGTCCGTGTTCGCGCCGTAAACCGACGATGTAGACGCCAGCAAAGTGTGCGCGGGCGGAAGGGCGCGCGCCGCCTCGAGCAATTCAAGCGTGCCAACAAGGTTGGATTGAACGTAGCTGCGCGGTTGATCGATCGAAAACCGGACACCAGCCTGTGCTGCCAGGTGAATGACTGCATCAAAGCGATACTTTTCAAACAGATCCAGCAACAGACCATCCTGTTCCAGCCGCGCGTTCACAGCGGTAAAATCTGCGCTTTGCAGCAGCATGGCCTGACGGCGTTCTTTCAGCGCCACGTCGTAGTAATCGGTCATCGCGTCCAGCCCGATAACGCGCCAGCCCGCATCCAGAAGGGCGCGCGCCGTAAAGTATCCGATAAATCCGGCAGATCCGGTCACAAGTGCTGTACGCTGCATTCAGTTTGCCTTGGTTATCTTGCCCGGTCTGGGACGGTTGGCGCCTTTTGCCAGTTGGCGGCGCTTAGGCCAAGGGGCACGTGACAGGACGGGTGGTCGATTTGTTACGCTTCATCCGGGTTGGCGGCGGTTTTCAGGGCAGCGCGCAGCACGTCGCGGTCGCCAATATGATTGCACAGGATCAGCACAAGGCGGGCGTGAAAAGCATCACTTTGATCTTTGGTCAGGCCATCATGGGCGGCCAGCAAT
Source organism: uncultured Alphaproteobacteria bacterium (assembly GCA_963765555.1). Taxonomy (GTDB): domain Bacteria; phylum Pseudomonadota; class Alphaproteobacteria; order Rhodobacterales; family Rhodobacteraceae; genus JL08. The sequence continues at coordinate 197,738 of CAVXWX010000001.1, forward strand.
TCGGCATAAAACCCATCCACATCCTGAATGTTGGGTTCAAGATTTAATTGTGCCATTTCAACCTTCTTTTCCGATGGCGCGGCGCATGGCAGCGCGCAGTTTGGTTTCATCGAACGTGCCCCACCGGGCGGCGATGTAGTGATCTGGGCGCACCAGATAAACGGCGGAGGTTGCGGTGCCCAGAAACCTTTCGCGGATAATCGGATCGCAGCCGATATCGAACCGCCGAGCCGTTACTCCGGCTTCGCTGATTTTATCCGGGCCTTCGGCATTGATAGTCAAAAGGCCAAAGCCCTGACCAAAAGCTTTCGAGAAGAAAACCGGATGCGAGCGGCGCGTCACAACATGGCGCGCCCGGTCGTGTTGATGCAGGACCGCCCGCAAGATCATCGGGGCTTGTCAAAGGGGAGGTTTCATAAAGGCACGGCACAGACAAGCGGCCGGAATTGACCATCGGGCGCGCAAAGCCGTGATGTTCGGACAGATCAAGAACCGCATCGCGTAAAATCCGGCTGATCGGTGTTTTCGGCGTTATGAAATCTGTCGAACGCGACGAATTGAGGATATTTTCGTCGGCCCCGAAAATACGCTCGGAATCATAGGTTTCCAGAAGCGTTTCGGGTGCGGTCCCGTCGATCACCAGTTTGAGCTTCCAGCACAGATTATCAGTATCCTGCAGGCCCGAATTGGCCCCGCGCGCCCCGAAAGGCGATACTTGATGTGCGGCGTCGCCCGCGAAAATGACACGGCCATGGCGGAACCGTTCCATGCGGCGACATTGAAACGTATAGATCGATACCCATTCCAGCTCGAAATCGATATCAGCGCCCAACATTGCCTTAAGGCGGGTCACAACGTTTTCGGCCTTTTGTTCTTCTTTCTTGTCGATGTCCCAGCCCAGTTGCAAATCAATGCGCCAGACCCCGTCGGGCTGCTTGTGCAACAAGGCCGATTGCCCGCGGTTGAACGGGTGGATCAAACCAGAACCAGCGTTCTGTCGGAAATTCGGCGTCCATAACCACATCGGCGATCAGGAAATTATCCTCGAACACACGCCCGACAAAATCCAGCCCCAACATCTGACGCAATGGGGAACCGGCACCGTCACACGCGATCAGCCAGTTGCTTTCCAACGCATAGGGGCCGTCGGGTGTTTCTATGGTCAGCGCGACGTGATCGTTGAACCGGGTCGCTTGCGTAACCTTGTTGCGCCCGCGCAATTCGATTGGCGCACCGGCCTTTTCCAGCGCCCGTACGCGTTTGATCAGGTGATGTTCCAGATGGTATTGTTGAAGATTGATAAAGGCAGGGCGTTTGTGCCCTGCTTCGGGTTGCAGGTTGAAGTTATAGACCTGCCGGTCGCCGAAAAACACTTTTCCAACGTTCCACTGAACGCCTTTTTCCGTGAGCGCCTGACCGCAGCCCAATCTGTCGGCAATGTCCAGTGTGCGTTTCGAAAAGCAGATGGCCCGGCTGCCAAACGAAACCTTTTCATTGTCGTCAAGCACAAGAACTTGAATGTCCTGCTGGGCCAGATCGATGGCTGCGGCCAATCCTACAGGCCCCGCGCCGACGATGATCACCTGTTTGCGCGCAGGTGTCGCGCGCCCCTGATCTTTGGAGCGGTGGTAGGGATAAAGCGGGGTTTCAAAAACCTTGGTCATTATGGTTTGCGTGTGTTCGTCTGCGGTTGTTCGGTCGGGTTGGACGGGTCTGAAAGAATTGCCTGTGCTGTCGCGGCGCGTTCGTATTCAAGGTAGAAATCATCAAGTTGCGGCGGGGCGATACCGGCGTGGTGTATCATGGTATGGGCCTGCCCCCGATGATGGATCTGGTGTTGAAACAGATGCAACAGCAACGGCCCGACCCGTTCATGAACATCACCTGTTTCACGCTTGGTCAGGCGCAGGCTGTCCAGGTCTTCGGGCTCTAATGCTTTGCAAAACCGGATCAGGTCTTGATCTTGCGCTGCTTGCAACCGAGCAAGTTCCAAACACGTTCCGACATCGCAGCGGTCATAAACCGCACGCCCTTGGCCCGTTTCCTGCAAGGCATCGAGATAATAAAGATCGACCTCGTAAATGTGGTTCAGCGTTCGCTTCAGGGATGGAAAAAAACCCGGTCGCGCATCAGAAAACGCACTGTCTGACAGCCCTGAAATCGCGGCGTACAGCGTTGAGTTGGCCCATGCGTTGTTCTGAGCCATCAAAACGAATGCATCCTTCATCCGATCATTCCTGCAATGCGGCCCACATTTCCAGATCGCGCTGTGCGGTCCAGATTTTTGGCGTTTCCACGCCCCGCGCTTCGTCATAGGCGCGGGCCACATTAAAGGGCAGACAATGTTCGTAGATCGCATAATCTGCGAATTTCGGATCACAGGCTGCGCGCACTGCATCCCACGCCTCTTTCAGTGATCCGCCGCGGGCTGCGACGCGCGCAGCCGGGGCATAGGTGCTGTTCACGAAATCGCGCGTATTTTCGATAGCGGCGTTGACCATTTTCTTTCCGATCAATGCGTCACCACGGCCGGGTGCAATCGCATCGACATCAAAGGCCTGAATGTTATCAAGGGTATGACCCCATTCACCAAAGTAGCCATCGCCACAATAACAGGCCGATTGGTATTCGACGATGTCGCCCGTAAACATCACGTTCTGATCGGGAACGTGGACCACGATATCACCGGCGGTGTGGGCCCGCCCCAGATGCATTAGATCGATACGCCGGTTTCCCAGATAGACCGTCATCGCCTCTGAAAACGTTGTGGTCGGGTAGGTCAGGCTCGGGATGCTTTCATGGCCTTCGAACAATCGGGGAAAACGCTGGAATTCACTGTCCCAATCCTCTTGCCCGCGTTCGATCACCATGGCGCGGGCCGCATCACTCATGATGATCTGATCGGCGTTATAGGCCGAAGCCCCGAGAACGCGGACAGCATGATAATGTGTCAGAACCACATGAGAAATCGGCTTGTCTGTAACACTGCGTACTTTCTCGATCACTTTGTTGGCCAGACGTGGCGTTGCCTGCGCTTCGACGATCATAACGGATCGGTCGCCGATGATGACGCCGGAATTCGGATCACCTTGTGCCGTATAGGCCCAGATACCGTCGCCGACTTCGCTGAAGCTGACAGTTTTTTCTTCCAAGTCACCTTGCGATGCGAATGCTTTTGCCATGGTCTTTTCCTTCAGGGGCTGGTTGGCACAAGTTGCAAACGCCCTATCATTTGTTGATCAATCCGGATCGAAGCTAACACGGGTTCACACTTTGCGGAAGCATGCAGGCAGGCGCAAGATCGCTTTTGAAACCGTCGTGAATAGTCAACGATGAACGATTTCTTTACTTGCGGTCAGGTGCACGCATCAGGCATATCAGGGTTAACAAAAACGCATTGGGCAGGACGCGCGAATTCCGTTTAATTTGGCCTTTTCGGGTTCGTTTCGGCAGGGAAAGCGATGACTTGAAACTGACGTCGAAAATTCTTTTCAGGCTTTTGGTTGGCATTTTGTTGTCGATACAATCGGCGGCGGCGCTGACTGTGCAAATCAATGGCGATCTGCCCGAGGACATTCTGGACAGATTGAACGGGGCATCGCTTCTGGTGGAGCAGGCGAACAATACAGATGCCGCCAGTCAAGACCCATACGCATCGGCAAAAGCTGATTACGCCCGTTTGCTGTCAGTCCTGTACGAAGCGGGATATTTTGGTGCGGAAATCAGCATCAAGCTGGATGGTCGAGAGGCGGCAAATGTTGCCGCGATAAACGCCCCTAAAAGTGCGAATTCTGCTGTTATCGCCATTCAGCCGGGGCCGGTTTTTCGCTATGGAACAGCACAGGTCCAACCCATCGCTCCGGGGACCGAATTGCCAAAAGGATTTGCGACAGGGGAAACTGCCGGTCTGTCATCCCTGCGCGGGGCCAGCGAAAAGGCGATTTCGGGGTGGCGCGATCGGGGATATGCCAAGGCCAAAATTGTTGACCAAAAGGTAACGGCAGATCACCGCAACGCGATCCTGAATGCGGCCTTGCAGGTGAATGCCGGGCAACAACTGAAATTCGGTAATTTGACCGTCAAAGGTAACAAAAGGGTCCGTACGGAAAGAATTCTGGACATCGCGGGCTATCCACAGGGCGAAGTGTTTTCACCCGAAGCTTTGGATAAATCCGCAAAGCGGTTGCGGCGCACAGGTGCGTTTGGTTCGGTTGCGTTTTCCGAGGCTGAAAATGTCGGACTGAACCAGACCTTGGACATTACGCTGGACATCTCGGAACAGCGCCGCCGCAGGGTCGGATTTGGCGGCGATGTTTCAACCTCTGACGGTTTGAGCCTGAGCGCTTTCTGGATGCACCGTAACTTGTTGGGCGGCGCCGAGCGTTTGCGGATCGAGGGCGAGATCAGTGGTATCGGTGGTGATACAGGCGGTGACGATTACCGGTTAAGCGCACGGTTCGAACGGCCCGCGACCTTTGGACCAGACCGTGATTTGTATGCGCTGGCGGAAATAGAAGAGTTGAACGAGGTCAACTATTTTACGCGTCAGGCAACGATTGGTGCAGGCGTAAACTGGATCGCATCAGAGCGCCGCGAATATGAATATGGCATTGGCCTGATGGCGGCAGAAACCCGTGATGCATTCGGGGAGGACGAATATCTGCTGTTTATCATCCCGGCTGAAACGCGGCGCGATTACCGAGACAATAAACTGGATGCGACCAAGGGCTATTACTTGCGCGCCAATGCGACGCCCTTTGCCGCCATTCGTGGGGCTGATGATGGTGTGCGCGCCTTTGCCGACTACAGAATTTACCGCAGCTTCGGAGTGGAACGACCGGTCACTTTGGCGTTTCGCGCGCAATTGGGGTCGGTGATCGGGCCATCTTTGGCGGACGCCCCAAGCGATTTTGTGTTTTATTCGGGCGGCGGCGGGACTGTGCGTGGACAACCTTATGAATCCCTGGGCGTGGACGTCGGCGGCGGATTGATCGCTGGCGGGCGGTCGTTTTTGGGCCTTTCCGCCGAGGCGCGTTTCAAGGTCACCGAAACCATCGGCATTGTCGGCTTCTATGATTACGGCTTTATCGGGTCCGACGCGTTTCCCAGTGAAGGCAGCGGTGATTCACAAAGCGGCGCTGGTATTGGCGTGCGGTACCAAACGCCGATCGGACCGATCCGGTTTGATGTCGCTGTGCCTGTCAACGGGCCGAATGACAGCAACAACTTTGAAATCTACATCGGGATTGGACAAGCATTTTGAGAAAAATTGCCCTGATCCTGCTGCTGTATCTTGGTTGCGCCAATGTGGCTTTGGCGCAAGAGGATGATCGTGGGTTCCTGACACGCAAGATCGAAGAAGCTTTGGCTGGTGCGGGACGCGATGTGCGTCTTGAAGGGTTCAGGGGTGTCCTGACATCGCAGGCGTCGTTCGACAGCCTGACCATTGCCGATGAAGACGGAATTTGGCTGTCACTGACCGAAGTTGTGCTGGATTGGAAGCGGGCGGCGCTGCTGCGCGGGCGGATTGAAGTCAACACGTTGTCCGCCAAATCGCTGGATTTGAAACGCATTCCCAAAACGGAACAAAAGACCGAAGTGCCGGACGCGGAAGCCAGTGGCTTTTCTTTGCCGGAATTGCCGGTGGCAATCAATATCGCCGAATTCAGGGTTGATGAAATCACGTTGGGCGAACCCATTCTGGGCGAGGCTGTTGCCCTGTCAATCGCGGCGTCGGCGATGTTGGAAGACGGGACATTTGCGACGAACCTGAATGCCGATCGCACAGACGGAAAGATGGGGCGTTTCCTGATTGATGCCAGTTTCGAACAGGCAACGGAAATGTTGGCTGTCAAACTTGAGGTGGTCGAAGACGCGGGCGGCATCGCCGCGCGCATGATGAACCTTCCCGGACATCCCGAACTTGATTTGACTGTGGATGGAACAGGTGTGCTGAGCGATTTTGTTGCGCAAATTGCATTGGCCGCAAACGATGAACCGCGATTGACCGGTCAGGTGGAACTGAGCGCGGAACCGGTTGCCGAGGGACAAACGCAACCGGCGCGTCGCATACAGGCTGAACTTGGCGGGGATATCGCCGCTTTGCTTGCGCCGCAGTACCAGCCGTTCTTTGGTGACAATATCGCGCTGGATGTCGATGTTTACAGGGCCGAGGACGGCAGTATCGACGTGCGCGAGTTCAGCCTTGTTGCGCAGCAGGCCAATCTGGACGGGCAGGTGCGTCTGAACAGTGAATACTGGCCGGTTTATCTGGATGTCGACGCCAAGATCGGTCATCCGGACGGCAACGCCGTTTTACTGCCTTTGCGCGGGCCTGAAACACGTGTGTCGGGAATGGAGCTTTCTGTTCAGTTTGACGCGGCGAACGGTGATAGTCTGGATGCCGTTTTCGATGTGCGTGACATTTCCCGTGATGGAAATGAAATATCGCAAGCGCGCGTTCAGATGGCCGGAAATCTGCACGGTGAGGTGGGTTATGTCGGGCAGGTGGTCGGGGATGTGACAGCGGCGGTGACTGGCTTGCGACTGGCCGACCCCGGACTGAGCGAGGCGGTCGGGTCCGCGCTGAACGTTTCAACAAACGTGAACTATATCGAAGGTCAGCCTGTCAGGTTGTCGGATTTGGTTGCAACCGGAGAAGATTACGGTGTGCGTGGGCGGGTGATTATCAACGACCCGGAAAGCGGTTTGCTGACACGTATGAATGTTCGGGTTGACGCACAGGATATCAGCCGCTTTTCGGGCGTGGCCGACCGTGCGCTTGCGGGCGCAGTTGCGGTTACATTGTCTGGCGAAGTCGCGCCGCTGGCGGGGACCTTTGATGTCGAAGTCAAAGGGCAAAGTGACGATCTGAAGGTGGACCAGACGCAAGCCGATATTTTGATGGCAGGCCGCACGCAGCTTGATATCGCGGCCCGCAGAACCACCGAAGGGTTTCAGGTGTCCAAGCTGGAATTGTCTAATCCGGCATTACAGGCCCAAGGACAAGCTGACTTGAGCACCGGTGACAGTCAGGTCCAGCTTGACGCAACCTTGCGTGATATTTCGTTGCTTGCCCCCGAATATACCGGATCGCTAAGTGTTGCTGGGCGGGCCGAAGAAGATGCAAGTGGTTGGTCTGTGGATGCCAAGGCAGATGGCCCATATGAATCCCGCGCGATGGTCAAGGGCCGCGTGACAGGGCCGGATGCTGATGTTGATTTTGAGGCCAGCCTGCCGGATATACGGGTCTTTGTGCCACAGATTCCCGGCCCGCTTTCGACGAAAGGCAATGCCAAAAAGGCTGCGGACGGCTGGCAGATCGTGCTGTCTGCGGACGGCCCGTCGGGGACCAAGGCCGACGTGAGCGGTTTGGTCGCGCAAAGCGGTGATCTGGACCTGAAAATTGCAGGGACTGCCCCACTGGGATTAACGGCACCGTTCTTGAAGCCGCGTGTTCTGCAAGGCCCCGCGACGTTCGATCTTGCCCTTAACGGCCCGCCGGCACTGAGTTCGGTTTCGGGCACAATCGGGACGGCGGGCGCCACGTTTTCCGCGCCCAATCTGCGCATTGCGTTGACCAATATTGATACCAACGTGACGCTGTCCGGCGCGTCGGCCAATGTGGATGTATCCGCGGCGGTCGAGAATGGCGGATCTTTGAAAGTGTCTGGCCCGATCGGACTGACAGGCGGGTTGAACTCTGACCTCAGCATTCTGCTGACCAGCGTCAAGCTGATCGATCCCAGCCTTTACGAAACGATACTGGATGGCACAATTACAGTGAATGGCCCACTGACGGGTGGCGCGCAAATTGCGGGCCGGATTGATGTTGGACAAACAGAAATCAAGGTTCCTGCGTCGGGTTTGAATGCCATTGGCGACATTCCGGACATCCGGCATGTTGCAGAACCTTCGCTAGTTCATCTGACGCGCGAACGGGCTGGCCTGATCCAGGACGAAAACGCGGCCGCGAATTCGGGGTCTGCCGGGGCTGCCTATCCTCTGGCTGTCACCGTGAATGCGCCGCGCATATTTGTGCGGGGTCGCGGGCTTGAAGCTGAACTGGGTGGCCAGTTGCAGATCAGGGGGACGACACGCAATATCATTTCGTCCGGACGGTTTGATCTGATCCGCGGGCGACTGGATATTCTGGCCAAGCGGTTCAATCTTGACGAGGGGATCATCCAGCTGCAGGGCAGTTTTCTGCCCTATGTCCGGTTTGTGACATCGAATACAACGCAGGATTTTACGGCCAAGATTATTTTGGAAGGGCCGGTGGACGACCCCGAAATCACGCTGGAATCCACGCCCGACGCCCCTGAGGACGAAATTCTGGCGCAACTTATGTTCGGACAAAGCGTGTCCGAGATGTCGGCCTTTCAAGCCTTGAGACTGGCCAGCGCGGTTGCGGTACTGGCGGGAGGCGGCAGTATCGGTGTTGTTAAGAACCTGCGCACGGGATTTGGATTGGACAACCTTGATATTACGACGGACGAAGATGGTGTGACCCAGGTTGAAGCCGGAAAATACCTGACAGAAAATATCTATACCGAAGTCACCGCCGGAACGGATGGTGGTAGCGAAGTGTCGTTGAATATCGACCTGACCAAGTCGCTGACGGCCAAGGGCGCGGTCGATGATGAAGGCGAAAGTTCTGTCGGATTGTTTTTTGAGCGCGATTATTAGGGCCGGCGCGCCAAGACGCGGTCTACGTCCTGGGAATTACTGCACAAAAATTGAACGCTCGCGCGACATATGATGTATGAGTGGTGAAGTTTGCGGCGTTTTTGCAGAGGCTTTGCTTGACTCGGCAAAAATTTTATCAAACGGTAAAAACTTAACAACAACCGGGTGGGACAATGCCAAATTCAAAACAACTCAATTCGAAAATGAATATCACACGCCGCACGCTTTTGGGGACAGGCGCAGTTCTTGCCGCTGTTGGGGCTGCTGGTTTGCAATCGCCATTGTTGGCGGCGGAACCGTTGAAGGTTGCGGGCATTTATACTGTGCCGGTGGAACAGCAATGGGTCAGCCGCATTCACAAGGCGGCGGAAACTGCGCAGGCCCGTGGCGACATCAGCTATGTGTTTTCGGAGAACGTCAGCAACACAGATTATGCCCGCGTGATGCGTGAATATGCCGAACAGGGTTATCAGATGATCATCGGCGAAGTGTTCGGTGCCGAAGATGAAGCGCGCGAAGTGGCTGCGGACTATCCCAACATCGCGTTCCTGATGGGATCGAGTTTCAAGGAAGATCCCGCGCTGAACAATTTTGCGGTGTTTGACAACTATATTCAGGATGCCGCCTATCTGTCGGGCATCATCGCTGGATCGATGACCAAGTCGAATAATATCGGCATGGTCGGTGGATTCCCAATCCCCGAGGTCAACCGCCTGATGCACGCCTTTATGGCCGGTGCCGCCGAAATGAACCCTGATATTACATTCCAGGTCAGCTTTATCGGCAGCTGGTTCGATCCGCCCAAAGCCAAGGAAACGGCGTTTGCGATGATCGAAAATGGCGCTGATCTGCTTTATGCAGAACGGTTTGGGGTGTCGGATGCCGCGCAGGAAAAAGGCGTTCTGGCCATCGGCAACGTGATCGACACGCAGGCGGATTATCCGGACACCGTGGTCGCCTCCGCGATCTGGCACTTTGAGCCGACACTGGACAAGGCGATTGCCGAAGCCAAGGCCGGCAAGTTCAAGGCTGCGGACTATGGCGTCTATTCCTTCATGAAAGAAGGCGGGTGTTCGCTGGCACCGCTGGGCACGTTTGAAGGCAAAGTCCCGCAAGAAGCACTGGATCTGGTCGAAGAACGCACACAGGCGATCAAGAACGGATCGCATGTGGTCGAGATCAACGACGAAGAACCAAAGTCCAAGTAAGTGAGCGATACCAACACCAAGGCGCAGGTTGTCCTGCGCCTTGACAATATCACAAAATCCTTTGGGTCACTGGTGGCCAATGATGCAATCAGCTTTGATTTGCACAAGGGTGAAGTGATTGCCCTGTTGGGCGAAAACGGCGCTGGCAAGACCACGCTGATGAACATCCTGTTTGGTCAGTACACTGCTGACACAGGCACCGTCGAAGTGTTTGGTCAGCCCATTCCGCCGGGAAATCCGCGCGCCACACTGGCAGCAGGCGTAGGTATGGTGCATCAGCATTTCACGCTTGCCGACAACATGACGGTTCTGGAAAATATTGTGCTGGGCACGATGCCGCTGTGGAAACTCGGCTTTGGCCGTGCTGACGCCAAGGCCCGTATTCTGGCGCTGGTCGATGATTACGGGCTAAGCGTCGATCCCGATGCGCAGGTCGGCTCCCTTACGGTCGGGGAACGCCAGCGGGTCGAAATCCTCAAGGCGCTTTATCGCGATGCCCGTATTCTTATTCTGGACGAGCCGACAGCGGTTCTGACCCCGCAGGAAACCGATGATCTGTTCGCCACGATGCGTAAAGCGGTGGCGCACGGGCTGTCGGTAATTTTTATTTCGCACAAACTGCACGAAGTGGCGGCTATTTCCTCGCGCGTGGTGGTGTTGCGCCATGGCAAGCTGGTGGCCGAAGCGAAAACGGCGGATACGGACCGTCATACACTTGCCGAAATGATGGTAGGGGCCGAGGTGCCTGCCGCCAAGGTGCAAAGCAGCACGCCGGGCAAAGTGCTGTTGCAGCTTGAGGCCGTTTCGACGCCCGATCGCGGCAGCGCGCCGGGGTTGAAGGCCGTGAACCTGACGGTGCGCGCGGGCCAGATTATCGGGCTGGCAGGTGTTTCGGGAAACGGGCAGGCGGCCCTTGCCGATCTGGTGGGCGGGTTGATCCGGCCCGCGCAGGGCAATCTGCATCTGGACGGGGGCGAGCCCGCCAATTGGTCGCCGCGCAGTGCGGTCGGGGCCGGTATCGCGCGCATCCCCGAAGACCGGCACAAGACCGGCACGATTTCCGATTTCGACCTAACGGAAAACGCCATACTGGAACTCTATGCCAAACCGCCCTACAGCCACAAAGGCTGGATGAACTGGACGCGTGCGCGCAGCTTTACCGAAAACATCATCAAGACCTACGATGTGCGCTGTCCGGGGCCGGATACGCGCATTCGCCTGCTTTCGGGCGGCAATATGCAAAAGCTTATTCTGGGCCGCGTTCTGGAAACTGAGCCGATGATCGTGCTGGCCAATCAGCCGGTGCGCGGGCTGGATATTGGCGCGTTGACCTATGTGCACGAACAATTGCTGGCCGCGCGGGATCGCGGGGCGGCGGTGATCCTGATTTCCGAAGATCTGGACGAGATTGTCGCGCTGTCCGATGTGATCCATGTGATTTCCGAAGGGCGGCTTTCGCCCGGGTTTGAACGTGGCAGCAAGAGCACGACGGAACTGGGCGTCTGGATGGCGGGCCACGGTTTCGAACAGGGGGAAACCCATGCGGCTTGAACCGATCGCAAATCCGGCGTTGCAACGCACGATCGGCCTGCCCGCTGTGGCGCTGATCAGCACCGTGATCATTACGTCCCTGCTGGCCATGGTGGCGGGTGCATCGCCGTTTTCGGTTCTGGGCCTGATATTCAAAGGCGCGTTCGGATCGCAATTTGCGGCGCTGGAAACGCTGAACCGCGCCACACCGCTGATCTTTACCGGTCTGGCTGTGGCGGTCGCCTTTCGTGCCAAGCTTTGGAATATCGGGGCCGAGGCGCAATTATACGTCGGTGCGGTGGTCACGGTTGTGCTGGGCACCGGCGCGCTGCCTTGGGCCTCTTCCGCGTTGATCCCGACAATCGCACTGGCCGCGATGGTGGCAGGCGCGATGGTATTGTTGTTACCCACCTACCTGAAAACCCGTTTCGGCGTGGACGAGGTTGTGACGACGCTGTTGCTGAATTTCGTTGTCCTGCTGTGGGTGTCGATGCTGCTTGAGGGCGCGTTGAAAGACCCGATGGCGATGGGCTGGCCCAAATCGCAAAAACTGCTGGCCGAGGCGCGATTGCCCCGTATCGTCGAAGGGCTGCGCCTGCACTGGGGGTTTGGCCTTGCGCTGATTTCGGCGCTGATCATCTGGGTCGTGCAGACGCGCACAACGCTGGGCTATGAAATGCGCGCCGTCGGCCAGAACAAGGAAGCAGCGCGGTTTGCCGGTATTCCGGTCAATCTGGTGCTGATCAAAACGGCGCTGCTGTCGGGCGGGCTGGCCGCGCTGGCAGGGTTTTCGGAAGTGGCGGGGTTGAAGGGCAGCCTGACTTTGGATCTGTCGCCGGGGTTCGGGTATACCGGTATCATCGTTGCGATGCTGGCGCTGCTGAACCCGCTGGGCGTTGTGGTTGCCGCGCTGTTCGTTGCGGGTATTTTTGTGGGCGCTGACAGTATGAGCAGGGCCGTGGGCGTGCCGACCTATCTGGCCGATATCATGCTGGCCACAGCCCTGTTGATGATGGTGTTGGCGATCATGCTGACACGGTTCCGGATCAGGTGGGATTAGGTGATGGACATCCTTGATATCCTCCTTTCCGCCAGTTTCTGGGCCGCTGCGATCCGCATCGCCAGCCCGCTGATTTTTGCCGCACTGGGGGAACTGATCTGCGAACGCGCCGGTGTTTTGAACCTCGGGATCGAAGGCATCATGGTGGTTGGTGCCTTTGTCGGCTGGATGGCGGTCTATCTGGGCGGTGGTCTGTGGTTTGGCGTCTGTGCCGCGATGCTGGCGGGGATGCTGTTCGGGCTGTTGCATGGCACGCTGACGGTGCCCTTCGGGCTGTCACAGCATGTTGTGGGGCTTGGCATAACCTTGCTGGCCACGTCGCTGACCTATTTCTGCTATCGCCTTGCCCTGCCCGAGGTCACGTCCCCGCCCAAGATCGAAGCGTTTCAGCCGCTGCCGATCCCTGTGCTGTCCGATATTCCGTTGGTCGGGCCTGCGCTGTTCAACCAGACGCCGCTGACCTATCTGGCCTTTGTGCTGGTGGTGGTCGTGTCGGTGGTTCTGTACCGCACGCCATTGGGCCTTGCCTTGCGCGCGGCGGGTGAAAACCCTTCTGCCGTGGCGGCGCAGGGTCTGTCTGTCACCGGTATCCGCATGGGGGCCGTGATGGTGGGCAGCGGGCTGATGGCTGTCGGCGGTGCGTTCCTGACCATGTCGGCGTTCAATTCGTTCTTTTTCGAAATGGTCAACGGGCGCGGCTGGATCTGCATCGCGCTGGTGGTGTTCGGATCGTGGAAACCGGGGAAAACACTGATCGGGGCGATCCTGTTTGCGGCGTTTGACGCGTTGCAGATCAGGGTGCAGCAAACGCCGCTGGGGGCCGATGTGCCCTATCAGATTTTCCTGATGATGCCCTATATCCTGTCCATTCTTGCGCTGGTGATCATGTCGCGCCGCGCCGAGGTGCCCGCCGCCCTGATGGTGCCGTTCAACAAGGGGGAACGCTGATGTTTGATCTGATCGTCAAGGGTGGCACATTGCCGGACGGGCGTTTGGCCGATATCGGGATCAAAGGCGGTAAAATCGCGGCCATCGACAGGATCGAGGCCGAGGCGGGCGAGGTGATTGACGCCAGCGGCGATCTGGTCAGCCCGCCTTTTGTCGATCCGCATTTCCATATGGATGCCACGCTGTCCTACGGCACGCCACGCATCAACGCATCCGGCACCCTGCTGGAAGGGATCGGCCTGTGGGGTGAACTGAAACAGGTGATGACACCGGACGAGGTGCGCGACCGCGCGCTGGCCTATTGTGATTGGGCGGTGTCGATGGGGTTGCTGGCGATCCGCAGCCATGTGGACACTTGCGATGATACCCTGACAGGGGTCGAGGTTCTGCTGGACGTAAAAAAGCAGGTGGCCGAGTATATCAATTTGCAACTGGTCGCGTTCCCGCAGGACGGGTTGTACCGCGACCCGACTGCGTTGCAAAATACCGTGCGCGCCCTTGATATGGGCGTGGATGTGGTGGGTGGCATCCCGCATTTTGAACGCACAATGGCAGATGGTGCCGCATCGGTGACAGCGCTGTGTGAAATGGCGGCGCAGCGCGGGTTGATGGTGGACATGCATTGCGACGAAACCGACGATCCGATGTCGCGCCATATCGAAACGCTGGCCTATGAAACCCAGCGCCTTGGATTGCAGGGCAGGGTGGCCGGATCACACCTGACGTCCATGCATTCGATGGACAATTACTATGTCTCGAAACTGTTGCCGTTGATGGCCGAGGCGCAGGTGGCCGCCATTCCCAACCCGCTGATCAACATCATGTTGCAGGGGCGGCATGATACGTTCCCCAAACGGCGCGGGCTGACGCGGGTCAAGGAAATGCTGGCGATGGGTATCACGGTTGGCTGGGGTCAGGATTGCGTGATGGACCCGTGGTACAGCCTTGGCACGGCGGATATGCTGGATGTGGCGTTTATGGGGCTGCACGTTGCCCAGATGTCCAGCCCGGACGAGATGCGCCAGTGTTTCGAGATGGTCACAAACTCCAATGCGCAGATCATGGGGCTGGATGATTACGGGCTGCATGTGGGGGCCAAGGCATCGCTGGTGTTGCTGGATGCCGGTAACCCGATCGAAGCGGTGCGGTTGCGCCCTGACCGACTATGCGTGATTGCCAAGGGCAAAGTGGTGTCACGCAAGGCCCGCAATGACGCGCGCCTGTCGATTGACGGGCGGCCCGATCGTGTGCGGCGCAGACACGCGGCCCATTCCTAGGCCGGTTCAGAACGGGTTGAGCGCGGGCAGGGAAGACGATTGATCGCCGCGTAATTTAGCAAGTTCGGTCGTGCGCGCGGCATCGACCGCGCGGCCCAGACTGCCCCAGGATTTTTTGACATCCGGGGCATCTTTGGCCCCGAACTGCGCACCGGTGATGGCAAGCAAGGCGCTATTGATAGTGGTTTGCGCATCACCTGATTGCAGCGGCAACCGATGCCGCCAGATACCCAGCCAGCGCAAGGTTTCGTTCAGATCGCGCTGCCCGATGGCAGTTTGCAGGTGTTGATGTGCATATGACTCGCTTGCCATGCGTTCCGCTGTGCGTCGCGCGTGCCATTGTTTCAATGGGGGCAGTACGAACCGCCACAAGGCCCAAATCAGAAGGGTCGCGCCCGTCAAAACGGCCACCCATGTCAGGATCAGTGCGGGGTCAGCCTCGCGTTTCGCTTCGGGGCCGGCCTCAATTTCAAAATCTGCCCCGTCCAGTTCAATGGTTTCCACTTGATTTGAGGACAGATTGAACCATTCCAGTCGCAAGGCGGGCAACGTGACGGTGCCGGCCTGCGTGGCGATATAGGACATCTGTTCTACGCGCTTGCCCGATAAAACCCCGCGATCAAAGGATTCCGTGACTTTGGGGTCTTGCGGGTAACCGCGCAGGGTTTCTGCCTCTGTCTCGACCAGCATGGGGGGCAGGAACAGCGGCGATGTGCCTTCAACGGTAATTTCAAGCTGACGGGTGATCGCATCGCCCACCTTGATCGGGCCATCCGCTGCCGAAATGTCCTGCGTGATCGTCAAATCCGTTGCCAGAATGACAGGATCAAGCGTTTCGGCCCCTTTCGGAACGGCGGCAGTGAACGAAAACGCGGGTGTTTCAAGCGTTTTTGTGACCGGTGTCACCCCGTCATCACCTTGGTAGACCACCACCAGATCGGACGCGGGCAACTGGAACGTGCCCGGGATCAAAGGATAAAATGTATAGGCGCGGATGACCCCCGACCATGTTTCGCCATCAATGGTTTCGCTGGTCGGGTTGGTGGCGCGCCCGTTCAGTTTCACCATCAGGTTGGGTGCTTCGAAGGACGGAAAGGCGGGCGGGGAGGGCATGAATGTTGGCACCAGCACCTTGAGCCGGACAATCAGGGGCTGGCCGACAAGAACGCTGTCTTCTTGTGCGCTGAGTTCTATTTTCGGATCTTGCGCAAACGCTGGTAGGGCGATTGCAACCCCAAGAAGAAAGGCGATCAACAACCGGATCATTCCGACACCTGCGCGTTTTCGATCAGAAAACGGGATTTCAGGAAATCCCCCACATCGGTATCAACAGACCGCATCCATTCATCCGCTGTTTGCAGGCCCGTGCCTTCTTCTTCTTCCGCCTCGATCTGGGTTTCCGCGCCTTGTCCGCTTTCATTGTCAAAAACGATCTCGTCCGCGCCAATCCCGCTTTCTTCGCCGGTGTCGGATTGGGCCTGAGTTTCCTCGACAAGTTTTACAATGGCGTTTGCGACCTCAAGATTGTGGCGTGCATCCTCGAAATCGGGTCGCAATTCCAGTGCGCGTTCAAAGGCCCGCGCGCCGGGGCGATATTGCCGGTTGCGCAAGCGCGCCATCCCCTCGCCAAAGGCCGCATCTGCCCCGTCCAGCGCGGCATAGGCATCTGCGGTGGCCTCGTATTGGCCGTCTTTGAACATCGCGTAGGCGCGCCAGTGCGGGTCTTGGAACAGATCTGCGGCGGCGGTGAAATCCTTGTCGTCAAAGGCCAGCCGCCCCTGCTGATCCGGTGTCCAGAACCAATCTTTCCAGCCTTCTGCATGGGCCACATGGGGGGTGTTCAGCCCCACCAGCAACGGGATCAAAACGGCCCACCGCATCGTCCATCCCTTGCGGAACCAAAGCAATAGAAGCACGGCGGCGGGCCATCCCAAAAGCCATCCCTTATCGTCCCAAGTCTGCGTTTCATCATCCAGCAGCGCCTCGCGGTAGGCCGAGAGAACACGCCGTTCAATCCGGTCAAGATCGCTGTCATCCGCGCTTATCCTGATCACAGAGGTGTTGGGTATGGCATCCAGTTGCGGCAGGGCGACGGTGTCGGGTGCAGTCACAAAAAATACAACGGTAGGTCGTTCATTCGCATCACTGGTGAACGCGGCGCTGTCGGCGGGCGTGAAATCATCCAGTGCAAACAGAATGGCACCCGGTGTTTCGGTGCGGTTCAGTTCGGTTACTGCCTTGGCCAGCGCTGCGGCGGCATCGGCACCTTCCTTGGGCATCACGTCGGGGGAAAGCCCCTGCATGTAGGACCTTAGTATATTCGGATCAGTGGTTAAGGGGGCCACGCGGTGTGCGGTGCCCGCATAGGCGATCAGGGCCGTTTCCGCACCCGCGCGCCGTGCGACCAGATCAAGAATTTTGAACTGTGCCCGCTCAAGCCGCGAAGGTTGGATATCTTTTCCTTCCATTGAAGGCGTCACCTTGAGCGCGACCACAAGCGGGGCTGTTTGCGCCAGCAGCGGATTGGGCAACCGGCTCCATGTCGGGCCGGCGGTGGCCACGGTGATCAACACCAGAAACGCGGCAACGCCATCAATCGCATAAATCCGCCGTTTGCCGGTGTCGCCGACCGTCAACGCCTTGGCCAGATGTGGTGGAAAGCCTTGGGTCAGGGCGGCTTGGCCATGTTCCTTGGGGCGGACCAGCCACCACAACAGCACGATCAACGGCAGGGCGATCAACCACCACGGGCGGATAAAGTGGAACACGCCCAACCAGAATGTGACGTCTTCCATCATGCCGGACGCCCCCGACGGGTCAGGTGCAGGAACGCCAGAATGAACGTGCCAAGGATCAGGGCAATGGACAGCGGGATATACCCGATCTGGTCCCGCGGCTGAAAGGTTTGCGTATCGGTGACGCGCGGATTGCTTTGATCGATCCTGTCGTAAATCTCGGTCAATCCCTGTTCGTCATCGGCATAATAGAACGACCCTGACGCGCGGGTTGCGATATCTTCCAACGCACCCAGATCAAGCCGTTCTTCCCCGCTGCCTTCGGGATCGCCCACGCCGATCGTGTAAATGGTCACGCCCGCCTGCGCGGCAATCTCGGCTGCGTTTACCGGGCTCATCATGCTGCTGGTGTCGGCCCCGTCACTGAGCAGGATCAACAGGCGCTGGTCCACTTCGCTGGTTTCAAAGGTGCGGATGGACAACCCGATGGCATCGCCGATGGCTGTGTTCGGCCCCGCCATGCCGACCTGCGTCTGGTTCAGCAATTCTGACACGCTGACAAGATCTTCGGTAAACGGTGTCTGAACATAGGCTTTGGCCCCGAACACGATCAGGCCGATCCTGTCGCCTTCACGATCAGCGATGAAACCGGCAATCACGTCTTTGACCACTTGCAGTCTTTGCTTGCGCGTCCCGTCGGGTGCTTCCATATCGCGGTCATCCATGGACCCTGAAATATCAACGGCCAGTATCAGATCACGCGCTGATTTTTCGATGACAACAGGTTCGCCCAATCGTTCGGGGCGTGCCAAAGCCGTGACCAACATGAGCCAGCACAGGATCGCGGTGATCATTTGCACCCTTGAACGTGGCAGAACCAATGCGCCTTGGGATACGGCGCTTTGTGTGGCGCTGGTGACCTGGCGGAAAAACGGCACACGCAACGCGGCGGTCCGTTCCTTGTGTGGCGGGGCCAGCCACCATACCAATAAAGGAAGCGGTAACAGGCAAAACGCCCAGACAAAGCCAAAGGTCAGCATCATGGGGCTATTCCCCTGGTATTGTGCGACCTGATCCAGCGGCGCGCCAGCGTGGCCAATTCTGTATCCGGTGCGGTGTTTTTGTAAGGCGCATTCAGCAAAGCGCGCCCGGCATCGGTTTGAGACAGTTTTACATCCGGACAAGTTGCATCCAGAAAGCCAAGCCAGTCGTCGCCGATCAGGCCGGCCACCTTGGCGCGCGGGTACGCGGCAATTGCGGTGCGGCGCAGAACATGCGCGATCTTTGCCGGATCGTCGCCCGCGCCCTGCAGCGCCGCAAGGGCCGCGCGGCGATAGGCATTGGCGCGGTATCGCCGCCGCCACACGGCAATTGCGGTGACACACAAGGCTCCGATGACAGCAGCCAAAATCAACCAGCCCGCCGTTTGCGGAGTCAACGGCACCTCGGGCGGGGGGGTGATCGGGATCAGCTGATCATAGAGTTCGGACAGGCCGAGTTTTGAAAGATCCTCGCTCATACCGCTTTGCGCCGTGCGCCCATCAATTCAAGAATCTGGGGCAGCGTTTCGGCCGCTGCAGACAGCGGAAGAACCGGAATGCCGTATTTCTGTGAAATCGTCAGTAGCGTTTTCAGACGGGCCGACGCGAAGTCCTGCAACCTTTTGCGGGTCTGGTCTGATCCTGATGGCCAGTTGTGCCTGCAACTGACCGTCTGAAACGACGATATCCAGATCCTTGGGCAGATCGTCGGCAATTGGGATCGGTGACGGTGAACAGGATCACATCATTATGCCGGGCAAGTGCGCTAAGCAATTTTTCTGTTGTTGCGTCCATGCCGTCAAAATCACTGAATACCAGAACAAGCCCCTTGGTCTTGGCAATGCGCAGGGCCGCCGCCAGTGGTTGGTTCAAAAGCATGGATTGCGCTGGAATATGATCTGCGGACAAGGCGGAATTTGCCGAGGCGACCGAGGCTAGAAACCGGTTCAGCGCTTTCAGGCTGGCTTGGGGGCGGTGTTCGATCACGGAGTCATCGTTGAACACAATGCCGCCCACGCGATCCCCCTGTTCGCGGATGGCAAAGGCAGCAAGCGCGGCCGCTTCGGCCGCGGTGACCGACTTCATGTTCAGCTTGCTGCCAAAATACATCGACATCCGCTGATCCACGATCAGCATCGCGGGGCGGTCGCGTTCTTCGGTATAGACGCGCACATAAGGTTCGCGCGCCCGCGCGGTTACTTTCCAATCAATTGTGCGCACATCGTCGCCGATACTGTAATGGCGCAGTTCTTCGAAATTCAGGCCGCGCCCTTTCAGGCGCGAGGCATGACGCCCGTTCAGGATACTGTTGACCGGTTGACCCGGTAGAAAACTGATATGCCGCGCCATCGCTTTCAGGCGCCTGAAGATGCGTCAGGTCAGACATGAATACGAGGATCGGCAAGCGCGGTCATTGGCGTTCCTCCTTACGGCAGTGCGACCAACTCGATCAGGGTGTCGATGACATTATCGGCTGTCACGCCTTCGCCCTGCGCTTCGTATGTCAGCGTCAGACGATGGCGCAAAACGTCGTGCGCGATCGCCCGCACATCCGCCGGATCGACATAATCGCGCCCCGCCAGCCATGCGTGGGCGCGCCCGCATTTATCCAGCGCAAGCGAGGCGCGCGGGCTGGACCCGATTTCGATCCAGCGGGCCAGATCCTCACTCAGCGCCTTGGGCGTACGTGTGCCGTAAACCAGATCGGCCATATAGCGATCCATCGCGTCCGATACTGTCACAGCGCCGATTTCGGTGCGCGCATCGAAATACCACCTGTTGGGGGATCGGGGCCGGTTTATCCTTGGGCGTTTTTGCCTTTGGCGCATTGGCCGCAGCGTCTTCGGCGCGCACCAGCCGGATCACTTCGACCTCGTCTTCGACGGGGGGATAATCCACGCGGACATGCATCAGAAACCGGTCCATCTGCGCCTCGGGCAGGGGGTAGGTGCCTTCTTGTTCGATCGGGTTTTGCGTGGCCATCACGATGAACAGCGGCGGCATTTTATGGGTGGTGCCCGGCAACGGTGACCTGCCGTTCTTCCATCGCTTCCAACAGGGCGGCCTGCACCTTGGCTGGTGCGCGGTTGATTTCGTCGGCCAGCACGATGTTGGCAAAAATCGGCCCCGCTTCAAACCGGAATTCCGCGCCTTTTTCCGATTGGTGGTAGACCTCGGTGCCGGTCACATCGGATGGCAAAAGATCAGGCGTGAACTGGATGCGGCTGAAATCTGCCTCAAGGTTGTTCGACATCGCCTTGACCGCGCGGGTTTTGGCAAGGCCGGGCAGGCCTTCGATCAACAGGTTGCCATTGGCCAAAAGCCCGATCACCAGCCGTTCGATAACGTCCTTTTGGCCAATGATGGATTGCGCCATACGCTCTTGCAGCGCGCTGATCTGATCACGGGGAGATAATGACATCAGGTCCTCAATCTATTTTGGCAATGCTTCGTTCAGGGCCGTGCCAGATGCACCAGAGGGAAGCTTTGTGCCCAAGTACACAGCAATGGTTGTCGCGACATCGACAGTTTCAACACGCCGACCAATGCGAGCGGTTTCAATACCTGCGCCTGCGAAAATGATGGGCACATGCGAGTCATAGCTCCACGGTGAACCATGGGCAGAAGCCACATGCAATCCGTCGAAATCAGCAACAAACCAATGGGGTTCGAACACGACATAGATATCACCGGAGCGAGACGGATTGAAGTTTGCCAGCACTGCCTTGCTGATGTGGGATTCGTAGAATGCGCCGTTTTCCAGCGCGGTGCTGCCAACCGCAAATGCAATCCCATCCAGATTGCGCAGTTCTTGCGCCACGGCGGCTTCGACCTCTTGCAGATCGAGACCGGCTTGGGCGATCGCATCGCGGTTCAGAAAGACGTAGGGATTTACAAAACTTTCAATCAACTCATCGCCCAGACCGAACCGGTCTTGCAATCGGGCCAACGCGGCAGCGGTTGCGCCAGCGTCGAATTCAAACGTATCCGCGTCGATGCCGATCGTTTTCAGATATTCCGGTGCTTCGGGTGCACCGTGGTCGGCGGATAAGACAACAAGTGTATTGTCTAAACCGACAGTATCATCGACATAGGCCAACAGATCGGCAAGTGTCCTGTCCAGACGCTTTATGTTGTCTTCTGCCTCCAGGCTGGATGGGCCAAAAAGATGCCCGACATAATCGGTCGAAGACAGGCTGACCGCCAGGTAATCGGTGATATCGTCCTGCCCAATTCCTTCTGCCGCTATCAGGGCTTTGGCAAAATCAACCGTAATTTCATCTCCGGCCGGACTAAGCGTTAGTAGCGTGGTGTAGTATTTGCTGTCTGCGGACCCCCAGTTGTGGGGGAAGGTGCGGCCCCATCCAGGAAAATCGGTTTCCCAGACTTGATCGTCGTGTTCCGCGAAAAGATACATTTCGGGCGCAAGAAGCAGCGACCAGTCGCGGTTTTCATAGCTGGCAACCTTGCCTGTTTCCTGCCATTTGGCCATCCATTCCGGATAATCATCGCGATAGAATGAGCTGGTCACAAACCGGCCTTCTGCTTTGGAAAACCAATAGGCTTGACCGGCATGGCCCGCCATCGAGATAGCGCCGCGGTCTTTGACGGATACACCAAACACTTTGGCTCTGGGGCCAAAGTGCAAGGCGATTTCGTCGCCGATTGTTGACGTGATAATATTGGCTGGAGATCGTCCGTCTGTGGTGGCCGCGCGCTGGGTCGGATCGATTTCGTTTGCGTTGTCTATTCCCTTGGCCCCGACAAGCGGAAAGTCGGGGTCTTGCACGTTATAAAACTGTTGTCCTGTTTTCCGGTCCAGCCAGACATTCGCAATCATCCCGTGAACAGCGGGGTCTGCGCCCGTCGCCAGCGTCGTGTGACCGACAATTGTTTCGTTGTTTGCATGCCTGTGGTGCGCATTGGCATAGAACACGCCGGTATCCAGAAGGTAGTTAAAACCGTCAGCCCCGAAACCTGCTTTGAAACGATCAATAAGATCGCTTCGCAGTTGGTCAACCGTGATTTGAAGGACCAATTTGGGGGCTTGTTGCGCGCAAGCCTGAAAAGCTGTGAAGCAAAGCAATGCCGTCAGTGAAATTCGCAACATGTTTCACAACTCTCCCGTCTAAGCCGCAGCTTCAAGGCCAGACGCTAGACCAGTCATTGGCCATGTCAACAATCAGCCACCCAAGGTCCGGACCTTCGTCCAGGCCGCGGTTTAGCGTCCCAACGTGGCCGTCGCGGTCATAGGCAAATTCGCGGTCTGCGTCGGTGTGATGCACGATCAGACCAAAGCGCGGACCTTCGCCAGCGGTAGCCCATTCTAGCATCTGGAAATCACCGTCTGAATTGCCGCCCACAAAGATCGGGCGTTTGCCAATCTTTGCATCGATCCCGACAGGTTTGCCCTCTTTATCGTCGATAAAGGCAATGCCGGGGTCTTTTACCACGGTCGGAACCCCGTCAATCACCTTGTAGCTGGAATTAAGTGCGCTTCCGATCACTTGGTTCGGTGGAATGTTATAGGCCTCTTGGGCAAAGGCGCGGATGAAATGCACGCCGCCACCCGATACGATATAGGTCGTAAAATTTTCATCCCGAAGATAGCTTAGTAATTCCAGCATCGGTTGATAGATCATTTCGTCATAGGGCATGTCGGTCGAGGGATGGCGCGCACGCGCCAGCCAGTCCCGCACATCGGCTAGGAATTCATCTACGGGGACACCGGAATGTGATGCGTCAATGATTTCCAGCAAGCCTTTTTCGCCGGACGCCATGATCGTTTCCATGTCGCCCGCGGCGGCCGCCTTTAACACGTCGCTTGTCAGAAAGTCGGGGTTTTCTTTGCCAAGGCGCGCGATCCGGTCGATGCCGTAAATCAGTTGGAAATAAACCGGCTGTTCCGCCCACAAGGTGCCATCGTTGTCGAATACCGCGATCCGGTCTGCCGGGGTGACATAGGTGTCGGCATCAGCGTCTGTCACGCCGTCGACGAACGCAATGATACGTGCTTTGGCGTCTGTGTCGTTCCATGACGGTAAAGGATCGGCAAAGGCGGCGGTGGCTGTGAGGGCAACGGCAAAGGTCAGGGTACGGGCAAACATGGCGGTTTCCTTGGTTCAAATGGAAACGGGCCGCCGTTGCCAGCGGCCCGCTATGGTGTTCAGGCTCGGTTACTTCGAACCCATGGTCGAAAAGATCTTGTCCTTGGCATCTCCGATTGTGAAGCTGCCGGGCTTTTGGCGCGGCGGGAACTCTTCGAAGGTGGCAAGGAATTCACCAACAAATTCCGCTGCTGGCAACAGCAGGAACACGTGATCCAGATACCAGTCATAGTAGGTGTTTGACGTGATAGTGGACCGTTCGTAGGGGTCGCGGCGCAGGTTGTACAACAACGGAATACGCAGTTCTGTCCAAGGTTCTGCCCATGCGCGCAGAGTTTGCGGATAACGATGCTCAAGGAAGATCGCCTTCCAGTCATTGTAACGCAGCGCGGTCAGATCACCATCATCAGAGAAGTAGAAAACTTCTTTACGCGGTGTGTCTTCGGCATTGCCCAGCAAATAGTCGAGCGTGTTGTAACCATCCAGGTGCACACGGTAGTCGCGCCCACCGCCGACTTCGGCAACGGTCACGCCTTCCAGCAACTGTTCTTTGATGTCGGGAACGCCTGCCATAGCAAGGAATGTCGGCAACCAGTCCATATGGTGCATGATTGCATTGGAGACCGAACCCGCTTCAACTTTTCCGGGCCAGCGCACCATCGCAGGCACACGCCAGCCACCTTCCCAGTTGGTGTTCTTTTCACCACGGAACGGGGTCATACCCGCATCTGGCCAGCTGTTCATGTGCGGGCCGTTGTCAGTGGAATAGAACACAAACGTGTTGTCGGCGATGTTCAGTTCGTCCAGCTTGTCAAGGAACAGGCCGATGTGGCGGTCATGTTCGACCATGCCGTCGGCATATTCGTCCTGACCGGAAATGCCACGCAACTCGTCCTTCACGTGTGTGCGAAAGTGCATCCTTGTGCCCGACCACCATACAAACCATGGTTTACCTTCTGCGGTCTTGCGCTCGATGAAATCCAGCGCTGCGGCGCTTGTTTCGTCATCAACGGTTTCCATGCGCTTGCGCGTCAGCGGACCCGTATCTTCAATGGTGCCGTCAGCCGAAGATTTGACCACACCGCGGGGGCCAAAACGTTCGCGGAAGGCGGGATCTTTCGGATAATCTTCAAGCTCCGGCTCTTCCTCGGCGTTCAGGTGGTAGAGGTTGCCGAAAAATTCGTCGAAGCCGTGATTGGTCGGCAGCATTTCGTCGCGGTCGCCAAGGTGGTTTTTGCCGAACTGGCCAGTGTCATAGCCTTGGGCTTTCAAAAGGCCCGCAATGGTGGGGTCTTCGATTTGCATACCCTCGGTTGCACCGGGCATGCCGACTTTGGACAGGCCGGTGCGGAACACGGACTGTCCCATAATAAAGGACGACCGACCGGCGGTGCAGGACTGTTCGGCGTAGTAATCGGTAAAGATCATGCCTTCGTTCGCCACTCGGTCAATATTTGGCGTGCGATAGCCCATCAGGCCCATTGTGTAAGCCGAGATGTTGGACTGGCCGATATCATCGCCCCAGATCACAAGAATATTGGGCTTGTCATCCTGCGCCCATGCAGGGGCTGCGATTGCAACGGCGCAGGATAGCACCGCCAATCGTTTCAGCGTGGACCGCATGAATGCGGTTCCGGGTAGGTGATGTCGCATTTTCAATGCCTCTCTGGTTTTTACAATACTTTGCGCCGAACGTCGCAATCCGCGTCTCAGCAATCGGCCTCAGGTTCTCAGGTGGAAAACACAATCTAGGCGCGATTCTATTTTCAACTTCATGGAATAGCCGTTTATCTTTTGATTGACGCAGCATTCGGATCGGGCGTCATTCGACACTTTCTCCGACACAGCTATTGTTAACCACACTCGTATTTGCCAAACCAATCAAATGACATATTCTGACAAAAAAATTTCCGGCACGCATGCTTCACGAGAAGTTCTGGCGTTTTTGTCCAATAGTGGCTGGCTGGCGAAGCGACCCGCAAAATCGAAAAAACTGATTTTGGCGTGTGGCCGCATGCGCCACTATCAGGCTGGAGAGACCATATACAGGATAGGTGATCCGCCTCAGGGTATGTACGGTCTGGTCAAAGGTGGCATTATCGTATCGATCCCGAATGACGCCGGCAGCGATTTTGCGGTTTATCAGTCATCAAACGGCTTTTGGATCGGGGATCTGGCAATTTTCGCAAGTCAGATACGGCTTGTGACCGTCGTTGCCGCCGAAGACACGGATGTTTTGTTTTTGCCACAACCGAAAATCGAAGCCTTGGTCAAAGATCATCCTGCGCTGATCGAAGATTTCTACGCTCTCAGTCATCTGAATATGGCGATTGCATTGCGATTGCTGGCAAATATGGCGATCCCCGATACCAAAAAACGTCTGGCGGCGTGGTTGCTGTTTTCGGATGATGGGCTTGAACACAGCGGTGACTGGATTTCTGTCCCGCAGGAACGATTGGCCGCAATGATCGCAGTATCGATGCCGACCGCTCAGCGTCTTTTGAAACAGCTTGTTGCGCTTGATCTGGTCGAAACGGGGTATGGCCGTATTCGGGTGCGGGATCGTTCTGCACTGGTCCGATATCTGGAAACCTGACACCTGGGCACTAAACACAGCGCAAGACGCATTCGCGTGATGGGCGAAAGTGACGCGCTAAACTCGGCTTTGGCAGCGTGCCACTCTGGCGGGGCCTGTCACAAAAACACGTTGGTTTGATCCTTGCCATTCCCCCTTTTCGCCCCGCGCATTGTCCGATGTCTTTGGACGGGGGTTACAGCCTTTTCCTTCTGTTTGATCTGGGCGGCGGTGATCGTGTTCGCAGGGCATCAGGCACAGGCCCAAACGGCTGTCGTTCCGGCTTATATCGGGTCTGAAACCTGCCGCGATTGCCATCTGGACGAGGCGGAACAATGGGACGGATCGCATCACGCGCTCGCCTGGACACCCCCCACCGAGGGAAACGTTCTGGGCAATTTTGATAATGCGGATTTCTATCACAAGGGCGTGCTGTCGCGGTTTTCCTTTGATGGGCAAAACTATTTCATCGAATCTGACGGGCCATCCGGGGACATCACAAAATATCCGTTGGCAGGGGTGGCCGGAATTGCGCCACTTCAGCAATACCTGATCGAAACAGAACCGGGCAAAGTGCAATCTTTCGATGTGGTGTGGGACGTCGAAAATCAGGAATGGTATCACCTGTATCCCGATCAGGATTTGCCAGCCAGTGACGGCTTGCACTGGACCGGACCTTACAAAAACTGGAATGCGCGCTGCGCGGAATGCCATGCAACCGAATTTGTGAAAAACTATGATCCGGTCACACGAACATATTCCAGCACCCAATCGGAAATCGGCGTCGGATGCGAGGCCTGCCATGGACCGGGCGAGGCGCATCGCGACTGGGCGGTGGCGAATGACACCTATGATCCGGAACGCTGGGCCAAGGTGGGCGAAACGGGGTTCAGCATGGATTTTGCCGCCGGTCCCGAGGCCGAAATTCAGCAATGCGCCAGTTGCCATTCCCGCCGTGAACCGTTTGCCGATGGCAACCCGTTGCCCGGAACGCCGTTTCACGATGCCTACCGGCTAAGCCCGCTGCGCGAGGGATTGTATCACCCCGACGGGCAAATACTGGACGAGGTTTATGTGTACGGATCGTTCCTGCAATCGAAAATGTATGCCAATGGCGTGGCCTGCACCGATTGCCACAACGCCCATACCGCCACGTTGAAGGCCGACGGAAATGCGGTGTGCACGCAATGCCATGCGCCCGCCGCCAACCCGCGGTTTCCAACACTTGTTGCGGCCGAGTATGATGATCCGTCGCATCATTTTCACGAACAGGGCAGCGCAGGCGCGCAATGCAAAAGCTGCCATATGATCGAACGTGATTATATGGGGATCGACGGGCGGCGCGATCATTCGTTCCGCATTCCGCGCCCCGACCTGACAGTGCTGACCCTGGCACCGAACGCCTGTGGCGATTGCCACACAGATCAATCGGCAGCGTGGGCGGCGCAGGCGGTTGAAAACTGGTACCCTGACAGCACAAAACGCGGCCCGCATTTTTCGCAAGCAATGGCGCGTGCGCGGTCTGATCCGCGTGGTCAGGTGACGGGATTGATCGAAATCGTCGAATATCAAGACCTGCCGGCCATTGTGCGTGCCACAGCGCTTGAGGTTTTGGCCGCGGTGACAGACGCGCAGATTGCGGCCCGTTTGCAGCCCGCGTTGCAAGACCCGGATCCGATGGTGCGGGCTGCGGCCATTCCGGTGCAGCGCGGCGCACCCGAAACCGAACAGCCCGGCCTGTTGATGGATTTGCTGGAAGACCCTGTGCAACTGGTGCGCATGGCTGCTGCGCGGGAGTTTCTGAACATGAACATCGTGCGTATGCCGGAACGGGTCACAGCCAACCTTGGGCAGGCAATGGGTGAATGGCAATCCACCTTGCAGGCCAAGGCGGATTTCCCCGAAACGCAACTGGTTCTGGCAGGGATCGGGTTGACCACACGGCGGATGGATGTTGCGTTGTCCGCCTTTGGCGAAGCCGTCGCGATGGACCCGCAAATGGTACAGGCGTGGGTGATGATGATCCGTATTCATACGGCGCTGGGCAACATGGATGCGGCGATTGAAACGGCGGATGCGGCGATTGCCGCCAACCCCGACAATATCGACCTTAGCCTGATGCGGGCGGAAATAGCGCAGTAAGCGTGCGCGGCGCTGCTAGAGTTCCTTGCCCGCGTTGTATTCCTGATAACGCATAAAGGCGTTCGCGCCTAGGTAGGCCAGCGGCTTTGGCGGCAGGCGCGTTGGGCCGTCCGCCCGCAAGGCTGCGTTCAGTTGAGGCGAATTGTGGCCCATGGCCAGTTCCGCCGCCAGCACTCCCGCCAACGTGCCTTTGGCGGTGCCCAGACCGTTTTGGCAACAGGCCGAGAACAGACCGGGTTCCAGTTCGCCAATCACCTGAACATTGTTGCGGCTGACGCACAAACGCCCGCCCCATCGGTATTCCATTTCGACATCGGACAGCATCGGAAACCGCGCGGCAAAGGCGCGGTCATGGGTGTGGCCGACATTCGTGATCCGCCTGTCCGGAACGGTCATGGATGGATCATAAGTGAACCGGTTGCGGATCACGATCCTGTCGCCGCCGGTGCCGGAAATCCGGCGCACTGTCGTGCCCATCGGATCGGCCGGTGTGACGCCCCAGACCGGATCGCCGCCCAAGCGGGCAATCTGCTGCGGCGTCAGCGCCTTGGTCATGGAGGCATAGGTAAAGACGTGCATCAACTGGTTCTGATAGTACCCGAAACTGTTCAGGTGCCCATTGACCGCCAGAATGACATTGGGCGCGGTAACGGTGCCATTGGGGGTTTTGGCCACCCAATCAGACGTCTTGGTCAGATCGACAACGGGGCTGTTTTCGTAAATTGAAACGCGGTTGGATCGCAACCCGTCCGCAACACCCCGCACAAACAGGGCCGGTTGGATCATCGCGGAATGCGGGGTGAACAACCCGCTTTGATAATAATCGGTTCCCGTCATGGCACGCATCTGTGCGGCGCTACGCAAGTCATGCGCTTCGCCCATTTCTGTCAGGTGGCGGGCATAATCCAGATTGTGCCGGTGCCCTGCATCTGTCGCGGCAGCGTTGATCTTGCCGCTTTGGGCAAAGGCCTCTTGGCTCAACCCGAAATCGCGCGCCATCTCTGCGGCAAAGGCAATCGCGTGGCGGTTGGCGGCGGTTTGGGCGCGGTCGGCTTCAAGCGTGCCGCCATAATCGCTGGAGGACAGATCATGCGGCAGATCGATCATAAAGCCGGAATTGCGCCCCGCAGGGCCATCGCCGACCCGCGTGGCATCCAGAATGATGATGGTGTCATCGGGGCGCAACTGGGTCAGCCGCCGTACCGCCGCCAATCCGGCAAAGCCGGCCCCGATCACCAGCCAGTCGGCGGTTTGCGCCCCGCTCTGTACTTGCGCAGGCGGTGGCGCAGGCAAAAGCCTGTTCCATGCCGCGGGGCCGGGATCACGGGGAAGCGCGCGCACTTTCATAGTGGATCAATAACTCTGGTTCAGGGCGTCAGCGGCTGGAATTTCGCGTTCGCGCCGGTTGATATAGTCAAGCAATGCCTCGTTGATTGCGGGATCCAGTTTTGGCTCCTCGTAGTCTTTCAGCATGGCGCGCGCATGGGTATTTGCCCTTGCGTTGATGTCATTGGCACCTTCGGCCTGCCATTGTTCGATCGAATTGTTGTCAAACAGTTCCGGCATGAAGAACGCGCGCTGAAAGTTTTCCAACGTGTGCGGATGACCCAGATAATGCCCGCCCGGCCCGACATCACGCACCGCTTGCAAGGCTTCGTCGAAATCATCCCAACGGATGCCTTGGGCCATGCGGTAGCCCATGGCGCATTGTTCCGCGTCCACAACAAATTTGGCCATCGAACAATGCATTCCCGGCCTCGTTCCAGCCCGCGGAATGCCAGATGTAATTGGCCCCTGCCATCAAAACGGCCATCAGGGTTGTGGCGCTTTCATATCCGGCTTGGGCGTCAAAGGTTTTGGCCCCGCCCAGCGTGTTCGATGTGCGCCACGGCACGCCATAATGCCGTGCCATCTGGCCGATCATGAAATTCATCAGGCTGATTTCCGGTGTTCCGGCCATCGGTGCGCCCGATTTCATGCTGACCGTGCTCAGGTAGTGGCCGTAGATCGCAGGCGCACCCTTTCGGATGACCTGCGTATAGGCCAGCGCGCTTAACGCTTCGGCATTCAGTTGTGCGACGGTGGGGGCAACAGATGCAGGCGTATTTGCCCCGCCCAACACGAAAGGCGAACACAGAACCGGCTGGTTGCGGCGGCTGAACGCCCGCATGGCACCCAGCATGGTTTCGTCCCACACCAGCGGCGAATTGCCATTGCAATTGCCGGTCACAACCGGATGCGTTTCCAGAAAATCGGCCCCGAACAGGATGGCGCACATATCCAACACGTCTTCGGCGTTTTTGGGGCTGGTCGTCATCCCCATGAACGTCTTGTCGGAATGTTTCATCGACGAATAGGTGATGCGCAAATGCCGTTGGCTGATCGGATGATCATAGGGTTCCACGATGTGATGCGCCGAGGAATGCAGCGCGGGTAGCATATGGCTTAGCTTGTGAAAATTGGCCAGATCATCCAGCGTCGGATTGCGCCGCACATCATCCAGATCACGCAGATAGGGGGCGCCGGTCATCGGTACAAAAATGCTATGGTCCTTGCCAAAGGGCAGGTTATTGGCGGGATTGCGGGCGTGATAGGTGAACGTTTCCGGGATCGTCGCAATCAGGTCGCGCACCAAAGCACGATCCAGATGCACCCTGTCGCCATCACGGATATCGGCCCCCACCTTGCGCCAGTCGGCAATCGCGATGGGATCGCGGAATACCACGCCGACCTGTTCCAGAATATCCATTGATGCTGCATCGATGCGCGCGATCTGTTCAGCGTCCATCGGTTCTGTCAGGGGCAGGCCGCGTTTGAGCGCTGGCAGCATGGTGACGTCGCGCGTTTGGCGGGTGGCCTTGCGCGCACCACGCCCGCGCCGGATTGTGCCGACTGCATCCACGCTCATGATTTGGCCTTCAAACGTGTGTTGATTGCGTCCAGCGCGTGTTCCAGTGTGTCGTGGCACCTGCCATCCCGCAGCGCTGTTGTCATTTGCAGGCTGATGGTGCCTTGCGTGGCAAGCGCATCGCGTTCGCGTGCCAGCTGATCGGCGCTTGCTGCAGGCAAAGCATCCAGAAAACCACGGATCAATTGCGTTGTATAAAGCGCGGCGGCGTCTTGATCACCTGTGGCGGCGCCCAGCCAGCCTGCGCCTGTGGCCATCAGATCAAGCAATCCGGGCAGCATGGTGCAGATCGCGAAATGCTGGTTCAGCGCGCTTTCTGACGCAAGCTCGATCACAGGGTTTTCCGGTGAAAACAATTGTTCCAGCAGGGTTTTGGACGGGTAGGCGGGCAAAGGGCAACCGCCCTTTTCCAGAAACCCGAAAGGGATGGTCAGGCTGAAATCGGTGGCTGGCGCGCAAATCGCCTGCAAGTGTTTCAACGAGATACCCGCCATAACCGAAATGATCTGTTGGTCCGGTCGGAAATCAATCGATGTCAGCACGTCTTCGACGATATGGGGCCGCACGCAGAGGAAAACGATGTCGGAGGTATCCACCACACTTTGATTGTCCGCCACGCTGACGCCGTGGCTTTGGTTCAATTGCGCCGCCACATCCGCGTTGCGGTTTGACACTGTAACCTCGTGCCCGCGATCTGACAGGAACCGTACCATCGGGGCCGCGATGTGGCCGGTGCCGATAAACCCGATGCTGTTCATCCTACGTTGTCCCCGTCTGCGGGATCGGTCAGATCGATCCAGATCGTTTTCAGTTCTGTGTATTGATCATGGGCGTGGACACCGTTGTCGCGCCCGCCAAATCCGGACTGTTTGTAGCCGCCAAAGGGTGTCGCGGCGTCGCCTTCTCCGTAGCAGTTGACCGTTACGGTTCCCGCGCGAATGTCGCGGGCCACCCTGATCGCCTGACGGGCGCTTGCCGTGAACAGGGATGCGGCCAGCCCGTAATCTGTATCATTGGCAATAGCGACGGCCTCGTCGGTGCTGGACACTTCGATAACCGCCAGAACCGGGCCAAAGATTTCTTCGCGCGCCCGTTTGTCGGACTGGGGTACCTCGTACACAACGGGCTTCACAAACGGACCCTTTCCAGCGTCCGACTTGTCCAGATAGCTGCGCACCTTGGCGCAATGTTCCGCATCAATCAGCGCGCCCAGATGGTTCGCGGGATCCAGCGGATCGCCGGTTTTCCAATCGCGCATGCGTGCGGTGATTTTTTCCATCAACGCGGCCTTTACATCCTTGTGAACGATAAGGCGCGATGCGGCGGAACAGTTTTCGCCCATGTTCCAAAACGCGGCATTCACAACGTGCTGCGCCACGTGATCAAGGTTTTCAGCATCGGCCAGAACGATGGCGGGGTTCTTGCCACCACATTCCAGAACCACCTTTTTCAGGTTGCTGTCTGCCGAATAGTGCAGGAACCGCCGCCCGGTTTCCGTTGATCCGGTAAAGCTGACCATATCAACACCGGCGTGCCGCCCCAACGGTTCACCCACAGACGGCCCGTTGCCGGGCAGAACCTGCAAGACACCGTTCGGCAAACCGGCCTCATAGGCCAGTTCGGCCAGACGCAACGCGGTCAGCGATGTCTGTTCTGCGGGTTTCACAATCACCGAATTGCCTGCCGCCAGTGCAGGGCCGATTTTCCACGCCATCATCAAAAGCGGAAAGTTCCATGGCAGGATGGCGGCGACCACGCCAATCGGTTCGCGTACGATCAGGGAAATTGCATCGTCACCGGATGGCCCCGTCTGGTCGTAAATCTTGTCGATCGCTTCGGCGTGCCATTTGATGCAGTTGATGGTTTCGGGCAGATCGATCAATTCGCAATCGCGGATCGGTTTGCCACTGTCGAGGCTTTCCATAACGGCCAACTCGCGCCGGTTGCGGGTGATCAGTTTGCACAGCCGGATCAGGGTTTCCTTACGCTCGGACGGGTGGCGTTTGGCCCATCGCCCCTGATCGAAGGCGTCGCGCGCCTTTGATACGGCAAGGTCAACATCTGTGGCGTTCGCAGTGCTGATCTGTGCCAGTTCTGCGCCTGTGGCCGGGTTGGTTGTCGCCATCATCGGGCCTGCGCCTTTGTGGAACTTACCGTCGATGAACGGGGCGCGCGGCAGGGTCAGCGCGTTTGCGATGGCTTTGTATTCTGCGTGGGTCAGCAAATCGGTCATTGTGCCTCTCCCGTGATCTGGGAAATGGTTGTGTTCATGGTGCGAATAACCTCGGCCAGTTCGCGTTTGTCATCTTTGTTCAGCGGTTGCAGCGGTTTGCGTGGCGGTCCGGCGTCTATCCCGCGCAGGGTCAGGCCGTATTTGATGCACTGGATAAATTTGCCGCCCTGTTCCAGCACCCGCATCAGGGGCAGCATGGCCGACATGATCGCGCGGCCTTTGGTAAAATCCCCCTCGACGGCGCAGGCGCGATAAAGCGCGATATGCGCCTTGGGCGCGAAGTTCGATCCGGCGCAAACCCAACTGCGGGCACCCCATGCGAAAAATTCCAGCGCCTGATCGTCCATGCCGCAGGACAACGCGATATGGGGATAGTCCCGTGCCAGCATGTGCAGGCGGTTGATATCTCCGCTGCTTTCCTTGATGGCGCAAAAATTGGGGGACCGTCCCAACCGGTCCAAAGTTTCTTCGTCCATGTTGACAGACATGCGCCCCGGATAATTGTACAGCATCACCGGCAGGTTGGCAGCGCGGTCAACCGCCAGCGCGTGCAGGGCAATTTCGCGCCCTGTCGGGTAGGCATAAGGCGGCGTTGCAACCAGAATAGCATCGGCCTTGTGGGCCTTGGCCGCCAGTGCGAATTCGATGCTGTCCTCGGTACGGATCGCGCCGGTGCCGATAATGACGGGCACGCGATCCTTAATCAGGTCGGTGGCGCGTTTCATCATCCACACCCGTTCAGCGGCCGTTTGCGCATAGTATTCGCCGGTTGTGCCCGCCACGATAATGCCGTTTACGCCGGCCCCGATCAGATATTCGACAGTGTCGGCCAAGGCCTGTTCGTTGACGGTGAAATCATCATGATAGGGCGTGACCAGCGGGGTATAGATGCCTTCAAACTGCATTGCGGCGCTCCTTGAGCGATATCACATCCAGGGGCAGAGGGTCTGGGGTGACAAAGCGTTCCAGTCGATCTTTCGACAGATCCCAGTGTTGTAATGTCAGGTCGATGGCCAAGGCCGGTTCACGGGCTTCGATGGCACAAATCATCGCGTCATGTTGATCGCAGGCCTTTTTCACCAAGGCCTGTTCCTTGTCGGATTCCGGACGATAGAAAGTCTGGCTCAACCGTGTGTGATCAATCAGCATCCGGCTTAAGCTGGCCACCAGATAGGGGTTGTGGGCCATTTCGCCGATGATGGCATGAAAACGGTGGTTCAACATCGCGGCTTGCGCGGCCTGTGCGGTTTGTGTTGCCATGGCAAACTGGGCTTGGGTTTTCTTCAGGTCTTCAATCTGGGCAGGTTGCCGGTTTTCAGCGGCCAGGCGGGCGATATTGGCATAGATCAGCGGCGCAGTCTGAAAGAACGTGCGCATTGTGTTGAGATCCATCGACGCCACCTTGGCACCGCGATTTTCCGCAAGCTCAAGATAACCGTCGCCGGCCAGACGCTGCACGATTTCACGCAAGGGTGTGCGCGAGATCCCGTAATGATCGGCAAGAGTGACCTCGTCCAGATCCGAGCCGGGGCCCAAATCCAGTGTCAGAATTCTAAGCCTGAGATCGTTCAAACAATCCAGTTTTCGGGATTTCACCACGGGTCCGACTCCGCTTTTTCAGATTGTGGACATATTGTATACAAATAATTAATGCGCAAACAGATGCTGAGTTAAGCCACTGCTTCAACCTTGGAAATATTCAGTATTCAGGGATGTTGGTTGCGATGACCTTGCCGGGATTCATAATCCCGTTCGAATCCAAAGCGGATTTTATCATCCGCATGAGTGTCAGTTTTCCTGCATCGCCAAACCGGTCCAGATCGGGTCGCTTTTCGATCCCGATACCATGTTCCGCGGAAAAGGATGCGCCCGACTGTGCCAAGCCATTGTAAACAATTTCAGAAATCGCATCGTGCAGAGGGCCGATTTCAGCGTCGCCAGAGATTGTCAGATGCAGGTTGCCATCCCCAAGATGCCCCATCACGAATGTCCGGATAGACGGGTGTAGCCTGCCAAGCGCGTCTGTTGTGCGGGTGACATAGCGGTCAAGCATGCTGTGGGGCAGCGAAACATCATACCAGAAGTTGTTGGAAAACGTCTTTTCCAATGCCCAACTGTCTTCGCGTACCTTCCAGATGTTGTTTCGTTCGCGGTCATTCTGGGCCACGATCACATCTTCGCATCCGGCCTTGTCCAATTGCTCTGCCAGAGATTCCAGAAACGTGTCGACTGATCCGTCCAGAGGTTCCATTTCAAAAGCAACGTGGACAGCGCGATCCGGGGCTGGAAGAACGGTTTGCAGACCCAGTGCCATGGCCGTTTGCACGGCATAGTCGCGCCACATAATCTCGGCCCGCAACAGGCGAGCTGACGGCATGGCATTCAAGGTGTGAAACATGTTTAGCGCAGTTATCGTGTCAGCAAATGACGCGATAAAGGTGCAGCAAACACCGGGTGCGGGTGCAAGCCGCAAAACAGCGCGGGTGATTACGCCCAACGTGCCTTCGGACCCAATAAACAATTGCTTTACGTCGATGCCTTCATTGGCCTTGGTGACCCGTTTCAGGTCGGACATAACGATGCCTGTTGCCGAAACTGCCTCAAGCCCGAGAACACGGTTGCGCATGATACCGTTTCGAAACGCCTCGCCCCCGCCGGCATTGGTGGCGATCATGCCGCCGATGGTCGCTGTGGCTCGTGCGCCGATGTCAATGCCAGCACACAGGCCGTGCTTGTGCGCTGCGTGATCAAGCGCTTCTAATGTGGTGCCGGCCGCGACATGCGCGATCCGGTTGACCGGATCAATTTCAATCTCGCCTAGTAGTCTGGCACTGCTGACAATCACCTGTCCCGCATTTGAAACTGCGCCCCCTGCAAGGCCTGTCAATCCGCCTTGGGGCACAACAGACACCCCGAAACGGTTGCACAGCTTCAGAATGTCAGAAACCTGTGCCGTTGATGTCGGGCGCACGGCGCAAGTTGCACCAAGGTTTTCAGCGTGAAACCCGTAATCCTGCATGGCAAGATCTTCGGCAGCCCGAATGGATTTGGCACCGCAAATCTTTTCCAGCGCGTTCACAAATAGCGGGTCAATCATTGGCGGCCGTTTCCAAATCTCTTTGGGTTATAACCGCATGGATTGATTGTTGCGGGCAAGTAATAGAAAGACAGGCATCACACCGGCAACCCGCGCATGCTTCGCTTTCCTAGTGTTGGTGCGGTCGTCTTCGTCCAACGATCCGTGAATGGCGAACTGGTCCAGTCCGGCGGCTTGTGGTTCGATCATCCGAAACGCCTCTTTCACGCCGGCCTCTGTCAACTCGCGGCTCAGCATCAGCAGCGTATTCGGGGCCTGCCCGTCGCAGAGTTCTGCCATTTGCGTCAGTTCAGCCGATGCAACACCGCGCGCGGCTTCGATGGATGGGGCGCCGTAATGGCTGACGAAGTGGGCCGCCAGCAGATCTGTCAGAACCGCGAACTCGGCGGGTTCGATCTTTGTGATTGCAACAACCGATACCCGCCCGAAGGTTTCCAGCCCCAGCCAGCCATTGGTAAAGGCCTGTTTGGCCTTGCCTGTCAGATCACCTTCGGACCAGTTCGAGAATTCGAAGCCACCTGAAATGCACCATTCACCGGTGCGGGCCGGTGTGTGAAAGATGTTCATATCGCTTTCATCGAAATGGATTGCGCGGGCCAGATATGCGGGGGCACCGTCTGTCATTTTGAAGACTCCAGAACGCGGGTCAGGGGGATAAGATGGGTCGTTTCGCCGGACGAAGCAGCATGCCGAATTTTTCATCGATACCCAGAAATGTACCGCTCAGATCGCCGAATGCGACACTCTCGCCGATATCGCTGGACAAGCCGCGCCATTCGTTGTGCACAACTGCCGTGCCTTCGTCTGCCCAGCGGCTGATCCAGACCAGCGTATGGCGCGCCCAACTTTCAAGAAGCTGGACAGCATCCACATCTGCGCACCCTTCGGCGTAAAGGGCGGTTTGATCGGGCGTGTGACCCATATCGTCCGACGCGGGCCAAAGCGGAATCTCCAACCCGATAATCAACCAATCGGGCACCTGTTCGGGATCATCGGTTGATGCAACGGCCCGCAACCTGCCACAGGACGCCCCGTTGACCAGGATTCCACCTTTCCAGTCGAGATGGACGGCCACCTCTGGCGGCGCCAATGCGCCCAAGGCGTTCTGGAACCCGACGCCACAGGCGGGCAACATGGCCATGGCATCCGCCAGTGGCACTTCTGGCACCAGTACGATTGCCGCCCGCAATTCTGTTGGTGCCAGATTGTAAACGATCAAACCCGCATCACACCCGATCGCGGCCTGTGCCTGCGCCGTATCAAAGGGATCGGTGTCGCCGGATACGGCAAAGCCGCTCATCAGCGGGGGAAAGGTGGGCGTGGTCATGCGTTACCATCCGCAATCAGGGCCCGCGCGACATTGCGAAACGCTTGTGCCTGCGCGACTGTCCGGTTTTGACACGACGATCGGCGCACCGCCATCGGCAGCCAGACGGATATCCAGATGCAAGCGGAATTTCCGCCATCAGCGGCACGCCGATTTTGGCGGCTTCGCTGACAACACCGCCATGACCGAAAATATGTTCTTCGTGGCCGCAGGCCGAACAGATATGGGTGCTCATGTTTTCGATCATGCCCAGAATTGGGGTGCCCAGCTGGTTGAACATGTCGATGCCTTTCCGGGCGTCGATCAACGCAACATCCTGCGGGGTAGATACGATGATCGCGCCGTTCAACTGGGCCTTTTGCGCCAGTGTCATCTGCACATCGCCCGTGCCGGGCGGCAGATCGACCAATAGCACATCCAGCGCGCCCCACTGGACCTGCGACAGCATCTGCTGAAGCGCACCCATCAACATCGGCCCGCGCCAGACAACGGCCTGATCTTCGTTCGCCATCAACCCCAGCGACATCATCGTGACGCCGTGATTCCGCATCGGCAGGATCGTCTTGCCATCGGGCGAGGCCGGGCGCCCCGATACACCGAGCATGCGCGGCTGGGACGGGCCATAAACATCGGCATCGAGCAACCCCACGCGCCGGCCTTCGGCTGCAAGCGCGCAGGCCAGATTTGCGGACACGGTAGATTTTCCAACGCCGCCTTTGCCCGAAGCAATGGCAACGATCCGGTCAATGCCGGGAATTTTCTGGGGGCCCTTCGCTTCGGCAGGGCGCGACGGTTTCAGATCGGGGGGCGGCGCGCTTGTTGTGTGGGCTGTCATAATCGCGGATACGCTGGCGATATCCGGCATTGCCTTTAACGCCGCCTCGGCTTCTGCGCGCACGGGTTCCATTTTCGCGGCCAGAGACGGGGCCACTTCAAACACAAACCGCACTGCGCCTTCGTCTACCGACAAAGCCCGCACAAGGCCTGCTGCCATGATATCCTGACCCGAAAACGGATCCTTGATGGTTTTCAGTACGGAAAGTACGTCGTCGCGCGTTACCGGCACTTCAGTTATCCTGACCTGTGATTTTTCCCGTCACGACATGTTCCAGATCCAAGCCCGGAATTGTCAAAACCACTTTGGCGTCAAAGCTTTGGCCGCTGGTGGATTTTCCGCGCATCGCTTCTTCGATGGCTTGTTGTGATGTTACCCCAACCTGTTTGAGGAATTTGCGCATCGACATATTGAATTCTTCGCTCATCAGCTTGTGCTCCTTTGATCGGATTGTCCGAAATGTTGACCCGCGGCGTGATGTGCCGCTAGGCTTCTGGCCTGCGGTTCAGGCAAAAAGAGGTTGGTATGCGTATTTTGTGGTGCACACTTGGCGTTTGGCTGTGGATGGTCAACCTTGCGCAAGCGGATGACAAAACTTTCCGCCTTGTGATTCCCGATGCTCTGGAAAAGACAGGCCTGCCTGATCACCTTGTGCCGCGGTTTTCGCTTAAGACCTCGGTCAAGGTGTCGCGGGTGACATCGGGCGAACAGGCCGAGTTGGTGCTGAACACCGACAATCGCGGACCGGCTGTTTTCGAAGGTCCGGACGGGATCTGGTATCTGGAGGTTGTGCAAAGCACGCCGGCCGCGGACCGGTTCGTGAAATGGCTTGGCTCGGACGCTGGCGGGCGGGCGATAACAGGGTTTCAGCCGGACGGTGGCGCACGGTTTACTTTGCCGGTTGTCGCCGAAGTCGACGAGGCACCGGTAATCCGCGACGGTGATGCCATCGCGGGCGAACAATTGTCGCTGGTGCATTGTGGCCGTTGCCATGTTGTGAATGAAAAGAACCGCATGAAAGCCATCGGATCGACCCCGTCCTTTGCCCTGATCCGGGCGCTGGACAACTGGGAATTCCGGTTCGAGGCGTTTTACGCACTTAAGCCGCATCCGGCCTTCACGCAGGTCGAGGGCATTACCCAGCCCTTTGATCCGGCCCGCCCGTCGCCGATCGAACCGATGCGGATGAGCGGCCAGGATCTGGACGCAATCCTTGCCTACGTTGTCACGATCGAACCGGCCGATTTGGGCGCGCCTCTGCAAACTCAGTGATCCTTGCGCTTTGAAAAATAATCGTCGCTGGTGCGCACTTTCGGGCGTTCTCCGGCGGCAAACGGGTTGTCGTCGGAATGGTACTGCGCCTGAATGCGGCAATTGTCGCACATCTGGATCATTCTGGCGGCTTTCGGGTTGGAAAACATTGCGTGTTTCCCGGCAAGCTTTTCGGTGATCCGTTCGACAGTCGATTTCACACCAAACAGGCTGCCGCATTCAATACATGCAAACGGTTCTTCTTCGTTCAGGATAA
Organism: uncultured Alphaproteobacteria bacterium; assembly: GCA_963765555.1. Classification (GTDB taxonomy): domain Bacteria; phylum Pseudomonadota; class Alphaproteobacteria; order Rhodobacterales; family Rhodobacteraceae; genus JL08. Next base: position 237,977 of record CAVXWX010000001.1, read on the forward strand.
CCTGCGTAAAGGCGGCATCTGTCAGATTGAACTGCGGTTTCAGCGTGATCGCCTGTTCGGGACAAATGTTGCTGCACAGGCCGCACTGCAAACAGGCATCTTCCTGAAAGCGCAATTGGGGTTTGTCGGGGTTTTCGGCCAATGCTCCGGACGGGCAAAGCGACACACAGGACAAACACAAGGTGCAGGCATCCGTGTCGACCAGAACCGCGCCATAAGGTGCGGATTCCGGCAAGGGGACAATGGTCGCATCCGGAACCAGCGCCTTGGCAGCGGTGCGGGCGACCTGCCGTCGCGTGCCCATGGGCAAGATCGGATCATGGGTGATATCGCACGGGCCAGCATCAAAGAGAGCATCCGACAATGCATCAGGGTCGGTCACATCAAGAAGGTTGATTTTGGCCCCCGCGATTGCAGTTGCCAGTTCCGTTTCACGGGTCAGCGTTTCGCGATCAGACTGCGGCGACAGCAAAACAGATACAAACGAAAAACCGGACCCGAGCGCAGCCAGCATTTCAGCATGCCCGAACCCGGCAAGTGCCGTCACTTCCATGGGAATGACGTCGGCAGGCAGGCCCCGCCCGAAGCGGGCCGACAGGGATATCATCTCGTCACCGAAGCTATCATCATGCACGAGAAGGCGCGGCGCCGTACCCGCCTCTTTTCTGTAGGTTGAGGCCAGAACCTGAACCCGCCGGAACACTGTATCAACCGTCGGGGCATCATATGAAATTGCGCCGGACGGGCACAGGGCGGAACAGGCACCGCATCCGGCGCATACCATCGGATCAATCGCGACGTGTTCGCCCGCTGATGTGATGGCGCCGGTGGGGCATGCGTTCAGACAGTTTGAACATGCCGGTTTTTCGGCGCGGGAATGGGCGCACAAGGATGGTTCGAGACGCACATAAAGCGGTTTTTCGAATGTTCCGACCAGTTGTGATGCCTGCAAGATCACATCCGCGACAGACGGACTGTACGATGGATCGGCGCGCAGGTATCCCTCGCGTTTTTCATGTGCCGGAAACAGCGGAGACTGACCCGAAAAATCAACGATTATATCGCATTGCGATGACGCGCCCGCCTTGGGGGGCGAAAAAACAGCGCTGCCACGTCCGCCCGGTTCGATTTCTTGCAAGGCATCAAATGTCAGATCAAACCCACCCAGAGCGCCGCGCGCCATGTCGATGCGTCCGCGCACAATATCAAAGCCGTTTTCCCGTTCCGGCGCGGTCTCATCGGTCAACAGGACGGTTACGCTCAGGATATCCTTAAGCTTTCTTGCCGCATCAAGCGCCACCGCACCGGGGCCGATGATCAGGCAGATACCTTCGGAAACCACATCCAGCGATTTGCCTTCGGTGACCGGTAAAAGTGCCTCGGCGGCCAAGGCGGCCATTTTGGGTAGTTTATTGGTGCTGTCTGCAGACCATCCCGCACGGTCACGCAGGTCGACAAAACCGGGGATATCCACGTCCAGATCGTGGGCCAATTCCTCGAATCGCGCCCGTTCTTGTTGGCATGCGATTATCGCATCTCCGGACGCGATCGCCTTGGCCGCCAGATCAATCTGTGTGGTGCACAGCGCAGTATGCAGCCGCGAACATGCCAATCCTGTTGCGTTCGACAACCCGTCCGCATCTATTGATTGGGTCCCCAAACAATCACATATTATCAAGTGTTTAGGCATCTATTTTTGCGCTTTCATTTTCTGGAAAACCGGTTCTGATTTCGGCGGCTGCGCGCAAGTGTAGCCACGGATTCGATCCGTCGTAAACCGGAAAACTTGATTCGGGTTCACAGCATCCGGTTGATGGAAGCGCGCAGCGCGGAGCGAATCAATCCGTGCGTTTCACCCATTGCGGAGAATCGCCCCAACCGCACCGAGGGACATTTCGTCCATGTTGCGGGCCGATGCGCGCTTTGGCACCCCATTTTGTCCGTTTGGGCAATTTGATGTAAAAAACTGGCGAAAGTACTTTGCGTGGCGGCAGAGTTGGTCCAGCATACAATGGAATACCGCAGGTCATGCTTTTGGGAGGAGCTTTGATCCACAATCCAAACCAGTATCAGACGATGCCGCTGGGCGTTGTTCTGAGGCGGACGCCGGGTGTTACCCGGTGGGCCAAGTGGTGTTGGAAAGCGGTTGCCGTTCTGCCGGGTGCGGCAGACGCCAGTTGGAAACTGCTGCGCGAAGAAAACGACGTGCAGGAATACCATATCGGAACACCGTATCTGGAATTGCACGGCGCGGACAGCGAGGCGTATCTGGCTGGATTGTCCGACAATATTCCGGCGATCTATGTTGTGCTGCGCAAGACGATGTCGACCGAACATCCCTATGACGTTTTGCTGGCCACTGCGTCGCCGTACGAAGCGCAGGATTACGCGGACAATGGCGAAGATCTGGTGGAAAAGGTGCCAATGCCCGGAGGCTTGATCGCGTGGATCCGCGATTTTGCCTTGCAGCATCACGAGCACGAGGTGTTTGTGAAGCGCCGCCGCGACAAGCATCGGACCGATCGGGTTCAGGATGGTATCGGGGATGCGCGGATTTCGCAGATCAGCGATGTCTATCGCGCCCCGAGCAAACGTTCTGACAAGGAGCAGGTGCATTGACCGGTCGTACACGCTCATCCGGATTCTGGTCGGATCGCAAGGCACGCGTTCAGGCCGAAGCGCTGGCGGAAGAGCAAGACGTTCTGGCGCGTGCTGCAGAAGCGGAACAGGCTGCACAAGACGCCAAGACCGATGAAGAACTGTTGGAAGAATTCGGGTTGCCGGATCCCGACAGTCTTGAGTTGGGGGATGATATCCGGGGCTTTATGTCAAAGGCCGTGCCTGATCGTTTGCGCCGTCGCGCCTTGCGCCAGTTGTGGAAGATGAATCCGGTGTTGGCCAATGTTGATGGGCTTGTGGATTACGGACAGGATTTTACCGACAGCGCGATGGTCGTTGAAAACCTGCAAACGGCCTATCAGGTCGGCAAGGGCATGCTGAGCCATGTTCAGGAAATGGCGCGTCAGGCCGAAGAAAAACTGGCCAGGATCGAGGCAGCAGAAAACGGTAGCACCGACGCCGCTGAAGAAGTGAGCGTGACAGAGGAAGCGGCCGAACAGGAATTGGCAGTGCAAGAGCAATGCGACGCATCCACGGATGCGCCAGAAGCAATTTTTGAAAGCACGATCGACCCCGAGCCCGTCGCGCAAGACGATGTGGCAGTTCAGGTCGAAATGCCCCGCCGCCGGATGCGATTTCAATATACAAAACCTAACGGATCGGAGGCCGCTGCATGAGCGCTTTGGCAGATACCACGTCAGTCAGTGCAGAAGACCGGTTGCGCGCGGACCTTTATAATTTTCTGGGTCTGTTGTTATCCGGGCCGCCTGATCAGACATTGCTGGACCAATGCGCGGGCCTGACAGGCGATGACAGTGCGCTGGGCGAGGCGATTTCAACTCTGTCGCGTGTCGCAAAGGTGACAAAGCCCAACGCGGTGCTTTCCGAATTCAACGCCCTGTTCATCGGATTGGGGCGTGGCGAACTTCTGCCTTATGCCAGCTATTACCTGACGGGTTTCCTGAATGAAAAACCGCTGGCAACTTTGCGCAAGGACATGGCCGCACGCGGCGTTACGCGGGCCCAGAACGTCTTTGAGCCAGAGGACAACATTGCTTCGCTTATGGAAATGATGGGCGGATTGATCGTGGGCCGGTTCGGACGGTCGGCAGACCTTGCGGACCAGAAGCTGTTTTTCAACAAACATATCGGCCCTTGGGCCGCACATTTCTTTTCGGATTTGGAAGCCGCGCAAGCGTCGGTGTTCTATGCGTCTGTCGGCTCGGTCGGCAAACAATTCATGGACATCGAACGCGAGGCGTTCCGGATGATTGCGGGATAACACCCGCGCAGACCGGCGGGGGCCCCCGCCACAACACAGAAGGGGAGATATCCCATGAAAAAGGAAAAAGCCGACGGTACCAGCCGCCGCGATTTTCTGAAACTGGCTGGCACAGCCGCACCGGCAGCCGTTGCTGCGGTTGCCGTCAGCGGATCGGATGCACAAGCGCAGCCGGTCGATCTTTCATCTGACAAGATGCAGGACACTGCGCATACCCGCGCCTATCTCGACAGCGCCCGGTTCTGATCGGACGTCAATAATATCCGCTGACGACTGGTTGCGTGAGGCCCGACTGTCAGAGGAGTTCCTTATGGAGGAAAAAATATGCTTAGGAAAAAGACCAACGGGGTTGCGCGACGCTCCCAGCGGACAAGTATCCTGTCGACGATGTCTGAAACATCGGTTGACCGCCGTGCGTTTTTGCGCGGTTCGGGATTGGCCATCGGTGGCCTGACCGCAATTGCCGCGACGGGCGGCACAGTGACGGCTGCGAATGCGCAGTCTGCTGCCAACACGGCGGTTGAAACCGTCAAAACCGTATGCACCCACTGTTCTGTCGGCTGTACGGTTGTGGCCGAAGTCGACAACGGCGTCTGGACGGGGCAGGAACCCGGCTGGGACAGCCCGTTCAATCTGGGCGCGCATTGCGCCAAGGGTGCCGCTGTGCGCGAACACGCCCATGGTGAACGCCGCCTGAAATACCCCATGAAGCGCGAAGGCGGTGAATGGAAACGCATCAGCTGGGAACAGGCGATCGACGAGATCGGCGACGGCATGATGAACATCCGCGAAGAAAGCGGACCGGATTCAGTGTATTGGCTGGGATCGGCCAAGCATAACAACGAACAGGCCTACCTGTTCCGCAAATTCGCCGGCTACTGGGGCACGAACAACGTGGACCACCAGGCGCGGATTTGCCACTCAACCACGGTTGCGGGTGTTGCAAACACATGGGGCTACGGCGCCATGACCAACAGCTACAACGACATGCATAACTCCAAGGCGATTTTCATCATTGGCGGAAACCCGGCCGAGGCACACCCTGTGTCGCTGCTGCATATCCTGAAAGCCAAAGAGCAAAACAACGCGCCTTTGATCGTATGTGATCCGCGTTTTACCCGCACAGCGGCCCATGCCGATGAATATGTGCGGTTCCGCCCCGGTACAGACGTCGCGCTGGTTTGGGGTATTCTGTGGCACATCTTTGAGAACGGTTGGGAAGACAAGGAATTCATCCGTACCCGTGTTTGGGGGATGGACCAGATCAAGACCGAAGTGGCCAAATGGACACCGGAAGAGGTGGAACGCGTGACAGGCGCGCCCGGCGAACAGTTGCGCCGCGTGGCCCGCACGATGGTCAACAACCGTCCGGGCACTGTTGTCTGGTGTATGGGCGGTACGCAGCACACCAACGGCAACAACAACACGCGCGCCTATTGCGTGCTTCAGCTTGCGCTGGGCAACATGGGCACGTCGGGTGGCGGTACAAACATCTTCCGCGGCCACGACAACGTGCAAGGTGCTACCGATCTGGGCGTTCTGTCCCACACCCTGCCGGGCTATTACGGCCTGTCTGCTGGTGCATGGGCCCATTGGGGCCGTGTCTGGGGCGAGGATATGGACTGGCTCAAGGCGCAGTTCGACACGATCCAGGGTGCGGATGGCAAAGACAAACCGTTGATGAACGAAACCGGTATTCCGGTATCGCGCTGGATCGACGGTGTGCTGGAAGATCCGGCCAATATGGATCAGCCTGCCAAGGTACGTGCCATGGTATTGTGGGGCCACGCGCCCAACAGCCAAACCCGTATGAAGGAAATGAAGACGGCGATGGAAAAGCTGGACATGCTGGTCGTGATCGACCCGTTCCCGACAGTTTCCGCCATCCTTCATGACCGGACAGACGGTGTTTACCTGTTGCCCGCGTGTACGCAGTTCGAAACCCGCGGTTCTGTCACGGCCTCGAACAGATCGATCCAGTGGCGTGACCGCGTGATCGAACCCCTGTTCGAAAGCGTGCCGGACGAGGTGATTATTGCCAAGTTCGCCAACAAATTCGGTTTTGCCGACCGTCTGTTCCGCAACATCGAAATGGACGATCCGGAAACGCCGAATGTCGAAAGCATCACCCGCGAATTCAACAGCGGTATGTGGACAGTCGGCTATACCGGTCAAAGCCCGGAGCGGATGAAACTGCATATGGCCAACCAGCACACGTTCGACAGAACCACGCTGCAGGCGGTAGGTGGTCCGGCAGACGGGGATTACTATGGTTTGCCATGGCCCTGCTGGGGCACTGCCGAAATGAACCATCCCGGTACACCGAACCTTTATGACATGTCCAAGCGCGTGTCCGAAGGTGGTCTGACATTCCGCGCCCGTTTTGGCGTGGAACGTGACGGGGACAACCTGTTGGCCGAAGGCGTCTACAGCAAGGATTCGGATATTCAGGACGGATACCCCGAATTCACCATGCAGATGCTGATGGATCTGGGTTGGGACAGCGAGTTGACGGATGAAGAGCGCGCCGCGATTGATGCGGTGGCCGGACCGGAAACAAACTGGAAAACCGATCTGTCTGGCGGCATCCAGCGGGTGGCGATTGCACATGAATGTGCGCCATTCGGCAATGCCAAGGCACGGGCGGTGGTCTGGACCTTCCCCGATCCGATCCCTGTGCACCGCGAACCGCTGTACACAAACCGGCGCGATCTGGTCGAAGACTACCCGACATACGAGGACCGGAAGTTCTATCGTCTTCCGACCATGTATGCCTCGATCCAGAAGAACGACTTTTCCAAGGATTATCCAATGATCCTGACGTCTGGTCGTCTTGTGGAATACGAGGGCGGCGGGGATGAGACCCGTTCGAACCCGTGGTTGGCAGAGCTTCAGCAAGACATGTTCGTCGAGATCAACACACGTGACGCCAATAATCTGGGCGTGCGTGACGGATCTCAGGTCTGGGTCGAAGGCCCGGAAGGCGGCAAGGTCAAGGTGATGGCAATGGTGACAAACCGTGTCGGCGAAGGGGTGGCATTCATGCCGTTCCACTTTGGCGGCCATCTGGAAGGCGAAGACCGGCGGAGCAAGTATCCGGCGGGTGCGGACCCTTACGTCTTGGGCGAAAGCACAAACACCGCACAAACCTATGGCTATGATTCAGTGACACAGATGCAAGAGACGAAAGCCACTCTTTGCAAAATCTGGTCGGCATAAGGAGGACACAATAATGGCTGCAAGAGCAAAGTTTCTCGTCGACGCCGAACGCTGCATCGAATGCAATGCGTGTGTGACAGCGTGTAAGAACGAGCATGAAGTGCCTTGGGGCATCAACCGCCGGAAGGTCGTCACCATCAATGACGGCGATCCGGGCGAACGGTCGATCTCTGTGGCATGTATGCACTGTTCGGATGCGCCCTGTATGGCGGTTTGTCCGGTGGATTGCTTCTATCAGAACGAAGAAGGCGTCGTTCTGCATTCCAAGGACCTGTGCATCGGGTGCGGATACTGCTTTTACGCGTGTCCGTTCGGTGCGCCGCAGTTCCCGCAGGCCGGTAATTTCGGATCCCGTGGCAAGATGGACAAATGTACATTCTGCGCCGGTGGGCCCGAAGAAAACCATTCCACAGCCGAGTTTGCCAAGTATGGCCGCAACCGGATTGCAGAAGGCAAATTGCCGATCTGCGCCGAGATGTGTGCCACCAAGGCGCTTTTGGCAGGGGACGGCGATGTTGTTTCCGGTATCTACCGTGAACGCGTTGTGGCCCGTGGCTTTGGTTCGGGCGCTTGGGGTTGGGGCACTGCCTACGACCAAAAAGGCGGCTGATTTGCCTATTGGCCTTGTGCCACACAGATGAAAAGCGTGGGGCGGCAGTCTTGCCGCCCCGTCGCGCTGACATTAATCACGATCCAAATAAAACCGACACAAGGAGCCTGCTTATGGCCCGTGCGCTGCTTATTCCCATATTCGGAATCATCCTGAGCCTTGTTCTGAGCACAGGTACGTTTGCCCAGGAAAACACCGAAATTGATCGCTCTGCCACGGGCGGGGCACAGACGCTGGAAGACATCATGGCCCGCCAGCGTGGTGAAAAGCTGGATGACAGCTTTAGAAGCGGCGCAACCGGTGATCCGGACGCGGCTGCGGGGATCACCAACCAGTTGGGAACGCTGGGTGGTGCGTCTGATCCAGAGCTGTGGCGCGCCTACAGGTATGGAACGGCCAACATCACCACACAGGTACGCGGACCGGCGGCGGGTGTCGTGATACAGGATGGCGGCATGTGGTGGTACTCCTTCCGCAACGGCCCACTGGCCACATACGGAGCCTATCTGTTGGGGGGTACGATTTTACTGTTGGCATTGTTCTACGTGGTGCGTGGCCGCATACGAATCGACGGTGAAAAAACCGGCCGAACCATCACACGCTTTCAGGCTGCGGAACGGTTTGGGCATTGGTTGATGGCCGGTTCCTTTCTTGTGCTGGGGTTGACGGGGCTGATTTCGTTGTTCGGGCGCAAGGTTATGATCCCGCTGTTCGGGCATGAAAGTTTTTCGACCATCGCAATTGCTTCGAAATGGGTACACAACAACGTTTCATGGGCCTTTATGCTGGGTCTGGTGATGGTGTTTTTCATGTGGGTGGTGCACAACCTGCCCGCAAAATCCGATCTGAAATGGCTGGCGCAGGGGGGCGGAATTTTCCGCAAAGGCCTGCATCCGCCTGCCGGAAAATTCAACGCTGGCCAAAAGCTGATATTCTGGTCGGTCATTGTTTTGGGGGCGTCAATTTCTGCGTCCGGTCTTTCGTTGCTGTTTCCGTTTGAATTGCCGATGTTTGCCAAGACATTCGATATTTTGAACGCTACGGGTTTGCCGCAATTGTTCGGGTTCGGGGAATTGAACACCGTGCTCGCGCCGCATGAAGAAATGCAATATGCCCAGCTTTGGCACGCGATCGTATCGTTTGTTCTGCTGGCGATAATCTTTGCGCATATCTACATCGGTACTGTCGGTATGGAAGGCGCCTATGACGCGATGGGGTCCGGCGAAGTCGAAGAGCAGTGGGCGCGCGAGCACCACAGTCTTTGGGTTGAGGACGTGATGTCGAAAACGTCCAAAACGACAACTCCGGCCGAGTGACGGGACAAGGGGAGACGTAATATGAAGATGATGCTTTTGTCCTTTGTCGCGACAGCTGTGATCGCGGTTGGTGCCTATTTTGTCCTTCAAGAAGTTGGGTTCTCAGCCGAAGAACAGACAACCGGCGCGGATGTCAGATTGGACTGATTATGCAGGCAAAACCTGCTAGCGCTGACGGCGATGCTTTTGGCGAAACGCTGGCGCGCGCTTCGGTTCTGATCGTTGATGACGAACCGGGCATGCGCAATTTCCTGACCAAGACCCTGTCCCCCCGTTGCAAGCGGGTGGAGCAGGCAGAAAGCGCGGACGCTGCGGCAAGATTGCTGGATTCACATCATTTCGATCTGGTTATCCTGGACAACATCATGCCGGGAAAAACAGGTCTGCAATGGTTGCGGGAACAACGCCGTGTCGGATTTTTCGGCGATGCGATCCTGATTACGGCTTATGCTGATCTTGAAACGGCCATTACCGCGCTGCGCGCCGGCGTTGCCGATTTCGTCCTGAAACCGTTCCGGGCCAACCAGATTACCAACGCTGTCGCGCGGGCAATGGACCGCCAGCGCTTGCGCCGTGAAAACTATTTGATGCGATACGAATTGCAATCGGACGACACTGGTGCGCGTGGACGGTTGTTGGGAACGTCGCCCCAGATCAATCGCGTGCGGGATCTACTGGTAAAAATGGCGTCCTTGCCAACCTCGGTCTTGTTTACCGGGGCAAGTGGAACTGGCAAGGAAGTTGCGGCGCGCACCCTGCATTCCATGTCAGATCGGGCCGGTCAGCCGTTTGTGCCCATCAACTGCGCCGCGTTGTCCCCTGACCGCATCGCGCAGGAATTGTTCGGGATCGTTGACGATGATCAGCACCGGACCGAGGGATTGTTTCTACACGCAGACGGCGGGACGCTTTTTCTGGACGAGGTCGCCCATCTTCCGCCGCAGGTGCAAGCAACGCTTTTGCGGGTCATCGAGGAACACAAGGTCAGACCATCGGGATCAGAACGTGAATTGCCGCTGAACGTTCGGATACTGTTTGCGACAAATGCCGATTTGCCCAAGGCTGTCGCCGCAGGCACGTTTCGTGCCGACCTTTTTCACCGGATCAATGTTGTGAACATTGAAATGCCCACGCTTGAAAACCGCGGCGACGATGTTGTTGAACTTGCCGCAATGTTCATGGGGCAGATATCCCGCGCACTGGGCCTTCCGGCACTGGACCTGAACGAAAGCGTCCTGCTCAAACTGCGCCGCTACACTTGGCCCGGAAATGTACGCGAGTTGCGCAACCTTATTGAACGCTCTGTCATATTGGGTGAATTTCCCGACGAATTTGCCGGTACGGGCGCGATTTCCGGAACCGAAGCAATCGAAACTCTGGAACTGGTCGAACAACGGCACATCATGCACGTTCTGGACGCGTGCAACGGCAATCGCGCAGAAGCCGCGCGTCGGTTGGGTGTGTCACGCAAGACAATCGACCGTAAATGTGCCCTTTGGGAGAATTAGGGGTTTGTTGCATCCGCTGCCGGCAACCACACCGCAAACACAGTGCCGCCTTCGCTGCCGTGCCGTGCGGTGATCTGGCCGCCGGCCCGTTGTACGAGCGTCTGGCTGATGGATAACCCCAATCCCGAACCTTCGCCCGGTTTGGTGGTGAAAAACGGATCAAAAACCTTTTCCAGAATGTCATCGGGAATTCCGGCACCGCTGTCTTTGATTTCTACCGACACGCCTCGCCGGTCGTTCCGGTTCCGGGGTTTGATCCGAAGGGTCAGCACGCCGCTTCCGTCCATGGCCTGCAGTGCATTTACAAGCAGATTGATGATGACCTGCTGCAATTCGCCATGGTCCATCACCACTTGCGGTGCATCCTGAAAATCGCGAACCACCGTCGTGTCGGTCTGGCCAATGCCATAGCCCACAAGAACAAGGCAATCTTCGATCACTTCGTCCACCGCAACCGTTTCGGTGGTTCCGCTGAATTCGCTGGGGCGGGCGAATTGCAACAGCTTGCCGACAATCGCGTTGATCCGCTGTACCTGTCGGTCGATCAGTGAAAACTCTGTGTTCAGATCCACGGCCTTGTCACCCAACGCGGCGCGCATGACATCCACGTTGCCTTGAATGACCGCGACGGGGTTATTGATCTCATGCGCCACACCGGCCGTGATTTCGCCGATTGACGCGAGTTTTTCGGAAACCACAAGTTGCTGGAATGTCGTTTCCAGTTTCTTGTTTGCGTCGCGCAGTTCTTCGGTGCGCTGTTCGACCCGCGTGTTCAATTCCTCGGCCCAGTTCCGCAATGCCTGATCACGGTCCCGTACCTGATCCAGAAGAGTATCAAGATGTGATGCAACCTCGCCTATTTCGTCGCGGGTGCCCACGGGTCCGATCCGCGCTTCCAGATTTCCTTTTTCCACCCGGCGCATGGTTTTTGTCATGCGTTCCAATGGCGCGAAAATACCGCGCGCAATGCGCAGAAACAAAGGCACAGTTAGGGCAACGATAGCGAGGAAAGCGGCCAGTATCGACCAGTAAGCAGATTGTGTCGCCGCTTTGAACGGTGCTTCAAGAAAGCCGACATACAACATACCGACCCGTTTGTTGTGACTGTCCAGGATCGGCAAGTAGCCTGAAATGTACCAATCGTTGACCACAAAGGCGCGGTCCAGCCACGTGCGCCCTTCATCCAGAACAGCGCCGCGCACTTCGGCTGAAACGCGTGTGCCAAGGGCACGGACATCTTCGAACAGGCGGACGTTGGTGCTGATGCGTACGTCTTCCAAAAACAGTGTGGCGGTGCCTTGGCGCGCGCCATCCGCATTGGATTCGCGGTAGACAAGATCGTTGATGGTATCGATGAAATGCAGGTTCCGGTTCAATAATGTGCCGCCCACCAACACGCCCTCATGTCCGGCCAATGCCACATGGGTTGCGGTATGCACGACCATTCCGCGATCCTCGACCAGTCGTTGCGTCGGTACGGCAGCTTGCGTTGCGATCAGTGGAATTTTGGCCTGTTCTACCAAAGCGGGCGCGTTTTTGGCCAGGTCCTGTTCCGTAAATATGTCGATATGCGAAGACTCACCACCGTCCAGAACATTCTGCACAACGGGCCACGGCGATGCTTGTGCGGCCGATTTGGGCAGGTAGTGCAAGAAATCCAACCCAAGATCAGTGCGCGCGCGTTCGAGCAGACCATCAAAAGGCGCGCCGCCTGCGGAGAGAGATGCGTTAAATTCGACCGAACTGGCCAATCCCTGCACGTCGGTTTCGCTGCTATCTAGAATACGTCGTAAGTATTGCTCGGCGATGCGTAAATCACTGGCGACATTGGCGATAAGAAGCGCATCATACCGTGCCGCCCAGCGATTGATGCCAACCCCAAGCAACAGCGGCAGCAACACAATCAGCGGCAATAAGGCGAGGATCAACAGGCGGAGGCGAACGGACTTCAGCATCGCTGTTCCATAGTTTGCCCTTTGCGCCGTTTCTAAAACGATTAGACCATGTCGACCAACCGCGCGCAAATTCGTTCTGGCGCAAGATCAAATTCTCAGATCTCGCCCACAAGCGCCAAAATGCATTGTTTCAGCGTTTGCAACCGTCCGGCCAACTCTACGCGATCGCCCGAGCTGGTTTTTGCGCTGTGACTGGAGGAATAGACAAGCTCGGCGATTCCCTTGGCCGTCACGCCTTTGCCGGTCAGTTTCTCTTTGTAAGGCAGGAACAGATTTTCAAGCGCCTGTGTCCAGCGCGCGGAACTTTTGGCTAGCTCTTCGCCACCGGCCAAATTCAACCCGTCGATCAGATCAGCCGCATCCGGCGAAGATTGAACAAGTTCAAACCAGGACAGCGGGCCGATTTCAAAAAACCGGTCAAGCTGTTCAGACAGTGTTGTGCTGTTGTCCCAAGCATTGTGAACATCACGAATACCAGTGTCGGTGACATAGCGAATGGCCGCTTGGATCACCTGTTCCTTGTTTGCATAGGTATTGTACAGCGTTTGCCGGGACACGCCTGCAGCAGCAGCAATATCGCCCATTGTTGCCTTGCGAATGCCATAACGTGACACGACGCTGATGGCTGACTGCGCGATGTGATCAATTCCATTCGACATGAAGGGATGTTTACATTCTGTATCGAATTGTACAATATGTACAATAAATCAACTATTGTAAAAATGTACAAATCCCTGGGCGCAAACTGTGAGGATCACAGCCATGAAGCTGATCGTAAACAATGTAGAGCACGACATAGATGTAGATCCTGACATGCCTTTGTTGTGGGTATTGCGCGATGAATTGGGGATAACCGGACCGAAATACGGATGTGGCGTGGCGCAATGCGGCGCATGTACCGTGCATGTGGATGGTGAGGCGCAGCGATCTTGCCAGATAGCTGTCGGGGATCTTGACGGTCGGGTAACTACGATTGAAGGGCTTGGAACGCCGGATGCCTTGCACGCGGTGCAAGCGGCGTGGATCGAACATCAGGTTGCGCAATGTGGGTACTGTCAATCGGGGCAAATCATGCAAGCGGCTGATTTGTTGGCCCGCAACGTCGCCCCGAACGATGCGGAAATCGACGAAGCAATGTCCGGCAATCTTTGCCGCTGCGGAACATATCCGCGCATCAGGTCCGCCATTCACAGCGCTGCTTTAAAATTGAAAGAGGTGTAATATGGGCCGTGTCAAAACCATAGCGCGCCGGTCGTTTCTTGTGGGTTCGGCGGCCATCGCCGGCGGTGTTGCGTTTGGCTATTTCGCCTACAAACGACCGGTTGAAAATCCGCTGCTGGAAAACCTTGAAGCTGGTGAAGCCGCTTTAACCCCTTATGTTAAAATTGATGCGTCCGGCATCACGCTGATCACCCCAAGGGCGGATTCGGGACAGGGCGTTTATTCGGTTCAGGCGGTCTTGATCGCCGAGGAACTGGATGTGACGCTTGATCAGGTGCGGGTTGATCCGGGCCCGCCCAGCCCGGCCTATTACAACACGGCATTGGCAGCAGAAGGCGCGCCATTCCGGTCGACCGATGAAAGTTTCGCGGCGGAATCTGCACGCGGATTTGTAGATGTTATGATGAAGTTTATCGGCATGCAGATCACCGGAGGATCAACGACGGTTCCGGATTCTTACGAAAAGCTGCGTACGGCCGGTGCAGTGGCGCGCGAAACCCTGAAACTTGCGGCGTCGCGGAAAACGGGGGTGCCGGTTGATCAAATGAAGACCGAAAACGGTGTTGTAATCCTGCCGGACGGGGTTGAGCTTGCCTATGTTGATCTTGCCGGTATAGCAGCCGATCTGGAACCGGTAAGTGATGTCCGTCTGCGACCGCCTTCAGAATGGCGCATGATCGGCAAGCCTATGCAACGTATAGATATTGTTGCGAAATCCACGGGAACACAGGTTTTCGGGATTGATGTCGCCATTCCCGGAATGGTGCATGCAACTGTTCGGTTAAACCCGTATCAGACCGGCAAGATGAACCGATTTGATGCCAGCAAAGCGCTGACACAGCGGGGTGTTCAGGCCATCGTTCCGGTAACGGGCGGTGTCGGCATTGTTGCCTCTAACACCTGGTATGCAATTCAGGCTGCGCAGCAGATCGAATTTGAATGGGAACCGGCAGCATTTCCACCCGAACAGGAAAATCATTGGGCCGCGCTGTCCGATGCTTTTGATGACGCATTCCGCGACAGCAGGAAACGTGACGACGGGGATGTCGAGGCGGGTCTGACCACCGGTCAAGTGCTGGAGGCAGAGTATCGGGCACCTTATCTTGCCCATGCGCCGCTTGAGCCGATAAACGCTATTGTCAAAGTAACGGACGAACGCGCGGATGTGTGGACGGGGACACAAATACCGCGCTTTGTTGAAGCGAACGTGGCGGCGATCACGGGTCTTGATGCAGAAAACGTGCACGTGCATGTCCAAGTGATGGGTGGCAGCTTTGGGCATCGTCTTGAAGACGATGTTGTCAAAAGGGCCACGGAAATTGCCGTGCAGATGAAAGGCACGCCCGTCAAGCTGACCTATTCCCGCGAAGAAGACATGGCGCAGGATTACGCACGCCAGATCGCAATGGCACGGATGCGCGGCGTGGTTCGGGATGGCAAGGTTGATACCTATGATCTGTCGATTGCGATGCCTTCTATTATTTCATCGCAGATGGGACGGCAGGGGTTTCCTGTTCCGGGGCCGGATTTGCAGATCGTTGCCGGTGCGTGGGAACAACCGTTTGCCCTGCCCAATTATCGTGTGACAGGGTATCGCGCGCCGCCGCTTGCGCCGGTCAGTTCCTGGCGTTCGGTGGGTGCATCAACAAACGGGTTCTTCCACGACGGATTTCTGGACGAATTAATACATGCCGCAGGCGCGGATCCGATGGCAGAACGTATCCGGCTGTGCTGGCATGAACCATCCCGCAAGGTACTGGAAACGGTACGCGACATGTCGGGTTGGGATGGCGCCGTTATGGGGGAAAACCGTGGGCGGGGCGTTGCGTTTTGCATGTCGTTCGGCGTGCCCGTGGCCGAAGTGGTGGAAGTAACGAACACAGATGCGGGCATCCGGATCGACAAAGTGTATGTCGCGGCGGATGTCGGGCGCATTGTGGATCCCGTCAATTTTGAAAATCAGGTCAAGGGCGGCGTGATCTGGGGATTGGGTCATGCGATGAACTGTGAAATCACTTTTTCGGGCGGTGCCGTAGATCAGTCGAATTACTATGATTTCGAAGGGATGCGCATCAATCAGTGCCCTGTTATCGAAGTAAAAGGCATCGAAAACGCAGAAAGAATTCGGGGCATCGGAGAACCGCCCGTTCCGCCAGCGGCGCCTGCGCTGGCCAATGCGATTTTTGCGGCAACGGGCCTGCGGATCAGGGAAATGCCATTCAACAAGTTTGTCGATTTCGCCTGAGATGTGCCCGCAGGTTTCCGCGTCGGACCCGCCAAGGCGGCGACGACCGTTGACTTTGGTCAAGTCGGGAAACCGGCCATTCCGGTAGTGAAAAGGGATGGCACAGTTACGCAATCCAAGTCTGGATACGGCATTCCTTTGGAATGCGTTGAAAGCTGTTGGTGATCTTGATCAGCGCAAGGGTTGGATCTGATGCCAGATCGCCTGACGCGCCGCCGCTTTCTGTCAATTTCTGCATCCAGTGCGGCTGTTCTGGCGTTAAATCCCCTTGCCGCAATTGCATCGCAAGGCCATCAGTCCAGATGGTATGGGCAGGCCCTTGGCGCACGAGTTTCGATGCAATTGCCGGGTGTCAGCGCAAAACAGGCGCGTCCGGTGTTCAAAGCGGTTGAACGCGAACTGGCACGCCTGGAACGTGTTTTCAGCTTGTTTGACGGGCAGTCGGAATTGTCCCGGCTGAATGCCGCCGGAAGACTAAATGCACCCAGCGCTGATCTGGTGTCGGTTTTGCGGCTGTGCGACCGCTTGCACTCAACGTCGCAAGGTGCCTTTGACCCGACCATTCAACCACTGTGGCTGTTGTATGCGCAGGCCGCCCAAAAAGGTGTTTCTGTCGACCCCAAGAACGAGGCGGACGCGCGCAGGCGCATTGGTTGGACACATGTGCAATTCAGCGCTGAAGAAATCCGCCTGCAGCGCCCGGGAATGGCGTTAAGCCTGAACGGGATTGCCCAAGGATACGTGACCGATCAAATCGCGGCCGTGTTGCGCCAGCACGAACTGACGAACGTGTTGATTGATATGGGCGAAGTTGCTGCGCTGGGGCACCGTCCCGACGGGCCGGGTTGGACCGTGGGTGTGGCGATGCCGGATGGCACATTGATCAATCGTATTATCTTGAAAGACCGCGCGCTTGCCACGTCATCACCGTTCGGCACTGTTCTGGATGCGCAGGGCCGGATGGGCCACATTCTTGATCCGCGCGGGTCGGGGCGGGGCCCTGTACACCAGTTGGTGTCCGTGTCTTCCCAATCTGCGGCGGTTGCTGACGGCCTTTCAACCGCCGGATGCTTAATGTCGCACCCGGAACTAACGCTGACTATTGGAAGTTTCCCGAAAACTAAACTAGAAAACCTTATCTGAAGAAGAGGACTATGAACATGATCAAACCAATTCTTACTACCGCAGCCACGCTGCTGGCATTGTCGGCGCCTGCCTTTGCCGAAGGCGACGCCGAAGCTGGCGAAAAAGTATTCAAGAAATGCAAGGCGTGCCACGAAGTTGGCGAAGACGCCAAAAACAAGGTTGGTCCGAGCTTGAACGGAATTGTCGGCGCTGCCGCTGGGCAAAACGCCGATTTCAAATATTCGGATGCGCTGATGGAAAAAGCGGGCGAAGGTCTGGTTTGGGATGACGCAAACCTGACGGCGTTCCTGACCAAACCGAAAGATTTCCTGCCGAAAACCAAAATGTCCTTTGCCGGATTGCGCAAGGAACAGGAAATCATGGACGTTATCGCCTATATGGCCTCGTTCGAATAATCTCGGGCAGACCAAAACGTTCTATTGTTGCGGCATGCAACCATGACGCTGTCGGTGAAACACCGGCAGCGTTTTTCTATTTGATCACGTCTGGTTTGTACCGTCCGCTTCGTCCATCAGGCCGCGCACCCAGCGCGTGACAATCCAGTTCACAGGCAACGCCAGCGGAACGCTTAGGATCAGGGCCGTGACAGGCGACAGGGCGCTGAACCCGACAGCTTGAGACATAAGCCCAAGCATAAACAGATTGATGGCGACGGCACCGGCTGTGAACACGAACAAAAGTGCATACAGTTTTCCAAAGGGCAGGCCGCTGGCGGGTTTCGGATCGGTCATGCGCGCGCCATATGATCTGAGTGTGCCACAAGCGTCGCAGCGATAAGGGCCGGAATGTCCGCATGGGTGCCAATCGGATTCAGGCGCAGGCCCGGAAACTCTGCACCGTCCAACGCTTCGGGGATATCGTCGATCACATGGCCGCGGATCGCGGCAAAGAAGGGCAGACAGATCGCCTGATCGCGCGTGTCGAACACAACATCTGTCAGGTAGGGCGGTTCTTCGATAAACCCGATACGCACATCCGCGAACGGCAGGCGCGTCGTCAGCGCATCGGTAAACCGTCGCGTGTCGCGCGATGAATTTTCGCTGCGCCCCGATCCGTGGCCGGCGACAATCAAACAAGTGTGCTTGGCATTCCAGCCCTTGGTTTTCAGCTCTGCCAAAAGCCAGCGTTCGGCCAGTGCGGGCAATGAAGGGTCAACGCCCAAAGGTGCAAGAATTCTCGCATCAGGCGATGCAATACGCTTTGGCAAGGCGCTTTGTGTAAACCACCCGTGTGTCATGAACAGCGGATAGATCAACGGGGCAGGGCCGGCCTGTTCCAGGGCGGTTTCCAATGCTTGGTCCTTGGCCAGTGTGGCGCTTTGTACATGCCAGTCGGGCATCAGGCGCGCAACATCCATGGCAAGCGTTGACAGTTCAGCTTCGGCCGGATCGGGATCAGAGGGCTGGCCGTGGCTGACGATGATCGCCTGACGTTTAGTGGCTGGTTCCTTCGGAGAAGGTGATTTTGTTCCAAACATTGTATTTCCCGGATGGTTTGCGCATCGGAAGGCGGCGCAGTTCTTCAAGGGTCTGGGCGTCATAGACGATAACCGCGCCATCGTCTTCCCACACCGAAACCAAAGCATAGCGCCCGTCGCGGGTGAATTCCACATGCGCCACAGTCGCACCGGGTTCGGGACGCAGGGTTTTCACGATTTCAAGGCTTTGCTTGTCGATGACGTGCATCACGTCCTTGTTCGGTCCAAAAAACACATCCGCCCAGAAATAGGGTGAATTTTCGTGACTGCGCAGGAAAAATCCCGGCCCGTCGGTTTCAATGGTTTTCAGAATGCTCCAGTCATCTGTGTCGATGATCGACAGTTTACCTTCTTTCAGATGCGGCGTTGCCATGACGCGGCGACCGTCCAGTTCCCAACTGATACCGGATCCCAGATGCGGCATGCCGGGCAAAGGCAGTTCCGCAATCTCGCGCCCGACATTCAGGTTCACGACAACGCCGCGCGCGCCATCACGTGAGGCACCAATCAGGTTGCGGTAATCGTCGGTGAAAAAGAAATCGTCCAGTGGTTCCGCCGTTTCGATTCGGCGGCGTGCAAACAACCCTTCGGACGATGGAATGGCCTCGATCATGTCCTTTTCCTGAGAATGGATAAACCCCTCATAGACCGGATCGGCGTTCGGGTCGGTTGCGACCTCCCAGATTTCGGGGGCGTCTTTCAGGGCAAGGATAAAACTGTTGCGCTGGGGTGCCTGATAAACCGCCGATACACGGCTGTGTACGCCGCTTTTTGAAAACACCGGCATGACCTTTTCAACACCCAGATCAGCGGTGGACAGCAAGGTCAGGGTCATCGGCAGATAGTTGGCCACAGCCAGGTGTAACCCGTCCGCGCTCATCGCGATGTTGCGGCTGTTCAGGCCCGCGCGGACGCGCCCGACCTGATGCAGCGACCAGATATCGTATTTCTGGACCCAGCCATCGCGCGACATGATGAAAACATAACGGCCATCGGGGCTGAATTTCGGGCCACCATGCACGGCGAACGGGGTTTCAAAGCGGTCCAGAACGTCGAATGTGTCGCCATCCAGAACGCTGACATGATGATCGCCTGTTTCCACAACCAGCGTGATGTTCATCGGGTCGGCATCAAACACGGGTTTGTCCGCCGCGCTATAATCGGGATCCAGCCACAAGGTTTCTACAATCTGGTCCGGGCCCCAGTCCGGCACGGCGTCTAGCGGTGTTTCCAGATAGGCGGCAAGGCTGGCGATGTCTTCGGGTGCCAACATATCGGCAAATGCTGGCATTTGCGTTGCCGCGCGGCCGTTGGCAATCACCTTTTCAAGGTTGGGGCCGCGCATCCGGCCCAGCGTTTCGGGGATCAGGGCCGGGCCCGTGCCACCCAGACGCGCCGCGCCGTGGCAGGACGCGCAATTGTCGTTGTATATCTCTGCCGGATTTGCCTGCACATTGGCGGCCCCCAGCGCCAGAAGGCTAGTGAAAACGATGCGCCGGATCATGGCGTTTCCCCCGAAATGGCGTCACGATAAGGCGATCGGCATCTTCTGTTTCATCGACGCCGATTTCGGCGTTCGACAGGTAGCATGCCGGGTCTTCGGCCCATGGATCACCGGTTAACTGCAAGGCCCGAATGCGGGTGTTGCCACCACAAACGGATTGGAACGCACACGCCCCGCAGCGCCCCTTGAGCGGGCGGGGGCGCAGCCGCAACTGTGCCAGCATCGGATCATTGCCCGTCCATAGCTGGGAAAACGGCGTGTCCTTGACGCTGCCGATTGTATAATCGGACCAATAGGTATCGGGGTGCACTTTGCCCTGATGGTCGATATTGGCGACGCCCAGACCGGATGAATTGCCGCCCCACGCTTCAAGATGATCGCGCAGATTGTCCAGTTTTGGTTGATCAAAATGGCGCTTGGCCCAATTCATCAACAACACGGCATCGGCATCGTTGTTGCCTGTGACAATATCCAGGGGCATGTCTTCTGCGGCCCCGACCCAAGCGCGATCAATCAATTGATCCAGTGCGTCGCGGGTATGTTTGTGCACCGCGTCTTCGCCGCGGTTCTTGTCGCCACGTCCTGCATAAACAAGATGCGACAGATAGAATTTGTCGATGCCTTCATCATCGCACAATTGCAGAAGGTCGGGCAATTGTTCGGCATTGTCCCGTGTCAGGGTAAAGCGCAAGCCAACCTTGATACCGCGTTTCTTGCATTCGCGCACGCCACGCACCGCATCGTCAAACGCGCCGTCAACGCCGCGGAACCAATCGTTTGTGGCACCGATGCCATCAATCGAAATTCCCACATAATCAAACCCGATCTCGGCCACGCGGTCGGCGGTTTCGCCATGAATTTTCGTGCCGTTTGTCGACAGGGCCAGCATCTTGCACCTTGGGCCGCGCGCGCGCCGCCAGATCAAAGAAATCGAACCGGTCCAAAGGCTCACCCCCTGACAGGATCAGCGCAGGCACGCCAAAATCGCCCAGATCGTCCAGTGTGCCAACAGCCTGTTCGTGGCTCAGTTCACCCGGGAAATGCACATCGGCAGACACGGTATAGCAATGCCGGCATTTCAGATTGCAGCGCCGTGTCAGGTTCCAGATGATCACAGGTTTTACCGGACCGGTGCCGCGGCGCACGCGCACAGGCGTGGGGTGAACAAGCTGGTGCATATATTCGGACAGGCGAAACATATCTAACCTTTCTGGGGCCGCAGCCGCAGCCCGGTCTTTTTAAGGATACGTGTTGAATAGAGAATGTCGTGGGCGGCGCAGGCGTCCCCCAACAGATCGGCCACATCCTGACGCAGGGCTTCAACCTCTTCGCGCGAGGCGCCGTGCAACATGGCAAACAGGTTGTAGGGCCAGTCTGGCAGGGCGCGTGGCCGTTCATAGCAATGGCTGACAAAAGGCAGATCACCAACCATCTGGCCCAGTTCACCAATACGGTCGTCTGCAACATCCCAGACCGACATGCCGTTGGCGATCATGCCAAGTTTGTAATGGTTCGGGGCCACCGCAATACGGCGGATCACGCCGCGGGTTTGCATTGCACTCATCCGGTCCAGCAGATCGTGTTCGCTGATCCCTACCTGCTCGGCAATATGCGCATAGGGCTCGGCCACAAGGGGAAGCCCTGATTGTGTTGCTGTGATAATCTGGCGGTCAATGGGATCAAGTTTCATGCGGCAACCCGGAAGCGAATAAAGAACTCCCTGAGTTTTGGAAAACAGAGCACATTGTGCCCTGTTTCCTGACGAAGGGATGTTGCCACCTGTGCGATTTCCTCTTGGGTTTCCGTGGCCAGAACGAACCACATGTTCAATCGGTGACTGCGTTCATAATTGTGCGCCACCTCGGCGTAAGCATTGACTTTTGTCAGGACGGTTTCGAATTCTTCTTCCGGGACGGCCATTGCGCACAGGCAAAATGCCCCGCCCAGCGCAGCCGCATCAAAGAACGGGCCGAAACGGGTGATCATGCGGTTTTCCTTCAGCGCCTTCAGGCGATCCAGAACGATCTGTTCGGTCAAGCCAAGCTGGTCTGCGACCACCTTGTAGGGGCGTGCCGCAATCGGGAAACCATCCTGCAGGTGATTCAAAAGCACGCGATCGGTTTCATCCAGAATCATGGTTCGGCCTTTTCGGGTTCGGCGACCATCGCGCCGGTTTGTTTGAAGCAATGCAATGAAAACAACGGCAGATGCGGCACGTCCGAAAGTTCGGGAAGGCTGCAAACGCGGGTCAAAACATCCAGCGCATCGGCGCGTGTTCTTGCATGGATCATCGAATACAATCGGTACGGCCAGACATCGGGCACCGGTTCACGCTCGTAACACAGCGTTATTCCGGGCTGGGCTGCCAACAGCGGCCCGATTGTGGTGATCTTGTCATGGGGCAGGTCCCACACGACCATCGCATTTGATCGCCAGCCCAGTGCACGGTGGCGTACAATTACGCCAAGACGCGCGATGATGCCCGCATCGCTTAGGGCCTGCACGCGCCGCAATACATCGTCTTCGCTGCGGTTCAACGCATCGGCCAATGCAAGATAAGGCCGCGAGGTCAGCGCCATTCCCTTGGTCAAAGCCTGCAGAATAGGGCGATCGTCCGGTTGGAAAACCGACGCGTCCACCTGTTTTGAAATCGAATGTGTCGTGCCGTTGCGACGCAAGGCAAACCCCAGATCAATGTTAAACGGGCGCACAAGCCGCAGATCAAGAACGCGCAATCCCGATCGCTCGGAAATGCGTTGCAGCGTTTTGTCGACATGGGCACGGTCGGGGCCGGTGGCGACAAACCACAGGTTCCAGTCATGTTCGCGCAGATAGGAGTGGTTCACGCCGTCTTCTGCCCCGATGATGGCCGCCACGTCTTCTATGCGGCCTTCTGGGGCGGCCACAGCGGCCAAGGTACTGGCCGACACCGTATTGGGCGCACACGTGGCCCCAACGCGTGTAATGCGGCCGGTTTCGCGTTGTTTCACCAGCCGTTCAATGACGTCCTGTTCGCTAAGTCCCAGCTTTTGCGCGATTTTGAGGAAGGGTTTTGGATCAATCGGAAAATCGCGCTGCCAGTCATCCAGCAGCGACTGAGTGATCGGATCTGTGACGCCTTCCATCGTTTATAACCCCAATCGGTGCGCACGGGCCGTGAAGAAAATGCCTGACGGGCTGTCGGCCTCAATCTCGCGCAGTTTTTCGAAGGTTTGTGTGTCGTAGATCATGACTTTGCCCGCATCGCGGACAGACAGCCAAACTTCGTGCCCGCGCGGTGTGAATTCCATGTGCAGCACACCCGGCCCCGGGCTGAATTCATGAATGACCGCTTTTGTGGTGCTGTCGATCACTTGAATTGTATCGTTCAACGGATGGGCGAAATTCACCCAGACATGGCGGCCATCGGGGCGCGACATGGCAAAAACGGGTTGCCCGTGTGTTGGCGTACGCCCTGTTTCCTGCAAGCTGCGGGCATCGACCCACAAAACTTCGTGCTGGCCGACCGCTGGCAGCACAAATTCGCCCCCGGCCAAGGCCCATCCTTCCAGATGTGGCATCTTGTACACCGGCAAACCTTCGCGCCCCTTGCCATATCCTTGCAGGATCGGTTGCGGTTCGGGGGTCTCTTGCCACAAATCCAGCGCAGTCAGGTGGTCTTCGCCGAACAGGCCGGTGATATATGTCCGTCCATCCGCTGTGACCAATGCATCATAAGGGTTTATGCCGATATCCTTGATCTTGGTGATCTCGGGGGTGCCGCCCGACATGTCCGCAATCCAGGTTTCGCCGTCATCCCACAGGGTGAATACAAACCGGCTTCCGGGAATGTCGACCAGACCGATGGTTTTTGATCCGGTCGGGATGTCGGCGACCATTTCCAGCGTCGCTGTATCAAAAATGCGCACGCCTCCGGGTTCGTAATTGGACACGGCCACCAGTTTCCCATCGTCGGAAATGGCACCGCCTATAGAATTGCCCGCCTGCATCACACGCGCCACAATGGTCTGGGACAGGATATCGACCTTGGTCAGGCCGCCATCGCGGCCAAAGACAAAGGCGTATTGCTGGTCGGGGGAATACACCAGTGACGCATGGCTCAGGTCGCCCAAGCCTTCGATCCGCCCGATGCGCGCGCGATCAGATTGGTCCACAACCAGAAGGGACCCGGTGGCGCGTTCCACGACAATACCAAGATCGCCGGTGGATTGGGCAAAGGCGGGCGCGCCAAACACCAGCCCGCAAATGGTTGTCAAAATCAAGCGGTTCATTCTGCAACCCCGGTCAAAAGATAGGTCACGACCCATTCCACTTCGGCTTTGGTCAACAACGGACGCCACGGGGGCATGGCAGTGCCTGGAATGCCGTCCAGAATGATGGTTCCCAACGTTTCGGGATCGTGATGCGCAAGAGAATCGGGCCGGATGTCAGGGCCAAGCCCGCCCTTGAGCGTCAGGCCGTGACATGAGCCACAGTCCTGTTTCACAAGGCGTTCCAGCGCAGGCCCGTCAACGGCTGCCCGATCCCCCGCGATCGCGGCACTGGCCAGAAAAAGGAAGGCAAAGACCTTATTCACCGGCCATCGCCGCCAGAAAAGGCTGCGCCTCCTGAGAGTGGACAGGTTGTTCGCGGTAAAGTGACACAACATGCCCGATGACGAACAGAACCGGAGCGCGCAGAGGCATTGCCTGAATGTCTACGCCGATCTGGTCAAGTCGCGATATCAGACGTTTTTCGCGCGGGGTTGTCGCGCTTGAGATTGCCATCACAGGCATTGAACCGGGCATGCCTTCGCCCATCAGGCGCAAGGCAATTTCGCTGATGTTGGCAACGCCCATATAGACAACCAGCGTTGTTTCGGTGTTGGCCAGACTGGCCCAGTCGAGATCAAGTTTCTGGTCGGCGGCCCGGTGGCCGGTCACGTAGCGCACGCCGGTGGCAAGGCCACGATGGGTCAACGGCACGCCGGTTGCCGCAGCCATACCTTGCGCGGCGGTGATGCCGGGGGCGTATTCTACTGCGATACCGTGATCCATCAGGTGCGCGGCCTCTTCGGATCCGCGCCCGAAAATCAAGGGGTCACCGCCCTTGAGGCGGGCCACTGTCAGGCCTTGCTGGGCCAGTTCGGTCAGAATTTCATTGATCCGGTCCTGTGGGACCGTGTGGCATTTGGGGGCTTTGCCCACCGGGATCATTTGTGCCGTTGCGGGCGCAAGATCCAGAATTTCGGGGGAAACAAGACGGTCATAAACGACCGCGTCCGCGCTTTGCAACATACGCAAGGCACGCAGTGTCATCAGGTCTGCGTCGCCGGGTCCGGCACCGATCAGATAAACTTTACCTGTTAAAGTCATGGGGCGGCTCCTTTTGTCGGCCTGATGTTGTCGGGGAAATCCGGGGGCCGGCCAGCGGCCCCCGGACAGGCGCGTCAGTAGACGTCAGCGCGTGTGTTGTAGACGTTGAACTTGCCGGTCGGCGTGATCAGACGCTCGTCTTTGATCACGTGCTTCAACTCCAGCGTCTTGTCGTCGACCACCACGATAGCCGATTCCAGATCGGCGGCGTTCCAGACCGAGAACCAGATTTCGTTGCCTGCCTGGTTGTATTCGCCTTGAACAACACGCGGTTGACCATCTGCGATTCCAGCCCATTCAACGATCGGAAGAACGGTGAATTCGGGTTCTTCCTGCGCCAGATCGGCAATCTTGAAGACCGCAACCGAACCGGAAACTTCGGCGTCCGGGTTCAGCGGCGCATCAACATAAAGATGCTCTGACGTGGGGTGGGTTTTCACGAACAGTGATCCGCCGCCCATCGCATACAGTTGCTGTACCATCTTCCACGCGTGGTCGGGATGGCCTTCGGGGTCTGTCCCGATCAGGGCAACGGTGTCGTCACCCAGGTGGGATGTGGCCCAGACAGGTCCGTAGGTCGGGTGGTTGATGTTGGCACCGCGACCGGGGTGCGGTGTTGCACCTTCGGTTTCGACCATCGCGGTCAGCGATCCCTCTTTGGTGTCGATCACCGCCACTTTGTTGCGGGCGTTGGCCGCTGTCAGGAAGTACCGTTTGGTGCTGTCCAGACCGCCATCATGCAGGAACCGTTCTGCTTCGATCTCGGTGACTTTCAGGTTTTTGATATCCGAATAGTCGACCAACAGGATCTTGCCGGTTTCTTTGACGTTCACGATAAACTCGGGTTTGTAGTGGGACGAAATGATCGCCGCGACCCGCGGTTCGGGGTGATAGGTCTGTTCGTCATAGATCATGCCACGGGTGGATTTGATCTTGAGCGGTTCCAGCGTATCGCCATCCATGATCACATATTGTGGCGGCCAGTAACTGCCCGCGATGGCGTATTTGTCTTCATAGCCTTCCATTTTAGATGTTTCGACAGACCGCGCTTCGGCACCGACCTTGATTTCGGCAACTGTGGCAGGGTTTTCCATCCACAGGTCGATCATATTGATCTTGGCGTCACGGCCAATCACCAACAGATAGCGACCGGATGCGGAAATCCGGCTGATGTGCACAGCATAACCGGTATCGATCACCGATTTGATTTCATAGCTTGCGCCGTCGATCAAAGCGATCTGACCGGCATCGCGCAAGGTCACGGAAAACAGGTTGTCGATTTCCCAATCGTTCATCTTTTCGGTTGGGCGGTCTTCCGGTGCGATCAGCACTTTCCAGCTTTCGCGCATTTGCGGCATGCCGTATTCGGGCGGCGCAGGCGGTTCCAGAAGCAGATAACGGGCCATCAGGTCCACGTCTTCTTCGGTAAAGTCGCCCGAGGTTCCCCAGTTAGGCATACCTGCAGGTGAGCCATATGTGATAAAGTCGCGCAGATATTCAAACCCGTTTTCGCGGGTAATATCGGTGGTCAATGCCTTGCCGGTTGCGCCTTTGCGCAGCACGCCGTGGCAGCCTGCGCAGCGTTCAAAATAAATGGTTGTCGCTTTCTGGAATTCAGAAGGCGTCATAACAGGATCACCGGGTTTTCTGCCCGGAATTTCGACCTGAATTTGACCAAGCGTTGTCATGCTTGGCTGATAGGCCGCCGCGGCGTCATCGCCGTGGTCTTTTGGCTTTTCCTGGGCTGATACACCTGTCACGGCAAGGCCCAGTGCGACTGCAGCGCTTGTCAAAAGCGATGCGCGCCGGATGGCTGATTTGGATTTCATAACGAATACTCCGTTCGCTGGTGAGGCAGCTACGGTTGTGCGCGCGTTCGTGATCCGTTGCCTTGACTTTCGTTAAGGCGGCAAATTTTCAGGCGCGCGAAAAGATCAAATGGTTCGTCAACTCGCATCTATGATCATTTATGTGTTGGCCTGCGTTGCGCCGGCTTTGGTGCATTTTGCCAGCGCGCAAACGGTGCGCCCGCGAATGGAACAAAGCATTGGACCAATCCCGCCAACACCGCAGATCGCCCGGGATTTGTTTGATCTGCAAGATGCGCCGGTTGTCACACGCGACGAAGCCGCTGTGCCGGGGTGGTCCGTATCGGAACGCGGTGCGGTTGTCGGCCACATCGCCTCAACTTGGGAAATTGCACGATCGGTCGGCTATTCAGGCCGTCCACTGGATGTGATGGTGGGCATTGGCCCGGATGGGCGCATTATTGGCGCCAAGCTGATGCAGCATAGCGAACCCATTCTGACATTGGGCCTGACGGATGAGGATATTGCCAGATTCGTCGGCGGATTTGCCGGTATCGACCTGATGAACCCGGATGGGGCAGGGGACGGACCGGATATGCCGGACATCATTTCCCGCGCGACTGTTTCGACGGGTGTGATCAGGGATTCGATTTTGCGTACTGCACGCACATTGGCCATCGGGCGCGGGTTGTTGCCCGGTGGCGGTATTGACCGGTTGAGTTTCGAGGCCAAGGACTGGCCGACTTTGACCGCCGAAACCGCAATTGCCCATCGTGCGGTCACACTGGATGCGGCGCGCGTGGCCCTGGACGGAGCCAAGGTTCCGATCCCCGCAGGGGATGCACCGTTTATCGAGCTTTGGGTTGCATTGGCCGATCCACCCACAATTGGCCGCAACATTCTGGGACAGCAGCAATATACCCGGGCCGTCGGCGCGCTTGGGCCCGGTGATGTGGTTTTGTTTGTTGCCTCGCGCGGGCTTTATTCCCATCGGGGTACCGACTGGCGCAAGACCGGCGTGTTTGACAGGATCGTTTTGGTACAGGATGGCCAGCGCCTGCAGATTACCGATGCCGGATATGTGCGCGTTGACAAACTGGCGGCCGTGGGCGCGCCGGATACCAAGGAACGCAGCCTGTTTACAATCCCGTCGGACGGGTTCGATCCGACGCGCCCGTTTGCCCTCGAGCTGACAGCAACGCGCCCCGACAGCGCGGGAAATGATCTGTCATTCGTGGTTGATGTTCCATACGCGTTGCCGGAAATGCATTTGCGTTGCCCCCCCGCCCGAGGCTGCACCGTTGTGGCAGAAAACGTGGCAGGACAAACGGTTTGCCGTGATCAGCGTTGCGGCCATGCAGATTATTTTGACCCTGATCCTGCTGTTTCAGGAAATCTGTGGTGCGTCGTCCGAAACTGTGGCGCACGATCCGGCTTGGGTTTCTGACAACCACACTGGTCTGGCTGGGGTGGGTTTTGAACGGCCAGCTTTCGGTCGTGCAGGTTGTGGCGTTCGTGCATTCCCTGCTGAACGGGTTTCGTTGGGAAACCTTTTTGATCGAACCGGTGATCTTCACGCTTTGGGCCGGTGTCGGTCTTGGGCTGTTGTTCTGGGGGCGGGGCGTGTTTTGCGGCTGGCTGTGCCCGTTTGGCGCGTTGCAGGAACTATCGAACGTCGTCGCACAACGACTGGGCGTGCCCCAGATTACGGTGCCCCATGCCCTGCACGAACGGTTGTGGATCATCAAATATACCCTGTTCGTGGCCATTCTGGCGCTGTCCTTCTATTCGATGAAGCACGCCCTGATTCTGGCCGAGGTCGAACCCTTTAAAACCGCCATTTCGATGCAGATGATGCGCGCATGGCCGTTCGTCGCCTTTGTTCTGGTATTGCTCACGGCCGGATTGTTCATTGAACGGTTCTACTGCCGCTACCTGTGTCCGCTCGGGGCCGCTTTGGCCATTCCGGCCAAGCTCAAGATCTTTGACTGGTTGCACCGCCGCCCGCAATGCGGGCGCGAATGCCGGTTGTGTGAAACCAAATGCACGGTTGGCGCAATCGATCCGCTGGGGCGCATCAATCCGAACGAATGTGTGCTGTGCCTGCGCTGTCAGGTGGTGATGAATGACGCGGGCACCTGCCCTGTTTTGAAACGGCGGCAACGCGCCGCGCCAGCGGTTGGAGGATCATCCGCATGACATCCCTGATTTCGCGTTTGTTCGGCGATGGATTTCGCATCTTTTTTCTGGCAGCGGGTGTGTTTGCCATTCTGTCGATGCTGGTGTGGGAATTGTATCTGGGTGTGCATTTCGCAGGGGGCATGATTTTCGATCTGCCATTCGCACCGCCGCCGCACCTGTGGCACGCACACGAAATGATATTCGGCTATTCAAGCGCTGCGCTTGGCGGGTTTCTGTTGACCGCCGTGCCTAACTGGACAGGGGCCAAGGCCGCGCCGCAACGGTTCATTGCAATGGCAGCGGGTGTCTGGCTTGCCGGTCGGGCCGTCATGTGGTGGTCAGGTACCCTGCCAGCGGGTTTGGTTGCAGTCGTCGATCTTGCCTTTTTGCCGATCATGATTGCCAAGATCGTTTCGCAACTGATCAAACGGCCCAAACCGCAGAACATGGTTCTGGTGGCGTTCCTTGCCGCGATCTGGGGCAGCAATATGATCGTGCATCTGGAATGGATGGGCCTGACCGAGGACACCGCCGCCGTCGGGTTGCGCGCGGGCCTGTTTGCATTATGCGCAATGATTGCCGTATTGGGCGGGCGCGTGACACCGGCCTTTACCCGCAATGCAATGAAACGCGCAGGTCTGCCCGAATCCCAATGGCCAACCAGCCCGAACCGGATTGAACGACCCGCCATTCTGTTGATGGCGGCGCTGCCGATCGCCCTGCTGATCGGTCTGCCCGCTTGGGTCTTGGGCGCGGTGGCGGCAAGTGCCGGCATCCTGCAATGCTTGCGGGTGCTCTTTTGGCGGCCGTTGTGGACATGGAACCAGCCGATCCTGTGGTCATTGCATCTGGGCATGCTGATGTTGGGTGTGGGGTTGGTATTGTGGGGGCTCAGCCAGGTTACCCAAGCCAGCGAAGTTGCGGCCCTGCATGTACTGGGCATCGGGTGCGTCGGGGGTATGACCCTGGCGGTGATGAGCCGCGCAATACTGGGCCACAGCGGACGCCCTTTGGTGGCTCCGATGGCGGTTGCCATCGCGTACGGGCTGATCGTTCTGGCAGCTGGTTTGCGCTGGGTCGGATCAGTCGCTGTCCGGCGATTTATATTTTCCCATGATGCTGGGCGCGGGGGGCATCTGGATCGTGGCCTTCACCCTTTACGTGATTGCCTTGTGGCCTGCGATATCGGGGCCACGCCAGACCGCATGAGTGTTGCGAAAGTGTAAAAGAAACGCCGCCGCTTGACTTTTGCCAAGGATCGAAACGGCCACCGCGCACAAAGTGCCCCCATCATCAACGCAGCGCAAAAGGAGAGCGCAATGCGCGAAGTCATGACCAAGAGCATGGCCCGGAACATCTTTTTCGGGGGATCCCTGTTCTTTATTATCATCTTTGTGGGGCTGTCGGTTCATTCGCACCGCTACATTGTCACCACATCTACCGATCACGAGGGCATCACCGAAAGCGTTGCCCTTGGAAAACACCTTTGGGAACAGAACGGCTGTATCAATTGTCACACGATTCTGGGGGAAGGTGCGTATTTCGCGCCTGAACTGGCAAACGTGATGACCCGCTGGGGCGTTAATGACGATCCCGAAGCGGCGTTTGAAACGCTCAAGGGCTGGATGGAGGCCATGCCGACAGGCATCGAAGGCCGCCGCCAGATGCCGAACTTTGGCCTGAACGACGAAGAATACCGCGCCCTCAGTGATTTTCTGCTGTGGACCGATTCTATCGATGCACAGGGCTGGCCGCCCAATGATGCGGGCTGAGAAAGGACGAAACCGATGAAATACCAATCACAAAAAATCGCGTATGCGTATTTTGGGGTGGCGCTTGGCCTGTTCGCGATCCAGATCGTGGGCGGTTTGCTGGCGGGGTTTGTGTATGTGATGCCCAATACCCTGTCTGAACTGTTGCCCTTTAACATTATCCGGATGCTGCACACCAACAGCCTTGTTGTGTGGTTGCTTCTGGGCTTTTTCGGCGCCGCCTATTTCCTGATACCGGAAGAGGCGGAGCGCGAAATACATTCGCCCACACTTGCCTATCTTCAGCTGCTTATTCTGGTGGTCGGTACGCTGGGTGTTGTGCTGACCTATGTGTTCAACCTGTTCGAAGGCAACTGGCTGCTGGGCAAGGAAGGGCGCGAGTTTCTGGAACAACCCAAATGGGTCAAGGTAGGCATTGTCGTGGCTGCATTGATGTTCCTTTACAACGTCAGCATGACCGTTCTGAAAGGCAAGAAAACCGCAATCACCAACATCCTTTTGTTGGGCTTGTGGGGTCTGGCGCTGTTGTTCCTGTTTGCCTTTTACAACCCTGACAACCTGGCGCTGGACAAACAGTACTGGTGGTACGTGATCCACCTGTGGGTGGAAGGCGTTTGGGAGCTGATTATGGCGTCCATTCTGGCCTATCTGATGCTCAAGCTGACCGGTGTTGACCGTGAGGTGGTGGAAAAATGGCTCTATGTCATCGTTGCCGCTGCGCTGTTTTCGGGCATCCTTGGCACCGGACACCACTATTACTGGATCGGATCGCCCGGTTACTGGCAGTGGATCGGATCGATCTTCAGCTCGCTTGAAGTGATCCCGTTCTTCATGATGATGGCCTTTGCCTTTGTCATGGTCTGGAAAGGCCGTCGGGACCATCCCAACAAGGCGGCGCTGTTGTGGAGCCTTGGCTGCGCCACTCTGGCCTTCTTTGGGGCGGGCGTCTGGGGCTTTTTGCACACGCTGCACGGGGTGAACTATTATACCCACGGCACCCAGATCACGGCTGCGCACGGACACCTTGCGTTTTACGGTGCCTATGTCTGCCTTAACCTTGCGATCTTCACCTATGCGATGCCGATCCTGAAAGGGCGTGATCCCTATAATCAGGTACTGAACATGGCGTCGTTCTGGCTGATGTCGGGTGGTATGGTGTTCATGACCTTTACCCTGACCTTTGCAGGCACTGTGCAAACACACATGCAGCGTGTTCTGGGCGAAAACTTCATGGACGTGCAGGACAGCATCGCGCTGTTTTACTGGATGCGCTTTGGCTCTGGTGTGGTCGTCTTCCTGGGTGTGCTGTTGTTCCTCTACTCGATCTTTGTGCCACGGCGCGAAGTGATCGAGCCCGGTGAAACAGTAGCTGCGGAGTGACCGATATGGATGGCACCTTTGCCCCGAACACGAAGGGGGCGGCTGACGCCCCCTTTTATCTGCCGCAGCGGGACGAATGCGCCCTGTTCGAAGCGGCCAGTGCAAATGACCTGCCGGTTCTTCTGAAAGGGCCGACAGGATGCGGCAAGACACGTTTTGTCACCCATATGGCCGCCCGTCTTGGCCGCCCGCTTTACACCGTGGCCTGCCATGACGATCTGTCGGCGGCCGACCTGATCGGGCGTTATCTGCTGAAAGGCGGCGAAACTGTCTGGGTCGACGGCCCGCTGACCCGCGCGGTGCGCGAAGGCGCGATCTGCTACCTTGACGAAGTGGTCGAGGCGCGCAAGGACGTGACCGTTGTCTTGCACCCGCTGACGGATGACCGGCGTATCCTGCCGATCGACCGCACCGGGGAAGAGCTTGAAGCCGCGCCCGGCTTTATGCTGGTGGCCTCGTATAACCCCGGCTACCAGAATATTCTGAAAACCCTCAAACCTTCGACACGCCAGCGGTTTCTGGCCGTTGAATTCGATTTTCCCAAGCCCGAGGTCGAGGTCGAAGTTGTGGCCCGTGAAAGCGGGCTGGATGTTGACCGTGTCAAACCGCTTGTCCGTCTGGGTGGCAAATTGCGGGCCTTGAAAGGTCAGGATCTGGAAGAGGGGGTTTCAACGCGGCTGATCGTTTATGCAGCCACGTTGATTGCACAAGGCATGCCTGTTGAACGGGCCGTCGAAGCGGCGATGATCGAACCGCTGACCGATGATGCCGATATCAAACGCGGGCTCCTCGATCTTGTTACGGCCATCTTCGGGTGAGGCATGGCCATGGGCAAGATTGAAATCGAGCCATGGGAACCCGAAGAAACCGTCGGGAAACTGTGGCACGCGTTTGCCAGCCGTCTGGATGCGCCAACCATGCATCACGGAGCCGGTGTTGACCTTTCCGAGGTCAGTGGGCGGCTGGCAGTTTTTTTCCGTGGAATGGGGGGGGCGCATTCTGTTGAGCTGCGCCCCGTCAGCGCCGAGGTCAGCCGCCACCGGCTGAGTTTCCTGCGGCGTTTGGGGGCCGAGGCCGAAATCGTTCCGCGCGCCAGCTTTGACGGCGAAGTCTTGCGTTTGCCGCAAAAGCTTGCCGTGTTTCCAACCCGCGAGGCCAACGGCGCGTTATACCTTTGGCTGACGGCTGCGGCGGCGCATGCACCAATGTTTGTGCGGGATGATGATCCGTTGCGCGCCGATCTGCGCGCGATAGACGCCGCGCGCGAAATGGCGCGGACAGCTTTGGAAAATGGCCCCGGTCTGACCGATCTGTACCGCAGCCTGTGCGATGTCACGCGCCACCACCGCCGCAACGCGCATCTGCCAAAAACCGAAGCCGCTGTCGAAGCGTTGGTGCGGGCCGCGCTGGGTGATCCGGCGCCACTGCCCCCGCTGGCGCTGAAGCTGCTGGATGCACCGCGCGAGACTTTGACATCACCCCGAAACTACAGCCCCTATCAGCCGGTGCCGTTGTGGCCCGATTTACGCGAGCTGGTCTTTAGTGCGCCTGATAGCGTAGAAGCACGCGACGCAGACGGTCCGCCAGAAGAATCCGGCGACGGAACCCATCGGGCCCGCCGCCGTCAGGCCGATCAGGCCGAACGGGCCGACAGCCTGATCCTGCACAAATTCGAAGCCATTCTAAGCTGGGCCGAGTTTTTGAACCTGAACCGCCGTGTTGATGACGATGATCCCGACAACGCGAAAAAAGCGGCGGACGATCAGGATGAAATCGGACTTGGCCAGATTTCCAAGGCACCGGCCACGCGGCTGAAACTGCACCTTGATCTGGCCCCCGAGGATGTGGACCGTGAACGCCTGTCCGGTGTCACCACCTATCCGGAATGGGATGCACGCTCTGGCAGCTATCTGCCGGACCACGTGCGCGTTTTGCACAGTTTCGCCGAAGCGGGGACTGAAATTCCATCCTTTCGCGAAGACCCGCGCGCGGCGCGCCGTATCCGTCAGGTCAAACGCCAGTTCGAGGCATTGCGTCCGGGTCGGGTGTTTGTGCCGGCCTGTCTGGACGGGGACGAATTGGATATGGAAGCGGTGGTGCGGGCGCGTGTCGATATTCTGGCCAACGGATCGGCCAGCAACCGGATCTGGCGGCAATCGCTGCCACAGGCCCGCGATTTGGCCGTGTCGATCCTGCTGGATGTGTCGCGTTCGACCGAAAGCGCCGTAACGGGGCGCGCGGTGATTGATATCGAACGCGAGGCGCTGGCCGCGCTCAGCTGGGGGTTGGATGCGTGCGGGGATGATTTTGCGATCCACGCGTTTTCATCGCTGAAACGCGACCGCGTCTATATCCAGCAATGCAAAGCCTTTGGCGAAGCGATGAACGCACAGGTCGAAGACCGGATTGGCGCGTTGCGCCCCGGGTTTTACACGCGGCTTGGGGCTGCGATCCGCCATGCCTCTGCCGATCTGGCGAAACAGGGCAAGAAACGCCGCCTGTTGTTGGTCATCACCGATGGCAAGCCCAATGATCTGGACCACTATGAGGGCCGCCACGGGATCGAAGATACCGCCATGGCCGTGCGCGAGGCGCGGCGCGCCGGGCAATCCGTGTTTGGCGTCACCATCGATAAACAGGCCAAAACGTGGTTTCCCCGCCTGTTCGGGCGCGGCGGATTCCATGTGATCGCCCACCCTGACAAGCTGACCGAGGCGTTGCCGCAAATCTATCGGGAACTGGTGGGTGCATGAGCACGCAATCGGTGCTGGACGAATTGCCCGGCGATTTGATGATGTGGGTGTTGATCATCAGCGAATTGCTGGTGTTCGGTGCGGGATTGGCGGCCTTTCTGGCCATGCGCGCAACTGATCCGGAAGGGTTTGCAAACGCGCAATCCATGCTGAACAGCACGTCGGCGGGGATCAACACAATCATTCTGGTCACAAGCGGGTTGTTTGCGGCGCTTGCCGTGACCTTGCGCGAACGGGGTCAGCGAGTATGTGCGCGCGCGTTGCTGGCGTTGGCCGTGGTGCTGGGTGTCGTGTTTTTGTGGATCAAGACAGCCGAATACGCCCACAAGGCAGATCTGGGTATCGGGTGGGATACGCATCCGTTTTTCACATTCTACTATCTGCTTACGGGGTTTCATGCCGCGCATGTGGTCGCGGGAATTGTCATTTTGCTGCTGGTGATGTGGCGTGATGCGCCCCGCAACATCGAAGTTGGTGCTGCGTTCTGGCATATGGTTGATCTGGTTTGGGTTCTGCTGTTCCCCGTGATCTATCTGCTGCGATGACGGGGCGCACATTGATCTTGGGTTGGGCGATGCTGATCGGTTTCAGCGCTGTTTCAACGCTGGTGTCGGTCCTGCCGATGTCACCGCAATGGCAACCGGTGGTCGGGGCTCTGGTGCTGCTTTTGGCCTGGCTGAAGGCGCGGGTGATCCTGTCGCGTTATCTGGGCCTGTCGCAAGCGCCGTTCTGGGCGCGCGGCTTTGGGATAACGCTTGGTGTGTTTTGCATCGGGCTAATGGGCCTGTACCTTATCCCGTTTATGGTTTGAACGCGGTCGCGAATGCATCGGGCAGGTCGAATTCCTTTAAAACACGCGCGCGACCTTCTGCGGACATTTTGCGCGCTGTCTTTTCCACGATCCTAAGCAACTTGTCTGGGGCTTGCGTTGTGGAAAACGGCGAAAAGTACCATTTCAGAAAGACAAAACAGATCACGTCTTCCAGTGCCTGAACCTCTGGCTCGCGCTTGATCCCTTCTTTACGGATCATACGCCCCGCGGCCTCTGCCTGATCCGCACTGTATCCGCACTCCAACATGATCTCGCCGACACGGTGCGCGTGATGTTTTGCCAGATCGCGCCGCCATGCCAGATATCCGGCACGGTCCTGCGGAAAATCCGCTCTCTTTAACACCCAGCGTTCAATGTGTTGTCCGCGGGCGGCGATTTGCAGTGGCTCTGACGCATCCGGAAATAGACGCGCCAGTTCCGCGCTCATCCGTTGACCGTAAAGCTGTGCGGCGGGCGCGCCTTCGGCTTGATCAGGGTCGGCCGCGTTCGCGGCGTCAATGCTTGAAAGTGCCTGTTCAAGATTGCTCACAACGCTTTGTTCCAGGCTGCGGCAGGGTCTTCTTCGGCGTAGTCGCGCAGGCGCTCGATATTGTCGATCGTGGCGTGGTTCTTGGCAATTCGTACGCCAACGGGGCGCAGCTTTGAAAACGCCCGCGACAGGCTTTCCGGTTTCATCCCAAGCCGGCCGGCGATCAAAACCTTGTCGTAGGGCAAGGTTACAACGCAACTTCCATCTTCACAGTTGCTTAAATCCAGCAGGAATTCCGCAACCCGTTGCGCCCCTGTCTGGGCCTTGATCTGTTCAACTTGGGACACAAGCGAATGCAGGTGTTGAAAGGTTGATGCCAAAATCGATACGCAGATTTCCGGTTGGTCCTTCATCAGCGAAATAAGCGACGTCGCCGTGATCTGCATCAGCGTACAGTCGGTCACCGCCTCTCCGGATACGGGATATTCCAGATGGCGCAGCGCAACGGCTTCGCCAAAACTGCTACCGCGTGTGAAAACGCTGACCACGGCTTCGTTGCCATTGGGTGCAATGCGGTAAAGTTTTACCCAGCCATCCAGCACGACATGAATAACCTGCGCCACTTCGCCCTGCAGAAAAAGGGTCTCTCCCCGTGTTGCGGTCCGCGTGTGCGCCCCTTTCAGGACGGTATCAACAACAGGGTCAGGCAGGCTGCGCAGCAGCAAGGACTCTCTGGCTGTCTTCAAGTTCAAGTTGTTGATCATTCCGCTTCCCAGCTTTTTAGGCATGCTATGTGTGGTGCGAAAACATGGCAACCAAGACTTTTGCAGACTGCAATGCCATGTCTTGACGTTTGTCAAGGAAGCACGCGGTGTCACACCCTATTTTTTGGCCATAAACACCATACAACCAAGGGGTCTCGCATGACATATGAAACCTATTTCCATGATCGTCTGACACGCCTTAAAGAAGAAGGGAATTACCGCGTCTTCACTGATCTGGCGCGCCATCAGGGAAGCTTTCCTTCGGCCACCCGACATAAGGGCGGCGGCCAGCAAGATGTGACCGTGTGGTGTTCAAACGATTATCTGGGCATGGGGCAGCATCCGTCTGTCTTGAATGCGATGCACACCGCGTTGGACAAGTGTGGCGCGGGGGCGGGCGGAACACGTAATATTTCCGGCACCACGCATGATCACGTTCTGCTTGAGGCTGAACTGGCTGATCTGCATGGCAAGGAAGCGGCGCTGTTATTCACATCGGGGTATGTTTCAAACTGGGCTGCGCTGGGCACATTGGCGTCAGAAATCCCGGATTGCATCGTGTTTTCCGATGCCCTGAACCACGCGAGCATGATCGAGGG
This sequence comes from uncultured Alphaproteobacteria bacterium, assembly GCA_963765555.1. Taxonomy (GTDB): domain Bacteria; phylum Pseudomonadota; class Alphaproteobacteria; order Rhodobacterales; family Rhodobacteraceae; genus JL08. Next base: position 275,991 of record CAVXWX010000001.1, read on the forward strand.
TATTCGCCATTCGCGTGCGCCCAAGGTGATCTGGAAACATAATGATCTGGCCGATCTTGAGGCCAAGCTGGCGGCGGCCCCCGCGAACGCGCCCAAACTGATTGCTTTTGAAAGCGTTTATTCGATGGATGGCGATATTGCCCCGATTGCCGAGATTTGTGATCTTGCCGACCGGTACGGCGCGATGACCTATCTGGATGAGGTGCACGCCGTTGGCCTTTATGGCCCCCGTGGTGGCGGAATTGCCGAACGTGAAGGGCTGATGCACCGGTTGACAGTGATCGAAGGAACGCTGGGCAAGGCATTTGGAGTTGTTGGCGGATATATTGCAGCCTCCGCAGCCCTGTGTGATTTCGTGCGCAGTTTCTCAAGCGGGTTCATATTTACGACGGCGCTGCCGCCCGCTATCGCCGCCGGTGCTGCCGCGTCGGTTCGACATCTGAAGTCGAGCCAGAGCGAACGGGATTTGCAGCAGAAACGCGTGGCAGAATTGCGCATGCGTCTGGACAAGGCCGGCATACCGCATCTGGATAACCCCAGTCACATCATCCCCGTGATGGTTGGCGATCCTGTCAAATGCAAATACATCTCGGATTTGTTGCTGGACCAATTCGGCATCTACATTCAGCCGATCAATTACCCGACAGTTCCGAAAGGTACCGAAAGGTTGCGTATCACGCCCTCACCGGTTCACAGCACCCAAGATCTTGATCGGCTTGTGAATGCTCTCACGCAATTGTGGAATCAGTGCAAACTGGCCCGGTTTCCCGTGGCTGCGCAGTAGATTTACAGGACATCAGGTTTTCCAGGCATGAGGCCCGGAAACAGATTGTTCTTGAATGAGAGATTATAAAAGATAGGCAATTCCGCCCTAATTGTTAACGCAGTTGGGGCGGGTTTTCGTCCTGACCCTGGAAACAGTCGGGGAGGATATCCCTGTGAAGTTCGCAACGGCCAAGTGAATTGCCTGCCATTGTTTCCGAAACCGCGTCAGGCGAACTAAATGCCCCTGAACACCCAGCCTTACTTGCGCCCAATTCCTGACACCTGACGCTTATGAGCGTCATATACTGGCCTATTTTGGGCTGTCTAACGATCCTCGTAGTGACGAGTGCCACAGCATTATGTCCCAAGGGAAACCTTGTTGGACCGGGTGAGTGGTTCGGGTGCCCGCCGGGATAAACGCGAGTTTGTCCCGGCGGTTGATAACCATGGGCATCCCAGAAGCGACACAAGACCTAAGGTGACGGTTGATCCGGTGTGGTGACGTCCGGTTGACGTTTGACCTTTTCGCGCAGCGTCTGGAACACAACGTACAAGGCGGGGATCACGAAGATACCCACGGCCGCTGCCGCCAACATCCCGCCTGCGACCCCCGTACCAACGGCCCGCCGGCTAAGCATCGAGGCACCTTCCGCTGTGACCAATGGAATAAGGCCCGCAATAAAGGCGAAACTTGTCATCATGACCGCGCGAAACCGTGCGCTGGCGCCCGATATCGCAGCGTCGATGATCGAAAGGCCTGCCGCCCGTTTTGCCATCGCAAATTCTACAATCAGAATCGCGTTCTTGGCGGCAAGTGCCAGCAGTACAACTAAACCGATCTGGGCATAGATGTTGAACGGCAATCCGGTAAGCAGCAAGGAAATCATCGCGCCCAGCACACCAAAAATGACTGACAGCAGAACCGGAATTGGAATGCTCCAACTTTCGTAAAGAGCGACCAGAAACAGATAGGCAAACAAAACAGCCAACGCGAGAATGACGGTGGTTTGGCCAGAGGCGGCTTTTTCCTGAAGGGCCGTTCCCGTCCATTCATAATCAAAGCCGGGTGGCGCATTGGCCGCCATAACCTGTTCCATCGCCGCAATCGCATCCCCCGACGATGCGCCAGCGGCCGGATCACCGCTAATCGTGGCGGTTCTGACGTTGTTGTAGCGCTGTAGTGACATCGGACCGGTTGTGAATTCGACTGTCGCAAATGCGGACAACGGAACCATTTGGCCCGTATTCGAGCGGACGTGAATCCGGTTGATATCGTCTACGGCATCGCGGTTTTGTTGCTGAGCGATCACCCGCACCTGCCAGGCGCGGCCAAACAGGTTGAAATCGTTGATGTAAAGGCCACCCAAAGACGCCTGCAAAGCCGAAAATACATCGCTGACCTGAACACCCAATGTGTAAAGCCGTTTGCGATCGATGTTCAGAAACAGCTGCGGGCTGTTGGCTGAAAAAGTCGTATAGACGCCGGACAGATCGGGATGCTGATTGGCGGCAACGGTCAGACCGCGCGCCGTGGCTGCAAGCTCGGCGGCGCTGCGGCCTTGCAGATCGGTCAACTGCATTTCGAAACCAGAACCGCTCCCCAGACCGGCAATAGGTGGCAGGTTGAACGCGATAACCTGCGCTTCGCGAATTGTGCTGCCCTGAACAAGTGTCGAACGAATGGCAGCAAACACTGATGTTTCAACGGTTGTACGCTCTGCAAACTCGTCCATCGAAACAAAAGAAAAGGCCGCGTTTGATTTTACAATGCCGTCAAGAATGGAAAAACCGACAACGCTGGTCACGTTCTTGACGCCCGGAATGTCGCGGATTGTATCCTCGACCTTGCGCTGGGCCGCGACGGTTCGATTCACCGACGCGGATTCCGGCAATCTGGTTTCTACAATGTAAGAGCCCTGATCTTCTGCCGGTAAGAACCCGGTTGGAATTTTTCCGAACAAGAATCCTGTCATGACGCCCGCACCGACCAACAGCAGCACGCCCAAGACAGCCCTGCGGGCAATGTGGCCCGCTACGTTTGCATAGCCGTCGCGCGCGTTGTCGATGCGGTTTGATATCCAGCCAAGGACACCTTTTTTGGGGCCGTGGTGCGGTTTTAGCAGAATAGCACACAGAGCCGGCGACAATGTCAGCGCGTTAATGGCCGAAATAACCATTGAGACCGACACAGCCACCGCGAATTGCTGGAACAGCTGGCCCGATATACCCGGAATAAAGGCGACCGGCACGAATACCGACAGCAGGACAAGCGTAATGGCAAGGATTGCGCCGGTGATCTCGCCCATTGCAGCACTTGCCGCCTCGGCAGGGCTCATTCCCGGGTTTTCTTCCATCTTGGCCTCGACGGCCTCGACCACAACAATAGCGTCATCCACCACGATCCCGATGGCCAGCACCAGCGCAAGCAGTGACACGGTGTTCAACGAAAAGCCCATCGCCATCATCACGGCAAATGTGCCGACCAATGCAACAGGTACAGCAATAAGCGGCACAATGGTGGCGCGTAGATTTCCCAGAAACAGGAACACAATGATCACGACCAGAATGAACGCTTCGATCAGGGTATGTTCAACTGCCAGAATGCTTTCTTCGACGAACACGGAATTGTCTGAAATGATCTCGTATCCAATGCCGGACGGGAAATTCTGCGACAACCGTTCCATAAGATGCTTGGCGTCTTCTGCCGCGTTCAAGGCATTGGAACCGGGGGCCAGATACATGCCGATCAAGGTGCCCGGCACACCATCAAAGCTGGTGATGACATCCGCGCTTTTTTCACCCAGACGTACGGTGGCGACATCACCAATACGGATGACCGAGCCATCGGGGTTGGAGCGTACGATAATTTCTGCAAATTCGTCGGCGTCGGACAGACGGCCGGTGGTCGTGATGTTCAATTGAAGACCCGGATCTTCGGTCATCGGTTGGCCACCAACGCGGCCTGCGGCGGCTTGAACGTTCTGTGTGCGCAGCGCTGCCGACACATCATCCGGCACCAGCCCAAGTGCCGTCAGCCGGTCAATGTCCAGATTGATCTCCATCGCGAAATCATCACTGCCAAACAATTTGGCGTCGCCGACCCCGGCCACCCTTTTCAACTGATCAACAAGATTGATGCGCGCGTAGTTGGTTAGCAGAGGCCCGTCTACGCTGTCGTCTTTTGCGTAGAGCACAATACCCATCAACAGCGATGTCGATTTGGAGGCCACACTTATCCCGGTGTTGCGCACATCCGTTGGCAGCAATGGTTCTGCCAGTGCAACACGGTTCTGAACGTTGACAGTGGCGATATCCGGGTCAGTGCCGACTGCAAAGCTGACATTCAGGGTATAGCTGCCATCCGCGCCAGAGGTGGATTTCATGTAAATCATGTCATCCACGCCGATGACCTTATCTTCGATCACCTGCGCGACGGTCTGTTCTGTCACTTCGGCCCCGGCACCGGGATAGGATGCGGACACAGTGACCTGCGGGTGGAACAATGTCTGGAAACTGTTCGACCGGCATACGCGTCAGGGCGATAAGACCCGCCAGAAACATGACAATTGAAATGACACCGGCAAAGCGGGGACGTGCAATAAAGATATCTGCCAGCATCGGATTATCCGTTGTCCGCAGTGGCCGCATCAACGACCATGCCGGGGCGCACCTTGTTGATGCCGTCCGTAATCACCTTTTCACCTTCGGCCAGCCCGTCGGATACAATCGCTTTGCCCTCTACAAGGCGGTCAACTGCGACGCGTCGCTGTTCGGCCGTGTTGTCGTCAGCAACAACCAGAACAAACGCGCCTTGCAGATCGCGCTGGATTGCCTGTTGCGGAACGGTCAGAACTTCACTTGCTTCGCCGGAAGTCAGCACCACGCGGACAAGTTCCGTATCAAGAAGGACACCTTCGGGGTTTTCGAACTTGGCCCGGACAGTCACAGAGTCGGTTGCCGAGTCCACGGCGCTGTCCACAAAATCCACATCGCCCATTTTTTCGTAGGTTTCACCATTTGCCAGGATCAAAGATACGACGGATTCATTACTGGATTTGCCAGCTGCCACACGATCCAGATGTGCACGCAGATTGGCCGTTGATACCGGGAATTCGGCGTGTATCGGATCAAGTTTGGTCAGGGTGACCAATGCTCCGGTGTCAAGCCCGACCAACGCACCTTCGTCCACTTGTGCGACGCCCAGACGCCCGCTGAAAGGGGCGACAACCTTGGTATAGGACAAATTCAGTTTCGCGGTATCCAGCGCCGCATTCAGCCGGACAACAGCCCCCGTAGCCTGACCTACTGCGGCTTCGGCACGATCCAGTTGCGTTTGCGCCGATGCTTCTCGATCAACCAGAACCTGTTGCCGGTCGCGTTCAAGTTCTGCCAATTTGCGTTCGGCCTCTGCCGCGATCAGCGATCCTTCGGCTTCTTTCACGGCCGCTGCGTAAAGCGTTTCTTCGATAAGAAAAAGAACATCGCCTTCTGACACGATATCGCCCGGTTCAAACAGGATTTCCATCAAGGTTCCGCTGACGCGCGCCCGCAGATCAACACGTTGGTCTGCTTCAAGCCGACCGTTGAAAACCGCGCTTTCGTTCACGTTCTCAAGGCTGGCTTGGGTGACAACAACGGCAGGCGGCGGGGGCTGTTGTGCATGTGCCGGGACACAAAGAAGGACAAGCGTAACCATGCGAGCAAGTGTCTTAAGCATTTTGAGAAAACGCCCCCGTTTTTTATGGTGATTGGAATGCCTTACGCATTCTTTGATTCAGGGTAACGCCGCCAATCAAAGGGCGCAACCTTCGTGCATGCGGAAAAGTCTGGTATTTCAAAGAGCATGTGAAACGTACTGAGGGCACCGAAACATGAATGCGCCGCGCGTCAATAGCGCCGGTTCACGGCTGCTGATGCCAGTTTTCTTGCCTTTTGCTGTTCTCGCAAAAACACAAACAAGCCCGATCCCATGATCAGGATCATTCCCAGCCATACCTCCCATACAGGGATTTCAGCCCAGAACACCCAACCCCAGAACACAGCCAGCAGCAGGCCGACATATTCAAACGGTGCAATCGTCGCAGCGTCGGCCATCCGATAAGCCTGGCTTAGACAATATCCGATTATTGCAGAATTCACGCCAAGCCCGACCATGACCCAGATATCGTTGCCCGAAGGCCAGACCCAAGCCCTGAGAAGAAACTGAATACTGCTGTTGTCAGATCCTTGGGCAAACCGCCCATCGCCGGCCACGACGTAAAACAGAACTGACACAACAATAAACGTTGCCTGAATATACAAGGCGAGCGCCGATGCCTTCGTTGTTCCGCCCAGTTTGCGCGTTAATATCTGGTTGAAAGCGTAGGTGATCGCGGACAGCACCGGCAGCAAAAGCACAATGCGGCTTGCCATGAGTGCGTCTGAACCTTCCCACGGGCGCTGCATGATGACGACGCCCAAAAACCCGATGGCAACGGCGATTATCCGCAATGGCCCCACTTTTTCCCCCAATATCGGGATGGACAACAGGGTTATGAACAACGGTGCCGCAAAAAACAGGGCTGTGGCGTCGGCCAACGGTAGGGCGGCAAGAGCAACAAAAAACGTCATGTTGGCGATCACAATCAAAACGCCGCGCAGCAGATGCAGGGCGGGTTGTCGTGTCTTGAGAATGGAAAATCCGCCTTCGAACTGCACAAGCATCAAAGTGAACAGAATGCCGATACTGGATCGCGCAAAAACAATCTGGTGAAGGGGATAGTCGCCTGACAACAGTTTTATCATCAGGTCGTTCAGCGAAATGCTCAGCATTCCGGCCAGAATGAAAGCTATGCCAACACTGGACTGATTTCTCAGGGCAGAGGTCAAATGAAGTACCTACTTTGATGTGACTACACCGCTACCACAGTGCGGGCCGGTGTCTACGCCTGTTTGCGACACCGGATTGAATCGGCGTTGGCGGACACCGCAAGATGCATTAGAAATCAGACAGTGCAGTGAGGAGACACAGAATGCAGATGAGCGATCAGCGGGATATTCAGGCAGACCCGGCCACAGTTTATGCGGCATTGCTAAGTCCCGACGTGCTGCTGGAATGCGTGCCCGGTGCGCAAGAGGTCAAAGGATCGCCCGAGGACGGGTTCGAAGCCGTCGTTGTGCAAAAGGTTGGCCCTGTAAAGGCAACGTTCAAAGGCACTGTGGTCCTTTCGGAAATGGTTGAAAACACATCGTTGATCATTTCCGGAGAAGGCAAGGGAGGTGCCGCGGGTTTTGCCAAGGGCGGCGCGAATGTCCGACTTGAACCATTGGAGGACGGCGGTACGCGGCTGATCTATGATGTCGAAGCCAAGGTCGGCGGCAAGCTTGCACAATTGGGCAGCAGGCTGATCGACGGATTTGCCAAGAAAATGGCTGATCAGTTTTTCACCCGGTTTCAGGAAGTTCTGGAAGGACCTGCCGAAAGTGCGGAAGGGGATGACGCAGCGCCCGAGGCTGAAAAGAAAGGCTGGATCAAGCGGATGACAGGGCGCAGCTGACACCTGCGCGGTCACGCAGGTCAGTCTGTGCAATCGCGCGGTATCCAATCGCGCGCTGGGCTTTTAGGGTCTCCGAAAACAACCAAGGCTTACTTTATGGCATCTGTGCTGGATATCCGCGACCTTCGCAAATCCTATGATGACGGGTTTGAAGCGCTCAGGGGGGTCACCCTGCAAATTGAACAGGGCGAGATACTTGCACTGCTCGGGCCGAACGGTGCGGGCAAGACGACCCTGATTTCAACAGTATGTGGTATCACCACACCCACATCCGGTTCCGTTTCGGTTGCCGGTCATGACATCGTGACAGATTATCGGTCCGCGCGCGCGATGATCGGGCTTGTTCCGCAGGAAATTTCACTGGAACCTTTTGAAAAGGTGATCAACACGGTCCGGTTCTCGCGGGGATTGTTTGGCAAGACCCGTGATGATGCCATCGTTGAAAAGGTGTTGCGGCAATTGTCGCTGTGGGACAAGCGCAACAACCGGATCATGGAACTGTCAGGCGGTATGAAGCGCCGCGTGTTGATTGCCAAAGCGTTGAGCCATGAACCGGATATCCTGTTTCTGGATGAACCGACAGCCGGTGTTGATGTCGAGCTGCGCAAGGACATGTGGGACATCGTTGCCGGTTTGAAAGCCAGTGGTGTCACAATCATCCTGACCACGCATTACATCGAAGAAGCAGAAGCAATCGCGGATCGGGTTGGTGTGATCAACAAAGGCACCCTGCTTCTGGTGGAGGACAAAACCGCGTTGATGGCGCGGATGGGTCAGAAACGGCTTGTGATCCACGTGCAGAATATGGGGCCGGACATTCCCGATGCCCTGTCGCATTACAAGCTGGAACTTGGCGCAGACAAAGACAGCCTGATCTATACCTATGATACACAAAGTGATCGGACCGGCATCACCAAGCTGCTGGCCGATCTGGCCGGTACCGGTCTGGTTCTGCGAGATCTGCAAACGCAACAAAGCAGTCTGGAAGACATTTTTGTCGATCTGGTGCACGAGGATGTGACATGAACCTGACGGCCGTGAAAGCGATTTATTTTTATGAAATGGCGCGGTTTTTCCGCACGCTGTTGCAAAGTTTCATATCCCCGGTGATCTCGACCTCGCTTTATTTTGTGGTGTTCGGTGCGGCCATCGGCAGCCGCATTCAAGAGGTCGAAGGGATCAGCTATGGAGCCTTTATCGTCCCGGGACTGATCATGCTGTCGGTAATGACACAGGCAACGTCAAACGCGTCTTTTGGTATCTATTTCCCCAAATTTATCGGCACGATTAACGAATTGCTGTCCGCGCCAGTGAATTTTCTGGAAATCGTCATGGGCTATGTGGGGGCGGCTGCGACCAAATCGCTGTTTGTTGGCGTGGTTATTCTTGTCACAGCCGGTTTTTTCGTTGATCTGCAAATCGCTCACCCGTTTGCGATGATCCTGTTTCTGGTGCTGACCTGCCTTTCGTTTTCGCTCATGGGGTTCATTATCGGAATCTGGGCAGGCAATTTTGAGCAGTTGCAGCTTGTCCCCTTGTTGATCGTCACACCTTTGGTTTTTCTTGGCGGGTCGTTTTATTCGATCTCGATGCTGCCGCCGGTCTGGCAGACGATCACATTGTTCAATCCGGTCGTTTACCTGATTTCCGGCTTTCGCTGGTCATTTTTTGGTACGGCAGATGTTCCCATCGGGTTAAGCCTGCTTGCGATAGCCGGGTTCACGCTGCTGTGTCTGGCGGTCATTGGCTGGATCTTCAGGACCGGGTGGCGTTTGCGCAAGTAATCACGCGGAGCGGGTGGATATGAACCTGCTTTCAAGTATTTTTGAAAAGATGAAGACCGATATTGCATCGCTGCCTTGTTTGTCGGTGCGCTGAAATATACATGGGCATACATGAAACTCAGGCTTCCCTTTATCAAATCACACCCAACTGTCGCCGTCATCCGTTTGGCCGGGGCCATTGGAATGGCCGGGCGCGGGTCGTTGAGCGATGCCAGCATGGCGCCGATCATCGAAAAGGCATTTTCGCGTGGCAAGCCGGATGCGGTCGCGCTCGAGATCAATTCTCCCGGGGGATCGCCGGTGCAATCCTCTTTGATCGGGGCGCGTATCCGGCGCCTTGCGGAAGAAAAGAAAGTTCCTGTTTTCGCGTTTGTTGAAGATGTTGCCGCATCGGGGGGCTATTGGCTGGCTGCTGCGGCGGATGAAATATGGGCCGACGACAGTTCGGTCGTGGGATCGATCGGTGTGATTTCAGCTGGTTTCGGGGCGCATGTCTTTCTGGCGCGGCAGGGTGTGGAACGGCGCGTTTACACGGCGGGCAAATCAAAATCCATGCTTGACCCCTTCAGCCCCGAGAAGCCGGAAGATGTGACGCGGCTCAAAGAGTTGCTGAACGACATACACGGAACGTTTATCGCGCATATCAAAAGCCGCCGTGGCGACAAGCTTGACCAGAAGAAAGACCTTTTCACAGGCGAAATCTGGGTCGGGCACAAGGCGCAAGAGGTCGGTTTGATTGACGGGATCGGACATCTTCAACCCAAGATGAAAGAGCGCTTTGGCGACAAGGTGCGCTTTCGCCGCTATGGAATTCGCAAACCCTTTTTGCAGAAATTCGGTCTTGCAACTGACCCAAGACGCATTGGCCGGTCTGGAAGAACGTGCACAATACGCACGGTTTGGGCTGTGACGTGATATTCAAGATCGTCATTCTGTTTCTGGTCTTTATGGGGGTGTTGGCCATGTTCGGCAAAATCACCCTGCCCGGACAGAAGCGACTGGCGTCTGCCCGGTGCCGCCACTGCGGAAAATTCCGTATCGGCAAAGGCCCGTGTTCCTGCGGTCAGGGAAAAGGATAAGCTGTGATCGCCTGGCTTTTTGTTATTCTGGGCCTTGTTATCCTGCTGCTTGCCGGTGACGCGCTTGTTAAGGGGGCGGTCAATCTGAGCCTGCGTTTGGGTGTGCCGGCTTTGATTGTAAGCCTGACCATCGTCGCCTTCGGAACATCGGCCCCGGAATTGCTGATTTCGATTCAGGCCGTTTTGGATAACGCGCCTGGGATCGCGTTGGGAAATGTTGTCGGTTCGAACACGGCGAATGTGTTGTTGGTTTTGGGCATCCCAGCACTGTTGGCGACGTTGCACACCAGTGAATGCAACACGCGCAAAACATTCGGCTTTATGATCGCGGCGTCGCTGGTTTTCATAGCGCTGGCGTTCCGCGGTGTGTTTGACTGGATAAGCGGTATTGTCCTGCTGTCGTTGCTGGCACTGGTGCTGGGGGATGCGTTTCGCGATGCGCGGGCCCACAAGACGGCCAATGACAGAATTGAAGAAGACGTCGAAGGTGCCGATCCGGATATGCCGTGGTGGAAGATCGCCGTTTTTCTGGTTCTGGGCCTGATTGGCCTTCCACTAGGGGCGGATCTGCTGGTGGACAATGCAACTGTCATTGCGAAAACCTATGGCGTCAGTGACACTGTTATCGGTCTGACGCTGGTTGCCATCGGGACGTCATTGCCTGAACTGGCAACCACGGTGATGGCTGCGCTGCGCAGACAGGCCGATGTTGCGCTGGGCAATGTGATCGGGTCCAACATGTTTAATCTGTTGGCGATCATCGGGATTGCTTCGCTGGTTGGCCCGATCAGTGTGGACCCGGAATTTCTCCGCTTTGATCTTTGGGTTATGCTGGCGGCATCGATTATGCTGATCCCGTTCGTGTTTTGGCGACAAGACATCACAAAGGCCTGGGGCATCGGCTTGACCGCACTTTATTTGGTCTATTTGACAGTGGTGTTGATCTAACCGGTTCAGAGGGACGCACCGAAATGTCGAAATGTTTGGTAACGGGTGCAGGCAGGCGACTGGGGCGTGCGATGGCGTTGTACATGGCGGGCCGTGGATATGATGTGGCCGTGCACTACGCAACATCCAAGGCCGAAGCGCAAAGTGTCGTTGACGAAATTCTGGCGATGGGGTGCAAGGCGGTTGCGATACAGGCCGACCTGCTTGATGAAAACGCCGTTCAGGCGCTGTTGCCAGCCGTTGCCGAGGCGCTGGGCGGGCCGGTGACCTGTCTGATCAACAACGCATCGATTTTCGAGTATGACACGATTGAAACGGCAACCCGCGCAAGCTGGGATCGACATTTGGAAAGCAACCTGCGCGCGCCCTTTGTGCTGACCCAGGCGATGGCAGCGCAAGGCCTTGCTGCGCAGGTGGATGCGCGGGGCGAGCCAGTTGCGGCAGGTCTTGTGGTGAACATGATAGATCAGCGGGTGCGCAAACTGACGCCAGAGTTCATGACATATACGCTGGCCAAAATGGGGCTTTGGGCGCTGACCCGCACGGCGGCGCAAGCGTTGGCCCCAGACATCAGGGTCAACGCGATCGGACCCGGCCCAACGTTGAAGGGTGCGCGCCAGAGCGAGGCGCATTTTGATGCACAACGCCGTGCGACAGTTTTGAACCGTGGCGCGGACGAGGGCGACATTACGGCGGCTCTTGGATACCTTTTGGATGCACGATCTGTGACAGGGCAACTGATTTGTGTGGACGGCGGACAGCACCTTGGATGGCAGACTCCGGACGTTCTGGGCGTTGAAATGTGACATTCCCCGTGCAAGTTTTGCACTCTGGCGCAGAGATTTACAAAAATGTCATAAAAAGACCTTTGTTTTCAGCGCCTTGCTCAGACGATCACAAAAATAATGTTTGAAAACAATATGTTATTTAGCTGCCTAAAATTTAGGCAGTTCAGCGAAGCCACCAAAAAACAACGAAAATTTCCGGCTTACCGAAAGATATCTCCAGACTTATCCACAAGAAGCGGGGATGTCTTTGGCCTTGCGGTAGACCAGTCAAGATTGCAGCCAGAGCCAGAGAATCATATCTGTTGTTCATGACACAATCCGACAACAAATCGACGGCCTCAAATGTGACCGGTCATGCCTGTATTCAGTCTTATCTGAAGTCGCTCAGCAATGCGCCCGGGGTTTACAGGATGCTCGATGCGGACAGCCGTGTGCTGTATGTCGGCAAGGCCCGAAATTTGCGGGCACGGGTTTCAAACTATGCGCGCCCCGGTGGCCACAGCAGCCGGATCGACAGGATGATCCGTGCCACGGCTTCTATGATGTTTCTAACCACAAAGACCGAAACCGAAGCGTTGTTGCTGGAACAGAATCTGATCAAGCAGTTGAAGCCGAAATTCAACGTCTTGCTGCGCGATGACAAAAGCTTTCCTAATATTCTGGTGGCAAAGGATCATGCCTTTCCACAGATCAAGAAACATCGCGGCGCAAAAAAGGAGAAGGGTGCGTATTACGGCCCCTTTGCCAGTGCGGGCGCGGTCAACCGGACGCTGAACCAGCTCCAAAAGGTTTTTCTGCTGCGCAATTGCACCGATACGGTATTTGATGCCCGTACGCGGCCCTGCCTTTTGTACCAGATCAAACGCTGTTCTGCCCCTTGCGTGGGCCATATTTCGGAACGGGATTATGCCGCGTCTGTTCGGGATGCAGAACGGTTTTTGTCCGGCAAGTCGACCGAGGTGCAGGAAACGCTTGCAGCACAGATGGCGCAGGCATCCGAGAACATGGAATACGAACGCGCTGCCGCAATGCGGGATCGCATTCGTGCGTTAACACAGGTTCAGACGGCACAAGGTATCAACCCGCGCGGCGTACGCGAGGCCGATGTGATTGCCCTGCATCTGGAAGACGGGCAAGCCTGTGTTCAGGTGTTTTTCATTCGGGCCAACCAGAACTGGGGGAACCGCGATTTTTATCCGCGCGTGGGCGATGATGTTGATGCGGCCGAGGTTCTTGAGGCGTTTCTGGGCCAGTTTTACGATGGCAAGGAACCGCCGCGGCTTCTAATCCTGTCGAATGAAATCGAAAATCCGGATCTGATGACCAATGCGTTAAGCGAAAAGGCGGGGCGCAAGGTTGAACTGATTGTTCCAAAGCGTGGCGAACGGGCCGAACTGGTGGATGGCGCGTTGCGCAACGCGCGCGAATCCCTGGGCCGCAAAATGGCTGAAACTGCGACGCAGAAAAAGCTATTGAAGGGCTTGGCAGATGCCTTTGATCTGCCCGCCCCCCCGGCCCGGATCGAAGTATATGACAACAGTCATATTCAGGGCGCCCATGCAGTCGGTGCAATGATTGTTGCGGGGCCTGACGGGTTTATGAAAAACCAGTATCGCAAGTTCAATATTCGCGGAGAAGATCTTACCCCGGGTGACGATTTCGGCATGATGAAAGAGGTTCTGACCCGGAGGTTCAAGCGTCTGATCAAGGAAGATCCTGATCGCAGCAAGGGCATGTGGCCCGATCTTTTGCTGATCGATGGTGGTGCCGGGCAGGTCAGCGCGGTGCAGGCGATCATGCGGGAACATTCTGTGCAGGATATTCCAATGGTCGGCGTTGCAAAAGGGGTGGACCGCGACGCCGGCAAAGAAGAATTCCACCGCACAGGTCAACGCCCATTCGCCCTGCGCCACAATGACCCTGTGCTGTATTATGTGCAACGCATGCGAGACGAGGCGCATCGGTTTGCCATTGGCACCCATCGTGCCAAGAGATCAAAAGCGATCGGTGCAACGCCGCTCGACGAAGTGCCGGGCGTTGGTGCAACGCGCAAACGGGCCTTGTTGGCGCATTTCGGATCGGCCAAGGCTGTGGCCCGGGCAAATCTGGCTGATCTGAAAGCGGTTGATGGTGTTTCGGACGCCTTGGCCGAGACGATTTACGGCTTTTTTCATGAACGTGGTTAGGGTTTGATCAACGTCATTGGAAGATATCGTTTAGCGCCGTAAAAATACTTCATGCTGACTGTCTTGATCCTTCTGGTTTGTCTGGTCCCATGCGGATTGTTGCTTTGGCGTTTGTCCGATGTTCTGGCCGAACGAAAGGCTTGGAAGCGGCTTGCCAAACTTTCAAGCACCGCTGCGGTTGCCTTTGATCCTGCGATCGTGAAAGACCTGCCCGATCCCGCACGGCGTTTTTTTCTTTACACGTTTTCGGACGGTGCGATCCTGAACCCGACTGTTGCGCTGACAATGACCGGAGAATTGTCATTGGGCAGTAAAGATGCGCCAAAGTATCGCCCTATGCACGCGCGGCAGATACTTGCACCGCCATATGGTTTGGTTTGGCAGCTAAAATACGGCGCGATCAGCGGTTCTGATGCGTTGCTGCCGGAAAAATCCTGGACCCGTTTCTGGCTTTTTCATCTCATTCCTGTGGTGCGGGTTGGAGGCGTCCGTGATCATCAGCTTTCCGCGTTTGGCCGCCTGATTGCCGAAAGCGCGTTCTGGGCTCCGGCGGCCCTGCTGCCGGGCAAGACGGTGACGTGGGAACCCATCGATTGCCAAAGTGCGCGTGCGATCTGCCGGTATCAGGGGTTTGAGCAATCTGTCGAAATCACCGTCGATGCCGAAGGCTGCCCAAGCCATGTACTGATCCAGCGATGGAGCAACGAAAACCCCGAGCGTCTTTTCCGTAGACAACCCTTTGGAGGGAACCTGTCCTGTTTTCGCGATTTTGACGGTGTTCGACTGCCCACATATGTGGAAGGCGGAAACCATTTCGGCACCGAAGACTATTTTCCGTTTTACAAGGCACGGATCACGTCCGTTTCGTTCGGCGCTGGAGGTGCGGACCCAATCGCCGGTTCAACCGCATGGTAAAGGGCGCTGTTGTGGGCGGTGCACTGACTTCGATTTTTTGGTGTGGAAAGTAAATCAGCTTTGCGTTCATTCTTTCCCCTGCGTCTTAGGCGATGTAGGGTTTTTTCATGAAGTGGACTGTACCTAATATCCTGACCGTTCTGCGGTTGCTTGCCGCGCCGGGTATCGCGGTCATGTTTTTATATTTTACAAGACCTTATGCCGACTGGTTTGCGCTTATCCTGTTCGTCAGCGCGGCGATAACAGATTGGTTTGACGGGTATCTTGCACGGGCTTGGCGGCAGGAAACCAAACTGGGTGCGATGTTGGACCCGATCGCGGACAAGGCAATGGTTGTCATCGCCCTTATGGTGATTGTCGGCTATTCGTCAATGTCGCCATGGCTGGTGTTGCCGACAACTGTGATCCTGTTCCGGGAAGTGTTCGTTTCGGGCCTGCGCGAGTATTTGGGCGACACTGCGGGCACATTGAAGGTGACCAGTCTGGCCAAATGGAAAACCACCCTTCAGATGATCGCGATTTCGGTGCTTTTTGCGCAAGGCATTTTTGAACACTATTTGGGTATGTCTGTCTGGGGGATGGAGCCGAATATGATCCAAGACATTCTGTCCGGCAAAACAGCTGACTTGCAGGGGTTGCGCTGGAAGCTAGCCGGGATGGAATGGGCGGGCCGCGTCGGGCTGTGGCTTTTGTGGTTGGCTGCCGGGCTTACACTCCTGACCGGAGTGGACTATCTTAAAAAGGCCTTGCCGCATTTGAAGGAGCAGCGCTGATGGACATTCTTTATTTCGCATGGGTGCGCGAAAGGATTGGCGTTCCCAAGGAAACGTTTGATACCAAAGCGGCCACAGTTGCCGATCTGGTTGATGAATTGCGCGCGCGCGAAGGGCGCTATGATGTGGCGTTTTCCGATCTCAGCGCCCTGCGGGTTGCTGTTGACCAAGAGTTGACAGATTTTGACGCACCCATTCAGAACGCATCGGAAGTGGCATTTTTCCCGCCTATGACCGGCGGTTGAACGATGCAGGTGCGTGTACAGTCAGACCCTTTTGACGCCGGTGCAGAATTGAACGCCTTTGCAAATGGGCGGCAGGATCTGGGTGCGATCGTCACGTTTTCGGGGGTTGTGCGTGATACAGCAGATGGCGGCCTGCGCGGCATGGTTATCGAACATTATCCGGGCATGACGGAGCGGGCGCTGCAAAAGATCGCGCAAGACGCAGTGGAACGTTGGTCTTTGGGCGATGTGCTTGTTATCCACCGCTATGGCCCGTTGGCGGCGGGGGATATCATCATGATGGTGGCAACCGCCGCGCGACATCGAAAAGACGCGTTCGAAGCTGCCGAATACCTGATGGATTACCTTAAATCCCGTGCGCCGTTCTGGAAGAAGGAACAGACCACAGACGGCTCTGATTGGGTGGAATCAAAAGAAGAAGACGAACAGGCCCTGACCCGCTGGTAGCGGTTTTAGCCAGTGGGGGCGTTCATTCGTTCAATGTAGCCGCGCATTTCTTCGGCTTCGTGGCGCGCATCACGCAAACCATCCATTGCAGCGCGCAGTTCCGCTTCTGTCTGGCTGAGCTGGTTCGTCAGTTCGGCTTCACGTTGTTGCAAATACGTGATGGCCTGATCGCGGGTTTCTTCGGCTTCGTGCAGTTCCTGGCTCATCTTTTCCAGTTCACCAACATCGCTTTGGCTTACTCTTGTGAACCGGTGGATAAGCCAGTTGGCAAACCAGCCCATACAGAACGCGACAAATAGAACAATCGCCGTTGCAATGATAAATTCCGTTCTGCTCACGCGCCCGTCCTTATTCAGTTTCGCCGTTTTCCGGCGTTATCTGTTCTTCCGTGCGTTCCAGCCCTGTGGGCTGCTCTGCTTCTGTCGGGGCCGGGCGGATCAGTTTAAATTCGATCCGGCGGTTGGTTTCCCGACCTTCTTCCGTTCCATTATCCGCGATTGGCAAAGTTTCACCATACCCTTTCGCAGAAAAAGATGACGTTAATACCCGCCGGGCGCGCAATTCGTCCAGAACAGACTGCGCGCGCGCCTGACTCAACTGCTCGTTCATTTCTTCGCGGCCCTGACTGTCCGTATGCCCCTGAATTTCGATTTTCATGTCGCCGCATTTTTTCAGAACCTCGGCAATGTCGTCCATCGTCTCAAGCGCGGCGGCATTCATCTGGGACGATCCCGGTTCAAAATCGATTTTGGCAACAGTGATGATGGCCTTGATCTCGGCTTCGCATTCGTCGGGTGTGGGTGCGCTTGCCACCGGGTCCAGCTTTTTCTGATACGTGACATCGATTTTAAAGTCTTCCGCAGCCCCGAGTTTTTCAGCCAGCAAGCTGGCAATGGCAGCATTTGCATCCGGCTTACCGGTATTTCCCTGTATTTGAATGCTGTCCGGGGTCACGGTGACATAACCATTGCTTAGAAAACTGAGCGCTTCCAGCCCGGTCAGAACGCGCAGTGGCCAGTTCGGGGGAAGATCGGAAACGATCCGTGCCGCTGTGTAAACTTTGGCCGAACCGAATCTGGCCTGAGCATAGCTGTCGGCGACACTCCGCAGGTTTTCATCGCTTAATCTGCCCCGTAACTGAACCAGACCTTCAGGGCTTAGCGTGGCTGTGAATTCCGGCGGACCCTGATTTTGCCCGGTTTCGGGAACTGGCAGCACAGCGTGCAATGCGAACACTTCAGGAAGTGAGGCCTCAAGCTCGCCGACCACCCGATCAAATACGGCTTGTTCGGTGCCTTCTATTGCGATCAAGGCAACATCGGCATCCGAAAACGTAACCGATCCGCCACCCAGTTCGGCGATGGCTGAAATCGATTGAACCGCAGCCTTTGACCAGTTGGGGGATGGCACGCCCATTCCGATCGTGCAGCCTGTGTTTTCGCCGAGTCCCGCAATTCTTGCTGCCGCCAGAATACGGTCTGCCGACGCTTCGGTATCTGCCGAACAGGCATCAAAACGCGCGCCATTTTCGTCTAGCACAAACCGCAACGTAAACGGGGTAATTACAGGGCGCGGCGCGGATATTGCGACAACCAGTTGAATACCGGGGGGGGCCGCGCGGGTCAGCGTATCTTCGATTTCTTGTTTGGCCTCGGCGCTGTCGGTCATCGCTGTGATAGAAACACGCCCTGCAGTGACCGATACTTTTGACCGAGGAAGATCTTTCAAGGCCGCGAGTGAAAACCCAAGGGCTTCTTCCCATCCATCGGGCACGCTGTAGTCCGCGGTTTCAAGAAGATCGGTCACACCGCCGTCTTCGGCCATCTTTTGCAGACGTTCAACGATAGACGCGCGATCTGTTTCGGAGGGGATCAGGCCGATGATCGAAATACCGCGATCATTGCGAAGCACTTCGACAGAGAAACGTGGCGGGGCCAGATCGGCCACCGCTTTTACTTCCATGTTGTCGATGATCCGTGCCGCATCGACAACACTGCCTGCCGCACTCAGCGCCATGAACCTGACCGCTTCGGATGGCGCGATACCGGATAGGGTCACCTGCAATCCGTCTGCCTGTACCTCGGCCCAGGGCATGCCTTCGGCATCCAGTGTGTCGCGCACCCCGATTTCGGAATTGTCTTCAATCAGCGTTACCGAAAACCCAGCCGCCACAAGGCTGATGACGGCGGCACCCACAAACGTGGCGACAACGATGAAAAGTGCGGACAGACGCATAAAAAACAGGCTCGACCTTGTTGCTTTCAGGTTTGATACGCCGATGGGGCAGGGTATTCAATCACGTCAGCAGGGCTGCGCAGAAAAACACCAGCGGGATCATGCCAGTGTCCCTGTTGGCGCGAAACAGGCGCAGCAATTTGGTGTTGTCGTGTATGTCCAGCCCGCGCAGTTGCCATGTCATATGCCACCCCATGGCCCACGGTCCCCCCAGCGCGATGGCCATCGCCAACACATTTGCGCTGTCGATCGCCGAATAGATCACGGCGATTCCCATCAATCCGACCGTTGCCATCAAGAACCGGCGCAGCCACGGGCCGGTGTTTTCCCCAAACAGGCGCGCGGTTGATTTGATCCCGATCAGGGCGTCATCTTCGGTGTCCTGATGGGCATAAATCGTGTCATAGAACAGTGTCCACGCGATACCTGCCAGATACAGCACGACAGCAGGGGCCGCCAGTGATCCGGTATGTGCGGTCCATGCCAGCAACGCGCCCCAATTAAAGGCCAGACCCAGAAATATCTGCGGCCACCACGTGAATCGCTTGGCGAACGGATAGATCGCGACCGGCAACAGTGCCAGCACGCCAAGGGCGATGGCCGCCATATTGAATGTTAACAGAATACAGAATGCCAACAGGGCTTGCGCAATCATCCAAATGGCCGCCTGTCGGGTGCTGACCTGCCCCGATGGAGATCGGGCGGGATCGCGTGCGTTCCACCTGACCGTCAAAATCACGGTCTGTAATGTCGTTCCACGTACAGCCCGCCCCGCGCATCAGCCACGCGCCCAAGGCGCATCCCAGCGCAATCCATGCATCGTGCCAACCGGCCTTGCCGTCAAACAGCATCGCCAGCGTCAACCCCCACCAGCACGGGATCAGCAGCAACCACGTGCCAATCGGCCTGTCCGCGCGGCTTAGGCGCAGATAGGGGCGTGTTGCGGCAGGGGCGTAAAGATCAACCCAGTTGTCTTTGACCGCATCTGCAACCTGTCCATCTGGTGTTGGCGCATCACCTTGCATATGTATCAGCCTATGAATGCAAAAATCAGGCTTTATGTAGAGCACCCTTTGGGGGTGGGGCAATCGGTTCCTTTGGGGCGCGATGCGGCGCACTATCTGTTTGGTGTCATGCGCCAAGGTGTCGGGGCGGCTGTTCTGGTGTTCAACGGGACAGACGGTGAATGGCTGGCCGAGGTTCAGTGAAGCGGGCAAACGCGGCGGTGTTTTGTCGGTGCAAAGCCAGACGCGTCCTTTGCAAATGCCGCCCGATCTGTGGTTGCTGTTTGCCCCCATCAAAAAGGCGCGGACCGATTTCATCGTTGAAAAAGCGGCGGAAATGGGGGCGGCACGTATTATTCCGGTGCAGACGGAATTTACCAATGCGGGCCGAATTCAGCAGGATCGCTTGCAGGCGCACGCGGTCGAAGCTGCCGAACAATGCGGCGGTACCTATGTGCCCGAGGTGACCGCATTGCAAAAACTGGACCGGTTGCTGGCTGATTGGCCGCAGGATCGCCAGTTGATGTTCTGTGACGAGGCCGAAGCGGGCGGGCGGATGACCCTGCCGGAAAACGGAAACGGGCCTTGGGCCATTCTGATCGGGCCGGAAGGTGGCTTTTCGCAAGCGGAACGAAAGCGGCTGCGTGCCTTGCCGTTTTCGCACACGATATCGCTTGGCCCGCGTATTTTGCGTGCGGATACGGCCGCTGTGGCCGCGATGACCCTGTGGCAACAAGCCCTGGGGGATTGGAGATGAGCCTGATCCGGCCAGCAGCGCGAAAGACGATCTGGCGATTGCGCGAGGTTCTGGTGGGCCTCGGGCTGATCTGCCTTGGGTCATATTGGGCGTTTGGCACCTACGGGATATTGCAGATCGTCGGCTATGTCACAGCGGCCGTCGGGGTTGGCCTGACCTTTCTGGGCCTGCAACGTGCGCGGTTTCGTGTCGGCAGCGGCGGCCCCGGTGTGGTGCAGGTGGACGAAGGGCAGATTACCTATTTCGGCCCCTTATCCGGCGGTGCCATTGCACTGGCCGATCTCGAGCGTGTGACACTGGATCATGGCAACAAACCGGCCCATTGGATACTGGAACAGCGCGGCCAACCCCCTGTTTACATTCCGCTTAACGCAGAAGGCGCCGAAACACTGTTCGATGCCTTTGCTACCCTGCCGGGATTGCGCACCGAACGGATGCTGGGCGAATTGAAGGGCAAAAAACCTCATGCAGTTGTGATCTGGGAGAAGACACCATTGCGCCCGAGCGTTGCGCGCCTGCATTGACACCCTGACGGTTTCCAAGCAGGACTGCCCCGAACGAATTTCAGATTGGAGCGTTGCGCATGTCCATTCCTCAGTCCGGCGGCGGCCCGATCGAACATCATGACCAGTTGGCAGAATACCTGTCTGACGGGTGCAAACCCAAAGAAGACTGGCGCATCGGCACCGAGCATGAAAAGTTCGGCTATTGCAAAGACACGCTGAAACCTTTGCCGTTCGAAGGCAAAAGATCCATTCTGGCCGTACTGGAAGGATTGCGCGACCGCCACGGCTGGTCCGAGGTGCGCGAGGCGGGCCATTTGATCGGGCTTGAAAAAGACGGGGCAAATGTGTCGCTGGAACCGGGCGGGCAACTGGAACTGTCGGGCGCGCCGCTGGAAACGATCCACGAAACCTGTGACGAGGTGAACATCCACCTGCGTGAGGTCAAGGACATCGCGGACGAGGTGGGCGTCGGGTTTATCGGCCTTGGCGCGGCCCCGATCTGGACGCATGACGATATGCCGTTGATGCCCAAGGGGCGATATGCCCTGATGAACGAATATATGCAGCACGTCGGCACGATGGGCCGGACGATGATGCGCCGGACCTGCACCGTGCAGGTGAACCTTGATTTCGGGTCCGAGGCGGACATGGTGCAAAAACTGCGCGTGTCCTTGGCATTGCAACCTGTGGCGACAGCCCTGTTCGCCAATTCGCCGTTTTTTGAAGGGAAGCCCAACGGCTACAAATCTTGGCGCAGCTATGTCTGGCGCAATCTGGACGCATCACGCACCGGCATGCTGCCTTTTGTGTTCGAAGACGGGTTCGGGTTTGAACGCTGGGTGCAATATGCGCTGGATGTACCTATGTATTTTGTCTACCGCGACGGAAAATATATCGATGCGCTGGGCCTGTCATTCCGTGATTTCCTGAAGGGCGAATTGTCAGCCTTGCCCGGTGAAACGCCGACATTGTCGGATTGGGCCGATCACCTGACCACCGCCTTTCCCGAGGCGCGGATCAAGAAATTCATTGAAATGCGCGGGGCCGATGGTGGCCCGTGGCGGCGGTTATGTGCCTTGCCCGCCTTCTGGACCGGTTTGATGTATGACCAATCCGCGCTGGATGGTGCGTGGGATCTGGTCAAGGGATGGGATGCGGAGACTCGCGAGGCGCTGCGCGTAGCCGCCGGACGGGACGGATTGCAGGCGCAGGTCGGAAACATCAAAATGCACGATCTGGCGCGCGAGGTTGTTGCGCTGTCCGAAGCCGGACTAAAAGCGCGGGGGCGCAGCGGTGCGGGTGGCATGGTACCGGACGAAACCCATTTTCTGAACACCCTGAAAGAAAGCATCGAGTCCGGCAAAGTGCCCGCCGACGAATTGCTGGACAAGTACAATGGTGAATGGGGCGGTGATCTGACCCGTATTTATCGGGAATATTCTTACTAGGGTCTTTGACCGGTTCCTCGGATCGGGCGTTTTCAATCGACGGTGTGGCAGAAACCGTGCAAGGTTTCCATCTGACACAGTTGGAAAGCAAAAATGGTGCAATTACGTAAAATCATTTCCCTAAAAGAGGTCATTACAACCGATTTTCTGGGTCAACCATGCGCGCCTGTCACGCGGGTTGCGATGATTGCCGTTTTTCGTAATCCGCTTTCGGGGCATCACCAGCAGGATCTGACGGCCCTGTTCGAGATCGGTGCCGAACTGGGTCAAACACTGGCACAGGACGCGGTGGCGCAGCTAGTTAATGCGCCAGTGTCTTATGGCAAAGCCGCTATCGTTGGCGTTCATGGAGACATGGAGCATGGTGGTGCGGTCATCCATCCAAGGTTGGGTGCCCCGATGCGCGCAGCCTCGGGTGGGGGTGCAGCGGTTATTCCCTCGAATGTCAAAATCGGCGGGCCGGGTACAACAATTGATTTGCCTTTGGGGCACAAGGACAATCCGTGGTCTTTCGATCACTTCGATACAATGACGCTGAGCGTGCCAGACGGGCCGGGGCCGGATGAAATTGCAATGGTTCTGGCCTATGCCGATGGTGGCCGTCCCATCCCGCGCTGTGGCAGCGGACCGGTTCAACCCTAAGGCACAAGCCGGGCTGTCAGAATACGCAGGGCAGCAGCGCCGAAAGCCATTGCAAAGACGGCCTCGAACCAACGCCGCAGTCGTTTGTAATAGGCAATCATCGGGGTACTGGAAAAAATCATCGCGTAGGCGTGAAATACGATCATGCTTTGAAGGCCAACAGCGAAAATGACGATCAACAACCCCGAAGGCGGCGTATCCGGCGGCAGGCCGATCGCATAAAGCGCCCCGAAAAACAGAATTGCCTTTGGATTTGTCAGATGCAGCGCCAACCCTTTGGAGTAGGCACGACGGGGCGACAATACGAGAGCAGGTGTTTTTAGATGAGCACCCTGCAGGGCAGAGCGCGCGGATTTGTACGCCAGAAACAACAGATACCCCGCGCCAGCGTAGCGAATGATTTCAAAGGCCCACGCATTCGCAAGCATCACCGCCCCCAATCCGAACGCCGCCGAAACAGACCAGACAAATGATCCGGTGGTCACGCCCGAGGCAAGGGCTAAGCCCGCGCGCCGCCCCGATGTCATGGATGTGCCTGCAATGGCCAGTGTCGCCGGACCGGGGCTTGACCCGGCCAAAAGCGCGGCAATCAGGATCAGCGGCAGGTTCAGTTCAGTCATAAAGGGAACATGTCAGGTTTTCTGGCCGATTTTCGGTTCGGTTCCGGCCCTGATCCGTTTGATATTGTCCTTGTGTCGGACGAAGACCAGAACGGTCAGCACCATGCCAAGCAAAAGCGCGCCGGCATGGCCCATGAACACCATGAAAAACGTGGATGATGCGGCAGCGACCAGCGCGCCCATGGACGACATGCGCGACAAACCCGCGCCCGCCGCCCATGCCGCACAACAGGCCAAGCCGACAGGCCAGGCCAATGCCAGAATGATCCCCAGAAACGTGGCAACCCCTTTGCCCCCGCGAAAGCCCAGCCAAACCGGAAAGCAGTGCCCCAGAAAGGCTGCAAGGCCCGCAATTTGTGCAGCGTCTTCACCGGCAAAAGCCCGCGCAAGCAAGACCGCAACAGCGCCCTTGGCCCCGTCCAGAACAAGTGTCAGAAACGCTGCCGTTTTGTTGCCGGTACGCAATACATTGGTGGCACCGATATTACCGGACCCGACCTCGCGCAGATTGCCAAGACCCATCACGCGCGCCAGCACCATGCCGAACGGGATTGATCCAAGGGCGTAGCCGATCAAGGCCCATACGACCAAACCGGCAATTGAAGTTTCCAGTAAAGGCATCAGTTCGGTCTTTCGAAAACGGGGTGACCCGCGACATAGGTTGCCAGAACCTTACCCTGCATCCGCTGGCCGTCAAACGGAGTGTTTTTCGATTTCGACCGCAGAGTCGTCCGATCCATTACAAAAGGCGCATCGGGATCAAACATAACCAGATCGGCTGGGGCACCGGCCTGCAACCGACCGCCCGGCAGGCCAAGCCGTTTTGCGGGGTTCAGTGACATGGCCCTGAAAAGCGTGGGCAAATCCAACTGCCCCGCATGATAAAGCCGCATGGCGGCAGGCAACAGGGTTTCCAAGGCGACGGCCCCGCTTGCGGCCTCTTCAAAGGGCAGGCGTTTGCTTTCTTCGTCTTGGGGCGTGTGCATCGAACTGATCGTATCGATCAGGCCGCTTCGAACAGCCTCGATAACCGCCAGCCGATCGTCTTCTGCGCGTAACGGCGGTTTGACCTTGAAGAAGGTGCGGTAGTCGGCCACGTCGAATTCATTCAACGTCAAATGGTGGATCGACACCCCCGCCGTGATGTCCAGACCATTGCGTTTCGCCCGTTCGAGCGCAGGCAAGGCCCGTGCTGTGGTGATCTGGTCGGCGTGATAGCGTGCGCCTGTCATTTCGATCAACGCGATATCACGATCCAGCCCCATCCGTTCCGCCATAGGGGACACCGCAGGAAGCCCGCGCAAGGATGCAAATTTGCCAGAGTTAACGGCCGCACCTTGCGACAAAACCGGTTCCTGAACATGGGCAATCACAAGCGCGCCCAAAGAGCGGGCATAGGTCAACGCGCGGCTGAATACCTTGGTGTTGCTGACAACATGATCACAATCGGTAAACGCAACGGCACCTGCATCCATCAGAAACCCGATTTCCGTCATTTCGCGCCCAAGCCTGCCTTTGGTCAGCGCGGCCATGGGCACAACGTTGACGGGGGCGGCGTCGTTTGCTCGCCGCGTCGCAAATTCAAGAATTTCAGGGCTGTCGATACACGGATCGGTATCGGGGCGCGTGACCATTGTGGTCACGCCGCCTGCCGCCGCGGCAAGCCCGGCGGAGCGATAGGATTCCTTGTGCCGTTCTCCCGGCTCGCATACCTTAACGCCGATATCGACAATACCGGGGGCAAGACATTTTCCGTTACAGTCGATGCGTGTGCCCTTTGGCGCTTTTGCAGACGCATCATAGGATATGTCACTGATCCGGCCATTTTCGATCCGTATCCATCCCAGCGCATCTGTTCCGGTTTCCGGATCGATCAGGCGGGCATTGGTGAACACGGTTGCATCGGTCATTGTGCGCCCACCCAAATCATAAGCCCGACGACAGCAAAGGCCACGATCAGCGCCAGCATGGCGATCCGCCCGGACATGGCGGCGTCAGATACGGTGCGTTTTTGCGGCGATGCGCCTGATGTTGCCTTGGCCGATTGATCGGGCAGGGCATCAAACTGGATATCGGGTTGTGGTTCCTGCAAGGTCGCGACAAGCCTTAGGGGGGGCTTGGGCGCCAGTTCGGTTTCAACGCCACCAAAGGCGGGCGACCAGACCAAAACGACCAACCCTTTCAAGGCGTCAAGCGCGGGGCGGACCCTTTCAAGCTGTTCCGGCGCTATGGCGTATCCGTCTGCAAGGTATCCGGCGACACCAATCTCGCCCAGATCCGCGACCGGAAAGATTTCGATATGCTGGGATTGAATGTCGGCCACGCCCAAGGCGTCACGCAAGGGCCAAATGTCTTGGCCATCTGTCGTTGTTACGCGTGGTGAACTCTTTTTGGGCAGGGTCATCCAGATCAATCGTAAAGATACGGACCACACCGCGTTCGTTTTTTGGAATATGAATGCGCATCACGTTGCCACCGGTTGGTTGAGGGCACGATGGCTTTGCATCAGCAAATCCATTACGGCCATGCGTACGGCCACGCCCATTTCCACCTGTTCCTGAATGACAGACCGGTTGATGTCATCTGCCAGAGTTCCATCAATTTCCACGCCTCGGTTCATCGGGCCGGGGTGCATGACGATGGCATCGGGTTTGGCGTGGCCCAGCTTTTCCGCGTCCAGTCCGAAGCGATGGTAATACTCTCGCTCTGACGGGATGAAACCGCCATCCATCCGCTCTTTCTGAAGGCGCAGCATCATCACGACGTCCACGTCCTGAAGGCCGCGGTTCATATCGTCGAACACCTCGACACCGAAATCGGCAATCCCTGCAGGCATCAGCGTTGGGGGGCCGATCAGGCGCACGCGGTTTTCCATTTTCCCCAGCAGCATGATGTTGGAACGTGCCACACGGGAATGGGCGATATCGCCGCAAATCGCGATCGACAGGCGGTGTAACCGGCCCTTGGCCCGGCGGATCGTCAACGCATCAAGCAAGGCCTGTGTCGGGTGTTCGTGACGTCCGTCGCCGGCGTTCAGAACTGCGCAATTGACCTTTTGCGCCAAAAGATCGACGGCGCCGGAATGGGGGTGACGCACCACCAGAAGATCAGGATGCATGGCGTTCAACGTCATGGCCGTATCAATCAGGGTTTCCCCCTTTTTGATGGACGAGGCCTGCATGGCCATGCTCATCACATCCGCCCCCAGCCGTTTCCCTGCCAGTTCAAAGCTGGCTTGGGTGCGGGTGGAATTTTCAAAGAACATGTTGATCTGGGTCAGGCCAGCCAGAACATCGGAGTGTTTTGCCGTCTGGCGGTTCAGCGCCACATACTTATCTGCCAGATCAAGAACAGTCGTGATGTCGTCAGGTCTGAGTTGCTCGATACCCAGAAGGTGACGGTGGGCAAATGTCATGGACCGCTCCGGCAGTGATTTTCAGCCTTATAGGGATGCGGCCGTGCCCGGGCAAGAGAGGGATGCGCGGGGCAGAAACGCGGGGATTCCGTATTTGGAGCAAAAAGAAGTTCGGCGTTTTCACCGCACCGCAGGCAGGATAGCGTGGCACGCATGGAATCAATGGATTTTCACACAGCCAAGGCACTGTTGGATTGGCAGATTGATCTGGGCGCGACCGAAGCGATCGGCGATGTTCCGGTCAATCGGTATGACGTGCAGCCTGCACCGGTTCAACCGGCTGCCGCGCCCGCACCTGTGTTCGCGGTGGCCGCGCCAGCGGATGCGGTTGCCCTGGCCGAACAGGCGGCGCAAAACGCCGGATCACTGGAAGCCCTGCAAGCGGCGCTGGCCGCGTTCGAGCATTGTGAATTGAAGCGGGGTGCGCGCAATCTGGTATTCAGCGACGGCGTGCCGGCTGCGCGGGTGATGATCATCGGCGAAGCCCCGGGACGGGACGAAGACCGGGAGGGCCGCCCGTTTGTCGGGCGGGCAGGCCAGTTGCTGGACCGGATGCTGGCGGCGATCGGCATGTCACGGGATGCGGCGCGGGACCCGGTTTACATCACCAATGTTCTGCCTTGGCGACCGCCGCAAAACCGCGATCCGGCGCCGGACGAGATTGCGATGATGCGGCCGTTTCTGGAGCGCCATGTGGCGCTGGCTGATCCTGACATTCTGGTTTTGATGGGCAATATCAGCTGCCAGACCGTATTGGCCAAACGCGGTATCACACGGCTGCGCGGGCAATGGCAAACTGCATTCGGAAAACCGGTTTTGCCGATGTTCCACCCCGCTTATCTGTTGCGCAATCCGGCCGCCAAAGGGCACGCATGGGCCGATCTTTTGGCGCTGAAGGCGAAGCTCAGCAATGGTTGATGTTTTGACATTGCTTGCCTTTGTGCCTGCTGCGCTGGCGCTGAACCTTACCCCGGGGGCGGATATGATGTTTTGTCTGGGGCAGGGCGTTCGATCCGGTGTGTCATCGGCGGTTGCGGCTAGTGCTGGAATTTCAGTGGGTTCGATGGTGCATGTTTTGCTGGCAGGTGTCGGTTTGGGGGCGGCTGTCGCCGCTTTGCCGTGGCTTTTTGATGTGATCCGCTGGATCGGTGTGGCGTATTTGTTGTGGCTGGCGCTGGGCGCGATCCGCGGCGGGATGGGCAAGAGAACAGTGGTGAGCGCGCCTGCCAAAAATGCGTTTCGCGCCGGGTTCATTGTGAACCTGACAAATCCAAAGGTCATTCTGTTCGTTCTGGCCTTTGTTCCGCAGTTCGTCGACCCAAATCATGGTTCGGTGTTGGGGCAGTTCCTGATCTTCGGATCGGTTCTGGCCATCGGCGGTTTTTTTATCAATGCCGGAGTGGGTGTTTTTGCCGGACGTTTGCGCCAGTACCTGACCGGATCGTCAGGTTTTGAACGTGTTTTGGCATGGATCAGTGGCGGGATTTTTGCCGCGCTTGCCATGCGTCTTGCCATATTGGAAAGGGGCTAGGCTGTGTCCAGAATTGACGAAAGCATGGAATTTGTGCCCGTCCGGATTGCTGTTCTGACAGTATCGGACACGCGCAGTCTGGAGGAGGACAAATCGGGAAACGTATTGGTCGACCGGATTAAGGAGGCCGGCCATAGTCTGGTGGACCGCAAGATTGTTCAGGACGAACGGTCGCTTATTTCGGATCAATTGCGGGTCTGGATCGCGGATGAGAGTGTGGATGTGGTGCTGTCAACCGGAGGCACGGGACTGACCGGCCGGGATGTCACGGTCGAGGCGCACCGGGATGTCTACGAAAAGGAAATCGAAGCATTCGGAACGGTATTCACGATTGTTTCGATGCAAAAAATCGGCACATCCGCCGTGCAATCACGCGCGACAGGCGGTGTTGCGGGGGGGACATATCTGTTTGCCCTGCCCGGAAGCCCGGGCGCGTGTAAGGATGCGTGGGATGAAATCTTGCGTCTGCAGCTGGATTACAGGCACCGACCGTGTAATTTTGTCGAGATTATGCCACGTTTGGAAGAGCATAAACGACGGAAATAAAACAATTCTCCGTTAACACTCTTGTGGCTTGGCATTTCGTGCCACTCCTTTAGTTTAAGAGTGTCGGCCCGAAAGGGTCCAGCAAAGGATAAGATATGCGGTTTCTCAGGCAAAGCCTGACGGGATTGTTTCTGGCAGCGGCAACGCTGGCATTGTTAATCTATGCCGGTCAAATGATCGGATCGGCCATTCAGGTCCGTTTGTCAGACACGCCGGTGGTCGAGACACCGCGCGAACGCGTATTTGCCGTTAACGTTCTGACAGCAACGGCCCAAACCCTGACACCTATCCTGCCGGCTTTTGGCGAGGTTCAAAGCCGCAGGACGCTTGAAATCCGTGCCGCGGTGGGGGGGCGGATCGTAGAACTGGCGGATGCGTTTCAGGAAGGCGGTGATGTAAGGGCCGGCCAATCCCTGCTCCGCATTGATCCTGCCGATGCGCAATCTGCGCTGGACCGCATCACCAGCGACTTGCGCGATGCAGAGGCCGAAGTGCGCGATGCGGCGCGTGGCCTTGATCTGGCGCGTGATGAAAAAACAGCCGCCGAGGCGCAAGCCATATTGCGCGATCGCGCCTTGCAGCGGCAGGTTGATCTTCAGGAACGCGGTGTCGGCACGGCGGCAGCGGTCGAGATTGCAGAACTTGCGGCGTCTTCGGCGCGTCAGGCCGTTGTGTCGCGCCGTCAGGCCGTGGCGCAGGCCGAAGCGCGGGTTGATCAGGCGGCAACGCGTCTGTCGCGCGCGAGAATTGCACTGGCCGAAGCCGAAAGACGGTTGGGCGATACGGTTGTTACGGCTGAATTTGATGGCACGTTGGCGGATGTCAGCGTGGTGCGTGGTGGTCTGGTTGCCGCGAACGAAAAGCTTGCCAGTTTGGTTGACGGCAAGGCGCTAGAGGTGTCGTTTCGGGTATCCACATCGCAGTACAGCCGGTTGCTGGATGAAAGCGGTGAACTGCTTCTTGCGCCTGTCACGGTCACTTTGGATGTGGCGGGCATCGATTTGACAGCACAGGCCCATATCGAACGCGACAGCGCCGTCGCGGGAACCGGCCAGACAGGACGTCTTATTTTTGCGCGGCTGGATGAGGCCCCGGGCTTTAAACCGGGTGATTTCGTGACGGTTTCGGTGCAAGAGCCGCCGCTGGACAATGTTTACTTGTTGCCGTCCTCGGCTGTTAACGCAGCCGGCAATGTGCTGGTTCTGGCCGGAGAAGACCGGCTTCAATCCTTGCCAGTTCTGGTTCTGCGCCGTCAGGGGGACGACGTGATTGTACGTGCCGATGCGCTTGAGGGGCGCGAGGTTGTTGAATCACGATCACCGTTGTTGGGTGCCGGAATAGCGGTGCGGCCACTGCGCGGAGATGAAGGCCGCGCGATCGAAGAACAGGCAATGCTTGAACTTAGCGCTGAACGTCGCGCAAAACTGGTTGCTTTCGTGCAGGCAAGCACACAGATGCCGGCCGAGGCGAAAGCGCGCATTCTGGCGCAGCTGGAAAAGTCGCAAGTGCCACAACAGATGGTTGAACGGATCGAAAGCCGTATGGGAGGGTAGGCATGGTCCGAGATATCCCACATGCGGCCGGCGGATTGTTGTCGTATTTCACGCGCCACCCCACGGCGGCCAATTTGTTGCTTGTGGTTCTTTTGGTTGCGGGCCTTGCATCGTTTCCCAACATGCGGGCGCAGTTTTTTCCCGACGTGATCATCGATAATGTGACCGTTTCGGTGGAATGGGAAGGTGCCGGCGCCGAGGATGTCGATGCAGCTATTGTGCAGGTGCTTGAACCTGTCTTGCTTGCAGTCGAAGGCGTTGAAAGTTCGAATTCAAACTCGCGCGAAGGGCGGGGCAGTATCACGCTTGATTTTGACCCGGGGTGGGATATGTCGCGCGCCGCGGATGACGTGCAAACAGCCGTTGATACCGTCACCACACTGCCCGAAGACGCCGAAGACCCAAGTGTAAGGCGCGGCGCATGGCGCGACAGGGTCACCGACGTGGTGATCACAGGGCCGATCGGGCCGGATCAATTGGGCCGTTTTGCAGATGAATTTGTCACGCGCCTGTTTGCCGAAGGCGTCACGCGCACCACAATTCGTGGCGTTGCGGCTCCCCAGACCGTGGTTGAAGTGCCGTCTGCGAAACTGATCGGCTATGATATTTCCATGGCCGAGGTCGCAACTGCGATTGCTGCAGAAGTCAATGCCGATCCGGCGGGTGATGTGACCGGTGCGAATGCGCGGGTGCGCACTGGTGTCGAAAAGCGCAGTGCTGAGCAGATATCAGGTATTGTTCTACGGTCGAATCCGGACGGGTCAAAGCTGACGATCGGGGATATCGCGACAGTTCGCGTTGAAGGCGTAGACCGTGATCGCAGCTATTTCGTGGGGGAAAACCCCGCGGTGTCTATCCGCATCGATCGGTCCGACAAAGGCGATGCGATCGGTATTCAGGAACAGGTTGAAACGGTTGCGGCGCAAATGCAGGCCGTGTTGCCTGCCGACGTCACGATCGAGTTGATCCGAACCCGCGCGGCCGCCATCACAGGCCGTTTGGATATCCTGCTGGACAACGGTCTGATGGGCCTTGGGCTTGTGGTGATGTTGCTGTTTCTGTTTCTGAACGCGCGCACCGCATTTTGGGTTGCCGCCGGTATTCCGGTTGCCATGTTTGCCGCAATCGCGCTGATGTACATGGCCGGGCTTACGATCAATATGATCAGCCTATTCGGGTTGATCATTACGTTGGGTATTGTCGTTGATGATGCAATTGTTGTCGGGGAACACGCGGATTTTCGGGCGCGCAGATATGGCGAACACCCTGTAACAGCGGCGGAAAACGCAGCCCGCCGTATGGCAATGCCGGTGTTTGCGGCGACACTGACAACGGTGATCGCCTTTTTCGGGTTGGTGGTGATCGGGGGTCGTTTTGGAGACCTGATCCGCGATATTCCCCTGACGGTGATTGCGGTGTTGCTGGCGTCTTTGGTGGAATGTTTTCTGATCCTGCCCCACCACATGTCGCATGCACTGGCCCATACCGGAGAACGGCATTGGTACGATTGGCCCAGCCGACAGGTCAACCGCGGTTTCATGTGGTTCCGGGCGCGTTTGTTCCGCCCGTTTATGGCCGGCGTGATATGGGCGCGGTATGCTGTATTTGCGGGCGTGATTCTGGTTCTGGCCAGTCAGGTTGCTTTGTTCATCCGTGGCGATGTGCAGTGGCGTTTTTTCAATGCGCCCGAACGTGGATCAGTCACCGGTAATTTTGCGATGGCCGAAGGGGCAACCCGCGAAGATACGCTGATGATGATGCGTGAAATGCAGCGCGCGGTTCAATCCTTGGGTGCGGAATACGAAGAACGGTACGGGCGCAACCCGCTTGATTACGTAATCGCGGAAATAGGCGGCAACGCGGGGCGCGGATTGTCGGGCGTTGAAACCAAGGACAAGGATCTTTTGGGGGGCATTTCGATTGAGCTGATCGATGCGGATTTGCGCCCCTATTCCAGCTTTGCCTTTGTCGGCGAATTGCAGGATGCCGTGCGCCATCATCCGCTTGTCGAGACAGTGTCGTTCCGCAGTTGGCGGTCCGGGCCCGGTGGTGATGCGCTGGATGTGCAATTCTTCGGTGCAGGGACCGACACGCTCAAATCCGCTTCTCAAGATTTGCAGGCTGCGCTTTTGCGGTATCCCGAAGTGTCCGCGGTTCAGGATAATCTGGCGTATGACAAAGAAGAACTGATCCTGGATCTGACGGCGCAAGGGCAGGCGCTGGGGTTTACCATTGACGGTTTGGGGCGCGTTTTGCGTAACCGTTTGAACGGGATCGAAGCGGCGACATTTCCGGACGGGCCGCGCAGTGCCGAAATCAGGGTTGAACTGCCAGAAGGCGAATTGACGGCTGATTTTCTGGAACGCACCCAGTTGCGAACACCAACGGGCGCTTATGTGCCGCTGGCGGATATTGTCAGCGTGCAGCAGCGCACCGGCTTTTCCACAGTGCGGCGTGAAAACGGGGTCAGAATGATCTCGGTCACGGGGGATTTGTCGGAAGACGATCCGGCGCGGGCCGAACAGATCATGACCGAACTGGAAGAAGAAATCCTGCCCCTGATCGCAAGCGACCGGCAGGTTGAATTTCGCTTTTCGGGATTGTCGGAACAGGAAGATACGTTCCTGACCGAGGCAATGACCGGTTTGATCCTGTGTTTGACGGGTATCTATCTTGTGCTGGCGTGGGTTTTTTCCAGTTGGACGCGCCCGGTTGTGGTGATGATCATTATCCCGTTCGGACTGGTCGGAACCATTTACGGCCACGTTGCGTGGGATGTTCCGCTTAGCATGTTCACGGTTGTGGGCTTGTTGGGCATGACCGGCATCATCATCAACGATTCCATAGTTCTGGTCACGACCGTGGATGAATATGCAAAGGATCGCGGTTTCGTCCCATCCATCATTGATGGCGCGGCGGATCGTCTAAGGCCGGTTCTGTTGACAACACTGACCACTGTGTTGGGGCTGACACCGCTGTTATATGAACAATCGCAACAGGCCCAGTTTTTGAAACCCACGGTGATCACGCTTGTCTATGGCCTTGGGTTCGGCATGGTGCTGGTGTTGCTGATTGTACCGTCTTTGCTGGCCATGCAGCAGGATGTGAACCGGCAGATCAGCGCGATGCGGCGTGGTTTGCGTGGATCGGCGGGCGGACTCAAGGCAGCATTGTTTCTGGCGTGGGCTCTGGTTTTGGGCTGGTTGGTCGTAACCTTGGGGTGGGCCATTACTTTGGGTCATTTGCCAGCGCCCATCCTGTCTGCGTTTCCGGCTTTCCAATCATGGTCGCCGGAAATCGCCGCTTTGGCGTTGTTTCTGACAGGGGCGGCGCTGATTTCGGTGGTCACTTACGTCGTGACCGTCGCTGGATATGTGCTGGCTGCAAAACGCGCCTAGCCGGGGGTGCAGCCTTTTATGTCGACGGAATGTTTGCCGCCCAGCACCGTGATCCGAACATCCGACCGGTCCAAGGCAAATGCGCTTTGGCTGACATGGATCAGATCGCTGTAGGCTGTGAGTTGATCCCCTGATCTTTTGCTGACGGATTCGGACGCCCAGATTTGCGGATCGCCCGGTTCGATAACTGCGATTTCCGTACCACCGGAAGACGGCATTGTAATTGTCGCAGACAGTCGAAGACCGCCCTCGATCGGGCTTAGGCTGCATGTAACCGACCGCACGCCAGCCTCATCCGCGCTGTAAGGGCCAGAGGCCATTGCCGCGGCGATCACAGCGTCGGGTTGCGTGTTGGCGGTTAAGGCCCATTGGTCAAATTTCAGGCTGCGAGGAATGCAGATGTCTTTGCAAACACCCAGTTCGATTTCACCTTTGATCCGGATATCTTTTCCAGAAGTGTCCGGGGTGATGTGAAGCGGAATAACCAGTTCGTCTTTGTACCCGACAGAGCGCATGCCGTTCTGATCGAACACCAGTGGCGTGGGCCACGACACCGCCATGGTTCCTATGTTACGCGATCCGTCCCAGTAGAACTGTGGCGGAATGCCCGCATCGCCCGGTGCGCGCCAGTAGGTTTTCCACCCCGGTGCAAGCGACAAATGCAATGCCGCCATGTGGGTGCCATCGGGTTGCGTCCAACCGGGGCGCACCTCGACCGTAATAACTTCGGAATAGGGATCGCCCGCAAAAACAGGGGCGGCACTCAGGCAGGTGGCAAAGCAAAAGATGCTGGATGCTGTTCTGGTTCTCATCCTCTTCAGATGGGCCATGTCGATTGAAATGCCAAGTCACGTTCTGGTTAGAGAATGTGTCTGAACAGGCATTGTGACGCTGATCCGGGCAAAGCAACTTGCAGCACACGCAAGCTCGCGCCATGCTGTGAACAGCGTCCAAGATCCGGATGGAGGTGCTGAAATTGACGATGCCGCTTGATCTGACTGGTAAATTATTGATCGCGATGCCGGGAATGGGGGATCCGCGGTTTGACCATTCTGTTGTTTATATGTGCGCACATACAGACGAAGGCGCAATGGGGCTGATCATCAATAAACCGGTCAACGATGTTACAGTTACAGATTTGATGAAGCAGCTTGAAGTTGGCGTTGAAGACGGTTTGGCACATACGGATATGCAAGTGTGCTTTGGGGGGCCGGTCGAACAGGGGCGGGGTTTTGTGTTACATTCGCCCGATTACCTGTCACGTATTCAAACGCTTGAGGTTGACGAGAATTTTTCCATGACGTCGACGATGGATGTTCTGGAAGATCTGGCCACAGGACAGGGACCAAAACAGGCGCTGTTGATGCTTGGCTATTCCGGATGGGGTGAAGGACAGCTTGAGAGCGAGATTACCCGCAACGGTTGGTTGACTTGTGCGGCAAGTCCGAAGCTGGTGTTTGATGTTCCGGATGCCGATAAATGGGAGGCAGCGCTGAATTCAATCGGTGTCGACCCGATCAGCCTTTCTGCTGTCGCCGGACACGCCTGATCAATCGGGACGGTCAGCGCGGCGCGGCGGCGCGTGCCAATCTGTCATTGATCGCGCGACCCAGCCCGACATCTGGTATGGGGGCGATGGCAATGGGTTGGTCTGCGGCATCCATTTGATGAAGATAATCAAACAAACGGGCGGCGGCCTGCGCCAGATCCGATGTTGATGACAGATTAAGATCACCCTCGACGGGGCCAAACCCAAGATGGATTTCGCCTGCACGGGCTGTTTTCGCGTTCAGGCGGACCTTTGCGTTCGGCGCATAGTGTGATTGCAACTGGCCGGGTGCGGTCAGGGGGGCGTCAGTACTTGGCAGGTCAAGTGACGTACCAATCACCTGTTCAATGCTTTCGCGCGTCACACCGCCTTCGCGCAGCAATGTCGGATGGTTCTGCAAACCCACGATGGTTGATTCAAGGCCTACAGCGCAGGGGCCGTCATCCAGAATCGCGGCAATCCTACCGTCCAGTCCGGCGCGCACATGCGCCGCTGTTGTCGGGCTGATCCGCCCGGATGGATTGGCAGAAGGCGCGGCGATCGGGCCGTCAAAGGCCGCCATGATCGCCTGCGCCGTCGGATGGGACGGCACGCGGATGGCCAGAGTGTCCAACCCGGCCGTAACCAACGGCGAAATACTGTGATCGGGACAAAGCGGTAAAACCAGCGTTAACGGGCCGGGCCAGAACACTTCGGCCAGTCGTTGTGCCGTGTCGGACCAGACGACATGGCGTTGGGCCTGCCGGGATGAAGACACATGAACAATCAGCGGGTTGAACG
Organism: uncultured Alphaproteobacteria bacterium; assembly: GCA_963765555.1. GTDB lineage: Bacteria > Pseudomonadota > Alphaproteobacteria > Rhodobacterales > Rhodobacteraceae > JL08. The sequence goes on from CAVXWX010000001.1 coordinate 312,441, forward strand.
TTGGTCGGCCCTTGGCTTCGAACACTTTCGCCACGGCCTGGCTGTTGCGGGCGTCTGCGCCCAGCCCGTAAACCGTTTCGGTCGGAAACGCGACAAGCAAGCCTGACGCCAGCAGTTCAGCCGCCTTTGCAACGCCTTGCTGTGTTGCGGTCAGGCCCAGTGTGATGTCGTTTGGCATTTTTTGTTACGCGGCGTTTGTGTTGCGTGTGCGGGCAGAGCCGATAGTTTCGGGCGCAATAGCATCATGTCTTTATAGCTGGCCAAGGCGATTGCCAAGCCGCTGGTTTGTTCCGGAGAAGCCCCAAATGTCGTTCCGAGCGCCCGTATCCGAATACCAATTCATTCTGAATTCTGTGGTGGGATTAGATCAGGTTGTCGCGACCGAAATGTTCAGTGACGCGACCGAAGATGTATCATCGGCCATTCTGACCGAGGCCGCCAAGCTTTGCGACGAGGTTTTGGCCCCCCTGCAACGGAGCGGTGATCTGGAACCTGCACGCCTTGAAAACGGAATTGTGCGCACGTCCCCCGGGTTTGCAGATGGCTACCGCGCTATTGCAGAGGGCGGCTGGATCGGGATCAGCGCCAGCCCTGAATATGGCGGCATGGGTCTTCCCGTTGCGTTGGCGACGGCGGTGAATGAAATGATCAGCGGGGCGTGTCTTTCGCTGCAGCTTGCGCCATTGATGTCGCAAGGCCAGATCGAGGCGTTGGAACATCACGCCAGCGACGCCATCAAAGCGCTGTATCTGCCAAAGCTGGTATCGGGTGAGTGGACCGGAACCATGAACCTGACAGAACCACAGGCCGGTTCCGACGTTGGTGCGTTGCGCACAACAGCTTTGCCTTGTGAGGATGGAACATACGCCATCACGGGCCAGAAGATTTACATCAGTTGGGGTGACCACGATGTCGCTGAAAACGTGTGCCATCTGGTGTTGGCCCGTCTGCCGGACAGTGCGGCAGGGACAAAAGGCATCAGCCTGTTTCTGGTACCCAAACGGCTGCCGGACGCGAATGGCGATGCCGGTGCGGCAAACAGCCTTAGTGTTGTAAGTCTTGAACATAAAATGGGTCTGCACGGATCACCGACCGCCGTCATGCAGTTTGACGGGGCCACCGGCTGGCTTGTGGGCGAACCGAACAAGGGCATGGCGACGATGTTCACGATGATGAACAATGCGCGGCTTGGCGTCGGGTGTCAGGGCATCGGCGTGGCCGAAGCCGCTTTTCAGCATGCGCTGGCCCATGCGATGGAGCGTAAACAGGGGCGTACCGCAGTGCCGGATGACGGTGCGATTGTCGATCATGCCGATGTGCGGCGGATGCTGATGACGATGAAGGCCGATGTGTTTGCCGCGCGCGCGATTGCGTTGTCCTGTGCGGTTGCCACGGACATGCACACAGCGACACAAGACACGGACTGGGCCGCACGCGCGGCATTTCTGACGCCGATTGCAAAGGCGTTCGGCTCTTACACGGGCATCTGTGTTGCTGACACAGGTATTCAGGTGCATGGCGGCATGGGGTTTATCGAGGAAACCGGCGCGGCGCAATTTGCACGCGATGTGCGGGTGACCGCGATTTACGAAGGCACTAACGGCATTCAGGCGATGGACCTTGTGGGCCGCAAGTTGATGGATGGCGGTGAAATGGCCAACAGGTTGCTGGACGAGATCGAGGATTATGCCGAACGCGCCCGAACCAAATTGCCTGATCTGGCGGAAGCGGTCTGGCAATCTTCGGAATCATTGCGAGAAGCCACCGACTGGATGGTGTCGCAAACCGATATGAACGAACGCTTTGCCGGTGCCGACCCGTATTTACGTGCGTTTGCAGGTGTTTTGGGCGCACATCATCATCTGGTGGCAGCCCTGTCTGCGCCAAGCAAACCGCGCGAAACACTGGCCCGTTTCTACATTTTGCGCCGTTTGCCCGAATATGTCGGCCTTTTGGCGCACGCCCAAGCTGGCGCTTCAGGTCTTTTTGCCATAAGTGCCGATGACCTGAAGGCATGAAAGACACTCCCTTGACTGATCCTGAACCGGTGCTGCGCTATCCTTGGGACGCACCCCCAAACCCCGGAACGGCCATTGAAGTTGCCGAGGGTGTGATGTGGATGCGTTTGCCGTTGCCGATGAAGCTCGATCACGTCAACGTCTATGCGCTGGACGAGGGTACACACTGGACCATTGTCGATACCGGATTTGCCACGAGCAAAACCAAAGCCGTGTGGCAACAGCTGTTAAGCGGACCACTGGCGGGCAAACCGGTTCGGCGGGTGATTGTAACGCATTATCACCCCGACCATATCGGTTTGGCAGGATGGTTCCAGGCTGAATTCGATGCCGAACTTGTGACCACGCGCACATCGTGGCTGTTCGCACGCATGTTGACGCTGGACGTGCAACCGGTGCCAGCGCCCGAAACCCTGGCCTTTTACCGCGAGGCCGGAATGGCCCCCGACATTCTTGAAAAACGTGCCGAGGAGCGCCCGTTCAATTTTGGCGATGTCGTTGCACCTTTGCCGTTGGGATATACCCGTATCCAGCAGGACAGCGTGATCGAAATCGGTGGCCGCACCTGGGATGTGCATATCGGCAATGGCCACGCCCCTGAACACGCGACGTTCTGGAGCCGCGATGACAATCTGGTGCTGGCGGGCGATCAGATATTACCGTCGATCAGCCCGAATATCGGGGTCTATGCGACCGAACCAATGGCGGATCCGATCGGCGAATGGATCGAGGCATGCGAACGATTGCTGCAAAACGCACGTCCGGATCATCTGGTTCTGGGCGGACACAAACTGCCGTTCACGGGGTTGCCGTTTCGGATGCGCCAGTTGATTGACAACCATCACGGTGCCTTGGCGCGATTGCTGGATTATATTGAAACGCCCAAGGCGGCGGGGGATTGTTTTGCGCCCTTGTTCAAAAGATCGATCGGCGACGCGGAATATGGCCTTGCCTTGGTTGAATCTGTGGCGCATCTGAGCCACCTTCACCAAACGGGCCTTGCAACACGCGTTCGGCGTGAGGATGGTGCGTGGGCCTATCAGCGCAAGGAATAAGCAATGGAAGATGCAATCAAAACTTCGGCAGAGGCGGTCGAAGCAGACGCGCTTCCCCTTATTCACGAGGTGCATACCGATCCAAACCGCAAATGCGCCGATGCCAAGCCACTGAAGAAAAACATTGCGCAAAAACCGGTCAAACAGAAAAGTCCGGCGGAATGGGCCTATGAACGCATTATTCTTTACATAAAAAACTTTGAAGAACAGCTGGACAACCAGCACGAAGTTGCGATGGGTTTTGCCGGTGGTGACGCCGGCGTTTTACGGATCGAAGGCATGGGGTTCTTTAACCCTGATATCATTACTTTTTACGGATCCGAAGCGACGGGGGTGAAAACCCAATTGATCCAGCATGTAAGCCAGCTGAACGTTCTGCTGCGCGCCTTGCCCAAACAACCGGACCAGCCCGAACCAAACAGGATCGGGTTTCAGCTGGCCGCCGATCTTGAAAAAACTGCGAAGCTGGCCAAAAAACCTTCCAAAACCAAATCCCGCAAAAAAGCCTAGCAATCGCTTTGCTTTGAAGGGATGACTCGGATTTGAAAATGCGCTAACCAGCGTTCAAGCGACGGAATACAAGGATACCGAGCACATGGCTGACTACAAACACGGCGATATGGATATCAAAACGCAGGAAAAAACCTTTGACGGGTTCATGCGTTTCACCACGTGGTCTGTGATTGTCATTCTGGCAATCATCGTTCTGATGGCGATCTTTATCACCTGATCAAGCTGATTGGCTCACATCATGCGTGTTCTGGTTTTTTTGTGCCTCGTGTTAGGCGTTGCCGCGTGTAGCGAAAGCTCTCCTATTCTGGCGACGCCTGAATCGATTGCGGCGGTTTCCTATCGTGATGAAGGTCCATCCAAGCTGACCGTTATCACGATGGTCAATAACGAGACCGGGGCCGGCGGACATACCGCCCTGATGATCAACGGGCCGCAACGGATCATTTTCGATCCGGCCGGGTCCTTTCGCACCCCGAACGTTCCCGAGCGCGGCGACGTTCTTTACGGGATCACGCCGCAGGTGTTCCAGACTTACAAAAGCTCGCACGCGCGCGCCTCGCATCATGTTGTGACACAGGAAATCGTGATCACGCAGGCGCAGGCGCAAGCGGCCTACCAGCTTGCCACGCGCAACGGGCCGGTGTTTGGCGGCTTTTGCACAAATTCCGCATCAAGATTGCTGTCGCAAGTGCCGGGTTTCAGCCAGATCGACGTAACGATGTCGCCGATCCGGTTCCAAAACCAGATCGAACAGATTCCGGGTGTTAAAACCGAAAAATATTACGAAAACGATGCCGGAACTGTGGTGGATGCCGTCGCCGTTCTCTGATCGTCAACCGATCAGATAAAGCATTGCGAACAAAGTAAGTGCGCCGCCGATAATGGATGCAAAGACATTTTTTGTCAGCAGGCCGATCAACACGGTTGCAAGGGCGGCCAACGCCCGCGGCGCATCAGGTTCACCCCCAGTTGCCGCAGGCCACGCCACCAAAGGGGCCACCAGCGCTGGCAACACCGCAACGGCCGTATAGCGCAGGTGGCGTAAAAGCCATTCGGGCATCGCGCGGTCGCCAACAAGACCGATAAAGGAAAACCGGATCAGAAAAGTACCGATACCCAGTACAATGATGACGGTCCAAAGTGTGGTTGAATCGATCATTGAACAGCCACCTTTCTGTTTGCTGCCCAAAGCTCGGTGCGCGCCCCGGCCACCATGCCTGCCATCCCGGCAATGATCAGGCCAAGATTGTAAGGCACGTCTGCACAGATCAGCGCCACGCCTATGGCCACAACGGCGGCCACGACATGCGCAAAGGTGCGTAGCATGGGAGTGATCATGGCAAGAAACGTAATCGGCAGGGCAAAATCCAGTGCAAACGAATCCGGAATGCGCCCGCCGATCATCGCCCCGACCAAGGTAAATAAATACCACATCGGGCACACCGGCGCGACGGCACCAAAGAAATACGCCATGCGTTGTGGCACGCTTAGTGCCGGTTCGCGTTCGAATTTTGCGATGGAACAGGCATAGGACTGATCGACGGTGAAATAGGCCGCCAACGCCCGCTGCCATAGCGGTGCGGCCCCGATGAAAGGCGTCAGGTGCGCGGAATACATGGCCATGCGCAGGTTCACGGCAAGCGCTGATGCAAGAACGATCAGGGTCGGAACATTTTCGACCATCAGTTGCAGGGCAGTGAACTGCGCCGCGCCTGCAATGACGACCACACTGAACGTCAGGGTTTCAAACACGCTTAGGCCGGCTTCGGTGCCCAGAACGCCGAACAAAGCTGAAAACGGGATAACCACAAGAACAAACGGCGCCCCGTCTCGAAAGCCCTGCCAGAAGATTGATTTGGTGGTGGAGGTAGACATCGCTTGCCCCTAAACTGGATGCCAGCCCTAGCTGCGAAATCAAGGGGATGCAATTGGCCAAGTTGAAAGATCACACAGATTACATTATTGCGCCTGACCCGTCTGCGTCGGGATTGACGCGCGCCGTTGACGGGACGGATCAGGATGGCAAGGTCAGCCACATTTCCGTTGTGGAAGAACGTCCCTTGACGATTTTCCTGAACAGTCAGGAAATCGTGACGGCGATGACAATCGGGGATTATCCTGAATACCTCGCGCTTGGATTTCTGCGCAACCAACGCATGCTGAGCCTTGAGGATGTTGTGACCGGTGTCGATTATGACGCGGACCTTGAGACGATTGTGGTGCGCACCGCTGTCAAAACCGATTTCGAAGCAAAGATGCGCAAGAAAACGCGGACAAGCGGTTGCGCGGTGGGCACGGTGTTCGGCGATATGATGGACGGGTTGGAGGGCGTTACCTTGCCCGAAACCAGCATGCGGACCTCTTGGCTTTATACGTTGTCGGCTAAAATCAATCGCACGCCGTCCCTCTATCTTGAGGCCGGCGCGATCCATGGCACTGTTCTGTGCGAAGAGGACCGCCCTTTGGTTTATATGGAGGATGTGGGCCGCCATAACGCTGTCGATAAAATTGCCGGTTGGATGTTGAAGAACAAGGTCCCGGCCGAGGGCAAGATACTGTACACGACAGGGCGTTTGACATCTGAAATGGTGATCAAGACCGCCCTTATGGGAATTCCGGTGCTGGCGTCGCGGTCCGGGTTTACGGCGTGGGGCGTTGAGATTGCGCGGGATGTCGGGCTGACGTTGATAGGACGGGTGCGGGGGCGCAGGTTTGTCTGTCTTTCGGGCGAAGAACGTCTGATCTGGGATGCGGATCCGGAACAGGTGGCGGATGAACCAAGCAAATCGGGCCGCAAAGGGGCCAAGACATGAAGCAACCTTTGGGTGTGATACTGGCGGGCGGGTTGGCCAGCCGGATGGGCGGTGGTGACAAGGGTTTGCTGATGTTGGGCGGCGCCCCCATTCTGACCCACGTAATTGACAGGCTTGAACCGCAGGTTGCATCGCTGGCCCTGAACGCAAATGGTGATGCGGCACGTTTTGCGGCCTTTGGTCTGCCTGTTCTGCCCGATACAGTTGACGGATTTGTTGGGCCATTGGCCGGTGTTCTGGCTGGTTTGGATTGGGCGGCTTCGCAAGGCGCTGATACAATTGTGACGGCTGCGGCGGACACACCGTTCTTTCCCTGTGATCTGGTGCCGCGCCTTCTGGCTGCGGCCGAAGGTATGGCGGCGCCTTTGGCTTTGGCAGCGACCCCTGATCCGGTGCGGAGCAGGGTACGCCATCCGACCTTCGGGCTTTGGCCGGTTGCACTGCGCGAAGATCTACGCACGGCGCTGGAACAAGGCGTGCGCAAGGTGGTGGTCTGGACCGAACAACATGACGGTCGCGAAGCCTTGTTCGAAACAAACGGAATTGACCCTTTCTTTAACGTGAACACGCCGGCAGATCTGGTCGCCGCGCAATCTGCACTTGAGGCCGCATCATGAGGATTTTCGGAGTTGTCGGCTGGAAAAATGCGGGCAAAACAGGCCTTATGGAACGGCTGGTGAGCGAAATTACTGAACGTGGATTTACGGTTTCAACCGTCAAACATGCGCATCACACCTTTGATGTGGACCATGCAGGCAAGGATAGCCATCGGCATCGGGTGGCGGGCGCGACCGAAGTTTTACTGGCGTCGCGCAACCGGTTCGCACTGATGCATGAATTGCGGACGGAAGAGGAGCCAACGCTGGACATGCTTTTGAAAAAGCTGGCACCGGTGGATCTGGTGCTGATCGAAGGCTACAAACGCGATCTGCACCACAAAGTTGAAGCGCACCGCGCCGAAACCGGCAACCCGTTGATTGCGCCGGGTGATGATACCGTGCGGGCCGTCGCATCGGACGTGCCGCTTGATCTGGATCGGCCGGTTTTTGATTTGAACGATACCGTGTCCATCGCGGATTTCATTCTGGCCGAGGTCGGATTGTGACACCTTATGACACGTTCATTATGGTGGATTGGTCAGGTGGAAATGATCGCGGCCCAAAACCGGTAAAGGATGCCATCTGGGCCTGCGTCGCGCGTGCGGGTCGCGCTGAAACGCCGATCTATCACCGCAACCGGCAGGTGGCGGAAAAATGGATTACAGATACTCTGAATACTGAGGTCTCGGCCGGTCGGCGGTGCATGATCGGTTTTGATTTCCCGTTTGGCTACCCGGTGGGGTTCGCGCAGGCGTTGACCGGGCAAGCAGACCCGTTTGCCGTTTGGGACTGGTTCGAAAGCCGGATTACAGATGCCAGATCGGACAACAACAGGTTTGATCTGGCCGGTGAAATCAATCTGGCACTGGGCAGTAATGGCCCGTTCTGGGGCAATGCGCTGAAACGCGATATTGTGGGCCTGCCCCGTACCAAAAAGGAATACATCAATCCGTTTCCTGATCGAAGAAGCGTTGAAATGCAGGCCGCAGGGGCGTTCACCTGCTGGCAATTGGCCGGTGCAGGTGCCGTAGGATCGCAGGTGATGATGGGGCTGCCGGTTCTGGCGCGGTTGCGCCGTGCTTTCTCAGATGTGTTGGCCGTTTGGCCGTTCGAGCCGATGGACAGGCCAGTTTCTGTGGTGGAAATCTGGCCCAGCCTTTTGGGTGGGGTCGCGCCAAAGGGCGTGATCAAGGACGCGTGGCAGGTGCAGACCGTTGCGCAAACACTGTCACGCCTTGATCCTGCTTTGCTGGGCAAGATGCTGGACGTGGACGCGCCCGAAGAAGGCTGGATTTTGGGTGTTGGATACGAAACGCATCTTGCGCCTAAGAAGCCAGTGCCCCCCCCGTTGAGGAATGATTGTTTCGCACTGCCCGCGGGCGTGGATTGGACCCCTGTGGACGACGCTTTGACCATGCTGCGCGATCGGTTGAACCCGGTAACCGAACCCGAATGGATTCCGGTTTTGCAATCACGGGGCAGGGTTCTGGCCGAGCCGGTTTCTGCGCAGCGGGCCAATCCGCCTCGGGCGAATTCGGCAGTGGATGGTTACGGATTTTCCGGTGGCGTACCAACCGGGGAACACTGTTTGCCCCTGATGGCGGGGCGCGCTGCGGCAGGGGGTGATTTCAATGATCGGGTTCCGCGTGGATCGGCCGTTCGCATTCTGACAGGGGCGGCCCTGCCAGAGGGTGTCGACACCGTTATTCTGGAAGAGGACGTCACGGTTGGCCAAGGCCAGATCGCGTTTCACGGCCCGCTTAAACAAGGGGCCAACACCCGCCGCGCAGGAGAGGATTTTTCAGCCGGTGATGTGGTGTTTGGTGCCGGACAACGGATCGGTGCTGCTGATCTGGCGCTTTTGTCGGCAGCGGGTATTACACAGCTTAAAGCGCATAAGCGTTTGCGTGTTGCCGTTGTGTCCACGGGTGATGAACTCGCGGATGTGACCGCAGATGCGCAGGAAAACAACATCATTGATGCCAATCGCCCGATGCTGCTGAACATGATCGCGCGTTTCGGGTTTGAACCGGTTGATATGGGAATTTCGCCCGATAATCGCGATGCGCTGCGCGGGATGCTGGATCAGGCCGCCGCGCGCGCTGATGTTATTCTGACAAGTGGTGGTGCATCGGCGGGCGATGAAGATCATGTTTCGGCGCTGTTAAAGCAGGCGGGTGCCATGGCGTTGTGGCGTATTGCAGTCAAACCGGGTCGGCCTTTGGCCTTGGGGTTATGGAACGGCACGCCAGTGTTCGGGTTGCCGGGGAATCCTGTGGCCGCACTGGTTTGTACCCTTATTTTTGCGCGTCCCGCCATGGCTCAGATGGCCGGTGAACGCTGGCAGTTACCACAGGGGTTTGATGTTCCCGCGGATTTCGAAAAGCGCAAGAAACCGGGGCGGCGCGAATACCTGCGTGCCCGTATCCGCGATGGCAAGGCGCAGGTTTTTGCATCCGAAGGGTCAGGCAGGATCAGCGGGCTGAGCTGGGCAGAGGGGCTTGTCGAAATTGGCGATGGCGCGCGCGATATCAACAAAGGCGATCTGGTGCGCTATATCCCTTACACAAGCTTTGGGCTGTAACAGGCATCGGGCCTTTGGCGCGTTGCCTAATCAAACGTGCCGGCCACGCGGCCCAGCAGCATGAACGCGCGCGCAGTGCGGGTTTCGGACAGCGCGGAAATTTCCGCATCCGATGCCGTTTTTTCGAACTCGGCGAACATTTTGTCGAATTTCCGCAGGAAATGGTGTGCCGCATCACGAAAGATCGGGTCCTGTTTCATGCGACCGGCAGATAGGGCCAGGGATGATCTGTCACGCACACCACCTAACGCGGCCACGCCCCGGCCCCGTGCCCCGGCGGCAAACTGGCGCCATACCTCGGGTCTGGCCATATCGGGGCGCAGATCATCCATGTAAATACCGTCTTGCGACAACAAGGTCAGCACGTCCTGTGCCGCCTGTATCAACTGCGACGCCGACCGATCCTGCAATGCACGGCGCAAAGCCGCAAACCCTTCATGATCTTCGGCGGTTTCGGGGAAATTCAAGGCGCGAATGAAATCCGACCGTTCCAGCGGTGGCGCCATATCTTCGGCACGCGTACCAAGCGCCAATTGGGTTTGGCTATCCTCGTCCGAAGTGGTTTCAGGCGGGTTTGGCACTGTACGCACCGTCGAAGTCTCCCGGCGGCTGGAAAAAGTGGCCAGCGCGCTTTCGGTTTTACGCGTGGCGGCGGCGATTTCGTCCAGTTTTCGCGCAACAGAGGGTTCGGACGCTGTGTTCCGGCCCTGATTCTGTGCGACATATGCCTGCCGGATTGCATCAATTGCGGTCTGCAAACGCTGGCTTTCTTCGCGCATCACGCGCGAAGATCGCGCAGCGGTTGCCGCCACCCAAATCATCGCAATCGGCATGAAGATGGCCAAGATCGTCATCAGAAACTGAAGGCTGTCAAAATTGCCTGGCTGCGCATCCTCTGGATCGGGCAGAGACAAAAAGAAGATAGCAGTGCCCATCAACCACAAGACACTCAGGCCAAGCGCAGCCACCTCGATTCCGGAAATAGCATCGCGGCGCGGTTTGTCATAAATGCCCAAGGGCGTCGGGCGTTTGGTCTCTTTATCGGTCATCTGGCGTACCTTTTACGCGTAAACGATCTTGAGAACCTCATAGGATTTTTCGCCTCCCGGGGTGCGGACTTCTACGCTGTCGCCTTCTTCCTTGCCAATCAGTGCGCGCGCAATAGGCGATTTGATGTTGAGCAGGCCGTTTTCGATATTGGCCTCGTGTTCGCCCACGATTTGCCAGGTTTTTTCTTCATCGGTGTCTTCATCCACCAGCGTGATTTTTGCACCAAACTTGATCGCGCCGGACAGTTTGGACGGATCAATCACCTCGGCAAGGCTCAGCACGCCTTCGAGTTCCTTGATTCGGCCTTCGATGAAAGACTGCTTTTCCCGCGCGGAATGGTATTCCGCATTTTCCGAAAGATCGCCATGTTCGCGCGCCTCGGCAATCGCCTTGATGATCGCGGGGCGTTCAACAGACTTCAATTGCTTCAATTCGGTTTCCAGCGCGGAATGGCCCGCGCGGGTCATAGGTATTTTTTCCATTAAAACTCTTCCACGCCGCTACGACGGTCCCAATACTACCTGTCAGTTCTCTGGCAGATACCTGACCCAAAGCGGCGGGGGATTGCAAGCAGAACACGCGCGGATCGTCCGGACCCGCGCGATAAGGCCGATCAGGAATAGGCGACAACTTCGTATTCGATGCCGTCGTGATCGTGAAAATAGAACCGTTTTCCCGGTTCGTAATCGGCGTGATTTTCGGGCACGAAGCCTGCGTTCTTTACCTCTGTCTCCATCGCGTCGATGTCATCCACCACAACCCCGACATGGTTCAGGCCGCCAATCGTATTGTAGTTGTTGTCGCGCGCGGCATGCGGCGCACCCGGCGAATAAAGCGCAAGGTAATGGTCTTTGGTGCCGACATGAACGCTGCGCCCATCGTTTATCGATGGGCCGGCCCAACGTATGTGCCAGCCAAATAGATCGCACATCCAATCGGCAGTGGCATCCACGTCGGCAACGGTGAAATTCGTGTGTTCCAAATGGGCTGGCATATCAGTCTCCTTTTGTTGCGTGGTCTCTTTGTAATTCCTCAAGTAAACTTGAGGTCAAGAGAGAAAGAGAGGCAATATGTTGAGCATTGGAGAGGTCGCAGAGCGCACCGGCCTGGCGGTGTCGGCAATCCGCTATTACGAAGAAACGGGTTTGGTTCATCCCGGCAGGAATGCAGGCGGGCAACGCCGGTTTGAACGCGCGGATATTCGCCGCCTGTCATTTGTGATGATCGCGCAGGAGTTCGGGTTTTCCCTGCCCCAGATCAAGGCCGAACTGGATCGCCTGCCGATGGGGCGAACCCCGACCAAGCGAGATTGGGGCCGGATCAGTGTGCAGTTTCGTGACGTGCTGGATCAGAAAATCGACGCAATGCAGCGTTTACGGGATCAACTGGATGGGTGCATCGGATGCGGGTGTCTCAGCCTTGCCAAATGCAGGCTGTACAACCCCCAAGACCGTGCAAAGATCAGCGGCACTGGGCCGCGCTATCTGATGGGGGACGTGCCGGAAACATCGGACAAGCCCGCAGAATAGACTTTAGGCTGGCAAAAATAAAAAAATGGACCAGTTTCGGCGCGACAGGGTCGTTTTGGACGGTTTTTACGCCGTGTCGTGATTGCAAGTAAGCCGCCGCTGCGATAGCCAAACGCGAAAGATTATTTCGTGCGCAGATTGGTTTGCGCCACTTACCGAACAGGAGAGCCGCGAGATGGCCGAGATTGAACGCGAAGCAATGGAATACGATGTGGTCATCGTGGGGGCCGGACCTGCCGGATTGTCTGCCGCGATCCGCCTGAAACAGCTTGATGCGGATATTAACGTCGTTGTTCTGGAAAAAGGCTCGGAAGTTGGCGCGCATATCCTGTCCGGTGCCGTGCTTGATCCTGTTGGACTTGATGCGCTGATCCCGGACTGGAAGGAAAAAGGCGCCCCCGTCAACGTGCCTGTCAAAGAAGACAATTTTTATATGCTGGGCGAAGCGGGCCAGTTGCGCATCCCCAATTTCCCGATGCCGCCGCTGATGAACAACCACGGCAATTACATCGTGTCGATGGGCAATGTCTGTCGTTGGATGGCCGAACAGGCCGAAGCGCTTGGGGTTGAGATTTTCCCGGGCATGTCATGTTCCGAATTGGTTTACGGTGACAATGGCGAGGTCAAAGGCGTTGTGGCCGGTGTATTCGGTCTGGAAGAAGACGGCAGCATTGGCCCCAATTCCGAGCCGGGTATGGAGTTGCACGGCAAATATGTTTTCCTGTCCGAAGGCGTGCGCGGATCGCTGGCCAAGGAAGTGATCGCGAAATACGATCTATCCAAGGGTAAAGAGCCGCAAAAATTCGGCCTTGGCATGAAAGAAATCTGGGAAATCGACCCGGACAAACATCACGAAGGCCGTGTGACCCACACCATGGGCTGGCCTTTGGGCAGCAATGCGGGCGGTGGATCGTTCATCTATCACCTTGAAAACAATCAGGTCTATGTCGGTTTCGTGGTGCACCTGAATTACAAGAACCCGCACCTGTTTCCGTATATGGAATTCCAGCGGTTCAAACATCATCCGATGGTGGCGGACCTACTCAAGGGCGGAAAACGCGTGGCGTATGGCGCGCGCGCGATTTCAGAAGGTGGGTACCAGTCGATGCCCAAGATGGTCGCACCCGGTGTTGCGCTTTTGGGGTGCTCGGTTGGTATGGTCAACGTGCCGCGGATCAAGGGCAACCACAATGCGATGCTGTCCGGCAAAGCCGCCGCCGAAGCCGCGTTCAAGGCCATTCAGGACGGACGTAGCGCCGACGAGTTGAGCGCCTACGAAGACGAGGTGCGCTCTGGCGCCATCGGCAAAGACTTGAAAAAAGTGCGCAATGTCAAACCTTTGTGGTCCAAATACGGGTTGATGGCTTCGCTCACGCTGGGTGGGTTCGATATGTGGACCAACACGCTTGGTTTTTCGCTGATGGGCACACAAAAGCATGGCAAAACCGATGCGGAAGCGACGGAAGAGGCCAGCAAACACACACCGATCGACTATCCAAAGCCCGACGGCAAACTGTCATTCGATCGCCTGACCAACGTTGCGTTTTCATTCACCAATCACGAAGAAAGCCAGCCCGCGCATCTGAAATTGAAAGATGCGTCAATACCGGTGGCACAGAACCTGCCGAAATACGCAGGTCCGTCAGCGCGCTATTGTCCGGCCGGAGTTTACGAGTTTGTCGAAGAAGCCGGCAAGGACACGCGGTTTGTCATCAACTTCCAGAACTGCGTGCATTGCAAGACATGTGATATCAAGGATCCGGCGCAAAACATCAACTGGACGACGCCGCAAGGTGGCGACGGGCCGAATTACCCGAACATGTGATGATATCCCGGCCTTTACCAAGGATTTGAGGCATCGCGCGCCATTGCGCGTTGCCCCATAAAACCCTAGCTTATTGCGCAAGAGCAGATAACAGCGAGGCAGGGCATTTGCGGAACCTTTTCAGACGTACGGCGTGCATTGCGGCACTGATCACGATGTCGGCTGTACCCTTGGCTGCGCAGTCCGGGGCCGGTGCCTACCTTGCCGCGCGGCAGGCGGCGCTTTCCAGCGACTTTGATGTCGCCGCGCAGTATTATACGCAAGCCTTGGTTCGCAATCCCAACGATCCGGAGTTGTTGGAAAGTGCTGCACTGGCTCAATTGTCGTTGGGGCGGATCGACAATGCGTATCCGATGGCCCAGCAAATAGAAGCCGCCGGTCTGCGCAGTCAGATTGCACACATGATCGTCGTGGCTAAACTAAGCGCGAATGAAGACTACGCAGCCATTCTTGACCGTGATTTACAAAAACAGGGAATCGGCCCTCTGGTTGATGGTCTGGTCGAGGCGTGGGCGCGGATTGGCAACGGGTCGGTGGCCGAGGGGCTGGAACGCTTTGATGCCGTGGCCGAGGATGCGGGCTTGCGCGGTTTTGCCTTTTACCAAAAAGCGCTGGCACTGGCGATGGTCGGGGATTTTGAAGGCGCTGATGCGATCCTGTCAGGTGATGCGGCCGGCGCAATCAACAGAACCAGACGGGGGGCGATGGCCCAGGCAGAAGTGTTGTCCCAACTGGGGCGGAACGATGATGCGATTGCTGGTTTGACGGCCACATTCGGAACATCGCTTGATCCGGAATTGCAGGGATTGATCGACCGGCTAAGCGCCGGAGAACGCCTGCCATTCACGCATGTCACATCGGTCAACGATGGTTTGGCCGAAGTGTTCTATTCGGTGGGTGCTGCGCTGTCGAACGAAGCGACCCCCGATTATTCTTTGGTTTACACGCGCGTGGCCGCCTATCTGCGCCCCGATCACATCGACGCACTTTTGTTAAGCGCTGCACTGTTGGATGAACTCGACCAGTTCGATCTGGCGATCGAGACTTACAAACAAGTGCCCGAAGGTCATGGTGCCTATCATGCAGCAGAACTGGGTCGGGCCAATGCGCTGAACCAAAGCGGCAAGCCTGATGCAGCGGTAGAGGTGTTGGAGCAACTTGCGCGGGCCTATCCCGACTTGACCGTGGTTCATTCGACATTGGGTGATCTCTTGCGCCAGCAAGACGATTTCGAAGGGGCCGTCGGGGCATATGACCGTGCCCTTGCCCTGACCAAGGACGGCGACCGCTCTCAATGGTTTTTGTTTTATGCGCGCGGCATATCCCATGAACGATCCGACAACTGGCCCGAAGCCGAAGCGGATTTTCGCGCGGCGCTGGAACTGAACCCGGATCAGCCGCAGGTGTTGAATTATCTGGGCTATTCTATGGTTGAAAAGCAGATCAACCTGGACGAGGCGCTGGATATGATCCAGCGCGCCGTCGCGGCCCGTCCGGATAGCGGATACATCGTGGATTCACTGGGGTGGGTTCTGTATCGATTGGGGCGCTATGATGAGGCGGTTGGCCATATGGAACTGGCGGTCGAGCTTGAGGCTGTTGATCCTATCGTGAACGATCATCTGGGCGATGTATACTGGGCTGTCGGACGCTACCGCGAGGCCCGTTTCCAGTGGCACCGCGCCCTGTCCTTTGATCCCGAAGAAAAAGAAGCGGACCGCATCCGCCGTAAACTGGAAGTCGGGCTGGATCAGGTTCTTGAAGAAGAAGGCGCACCACCTTTGAAGCTTACAAAAGATGAAAATGAAGGCTAGGGCCTTTGCTCCGGCAAAAATCAACCTGAGCCTTCACATTACCGGTCAGCGTGCTGATGGGTATCACCTGATTGATAGTATCGTCGCCTTTGCCGATGTCGGTGACATTGTCACTGTCGAAACAGGCAAAAGCGCGGGGTTTTCTGTATCTGGCCCCTTGGCGCAAGGTGTGCCTGCGGATCAAAGCAACCTTGTCTGCAAGGTTGCCCATACGTTCTGGCCCAAGGCTGACGTGCATATTCAACTGGACAAGCATTTGCCACCGGCATCGGGTATCGGCGGCGGGTCCGCCGATGCGGCGGCGTGTTTCAGGGCCATGTCAAAGCTGTTTCCGCTTCCCGCCGCAACAGATGTGACTGCCGAGCTTCTGCAGATCGGGGCAGATGTGCCCATGTGTGTGCTGAGCGCGCCGGCACGCATCGGCGGTGTGGGTGGCCTTGTGGAGCCGCTTATTGCGTTTCCGTCGTTACCCGCCGTTCTGGTCAATCCGCGTATCCCTGTTTCTACTCCGGCGGTGTTTGTAGCGCTTGAAAGTCGGGCGAATGCCGGAATGGGAGTGCTGCCGGATGACATGGCCGATTTTGCGTGCGTGACGGACTGGTTAAGCCAACAGCGCAACGACATGCAGCTTGCAGCCATCGCGCAAGTGCCACAGATCAAGACAGTGCTGGAACATATCGCGTCCACGTCCGGGTGCCTGTTCAGCCGGATGTCGGGTTCGGGTGCTACGTGTTTCGGGATTTATCCGACGTTAGATAGCGCCAGAGCAGCCGCGCGGCGACTGGAGGCCGAGCGGCCGGATTGGTGGGTTCGCCCCACCCTGTTGGGTGCCCCGCCGGAAGCGGCCGCTCAGTTGATGCGTTCGACGACGTAATCGGCCAGATCAACCAGCATGGTGCGGACCGGATGATCAGGCAATTTGGCCAGCGCTGACTTGGCCTGATTGGCCCAATCGATGGCCTCGCGGCGCGTTGTCTCAAGCGTCTGATACTTTTTCATCAGCGACAGCGCATGGTTCAGATCGCCATCCTGTTGCTTGCCCTTTTCAATGGTGCGCGTCCAGAATTCTCGTTCGCTCTGATCCGCTTGTGCGACAGCCTTGATCACCGGAAGGGTCAGCTTGCGTTCCCGAAAATCATCGCCGATGTTCTTGCCGGTTGCGCCCGCGTCGCCTTGATAATCAAGCAGGTCGTCGACGATCTGGAATGCGATGCCCAGAGCATCGCCATATTCAAACAACGCCTTGATCTGGTCTTCGGGCGCGTTTGCGATCACGCCGCCGACTTCGGTCGCTGCAGAAAACAGTGCAGCCGTTTTTCCGCGGACAACTTTCAGATAAATTTCTTCTGTCGTGGCCAGATTCTGCGCCGCGGTCAGTTGCAACACTTCGCCTTCGGCAATCGTTGCGGCGGCGTTGGCCAGAATATCCAGAACCCGCAAAGACCCGGTTTCCACCATCAACTGGAAACTGCGGGCGAACAGGTAATCGCCCACCAGAACGGATGATTGATTGTCCCACAGCAGGTTGGCTGTGGGCCGGCCACGGCGCTGTGCGCTTTCGTCTACCACATCGTCGTGCAACAGCGTGGCCGTGTGAATAAATTCAACCGTGGCCGCGAGATGGATGTGATATGGCCCGTTGTAATTGCAAAGACTGGCCGTCGCCAATGTCAGCATAGGACGCAGACGTTTTCCGCCCGCTTCGACCAGATGTGCCGTCACTTCGGGAATGCGGGGGGCGTGTTCGGATGCCATGCGTGTACGGATCAGCGCGTTAACCTGATCCATTTCATCGGCAAGGTAGAGGGCCAATTGTTCATGCGGCTTTGCAGGTACCATTGCGCTGTCCATGCTTCCCCTTTTCCAAGGCTCGACATTTGTGCCGCCTTGCTCTTACAACCTTGCCTATGAAGGAACTATTGCGCACGACTGATCCGACAATCATTGCCTTTGCGTCCGCCCTTCTTAAGGGGGAGGATATAGCTTGCTTTGAAATGGACGTAAATATGAGCGTTCTTGAAGGCGGTATCGGAATATTTCCCCGCCGTATGATGGTGCGTTCTGATGATTATGACAGGGCGCTTCGGGTCATGTTGGACAATGACATCGATTTGGGCCAATCGCGCTGATGATTTCCGAAGAAGACGTAACGCTGGACGCGTTTCTGGGTGGCAAGGTCAGACTGTATCAACCCCGCCACGGGTACCGGGCTGGTGTTGACCCTGTGTTACTGGCGGCATGTGTTAACGCGCAGCCGGGGCAATCTGTTCTTGAACTTGGCTGTGGCGTCGGGGCGGCCAGTTTGTGCCTGTCCGCCCGCATAGAAGATCTGCATATTACCGGTGTTGAGCGACAGGTTGATTATGCAGCACTGGCGCGGCGCAACGCAGTGCTGAATGCAGCGCCATTCGCCGCGATAACGGCGGATATCTGCGCCTTGCCGACCGACGTGCGCCAGATGCGGTTTGATCATGTGATCGCAAACCCGCCCTATTATCAGCGCAACCAAGGCACCGCAGCGGATAACAGCGGGCGCGAAGGCGCGCTGGGCGAAGACACCCCGCTTGAAACATGGGTGCGTGTGGCTGCGAAAAGGCTGGCGCCCAAAGGGTACGCACATTTCATCCACAAGGCAGAACGGTTGCCCGATCTGTTGGCCGCATGTGCCGGGCGGTTGGGCAGTATCGAGGTTTTGCCCCTTTGTGCACGGGCCGGAAGAAAGGCCGAGCTGGTCATTTTACGCGCGCGTTCAGCGGGGCGCGCACCGTTCAGTCTGCACGCTCCGGTTATTCTGCATGAAGGGGCTACACATCAACGGGACGGTGAAGATTATGCGCCGCTTGTTCGCGATGTTTTGCGGCATGGGGCTGCGCTGCCGTTTGGTGATCCGGCGCATGGGCGCATGTAAAGAATTTGTTATCCATAGTTTGCGGCTGCAGCGTGACAGGTTGCAAAAAATATGGTTCCATACACTGCAACTTATTCAGAGGAGGATTGCCATGAGCCTGAGCTCGCATCTGTCGGAACTGAAAAAGAAGCACCAACACCTGAGTGATGCCGTGGAAGACGCCCAACGTGCACCCGGGGTGGATGGACTTCAAATTGCGGATTTGAAAAAGCAGAAATTGCGACTCAAGGAAGAGATTGAACGCCTAACGGCCTGAACCGCCGGTTTGTTCACCTCTGGAGCTGGCGCGCGCGGCTATCACGGCGCCAGCCGTTATCAATATGGCCGCGAACGCCAGCGTTAAAGTTGGCGGGGCAATGCCTGCAAGCACCAGGCAAAGTGTAGACAGAAGCGGTGCAGCATATGATGCTGTGCCCAAAAGCTGTATGTCGCCCCGTTTTACTCCGATGTCCCAAACATAAAACGCCAACCCGACCGGGCCCAATCCCAACCCGACCGCAGCCAGCCAGCTGCTGGCAGTTGCGGGCCAAACCGTGGGTTCAAACAACACGTGCAACCCGCCAGACAGGATCGCTGTTGCGCAACAGAATACGGCAACGGTTTCCGTTGGAAACCGGCCCAGACGCCGCGAAAGAACAGAATAGCCCGACCACGTCAGGGCACACAGAAAGGCAAGCGCGTATCCGGGAATTGCCGACGTTTGAAAGCCGGTGCTGCGCCGCCCGTTATGATCAGTGCGGCACCGCTGAAACCGACCAGTGCGCCAATCAGATGACCGATCCTGATTTTTTCGCCGGGTAACAGTCCGGAAAACAAAACGATCAACAAAGGCCACAAATAGGCGATCAGGCCAGCCTCGGCTGCCGGGGCAAGGCGCAACGCCGAAAAGTAGAGTGCGTGGTAGCCGAAAAGGCCCAGTGTCCCGAACAGATAGACAGACAAGGGGACGGCGCGGAGTTTTGAAAAGCCGCCCGTTGCTGCGCACCAGACCAGCCCCAGCGCGCCGGCGATCGAAAAACAGATGGTGTTCAGCAACAGCGGCGGGGTTGGCGCTGACCCGACTGTCAGAAGGGCCAGCAAGGACCAGAGCAATACAGCCCCAAATCCGATCCCTGTGGCGCGGGAGCGGGTCATTTTGCAGCGATATCTTCGACAGGAATAATATTCAGGGTGGCGTTGAAATCCGATAGCTTTTCGATTTCCTGTAATATCCAGTCGCGAAACGCCTTAACCTGCGGACGGTTTTCCGCACCTTCCGGGCACAAAAACCTGAAATGTGCCTTGGTGGATATGGCGGTTTTGAACGGCGCGACCAGCCGCCCCTCGCTTAGATCCTTGATCACCAATGCGCGCCGGCCCAATACGATTCCCGCGCCCGCCAGCGCGGCATCCACCGCGTGATCTGCTTGCGAAAACCGGGCGCCATGCGTGGGGTTGAAATCAATACCAACCGCGCGAAACCACATCTGCCAGTCACATTTAGGCCTAAGAAAATCGATCGAATCATCGAATAACAAAGGCGCGTCTTTCAGAGATTGAGGGGTCGGGTATCGCCGGGCCAGTTCGGGTGTCATCACGGGCATGACCCATTCCACAGCCAGTGGTATCGCATACAAACCGGGATCAGGGCCGTACCCGAACCGGATAGCCACGTCGATTTCATCCCGATCAAAATCCATGATGCGCAACCCTGCGGAAAACCGAAGCTCGATATCCGGATGGGCCTGTGCAAATTCATAAAGCCTTGGGGCCAGCCATTTTGCCGTAAACGCCGGGCCTGCTGTCACGGTCAGGGTTGAATTGTTTTGAAGCCGTCGCGCTGATCGCCAGGCATTGGCCAGCATTGCAAAACCGTCTGCCGTTCCCGGGGCCAGGGCGCGGCCTGCTTCTGTCAGGGTGACGGCCCGGTTCAACCGATGAAACAAAGGTTGGCCCAAATGGTCTTCCAGTGACTTGATCTGAAAGGACAGGGCCGCCGGTGTCACATTCAATTCGGCAGCGGCTTGCGCAAACGACATATGCCTTGCGGCAGCATCAAATGCACGCAGCGCTGTCAGGGGAGGAAGGCGATCTATCATATTCAGTTAAGTATAACTTAATTGACCCTTTGAAAAGTCTCGTTTGTCAGTTTGATTGCAAAAGGCCATGTTGAGTGCAGTTAATCAAACCTGATCCAAGGAGAGTTCAGATGCATGAAGCCACAACAATCCGTTCCTTGCGCAGCGCAATGGACAGAGCACATTCCGAACGGGCCCGCGCCGCAGCCGATATCTGGCACTGGCTGTTTTCAAGCAAGTCTTCCCGCTGAATACCGCGCGCAGTATTCTTACGGGATGAAACGAAAAGGGCCGGTCGCAATGACCGGCCCTTTTTAAGAGTGTGCTTGCGTGGGTTAGACGAAGAATTGTGCGCCGTTGGCCGAAATCGTCGATCCGTTGATAAAGCCGGAATCGTCGGAGGCCAGAAATACAACGCAGCGTGCGATTTCTTCCGGTTCGCCCAAACGGCCTGCCGGAATTTGCGCGATAATGCTTTCGCGTACCTTTTCCGGCACTGCCATCACCATATCGGTGCCGATGTAACCGGGGCAGATGGCGTTGGCCGTGATGCCCGCGCGCGCGCCTTCCTGCGCCAGCGATTTCACGATGCCCAGATCGCCGGCCTTGGTTGCGGCATAGTTCACTTGTGCGAACTGGCCCTTTTGGCCGTTGATCGAACTGATCACGATCACACGGCCGAATTTGCGCTCGCGCATACCGGGCCAGACCGGATGTACGGTGTTGAACACACCCGTCAGGTTGGTGTCGATAACCTCGTGCCACTGTTCAGGGGTCATTTTGTGGAACGGCGCGTCACGGGTGATACCGGCGTTGGCGACGACCACGTCAATCGGGCCAAGTTCGGCTTCGACCTTGGCGATACCGGCCTTGGATTCTTCGTAATCGGCAACGTTCCATTTATAGGTTTTGATGCCGGTTTCTTCGGTAAACTTTGCGGCGGCTTCGTCATTGCCAGCATAGGTTGCGGCAACGTTATAGCCCTCCGCTTTCAGAGCTTTGGAAATTGCGGCGCCGATACCGCGGCTGCCGCCGGTGACAAGGGCTGTACGGGACATGGTTCAGAATTCCTCCAGATTTGTGTTCGTAATCTTGTTACGTGGTATGATTTGATTGCGCAATAATATTGCGTCATGAAAATGCAGACGCAGCGATGTGCGGCGTCTGCATGTCTTAGTCAGGTTGTGCTTGGTGCACTTTGATGTGGATCAGTCGCGTTCGACACACATTGCAACGCCCATGCCACCACCGATGCACAACGTGGCCAGGCCCTTTTTCGCATCACGGCGCTGCATTTCGAACAGCAGCGTGTTCAAAACCCGGCAACCCGAAGCGCCGATCGGGATGGCCGATGGCAATTGCGCCACCGTTGACGTTCACAATTGTCAGGGTTCCAGCCCATGTCCTTGTTCACGGCGCAGGCTTGTGCGGCAAATGCCTCGTTGGCTTCGACAAGGTCCAGATCTTCGGCTTTCCAGCCGGCTTTTTCCAGCGCCTTGCGGCTTGCATAGATCGGGCCGACGCCCATGATCGACGGGTCAAGGCCGACGGTGGCATAGGATGCGATCCGCGCCAAAGGTTTGATGCCGCGCTTTTCGGCATTGTCCGCTGACATCAGCAGGGTTGCGGCGGCACCATCATTCAGGCCCGAGGCGTTGGCAGCGGTCACGGAACCGTCCTTGGTGAAGGCGGGGCGCATTTTTGCCATCGCTTCGATGGTGGCGCCGTGGCGGATGTATTCATCGGCTATCGACCACGATGTCGCCCTTGCGGGTCTTGACGGTGAAGGCGACGATTTCATCGACGAATTTGCCGGCTTTTTGCGCGGCTTCGGCCTTGTTTTGCGATGCGACAGCGAATTCATCCTGCGTTTCGCGGCTGATCTGCCATTTTTCGGCAACGTTTTCGGCCGTCTGGCCCATGTGATAGCCGTTGAATGCATCCCACAGCCCGTCGCGGATCATCGTGTCGATGTATTTCATGTCGCCCATTTTGTGGCCGGCACGCAGGTGCGCGGCATGGGGGCTAAGCGTCATGTTTTCCTGTCCGCCGGCAATCACGATGTCCGCATCGCCCAACTGGATGTGCTGCGCGCCCAATGCAACGGCGCGCAGGCCCGAACCACAGACCTGGTTGATCGACCATGCGGCGGCTTCCAGCGGCAGGCCTGCGTTGACATGTGCCTGACGGGCCGGGTTCTGGCCTTGGGCGGCCGTCAGTACCTGACCCAGAATGGTTTCGGACACTTCGCGATTTGTCGATACCGGCGCGTTCTACAACGGCCTCAAGCACAGTTGCGCCCAGATCATGGGCCGGGGTGTTGGCGAATGATCCGCCAAAGCTGCCGACAGCGGTGCGCGCGGCGGATGCGATTACGATATTGGTCATGGTGATGTGTGTCCTCTACCAGGTTCGGGTTCTGGCCGAGAATCAAATAGGTATTGCTGCGTCTGCAATATCCTGCTCCTCCGCCCTTCGGGAGTGCAATAAAGGATTAGCTGCAGCGCGGCAACAGACAGGGTGTCTCAGGTGCGGAAGAACCCGCACTGGACGCGGTCACGCCGAGGCGCGCGACCCGTTTGTGCGGTGTTCCGCTGTGGTCCAACGCGGCGTTGTCGTGGTGGTGCCAAAGAAATAGCCCTGCATGCAATCCACACCCAAACTGACCAGCATCGTCACATCTTCGGCCGTTTCGACATGTTCCGCGACGGTGACCATTTCAAACTGTTCCGCAATTGCGATCATCGCGCGCACCAGAATCTGGTTGTCAGGGTTCTTGGCGATGCCGCGGATGAATTGACCGTCGATCTTGATCATGTCGAAATAGAAGTCTTTCAAATGCCGCAGGGATGTAACGCCCGCGCCGAACCCGTCCAGTGCAAAGGAAATGCCGCGCGATTGCAGCCGCTGCATAAAATCGACAACCAGTTCGGGCACCTGCATCGCGGATGTTTCGTTGATTTCAAGGATCAAACGTTCCGCAAGGGTCGGATTTCGGTTCAACCCGCGATCAAGCACACGCATCCACCGCCGGAACCCGATTGATCGCGCGGACATGTTGATCGACAGGCGCAGGCCGGGATTGTTTGCCAAGGTTCGCAACCCGGCTTCCAGCGCAAGACAGTCAAGCTTGCGGCCAAGTTCACTGTTTTCAACAACGCTCATGAAATCCTTGGCAGGAATGATACGGCCTGTTTCATCTTTCACCCGAATAAGACCTTCGTAAAAGGCAGGTTTGTCCGGGGATTGGCACAGGATTACAGGTTGATAGGTCAGAAATGTTTCCTTGTGCGCAATTGCGTGCGCGACCATGTCCAAAACGGATTTGTCACGGGATGACACAGCGAAATTGATCGGAGAATCCTCTCCGTGTTCGAGCGCGAGTTGTCGTTTGCCTTTACGGTGCATCATTTTTTCATCGCCTGACCAAAACCATTTTCCGGTGCAGACTGTTGCGCCGAAACGCTAAAAAGGGCTTAACCTGCGATTTTGGTTCAAGTTTTATACAACCGTGAAACTGGAGGGTACGAATGACCGAACGATGTGGCTGGGCCGGACCGGAGCAAATCTATCTGGAGTATCACGACACCGATTGGGGCGTGCCCGAATATGACAGCCGTGCTTTGTGGGAAAAGCTGGTTCTTGACGGATTCCAGGCCGGGCTCAGCTGGATCACCATTCTGAAAAAGCGCGAAAATTTTCGTGTTGCGTTCGAGGGGTTCGACCCGAACGTGATTGCCGAATGGGGCCCCCCCGAGGTTGAACGCCTGCTTTCCAATCCCGGAATAATCCGGCACCGCGGTAAGATCGAAGCGACGATAACAAATGCCAGAGCGTGGCAGAAAATCGAAGCAGATGGCGGGTTCGACCGGTTTTTGTGGGGCTATGTCGGGGACAGGCCGCTTCAGAACAGTTGGACGTCGCTGGATCAGGTGCCTGCGCAAACACCCTTATCGACAAGGGTGTCAAAAGACCTGAAGAAGGCGGGATTCCGGTTCTGCGGCCCGACAATTGTCTATGCCTTCATGCAGGCAACCGGACTGATCAATGATCATCTGGTCGGATGCCCGCGCCATGACCAAGTGAAAGCCTTGGTCCGCTGACGCGTCAACTGCCTGTCAACATCGCCTTGATCAGCGCTTTGGCGCTGTCTGATACCCAATCAGCATCGCCTCGCAATCGTGCGATTTCGTTTCCTTCGGGGTCAATCAGTACGGTGATTGGAAGGCCGAACACAGCCATGTCGCGGGCCAAGGCCTGCTTTGGGTCCTGATGACGCGGCAGATTGCTGACGCCGATATCGTCAAAAAACTTTTTGATCCCGGTGGGAGAGTTGCGACCGGTTGCAATTGTCAGCACTGTGAACCTGTCGCCGCCAAATTCCGTCTGAAGTTCCGACAACATCGGCATTTCCTTACGACAGGGCGCACACCATGTGGCCCAAAAGTTCAGAAGAACGTATTTCCCCTGATAGTCGGCAAGTGTCGCGGTGCCGCCGTCATCCTCGATATTGAACGGGGTCACCGGAACCGGTTGAGGGTCGGTATGGAACACCAGCTTTTTCATATCGCCTTCGCGCAGGGCCTCAAGCGCGGAAACATCGCTGAATGCGGGGTTTGCACCCAAGACAAGGGCCGTATAAACGAGCGCCAACCAGATTTTTTTCATGTTTCCTCCCAGCGGGTGTATTCAAATGACCGACAAAACCCAGAACCAGATGTGGGGCGGCCGCTTTGCCGCCGGACCAGATGCGATCATGGAAGCAATTAACGCTTCTATCGGGTTTGACCAGCGTATGGCGGCGCAGGATATTGCCGGATCTCGGGCCCACGCGGCCATGCTTGGCGCACAAGGCATCATAAGCGATAGCGATGCCGCCGCCATTCAAAAAGGTCTTCTCACGGTATTGTCAGAGATCGAAGCAGGGGATTTTCCATTTTCGACGGCTTTGGAAGATATTCACATGAATGTCGAAGCGCGTTTGAAAGAAGTAATCGGCGAACCGGCAGGGCGCCTGCACACGGGGCGCAGCCGCAATGATCAGGTGGCGACAGATTTCAAATTGTGGGTGCGCGATCAGTTTGATGCCGCCGATGGCGCGATTGTTGCACTGATGCAGGCGCTGCTTGGGTCAGGCCGAGGCGGGCGCCGATTGGGTCATGCCGGGGTTCACCCATCTGCAGGTGGCCCAGCCCGTGACGTGGGGCCATCACATGATGGCCTATGTTGAAATGCTGGGCCGCGATCTGGGCCGGATGCGCGATGCGCGGGCGCGGATGAACACCTGTCCGCTGGGCACTGCGGCACTGGCTGGCACGTCCTTTCCGATTGATCGCGATATGACGGCGTCCGCGCTGGGCTTTGATGCGCCTGCGGCCAACTCGCTGGATGCGGTCAGTGATCGGGATTTCGCGCTGGAATTTCTGGGCGCGTCCAGCATTTGCGCCATGCACCTCAGCCGTCTGGCCGAAGAGCTGGTAATCTGGTCATCGGCGCAGTTCCGCTTTGTCACGCTGTCAGACCGGTTTTCCACCGGCAGTTCGATCATGCCGCAAAAGAAAAACCCCGATGCCGCCGAACTGATCCGCGCCAAGGTGGGGCGGATCATGGGGGCCAATGTCGGGTTGATGATGGTGATGAAGGGCCTGCCGCTGACCTATTCAAAGGACATGCAGGAAGACAAGGAACAGGTGTTTGATGCGGCCGATAACCTGATGCTGGCGCTTGCCGCGATGGAAGGCATGGTGCGCGACATGACGGCCAACCGCGAACATCTGGCTGCTGCCGCCGGGTCCGGATTTTCGACGGCGACCGATCTGGCGGATTGGCTGGTGCGCGTTCTGGGCCTGCCGTTTCGCGATGCACATCACATCACCGGTGCGTTGGTTGCGATGGCTGAAGGCAAGGGCTGTGACCTGCCCGATCTGACCCTTGAAGACATGCAATCGGTCCATGCGCAAATCACCGCTGACGTGTTTGATGTGCTGGGCGTGCAAAATTCGGTCAATTCGCGTATATCCTATGGTGGAACCGCGCCGGACCAGGTGCGGCATCAGATCGGGCGCTGGAAAAAGGTACTGGGATGAAACATGCGGCTGTCTTGATGATCGTCCTTGGTTCACTTTCCGCATGTGGTGCGGACGGGGAACCTGTGCGCCCCAGTGTGAATGCGGGCGTTAGCGTAACGCCCAGCGGCGTTTACCCTTCGGCGTCTGTCGGCGTCAGCAAAGGGCCATTGTCGGTCTTTCTCGGCCTTTGATGGACTCTGTAACGCACGCAGATGCTTGTTTTCGACTGCTGAATGATTAGATGATTTGCGCAGATGTCCCTGTTTTTATTGGCAGAGCATGGGACCCATTTGCGGGCAATGGCAGTATGGGATTGCCAAGACACAAAGGTGAAAACCGATGAAATATATTGTTCTAACCGCGATGTGTGCAGTGGTTGCCGCGTGTGGCGCACCGTCGGGCAACACATACTCGACGCCAGATAATGAACGCCAGATCACAACGCCTCCTCCGGGCATTTCTGTGTCCGGCTATGCGCGGTTTGGCGTTGTCGGCCACCGCTGATGTCGGTTTTGCGCATGATCTATCTTGCCCTGGCCGTTTGGGGCGCGATCCACCCAATGTATTATTTCGTCCAATGGTTCAGGGCCAATGGTTTTGACATTATGGCGATGGTTGATGCCTGGCACGTCAATGCAGCCACGAGCGGGTTGGTCTGGGATCTGACGATTGCAGCCATCGCCCTGACGATCTGGATTATTGCCGAAGTTGCCGTGCGCCGGAACTGGTCCGGACTGTTGGCGATTCCCGCCACGTTCTGCATCGGTGTCAGTTGTGGCTTGCCTTTGTATCTGTTTCTCAGAACACGGCCAATTACCTGACCGACAACAGGAATTGGTATGTTCGTGCCAGTTTTGGAAACGGTGAGTTTCCGCAACGTAAGGTGCGTCAATGATTGAATTGTGGCAGAATTGTGGTAGGCAGAATATCGCCTACACGTGCGATTCGCGCGTTTGTACGGTATGAGCAGAGCGTAAGCATAACGTTCAAGAGTTTGGAGAGTAACGATGAAGACAGCTTTCAAAGCGGCACTTGCTGCAGCGTCCTTGATGATGGCCCCGATGGCCGCGTCGGCCGCCACGACATTCACAATGGACTTTGAAGACTTGTCTGCCAACCTTGGCAATGGTGGCGCGTGGACGTCGTACAGCTTTGCCGGGCGCGAGTTCGGAATTTCTGTCCACGGGTGACACCGAAGGTGCCAATATCTTCGATACGGATTGTCCGAACACAAGCAGCGCTTGTTCTGGAGATGCTGATTTGCTTCCAAGCGGTGACGCAAACGGTGTTTCGGGGAATGTCCTGATCCGGCAGCGGACAAATGATCACACGCAAGGCGGCGATCTGGCCAATGACATGGCCAGCGACGGAAGCGTAATTTTCACCCTAACATCCGGTCCCGGCTTCTATTGGTTGGGCGCGTCTGCCGTGGATGATGGGACTTTTACCTTCCTGGTGGATATTTCCGGAACTGAAACGACCCTGGGGTCGATTTCCGGTTTGGCGGATAGTGAAACCGCAAAGCTGATGTTCACAGAAAGATCGTCTTTGATTGAAGAAGGCGATCAATTCATCGTCCATTTCCGTGGCTCTGGCGCGTGTGGATTCGCTGGTGTTTGAAGAAATCAGCGTGGTGCCGGTGCCTGCGACGCTGCCGCTATTGGTCGGTGCACTGGGTGGATTGGGCTTTATGGCGCGCCGTCGCAAACAGCGCTCAGCCTGACGCGATCAATTTGAACTGGATCGGAAAGGGCGGCGGTGACCGCCCTTTTTTGCGTCTATCATCCGGCCAGAACACTGCGAATGATTGCGCTGCCCGCGCGGTCTGGTATGACGCGCAAGAACGCGGACAATTCGGATACGCCAAGGCATGGATCATTTTTTGTATAAAAACGGTGTGTTGCATGCCGAAGATGTGTCGCTAAGCGAAATTGCCGCCACGGTTGGTACGCCGTTTTATGCGTATTCCACAGCAACGCTTTTGCGCCATTTTGCGCTTTTTGACGAAGCGTTGGCCGGTATGGATCATCTGGTCTGCTACGCAATGAAGGCCGCCAGCAATCAGGCCATTCTGAAGACGTTGGCAAATGCGGGCGCTGGCATGGATGTTGTTTCTGGCGGCGAATATCTGCGTGCAAAGGCAGCAGGCGTATCCGGAGACAAGATCGTGTTTTCCGGTGTCGGGAAGACGGCGGATGAAATGCGTATGGCGCTGCAAGGTGGTATCCGGCAGTTCAACGTCGAATCCGAGCCTGAAATGGCGCTCTTGAATTCTATCGCGCTGGAACTGGGTAAAACCGCCCCCATCACTATCCGTGTTAACCCGGATGTCGATGCAAAGACCCATGCCAAGATCGCCACCGGAAAATCCGAAAACAAATTCGGTATTCCTATCGCGCGGGCGCGCGATGTTTATGCCATGGCAGGGTCAATGCGCGGCCTTGATGTGATCGGGATTGATGTGCACATCGGTTCGCAACTGGTTGATCTGGCCCCGTTCGAACAGGCCTATTTAAAAGTTGCAGAGCTGACAGAACAATTGCGTGCAGATGGGCATGATATCCGCCGCCTTGATTTGGGTGGCGGTCTTGGCATTCCCTATGCGCGATCAAACCAGGCGCCGCCGTTGCCGTCGGAATATGGCGCACTGATCAAGAAATGCGTCGGTCATCTGGGGTGCGAGGTGGAAATTGAACCGGGACGCCTGATTGTGGGCAATGCCGGTGTGCTGGTCAGCCAGGTTATCTATGTCAAATCCGGTGAGGGCCGTGACTTCCTGATCCTTGATGCGGCCATGAACGATCTGATCCGGCCGGCAATGTATGATGCCTATCATGACATCGTTCCGCTGCGTGAACCCGACGCAGCCGTTGAACAGCAGCCTTATGATATCGTCGGTCCGGTTTGCGAATCCGGCGATACGTTTGCAAAACAAAGAATGATGCCGCCGCTTGACGCCGGCGATCTTGTCGCGTTTCGCAGTGCTGGCGCTTATGGCGCGGTCATGAGCAGTGAATACAACACCAGACCCATGATTCCCGAGGTTTTGGTGAATAGTGATCAATTTGCGGTTATTCGCTCACGACCAACCTTTGACGAAATGATAAATCGCGATACCATTCCTGAATGGCTTTAGCGCAGTTCCGCGTTTGCGCCATCGGAGAACGTGATGGCATCTTTTTCCCGCCATGATATGCGCCGCAGCCTGAAAAGCCTGCGCTGGCCGGTGCGGTTGACCCAGACCGGTATGGTTGCCGAACGGGCGCTGCGCAGTTTCTGGCCGTTCCTGTCCCTGTGTCTGGCAGTGATTGGCCTGTTAATGCTGGGCATACAGGACATGCTGGCACTGGAAGTGCTTTGGGGCGGTGTGGTGATTTCGACGCTGGGCGCGATTGCGTTTCTGGTGTTGGGCATTCGCAGTTTTTCGTGGCCGACGCGTGCGGAGGCATTGGCGAAGCTGGATGCGACCCTGCCGGGTCGACCGATTCAGGCGCTTATGGATGATGCGGCCATCGGGGCCGATGATGCGGATTCAATGAATGTGTGGCGGGCGCATCAATCCCGCATGGCCGCGCGGACGGAAGGTGCAAAACCTGTTCAGCCCGACTTGCGCGTTTCCGGGCGAGATCCGTTTGCCTTACGATATGCTGCGCTGCTGCTGTTTCTGGTTGCCTTGCTGTTCGGATCCATCTGGCGTGTGGGTACAGTTGGAAATCTGGCGGGCGCATCGGCGGCCGTACCAAACGGGCCCACATGGGAAGGCTGGGTTGAACCGCCACGCTACACCGGCCTGCCGACAGTTTATTTAAACGATATCACAGACCCGACGTTGCGTGTTGCACAGGGCAGCACGATCACCCTGCGCCTCTATGGCGAAGTGGGCGCACTGAACGTGACCGAGACAGTGTCACCAATCGGTTCGGAAACGCCGACCGAAGGGCCGGCATTGCTGGCACAGGAATTTACCGTTACCCGCAGCGGGAATATCTCGATTAACGGTGACGGCGGGCGCAGTTGGTCTGTTGATCTTGTCACTGACGCGCCGCCGCAGATTGAAATTACTGGTCCGGCTGAAGCCACGGCCGTTGGCGAAATGACCCTGCCTTTCGCAGCACGTGACGATTATGGCGTGGAATTTGGAAGTGCACAGATCACACTTGATCTGGACGCCATCGACAGGCGTTACGGACTGGCGACCCAACCGGACCCGCGCGAGGCGATTGTTGTTCCATTGCCGACGCCGATCACAGGTGACCGGCGCGACTATGCAGAAAGCCTGATCGAAAATTTTTCCCAGCATCCGTTTTCCAATCTGCCGGTGATCGTAACACTCACCGCACAGGACGCGCTGGAACAGACGACCCAGGCCGAAGGTACGCCGATGACCCTGCCGGGGCGGCGGTTCTTTGACCCGATGGCGGCGGCGGTGATCGAACAGCGGCGTGATCTTTTGTGGGCGGCAGCGAATGTAGGGCGGATCGCGCAAGTGTTGCGTGCGATTTCACACCGTCCCGAAGATGTGTTCCGGTCGGAAACCGCATATCTGCGGTTGCGCACCATCTTGCGCCGGATCGAAGCGCTGGCCCCTTATGGTTTGTCTTCCACGCAGCAGGACGAAATCGCATTGGCGATGTGGGATCTCGCGATCATGCTGGAAGAAGGCGATTTGTCTGATGCGCTTGAACGTCTGCGGCGCGCGCAGGAGCAATTGGCCGAAGCCATGAAAAACGGCGCATCCGATCAGGAAATTGCGGAGCTGATGCAGGAATTGCGCGACGCAAGTGATGATTACATCCGCCAATTGTCGCGTCAGGCCCAACAAGAGGGCGAACAGAGCGACGAACGACAATCTGCCGAAAACTCCATGCAGATGACGCAAGATGACTTGCAAGCCATGATGGACCGTATTCAGGAACTGATGGAACAGGGGCGCATGGCAGAAGCCCAGCAGGCTCTGCAAGAACTGCAGCAGATGATGGAAAATATGCGTGTGACCCAAGGGCAGGGGCAAGGTGGCCAGTCGCCGGGGGAGCAGGCGATGGAGGGGCTTGCCGAAACGCTGCGGGAACAACAGGGTCTGTCAGATCAGGCGTTCCGCGATTTGCAAGAGCAGTTCAATCCGGGTGCGCAGGCTGGCGAAAGCCAGGATAATGAAGGCCGAAACGGCGGTCAGGGGCGCGGCCAAAGCCACGAAGGACAAGGTGGCCAAGGTCAGGGCAATGGTGAACAACAGGGTGACAATCAGGCACAGGGATCAGGCAGTCTTGCAGATCGTCAGCAGGCCTTGCGCCAAGAATTGGGCCGTCAACAAGGCAATCTGCCCGGCGCCGGAACGCCCGAAGGTGACGCCGCGCGCGATGCGCTGGATCGTGCAGGCCGTGCCATGGACGGTGCAGAAGAAGCCTTGCGCGAGGATGATTATGCCGGTGCAATAGACCAGCAGTCCGAAGCGATGGAAGCGTTGCGCGAAGGGATGCGCAACCTTGGCGAGGCGATGGCGCAGGAACAACGCAATCAACCGGGTCAAGGAACTGCGGAAGGCAATCGCCAGGCGCAAAACCGTGACCCGTTGGGGCGCAACGCCGGATCGAACGGCTCTATGGGAACCGATGAAGGGTTGTTGCAGGGCGAAGATGTTTACCGGCGTGCGCGTGAACTTCTGGATGAGATCCGCCGCCGTTCAGGAGACGGTGATCGACCCGATATCGAACTGGAATATCTAAAGCGCCTGCTGGACCGGTTCTAGCCTTACTCGCCTGAACCGCCGGTCGCTTTTTCATCCAGCCACTCGAGAATCGACGTAACATAGCCATCAAGCACAACACGTCCGTTATCAACAAGAATGACATAACTGTTCAACGCAGGCTCTGCTTGCGGGACAGTTTCCGAGATTTTCGGCGCAAGAATGTAAATCGCAGCCAATATCACGGCGATCAGGATCGATAGAGTGAACCCGCGACGAAATCCGCTGCGCTTGCGCATGATTTCCACGTCTTCATACACTCCGGCATCGCCGATATCTGTCTGCCGGTCGCTGGCGGACCGCAGGGTCGAATTGATTTCATCGATGTCCGGAAGCAGATCGCGCCGTGATCCAAGTGCATCTGCGGTGGTGTCCGCAACGGGCGTGTCCGATCCTTCGCCGCGCATACGGGCCATACGTTCGCGTGCTTCGCGGGACCGGCGCGTGGCGTCATCTTCGGCAGCCTGCAGCCCAAGATCCGGCTGTAATTCAAGGCTTGAGGATGTTTCGTTTTTGCGCTGCGAAGCTTCGTGTGCCGCTTCTTGCTGCAATATTTCGGCAACAGCGGGGTCAATATCCCGACGTGGTTTTTCTTCGACTTCAGGTTTCGGATGGGGGTCTTCTTCCGGTTGCGTGTCGGGCTTGTGGTCTGGTTCGGGTGCTTGTTCTTGTTCTTCGGCGGCGTCATCTGCCGTTTCTGTTTCAAGATCATCGTCCAGCGCCTGAACCTGATCAGGGTGTGACTGGAACCAAGTATCGCCGCAATTTGAGCACTGCACATCCCGCCCATCCAGAGGGATAACCTCATCCGGGACTTCGTATTGCGCGCCGCAATTCGGGCAAATCAATCGCATTTTACTGCCTCATCCACTCGTGATGTCGCCTTTTAGCGTCTTGATCGTTCTATATCTTGTAACAAGGCGCGAAAAAAGTGCAATAACCCCAGTTGGTGAAGCGCGTTTGCATATGATGCCAATTTGTCCATGTGGGGAATTGAAACTGTGCACCGTGTCAGGCACAACACCGGCAGCAATCAAAGGCGGATGCACGCGTGATCGAGCTTGAAAATGTGGCCTACAGCTATGGCGGTGGCGAGCTGCTCAGCGATATATCCGTCAAACTGTCGGCGGGATCGTTTCATTTTCTGACAGGCCCGTCCGGAGCCGGTAAAACCACGCTGCTCAAGCTGTGTTATGGGGCGTTGTTGCCCACATCCGGCCATGTTCGCCTGTTCGATACGGATGTGCGCGCCTTGACGCGTGATGACGTTGCAATGCTGCGCCGGCGCGTCGGGGTTGTGCATCAGGATTGTCAGTTTCTGGATCATCTGTCGGTGTCTGAAAATCTTGCCTTGCCGCTGACAGTTTCAGGGCGTGATGCTGCGGGCGAGGCTGAAAACCTGCGTGAACTTATGCAATGGGTCGGATTGTCGAGCCGTGGAAATGCATTGCCACCCGAATTGTCCGGAGGAGAGCGGCAACGTGCGGCCTTGGCCCGTGCCGTTATCATGTCTCCTGACGTTGTTCTGGCTGACGAACCTACAGGAAACGTCGATTGGGAAATGTCCCAGCGCCTGCTCAGGCTGCTGGTTGAGCTAAATAAAATGGGCAAGACGATCCTGATTGCGACCCATGATCTTGCCCTGATCCGTGCCGCTAAAAGTGAAGTGCAGGCCCGTGTTCTGCGTATTTCGAACCGGCGACTGCAGCTTGCGGGGGCCGATTTATGAAACTGAACAGTCGGGCCATAGCATCATTTTTGACCGGTGATGTGCAGGCGGACCGTATTGTGCCACCCACAGGATTTACGGCGCAGTTAACGATTTTCGTGTCTGGCGCGATGGCATTTCTGGTGGTGTTCGCCCTTGCTCTTTCGCTGGCGACGGGACGTTTGGCAGAACGATGGGGCACCGAACTTGCCCAAAGTGCGACGGTACGGATAACGGCCCCCCAGGACCAGATGGCAGCGCAAACCACTGCCGCGGTACGGGTGCTTGAAACCACAGCCGGCGTTGAAACAGTGCGCGTTCTGTCTTTGGAGGAACAACAGGTTCTGCTGGCCCCTTGGTTCGGGCCGGATGTGCCTTTGGCCGATCTACCGGTGCCACAGTTGATTGAAGTGGTTCAGGAAAACCCGGGATATGATGCCGCTGGTTTGCGACTGCGCTTGCAGGCTGAAGCGCCCGGTGCCGTTCTGGATGATCACACACGCTGGCGCGCGCCGTTGGTTCATGCGGCGGATCGGTTGCGATTGCTGGGGTGGGTATCGATTGTTTTGATCGGATTTACGATGGCGGCGATGATCACGCTGGCCGCCAATGCCGCGCTTGCCGCGAATGCGCAATTGATTGCTGTGCTGCGCCTTGTCGGGGCCAAAGACAATTATATCGCCAAGGCCTTTGTGCGCCGGTTCACATTGCGTGCCTTTGTGGGTGCTGCAGCCGGTATGGCCCTTGGTCTGGCAGCCGTTTTTCTGTTGCCATCGGCATCGGATGAAGGCGGGTTTTTAACGGGGCTTGGCTATCAGGGGTGGCACTGGCTTCTTCCCATGGTGATCCCGTTTGCCGCGGCTGCCGTTGCCTTTGGCGCGACACGGTTCGCGGCACAGCGCACGTTGGCAGAACTGGCATGAGCGGTATTGCATTCGCCATACAATGGGTGCGGTCCCTGCTGTTTGTTGGCCAGATTTATCTGATGATGCCTGTGATCGGGCTGGTCTTTGCCCCTTGGGCGATGTTCAGCCGCAATGGTGCGCGGATTTGTTGCAAAACCTATTCCCGCTGGGTGTTCTGGACGGCAGGCTGGATGGTCGGCATCAAAACCGAAGTGCGTGGTACCCCGCCATCGGGCGAGGCATTGATTGCAGCAAAGCATCAGTCTTTTCTGGATATCATGATGATTTTCACAGCGTTGCCTGCCGCGAAATTCATCATGAAAAAAGAAATTTTGTGGACCCCGATCATTGGTCAATACGCGCGGTTGTTGAACTGCGTTGCGGTGGACCGTGGCAAACGCGGCGCGGCGATTGAAAAAATGGTGGCTGATGTCGCGTCGGGCCAACAGGAAGCAGGGCAATTGATCATCTATTCCCAAGGCACACGGATCAAACCGGGGGTCAAAGCGCCCTACAAGGTTGGCACCGGCATCTTGTACGAACAGTTAAATCAACCGTGTGTGCCTGTGGCCACCAATGTCGGTGTCTTGTGGCCGCGCAAAGGGATCATGCGATATCCCGGTGTTGCCATTGTAGAATTCATGGACCCGATTGCGCCGGGTCTGCGCAGGGACATTTTCATGGCGCAACTGGAACATGACGTGGAGGCGCGATCTGACGCGCTGATGCGTGAAGCGGGGTTTGATCCTGATGGAGTTCATTGACCACATTCATGCCCTTGAGGCGCTGTATGGCACGCCGGGAGATGTGTCTTTGCGCAAGGTTACGCCCGGTCTGACGCCGTTATACCGCGAATGGATCATGGCATCCCGTTTGTGCATCCTGTCTACGGTGGGACCGGACGGCACCGATGGCAGCCCACGCGGGGACGATGGTGCGGTGGTGCAGGAACTGGATGCCACAACGCTGGCCATGCCCGACTGGCGGGGCAATAACCGTCTGGATACGTTGCGCAATATCGTCAGCGACGGGCGGGTGTCGTTAATGTTCATCGTTCCGGGGTCCAACAACGTGATGCGCATCAACGGGCGGGCAAAGTTGACCGCTGATGCGCAATTGCGGGCGCGGTTTGACAAAAACGGGCGTCAACCGGCGACTGTGATCGTGATCACCATTCACGAGGTTTACAGCCAATGCGCCCGCGCGTTGTTGCGCGCCAATATCTGGGGCGGCGCGGATGACAGCGCGACTTTACCCACCATCGGCCAGATCATGGCGGAAATCACTGACGGGGAAGAAGGCGGCGCCGCCTATGATGATGCGTGGGCCGCCCGCGCCGCCAAGACCATGTGGTAGGCCAAACGCCGAAAAAGTTGCTGATTTCCACGTCGTGCCTTAGCCTTTTGGTCAGACTGCGTTGGCGGAACGGGGGAAACTGCAATGCGTATTGGATGTTTTGGGCTGGTTTTGGGTGTGCTGGCGGCGATCATGCGCCCCGCTGTCGCGCAAACACCCGAACCCGATGACCTTTTGACATTGGCCAAAGGCGCGGTTCTGGTAGCGGCCAGCCACGACCCGACAGCCGCCATCGCCCTGACCGATGGCGATCCCTCCAGTGCTTGGTCCACCAGCACCAAGAAGCATGCGCCCCCTTTTCCGTTTGTGTTCGAGCTTTTGTCCCCCACGCAATTGTCCAAGGTCGGTATTCACGGTGCCGGCGAACGCCCCGGCGGCGTTGCAGGTGGCTCTGCCAAGGACGTTCTGATTGAAGGGTCCGCAGACGGCCCCGAAACCGGATATGTTGAATTGGCGCGTGTCAGCGCGGCCGAAGTAGGCGCGACCCTTGCTGACGTTACGCACGACACACCGGTGCGCTGGCTGCGCTTTACGGTTCAAGGCGCGCAATCGCCCGATGCCGCGTTCCTGTATTTCACTGAGGTGATCGCGCAGGGGCAAAACACGGTGCCTGACGATCCCGACCGGTTTACCGGCGTGTTTCAGACGGGGCGCAAGAATTTCGTCGAATTGGTGCAGGCGGACGATTTGATATTGGGGTGCTTTACCGACAATAGCGGGCTTAGCACCGGTACGGTGACCGGATCGGTGGTTGATGGGGTCGCGCTGCTGTCGTGGCGGTCCGATCAGGGGATTACTGGCACGGCCTTTCTGACGGTGGACAGCACAGGGGCACTATCTGGTGTCAGGTACCGCCAACGCAGCCGGTCGGTCTGGGCCGGCCCCGTCGCCCCCGAAGGCACCACGACACCCTGTAGCCCGACACCCGCAGCAGCCGAAACCAGTGCGCCGGTTGACCCGATCGTGACCGCATTGGAAACCGAAGGCGTCGCGCGCCTATATGGTATTCATTTCGACGTGGACAGTGACGTGCCCAAACCATCGGCCACCGCCGCATTGGAGCGGTTGCTGGCCGCGTTGATTGCGGCCCCTGATCTTGTCGTAGATATCGAAGGACACACCGACAGCGACGGCGAAGATGCCTATAACCTTGATCTGTCAAACCGGCGCGCGCAAAGCGTGGTCAACTGGCTGGTCGCCCAAGGCATTGATGCGGCGCGGCTTGGGCCGGTTGGCAAAGGCAAATCCGAACCCGTGGCCAGCAATGACACCGCAGACGGCAAGGCGCTGAACCGCCGCGTTGATATCCGGCGGCGGTAAACCCGGCGCGCCGGTCCGGTTACATGTGGATCGGCCCGTCGCCACAGGCCAGCGCCGCTTCGCGCACCGCCTCGGAATAGGTCGGGTGGGCGTGGCATGTCATTGCCAGATCCTGTGCGGATGCGCCGAATTCCATCGCAACGCACACCTCGTGGATCAGATCACCGGCCGCAGGGCCAATGATGTGTGCGCCCAGAATGCGATCTGTTTCCTTGTCGGCCAGAATTTTCACAAACCCGTCGCCTGCAAAAACAGCCTTGGCCCGCGCATTGCCCATAAAGCTGAACTTGCCCACCTTATAGGCGCGGCCCTGTTCTTTCAGGCTTTCTTCGGTTTCGCCGACATTGGCCACCTCGGGGTGGGTATAGATCACACCGGGGATCACACCGTAATTGACGTGTCCGTGTTTGCCCGCAACGGTTTCGGCGGCGGCCATGCCTTCGTCTTCTGCCTTGTGCGCCAGCATCGGGCCGGCGATGGCATCACCGATCGCATAGATGCCTTTTACATTGGTCTGCCAGTGATCGTCGGTCTTGATCATGCCACGCTCGGTCATTTCAACACCCAGCGCGTCCAGCCCCAACCCGTCTGTGAACGGTTTGCGCCCCGTCGCCAGCAACACGGTATCGGCATCAATCACGTGTTCACTGTCATCCTTGCGCAGTTTGTATG
This sequence comes from uncultured Alphaproteobacteria bacterium, assembly GCA_963765555.1. Classification (GTDB taxonomy): domain Bacteria; phylum Pseudomonadota; class Alphaproteobacteria; order Rhodobacterales; family Rhodobacteraceae; genus JL08. The sequence continues at coordinate 350,978 of CAVXWX010000001.1, forward strand.
TAACTTTGGCCTTGGTTTTGGTCGCTTCGGTTTTCTGAACAGCGGCGCCCATGATGAATTTGATGCCCTGCTTGCCCAGCATCCGCTTGAACACTTTTTGCACTTCGCCATCCATACCGGGGGTGATGGCATCCAGAAATTCGATCACCGTGACCTCTGATCCCAGACGGGCATAGACGCTGCCCAGTTCAAGCCCGATCACACCCGCGCCGATGACCACCATTTTCTTCGGAACCTTGCCCAGTTCCAGCGCACCGGTTGATGTGACAACCACTTTTTCGTCGACGTCGACACCCTTTAACGGCGCTGGTTCCGATCCGGTTGCGATGATGATGTTCTTGGCTTCGTGCACATCGTCGCCGACCTTGACCTGACCGGCGGCGGGGATGCTGCCCCAGCCTTTGAGCCAGTCGATCTTGTTCTTCTTGAACAGGAATTCGATGCCTTTGGTGTTGGTATCCACAGTGCTTTGCTTGTAGGCCAGCATCTGTTTCCAGTCGACCGACGGGCTTTTGCCCTTAAGGCCCATGTCTGCAAAATTATGCTCGGCTTCGTGCAGCATATGACTGGCGTGCAGCAGAGCCTTGGACGGGATACAGCCGACGTTCAGGCAGGTGCCACCCAGCGTGTCGCGCCCTTCGACGCAGGCAACCTTAAGCCCCAGTTGCGCACAACGGATGGCGCAGACATAGCCGCCGGGGCCGGAACCGATGATGATCACGTCATAAGATGCCATGGAATGTGGTCCTTTGATTTGTCGCGGTCGAATGCCGCCCGAATTAGATCAGCGCCGCGAACAGCATGAATGTCGTGGCCAGAAACCCCACCGCCCAGATCAGGCTGCGCCACGGGGTAAGGCCAAACGCATAGGCAGGAATGTAAAGGATACGCGCCACCAGATAAACCCATGCGCAAGTGGCGGTAAATGTTGTCGATTGATCGCTAAGGGTGATGACCACGCAGGCGATGGTGAACAGGATCAGCCCTTCGAAATGGTTGTTCAACGCACGGATCAGACGGCCTGTTGGCAGGCTGACCTGATCCTGCAAATCACCGCCCAAGCGCGAGCGATCCCGCGGCGACAGCGTTTTGCCCGGCCCCAGTTCGATATTCGCAGGCACCGACATCAAGGCGTATTGAACGACCTGAAGCACCGCGGCGAGGGTGAGGACGAGGAGTTCTGGAGTCATTCGCCTACCATTCCACGCGCTGCCGCTCCGACTATTTGACCAACAATTTCTCCAATTGCGGCGCGGCCAGCCTCTTTACCTGTATTGTTCACTGCGTCACTCAGTTTTGACCCCAAATCTTCACTGACACCCTCTGGCTTTTTCCCCAGGATATTTAAGCTTTGTACAGATAGCTGGTACTCAGCTTGATACCCTCGTTCGCCCGTTCTGAGCAAAAAGCCTTCGCGCTCTAACCATTCCAGAGTTTCCATCAAATAAATTTTTGGTGGTACATTGGAGTAAGAGACATATTCATGACCTGCGATCCTCTGCCGAGCAGCGCCTCGATTTTCGTCGACCAAGGGTTTTTGAAGAATTTCAATAAACTTTGGACCAAGGCTGTTACGAGTTATTACCTGTTTGATCGGAAAGTCTCTGTAAAGCCTGCCAAAAATAAGGCCGACAACCAGATTGAAAACTTCAATTTGGTTCGGTCCATCCTCCTCTTTTTCGACAGAAGCGATCATTGAGAAATCTTTACAAATCCATCAACAACCGGCGCGGGTCTTCGATCAGTTCCTTGACGCGGACAAGGAACGTTACCGCGCCTTTGCCGTCAATGATCCGGTGGTCGTAGGACAGAGAAATGTACATCATCGGGCGGATCACAACCTCGCCGCCGATGGCCATCGGGCGATCCTGAATTTTGGCAAGGCCAAGGATACCCGATTGTGGCGGGTTCAGGATTGGCGCGGTCATCAGCGATCCGTAAACGCCGCCGTTGGAAATGGTAAAGGTGCCGCCCTGCATATCGGCCATGGTCAATTTGCCATCGCGCGCGCGTTTGCCCTTTTCGCCAATGGCTTTTTCAATGTCGGCAAACGACATCTGGTCAACATCGCGCACAACCGGCACGACAAGACCGGTGGGTGTACCGGCGGCAACACCCATGTGAACATAGTTTTTGTAGATCACATCGGTGCCATCGATTTCGGCGTTCACCTCAGGGATTTCCTTCAGCGCATGGCAGCATGCCTTGGTGAAGAACGACATGAAGCCCATGCGCACGCCGTGTTTCTTTTCAAACGACTCTTTGTATTCTTTGCGCAGCGCCATCACCTCGGTCATGTCGACCTCGTTAAAGGTGGTCAGGATCGCGGCGGTGTTTTGGGCCTCTTTCAGGCGGCGTGCCATCGTCTGTTTCAGCCGTGTCATTTTCACACGCTCTTCGCGGGCTGCATCATTCGCGGCAGACGGTGCGCGCGGCGGGGCAGCCGCCGGTGCCGGAGCGGCAGCGGCAGTTGTACCGGCTGCCAGAGCTTTGGCGACATCGTCTTTCATGATCCGCCCGTCGCGGCCTGTACCGGTAACGGCATCGGCGCTGATGCCCGCTTCGGCCATGGCCTTTTTCGCAGACGGGGCGTTTTCTACATCCTTGCCGGTTGCGGCAGGGGCGGCGGGGGCTGCTGCAGGGGCTTCTGCTGCGGGCGCTGCGGCTGCGCCCGAACCTGATATAACGGCGAGCTTGGCCGAAGCATCCACTGTACTGCCTTCGGGGGCCACGATTTCGGCCAACACACCTGCAACGGGGCTTGGCACTTCAACGCTGACCTTGTCGGTTTCCAACTCGCACAGCATTTCATCCTGCGCGACGGTGTCGCCCACGGCCTTGAACCATGTGCTCACAGTCGCCTCTGTCACGGATTCGCCAAGGGTGGGCACCATCACGTCTGTTGTGCCGCCGCTGTCTTTTGGCGCGGCTGTGGTGGCGGTTTTTCTGCAGGCGCGTCAGCTTTGGCAGCACCAGCCCCTTCGTTCAGGGTGGCCAGCAAGGCATTCACACCCACTGTATCGCCTTCCGCGGCTACGATGTCACCCATCGTGCCGGCAGACGGACTGGGCACTTCGACGGTGACCTTGTCGGTTTCCAGCTCGCACAGCATTTCATCGACGGCAACGGCATCACCAGGTTTCTTGAACCATGTGGCTACGGTGGCTTCTGTCACGGATTCACCCAGTGTCGGGACGCGGATTTCGATTGTCATGGTTTATTTTCCTTCAATAGTCAGCGCGTCGTTCACGAGGGCTGCTTGCTGGGCTTTGTGCTGAGAGGCGAGGCCGGTTGCGGGGGATGCCGCAGTGGCGCGGCCCACATAGACGGGGCGTTTGTGCTTGGCCTTGATCCGGCCCAGAACCCATTCGATATTGGGTTCCATAAACGTCCACGCGCCTTGGTTCTTGGGTTCTTCCTGACACCAGACCACTTCGGCAGATTTGAACCGTTCCAGTTCGTTCACCATCGAAATGGCAGGGAACGGATAAAACTGTTCGACCCGCAGCAGGTAAATATCATCAATCCCGCGCGCATCGCGTTCTTCCAGCAGATCAAAATACACCTTGCCGGAACACAGCACGACGCGTTTGATCTTGTTGTCGGGTTTCAGCTTGGTGTCGGAATTGCCAAGCTGGGCATCATCCCACAACACACGGTGAAACGATGATCCTTCGGTGAATTCCTCGGCCTTGCTGACGGCCATCTTGTGGCGCAACAGGGATTTCGGCGCCATGATGATCAGCGGTTTGCGGAAAGACCGGTGCACCTGACGGCGCAGGATATGGAAATAGTTGGCCGGTGTGGTGCAGTTGGCCACGATCCAGTTGTCTTGCCCGCACATTTGCAGGAACCGTTCCAGACGGGCCGACGAATGTTCCGGGCCCTGGCCTTCGTATCCGTGGGGCAGCAGGCAAACCAGTCCGGACATGCGCAGCCATTTGCTTTCGCCCGAACTGATGAACTGATCAAACATGATCTGTGCGCCGTTGGCAAAGTCGCCGAACTGTGCTTCCCAGATGGTCAGCGCGTTTGGTTCCGCAAGGGAATAGCCGTATTCAAACCCAAGCACCGCGTATTCCGAAAGCATCGAGTTCGATGACTTCGTATTGCGACTGGCCTTTGCGCACATGGTTCAGCGGGTAATACCGTTCTTCGGTATCCTGATTGATGAAACCGGAATGGCGGTGGCTGAACGTCCCGCGTGTCGCATCCTGACCCGACAGGCGCACTGGATAACCTTCGGACAGAAGCGAGCCAAAGGCCAAAGCCTCGCCCGTGGCCCAGTCAAACCCTGTGCCGGAGTCAAACATCGCTTTTTTGCTTTCCAGCAACCGGCCGACGGTTTTGTGCAACGGAAAATCGGCAGGTGCGGTTGTCAGGGCCTTGCCGACCTCTGCCAATGTCTGCGCAGGAATGGCGGTTTCGCCGCGTACATAGTCTTCCTTGTTGCTGCCCAGATGTGACCAGCGCCCATCCAGCCAGTCGGCCTTGTTGGGTTTGTAATCCTTACCCGCCTCGAATTCATCGTTCAGAAACGCCTGAAAGGCTGTTTTCATATCCTCGATTTCGCCCTCGGGGATCAGGCCGTCTTTGACCAGACGTTCGGTGTAAAGCGATAGCGTGGTTTTGTGGGTTTTGATCTTCTTGTACATGATCGGGTTGGTGAACATGGGCTCGTCGCCCTCGTTGTGACCAAACCGGCGGTAGCAGAAGATATCCAGAACAACATCCTTGTGGAACTTCTGGCGGAATTCGGTGGCCACCTTGGCCGCGTGCACCACCGCCTCGGGATCGTCGCCGTTGACGTGGAAAATCGGTGCTTCGACCATCAGGGCGATATCGGTCGGGTAGGGGGAGGAGCGCGAAAAATGCGGCGCTGTGGTAAACCCGATCTGGTTGTTCACAATGATATGCATCGTGCCGCCTGTCTTGTGCCCCTTGAGGCCGGACAGGCCAAAGCCTTCGGCGACAACACCTTGTCCCGCAAAGGCCGCATCGCCGTGCAGCAGGATGGGCAGAACCTTGGTGCGATCCGTATCGTTCAACTGGTCCTGTTTGGCGCGGGCCTTGCCCAGAACCACGGGGTTGACCGCCTCGAGGTGGCTGGGATTGGCCGTCAGCGACAGGTGGACCGAGTTGCCGTCGAATTCACGATCCGACGACGCGCCAAGGTGGTACTTCACATCGCCCGACCCATCGACATCTTCGGGTTTGAAACTGCCGCCCTGAAATTCGTTGAAAATCGCGCGGTAGGGTTTTTGCATCACGTTGGCCAGAACCGACAGGCGACCACGGTGGGGCATGCCGATAATGATGTCGCGCACACCCAGCGCGCCGCCGCGTTTAATGATCTGTTCCATCGCGGGGATCAGGCTTTCGCCACCATCCAGACCGAACCGTTTGGTGCCCATGTATTTGACATGCAGGAACTTTTCGAACCCTTCGGCCTCGACCATCTTGTTCAGGATCGCCTTGCGGCCTTCGCGGGTAAACCGGATTTCCTTGTCCAGTCCTTCAATCCGTTCTTTCAGCCAGCTGGCTTCTTCGGGGTTGGAAATGTGCATGTACTGCAGGGCAAATGTGCCGCAATAGGTGCGTTTCACGATCTCGACGATCTGGCGCATTGACGCCACTTGCAGGCCCAGCACGTTGTCGATGAAAATCGGACGATCCATATCGGCTTCGCTGAACCCGTAGGATTTGGGATCAAGTTCGGGGTGCGGCTTCATCTCGCGCATGCCCAGCGGGTCCAGATCGGCGACAAGATGGCCGCGAATACGGTAGGCGCGGATGATCATCAGGGCGCGGATGCTGTCCAGAACCGCGCGTTTAATTGCGTCTTCGCTGACGTCGGCACCGGTTTCCGCAGCCTTGGCCGCGATCTTTTTGCCTGCACTGTCGGCCTCGACACTGGGGGCCGCCCAATCGCCGTTCAGCGCGGTCGTCAGATCATCTGTCGGGGCAGGGGGCCAATCGGTGCGCGCCCAAGACGGGCCGGATGCCTCTTTCTTGATGTCCAGATCGGCATCGCCCAACGCCTTGAAGAATTCGGCCCACGCCGCATCGACCGCGTTCGGATCATTGGCGTATTGCGCGTAAAGCTGTTCCAGATATTCCGAATTGTGCCCCTGCATGAAAGACGAGGCATGGAACTGGTCGTTGGTGGGTTGTTCGGTCATATCTGGACCCCAATTCAAAAAAATGTGGACACAAAGAGTCATACCCGCCCCGCATCCTGTGCGGGGCGGGATATTTCAGTTACCCGATCGCTTCCAAAACCGCCTCGCCCAAGCTTGCGGGGCTTTCGGCTACGACGATACCGGCGCTGCGCATGGCTTCGATCTTGCTTTCCGCGTCGCCCTTGCCACCGGCCACGATGGCACCTGCATGGCCCATGCGCCGGCCCGGAGGCGCGGTGCGGCCCGCGATGAAGCCGGCGGTGGGTTTCCAGCGGCCTTTTTTCTTTTCGTCGGCCAGAAACTGTGCGGCTTCTTCTTCGGCGCTGCCGCCGATTTCACCGATCATGATGATGCTTTGTGTTTCGGGATCGGCCAGAAACATTTCCAGAATATCGATATGTTCGGTGCCTTTGATCGGGTCGCCCCCGATACCGACGGCGGTGGACTGGCCAAGGCCGCTGTCGGATGTCTGTTTCACCGCCTCGTAGGTCAGCGTGCCGGAACGGGACACAACACCGCACGATCCGCGTTTGTGGATGTGGCCGGGCATGATGCCGATCTTGCAGGCATCCGGTGTAATCACACCGGGGCAATTGGGGCCGACAAGGCGCGATTTCGATCCGTCCAGCGCGCGTTTGACCCGCATCATATCCAGCACCGGAATGCCTTCGGTGATGCAGATGATCAGTTCCATTTCCGCATCAATCGCTTCAAGGATCGAATCCGCGGCAAAGGGGGGCGGGACATAGATGACAGACGCATTCGCGCCGGTGGTGTGCATCGCTTCGTGCACGGAATTGAACACCGGCAGGTCCAGATGGGTGCTGCCGCCTTTGCCGGGGGTCACGCCGCCGACCATTTTGGTGCCGTAGGCGATGGCCTGTTCCGAATGGAACGTGCCTTGCGAGCCGGTGAGGCCCTGACAGATGACTTTGGTGTTTTCGTCGATGAGAATGGCCATTTGGTGGCTCCTTAATTGCGAATTGGCAGCATTTCGACGTGGAGGTAAAGTATTGAACCCCGTTGTTTTGCGCCGTTGTGAAGAATGACGGATGCATTTTGTTCTCCGAATCTTCCTACGTTGCCAACTTCAGTTTTTTGCATAGTTGGAAAGACTTCAGAAAATGCAGCCAATATAATGTCTATGTCTTCGGCAGATCCAAAAACCAAAGAGCAAGTGTTGCCGTAGTTAGGGACAGCCTTAATTTTGATGGACGCGTCCCTTCCGGGCAGAAACCAAGTTCCTGAGCTTGCTTGTTCAAAACCAAGACCTATGAGCGTATCGGTTGGATTTTCAAATGATGGCAGTGATCCGCCGCAAACTCCCGTGAACAGATTCAAGGCCGATGCGGTCTCCATTGTCACCCAGCCATCGCTGTTGACAACTGTTTGGGCAATTGCGGGCGTATAGCAGCCGAGAATTGAAAGCAGGCTGAAAGTTAACCTTTTTTGAAAGAGACGAAAACTCACCCTTTAACCGCCTTCACGATCTTTTCGGCGCCATCGCGCAGATCATCTGCGGCAATCACGTCCACATCGGAATTGTTGATGATGGCCTTGCCTTCTTCGACCTTGGTGCCTTCCAGACGGACAACCAGCGGTACTTTCAAACCCACCTCTTTCACGGCAGATACAACGCCTTCGGCGATCACATCACAGCGCATGATGCCGCCGAAGATGTTGACCAGAATGCCTTTGACGTTGGGATCGGACGTAATGATTTTGAACGCTTCGGTGACCTTTTCCTTGGTCGCGCCGCCGCCCACATCCAGAAAGTTGGCCGGTTCCGCGCCATAAAGTTTGATGATGTCCATCGTCGCCATGGCAAGGCCCGCGCCGTTGACCATACAGCCGATTTCACCGTCCAGCGCGATATAGTTCAGATCGTATTTGGACGCGGCCAGTTCTTTGGGGTCTTCTTCGGTTTCGTCGCGCAATTCCGCGATATCGGAATGGCGGTAGATCGCGTTGCCATCAAACCCCATCTTGGCGTCCAGACATTTCAGATCGCCCTTGTCGGTCACGATCAGCGGGTTGATTTCCAGCATTTCCATGTCTTTTTCGGAAAACATTTTATAAAGCGTGCCCATCAAGGCCACGCATTGTTTGACCTGCGCGCCTTTCAGACCCAAAGAAAATGCAATGCGGCGCCCGTGAAACGCCTGATAGCCTGTCGCAGGATCAACACTGAACGACAGGATTTTTTCCGGTGTGCTTGCGGCCACCTCTTCGATGTCCATGCCGCCCTCTGTCGAGCAGACAAAAGAAATGCGGCTGGTCTGACGATCCACCAGAAGGGCCAGATACAGTTCCGTTTCGATGCCGGACCCGTCTTCGATGTAGATGCGGTTGACCTGCTTGCCTGCCGGACCGGTCTGGTGCGTGACCAAGGTCCGCCCCAGCATTTTCTTGGCTTCCTGCGCGGCTTCTTCCACCGACTTGGTCAGGCGGACACCGCCTTTTTCTCCGGCGTCGGCTTCTTTAAAGCTGCCCTTGCCACGGCCACCGGCGTGGATCTGAGCCTTGACCACCCACAACGGACCGTCCATTTCGCCTGCGGCGGTTTTGGCGTCTTCCGCCCTTAACACGACCCGTCCGTCCGAGACTGGTGCGCCGTAACTGCGCAACAGTGCTTTTGCCTGATACTCGTGGATGTTCATCAAATCTGTCCCGTCTAGCTGCAATTATCTGCCTATAGTCGCGTGTTCGTCAGATAATTAAATGCCATTTTGCCGCAGTGGCGGCTTTTTGACTAGAAAAGCGACATTTGTGATCACAGGGAAAAATGGTGTGATCACAAAATTTTGGAGCGGTCAGATTTGCAAGGTGATTCGCTGCTTGTTTTGCGGTGCGAACAGGGGTTTCGGGCGGATATTGACTGTCCGCTTCCAATGCCGAACCGGATTTGCGCACAAAAAAACGCCCGTCGAAACGGGCGTTTTCCAAATCAATTGAAGGCTCAGAGATCAGGCGAGGCTTGGATCAATCTCTTTACAGGCGGCAACAAGGCCTTTCACGGCGTCGACAGATTTGTCGAACATTGCCTGTTCGTCCTTGTTCATCTTGATGTCTACGACGCGTTCAATGCCACCGGCACCAATCACTGTCGGAACCCCGACATAGAACCCTTTCAGCCCGTAAGCGCCATCAACATACGCAGCACAGGGCAGCACGCGTTTCTGGTCTTTCAGATAGGCTTCGGCCATTTCGATGGCAGATGTGGCTGGTGCATAAAACGCGGAGCCTGTTTTCAGCAGGCCAACGATTTCGGCGCCGCCGTCACGGGTGCGCTGTACAATGGCGTCCAGTTTTTCCTGCGTGGTCCAGCCCATTTTGACCAGATCAGGCAAAGGGATACCTGCAACCGTTGAATAGCGCGTCAGCGGCACCATCGTATCTCCGTGTCCGCCCAGCACAAAAGCTGTCACATCGCGCATGCTTACGTCAAATTCCGACGCAAGGAAGTGGCGGAAGCGCGCACTGTCCAGAACGCCCGCCATGCCGCAGACTTTTTCATGCGGCAGGCCGGAAAATTCGCGCAAGGCCCAAACCATCGCATCCAGCGGGTTGGTAATGCAGATGACAAATGCGTTGGGGGCGTGCGCCGCAATGCCTTCGCCAACCGACTTCATGACTTTCAGGTTGATGCCGAGCAGGTCATCGCGGCTCATCCCCGGTTTGCGCGGGACGCCAGCGGTGACGATACATACGTCTGCACCTGCGATATCGGCGTAAGACTGCGTGCCCGACAATGTCGCATCAAACCCTTCAGAAGGTCCGGATTCGGCGATGTCCAGTGCTTTGCCCTCGGGCGTGCCTTCTGCGATGTCGAAAAGAACGACGTCGCCAAGTTCTTTCAAAGCTGCAAGGTGGGCGAGCGTGCCGCCGATCTGACCTGCGCCGATCAGGGCAATTTTGGGTCTGGCCATGGAATATGTCTCCGGTCCGTTTGGTTGGTGAAATTTGGTCGCTTGCGTAGTCCCAAATGTGTCAGGGCGCAAGGGTGCTGCGGTGCGGCACAAATGAACGCGGGCCCTGTTCGCGTGGCGCGAATGGCGCTAAAGCCCGTCGCAGACCAAGAAAATGAGGCTGCTTCGTGCTGGTACTGGATTGGACGTTTTTTGCGATTGCGGGGCCTGCGGTGGTGTTTGCGGGCGTGTCCAAGGCCGGTTTCGGATCTGGCGCGGCCTTTGCGGCAGCAACGATTCTGGCGCTGGTGATCGAGCCGGGGCAGGCGTTGGCAATCATGTTGCCGTTGTTGATGCTGATCGACGCGGTGACATTGCGGCCCTATTGGAAAAAGTGGAGCTGGCCCGATGCAAAGGTTCTGATCTTCGGGGGTGTGCCCGGTGTCGCGCTGGGGGCTGCCCTTTACCGCGTTGCGGATCCGGATGTGTTCCGCTTGTTGATCGGCGGTATCTCGATTGCGTTTGTGGTTTGGCAAATTGCCCAAGCTCGCGGCCTGATCCGCCCTGTGCGGGACCGCCTGCCGCTTTGGGCCGGTTGGCTTGCCGGAGGTGTTGCGGGGTTTACCAGCTTTGTCAGTCACGCGGGCGGGCCACCTGCGGCGGTTTACCTATTATCACAAAAACTAGGGAAAACAGGATTTCAGGCCACCACAGTGTTGCTGTTCTGGGCTATCAACATCGCCAAATTTATACCTTACGCGTTTCTGGGCATGTTCACATGGCAAACGGCGCAAGCCAATCTTGTGCTTGCGCCGTTTGCCATGTTTGGCGCGTGGCTGGGAGTGAAAGCGCACCGTTTGGTGCCAGAACGTATCTTTTTCGGGCTGACCTACGTGTTGCTGGTGGTCACGGGCAGCAAGCTGATCTGGGATGGACTGTTTTAGGCGTCACTTCCGTCGTCAGGCAGGGTTTCTGCGAGCGTTTCAAACGCGTCGCCCGAGGCCACAAGGCAGGTAACCCCATTGGGTGTGGTGACGGTGATCGTCCAAGAGCCTGTTGTGCGCGCGGCAAAAAGTTCGACGATGGCGTTGTTTTGCCCCAATCCGATGCTTTGCCGGGTTTCGCCATAACCGGACGCAAGGCGCTCGATAACCAGATCGCGCGGGCCGCAATTGCGCGCGGTTTGCGCCTGTGCCAATTCAAACCAGGCAAAGAACAGACAAAACCCCAGGGCGGCGGTTTTCAAAGTCAGATCGTTTTTCAAGCGGTGTCTCCTGTGCCGTGGTTCCCTTGCAATCCGTGCCGCAATGGCAATTCTTTCGGCCGATGCGGGCCGGAAAAACAGGGTTCTGATCAACTTGAGTAAGTGCTTGAAAGCATGCTGCTTAAGACTTTGAAGAATGGTTAACGCGGCGGGCGCAGGGGGAGAAAAGGGCCGACGTTCAGACCGGCGAGCACGCGAATTGCTGCGCCGCGGCAAGAAATCTCTTGAATATTCAGCTGAAAAATGGCCCTTTCGGGCGCAAATCCACGCCAGAAAGCTGCTGAAATGAACACAAAACTGCGCCCCTACCGTTCTGTCCTGTACATCCCCGCGTCTAAACCCCGCGCGATGGAAAAGGCCAAATCGCTGGCCGTTGATGCCATAATTTTCGATCTGGAAGACGCGGTTGCGATCGATGAAAAAGACAACGCACGCGAGGCTTTGAAGCAGGCGCTCAGCGAAGGCGGTTTTGGCCCGCGCATGCGGATTGTGCGCATCAATGCCTTGGATACGGACTGGGGTATCAAGGATGCGAAAGCCGTTGCAGACATGCAGGCAGACGCGGTTTTACTGCCCAAAGTGAATCACCCCGACGATCTGGATGCCTTGGCGTCGATCACGGGTGATCTGCCGATCTGGGCGATGATGGAAACGCCGCGCGGTATCTTGAACGCGGCGGAAATTGCAGCGCATCCAAAACTTGAAGGTTTCGTGATGGGCACAAACGACCTTGCCAAAGATTTGCAAAGCCGCGCGCGCCCCGACCGTTTGCCGATGATGGCGTCGCTGGGTCTGTGCCTGTTGTCGGCCAAAGCCGAGGGTGTTGTGATTGTTGACGGCGTCTTCAATGCCTTCAAGGATGACGAAGGGCTGTTGGCAGAATGTGAACAGGGCCGGGATATGGGGTTTGACGGCAAAACGCTGATCCATCCGGCACAGGTTTCGATCGCCAATACGGCATTTGCGCCGACCGAAGCGGAAATTGATCTTGCGCGTCGCCAGATTGATGCATTCGAAGAAGCAATCGCCGCAGGCCAAGCCGTTGCGGTGGTTGACGGACGGATTGTAGAAAATCTGCACGTTGCAACTGCACGTGAAATACTGGCAAAAGCAGAGTCAATCAAAGCCCTCGCAGCGGAGTGACCCGAAAATGACACTGTTGATTCTTGGCCTTTTGCTATGGGTGGCCGCCCACTATTTCAAAAGATTGATGCCGGACGCGCGTGCCGCTTTGGGCGATAAGGGCAAGGGTTTGGTGGCTGTCGCCATCGTCGTGTCTGTTGTGATGATGATCCTTGGCTATCGAAGTGCTGGATATGTGGACGTGTGGACGCCCCCGGCCTTTCTTGTTCACGTGAACAATACGCTGATGATCTTCGCATTCTGGGTCTACGGTTCAAGTGCGGCCAAGGGGGCCAAGGTTTGGCCCGCCAACAAAATCCGCCATCCGCAACTGACGGCGGTGAAAATCTGGGCCTTGGCGCATTTGCTGGTGAACGGTGATCTTGCGTCTATCATCCTGTTTGGCGGATTGCTTGCCTGGGCTGTTGGTTCGGTCATTCTGATCAATCGTGCGGAACCGGATTGGACACAACCGCCGAAAGCGGGAACTGCGACTAAGGTGCGTCTTCTGGTGATCACGCTTGTGTTGTACGGTGTGGTCGCTGCAATCCACGTCTGGTTGGGCGTGTGGCCGTTTCCGACATGAAGCTTTATCGATTTTTGACGGCAGATGACACATCGGCGTTCTGTCACAAAGTTACCGACGCTTTGAACCGGGGTTGGTCGCTTTATGGCGATCCGACATACGCGTTCGATCAGGCGAACGGTGTAATGCGGTGCGGTCAGGCCGTCATCAAAGACGCAGACGGCACATACACACCCGACACAAAGCTTGGAGAACACTAGATGGCGCAAAAGACCAATTCAGGCAGGTTTTTTGAAGACTACGGCATTGGCGATGTATTGAACCATGCTGTGCCACGTACGGTTGGAACGGGTGAACGGGCGTTGTATCATGCGCTGTACCCCGCACGGCATGCCCTTTATTCTTCTGACGAATTTGCACGCGCCTGTGGTCTTGCAACCAGCCCGCTGGATGATCTGGCCGCGTTTCACGTGATCTTTGGGAAAACCGTTCCCGATGTGTCTTTGAATGCTGTGGCCAATCTGGGTTATGCCGAAGGCCGCTGGCTGAAACCGGTTCATCCCGGTGATACATTGCGGTCCGTTTCGGAAGTGATCGGTCTAAAACAAAATTCAAACGGAAAGACCGGCGTGGTTTACGTACGCACACGCGGCATGAACCAGCGCGACGAAACTGTGCTGGAATATGCGCGCTGGGTTATGGTGCGTAAACGTGATCTTGACGCGGCAGCACCTGAAACAGTGGTGCCGGAACTGGCAAAGGTCGTTGCGCCCGAGGATCTGGTTGTTCCCGACGGTCTGGATTTTACCGGATATGATTTCACTCTTGCAGGCGAACCCCACCGCTGGGGCGATTACGCAATCGGCGAAACGATTGATCACGTCGATGGCGTAACCGTTGAAGAAGCCGAGCATATGCTGGCAACCCGTCTTTGGCAGAATACATCGAAAGTGCATTTTGATGTAGCTGCACGCCCTGATGGCACACGGCTGATCTATGGCGGGCATGTGATTTCGATGGCGCGGGCGCTTTCGTTCAACGGATTGGCCAATGCGCAGATGATGGTTGCACTGAACAGTGGGGCGCACGCCAATCCGTGCCTGAGCGGGGATACGATCCGGGCATGGTCCGAAGTGCTGGACAAAGCAGAAACACCTGCTCCGGGTGTGGGTGCAATCCGCCTGCGTCTGGTGGCGACCAAAGGTGGTGCGCCATTCGAGTTGAAAAACAGCGAAGGCAAGTACCTGCCTGACGTCTTGCTTGATCTGGATTACTGGGCGCTGATGCCTCTTTGACATAAGACTTGCTTTTATGGGTGCTCCGGATGCATACGCGTTCTTTTTGAGGGAGGGGCTGATATGCTGACAGTGGCCGTGGGTCTCTATTGTTTTGCTGCGCTGGGCACTTTCGCGATGGCAATTGTGTATGGCGTTGCGCCTGTTCCGACAGCATATCACCGCGAAATTCTGAAAATGGATGGGTCCGACAAAGGCGCGAATGCGTTGCGTATCATCAGCGCACTATGCCGTGTGCTGGGCGGTGCGTTCGCCGCGTTGGCCTTCATGTTGGTGTGGCTGGCTTTGGTACCAATTTCTGCCGACGTTTTTTCGGCCAAGCTTGCGGCGCTGGTTGCAGGCCTTGCGGTTGCCATTCCGTCATTGATTATCCCGTTGCAGATTGAAAAAGATACCGGCATCCGCACCCCTTGGCGGATTGCGGGGATTTTGCTGCTGGTCATACTGGTCGCATTCGTCCTGTCGGTATTGTGACGTGAAACTGTAATGCGTTTTTGCGACCACTTGATAAGGTCGCGGCATGAAACGGTTTTGCATTCACTTGCGCCAGATAGGTCTGGGTCTGGGGTTGGCATGTTCGGCGGGATCATTGGCGCAAGCGTGTGATCTTGCACTGGTGCTGGCTGTTGATGTGTCCGGTTCGGTTGATCCGCAGGAATACCGCATCCAGATGGACGGTCTGGCAGAAGCATTGCGTGACGGGATCGTGGCCGAAGCATTGGTTGACGCTCAGGCCTGGTTGACGCTTGTTCAATGGACGGGATCATCCCGCCAGAAGACAAGCATCGCCTGGGCGCAGATGACAACGTTTGATGACGTCGAAACCTTTGCAGGGCGCGTCACCAATGAACCAAGGTTTTGGCGTAATTTTTCAACCGCGATAGGCGAAGCGCTGCAATATTCGCTGGCGTCATTTGAAGACGTTCCCGATTGCCGGCGCAAGGTGATCGACGTGTCCGGCGATGGTGCATCCAATGAGGGGATCGTTCCGCAGGACGTACACGCGGCTTTGAACGCCGAAGGGGTGACGGTAAATGCCGTTGTCATCGAAACAGACGCGCAAGACCTGACAGGGTATTTCTGGGAAAACGTGATCACGGGTGAGGGGGCGTTTGTTATGACCGCAAATGGCTTTTCACAGTATCCGGATCGCATTCGGCGCAAGCTGCAACGCGAGACGGTGCGCCAGCTCTCCCATTTCGGCGAAGGGCATCAAGAGTCGCGATAATTGTGATCACACAATAATTGCTGTGATCACAAAGTGAAAATTTGCCTCAAAAAAGTGACTGGCCGTGCCAAAAAACCGCGCTCTGGGATGTTTGATGCGGGTGACAGCGGGAAAAATTCCTATAAAACAGAGCGCATGGAACCGGAAAGGACTCACCCATGGCTGACGTGAACCGGGGCAATCGCCCGCTTTCACCGCACCTGTCGATCTATCGCCCGCAGCTTACTTCTATCACATCGATCCTCACACGGATCACGGGCAACGCCCTGCTGCTGGCCGCGCTCTTGATCGTGTGGTGGTTTTTGGCGGCGGCAACGTCACCTGAATACTTCGCCGTCGCGGACGGGCTGATCACCAGTTGGTTTGGCGATCTTGTGATGCTGCTATCCCTTTGGGCGCTGTGGTATCACACGCTTGCGGGTGTGCGGCACCTGATCTGGGACAATGCCATCGGTCTTGAGATCGAAACCGCCGAGAAACTGGGGTGGGCCGTGATCATCGGGTCTTTGGTGCTGACGGTTCTGACCGTCGTGATCATATAAGGGGCGCTGCAGATGAGATATCTTACAGATCGCAAACGCGCATCGGGTATGGGAAGTGCCAAATCAGGCGTGGCGCATTTCTGGGCGATGAAGGTCAGTTCCGTCGCCCTTTTGCTGCTGATCCCGCTGTTCGTATTCACATTCGGGCCGATGCTGGGCGCGCCACATGCAGATGTGGTGGCCTATTTCGCCCGTCCGTTTCCGGCCATTGTCGCGGCCCTGACAATCGTTGTCGGCTTCATGCACTTCAAAGACGGTGTGCAGGTTCTGATCGAAGACTATGTACATGGATTGGCACAGAAGGTTCTGATCATCTTGATGATCTGCCTCAGCTACGCCGCCGCTGCGACAGGTCTTTTCGCCATCGCACGCATCGCGCTTTAAGAATTTATAGGGATTAGCAAGATATGGCTGCCTACGAATACGAAACACATGAATATGACGTGGTTGTGGTTGGGGCCGGTGGTGCGGGTCTGCGCGCCACTTTGGGCATGGCCGAACAGGGCTTGCGCACGGCCTGTATCTCTAAGGTGTTCCCGACACGGTCACACACAGTTGCCGCGCAGGGGGGGATTGCTGCGTCCTTGTCCAATATGGGGCCGGACAACTGGCAGTGGCATATGTATGATACGGTCAAGGGATCGGACTGGCTGGGCGATACGGATGCGATGGAATACCTTGCCCGCGAAGCGCCCAAAGCGGTGTACGAACTGGAACACTACGGCGTTCCGTTTTCGCGCACCGAAGATGGCAAGATTTACCAGCGTCCGTTTGGTGGGCACACAACCGAATTCGGTGAAGGCCCGCCGGTACAGCGCACCTGTGCCGCCGCAGACCGAACAGGGCACGCGATCCTGCACACGCTTTATGGCCAGTCGCTGAAAAACAACGCGGAATTCTATATCGAATATTTCGCGATTGATCTGATCATGTCCGAAGATGGCCAGTGTCAGGGTGTTGTCTGCTGGAAACTCGACGATGGCACGATGCATGTGTTCAACGCCAAGATGGTTGTGCTGGCCACGGGCGGCTACGGGCGCGCCTATTTCAGCGCGACATCGGCCCACACCTGTACCGGCGACGGCGGCGGCATGGTGGCGCGTCAGGGCCTGCCGTTGCAGGATATGGAGTTCGTACAGTTCCACCCGACCGGCATTTACGGTTCCGGTTGCCTGATCACAGAAGGTGCACGCGGAGAAGGCGGATACCTGACCAATTCCGAGGGCGAGCGTTTCATGGAACGCTATGCGCCAACCTACAAGGATCTGGCCAGCCGTGATGTGGTATCGCGCTGCATGACGATGGAAATTCGCGAAGGGCGTGGCGTGGGGCCGGATGGCGACCACATCCACCTGCACCTGAACCATTTGCCACCTGAAACACTGGCGCTGCGTTTGCCGGGTATTTCGGAAAGCGCCCGTATCTTTGCCGGTGTCGATCTGAACAAGGAACCGATCCCGGTTCTGCCCACCGTGCATTATAACATGGGCGGCGTGCCGACGAATTATTGGGGCGAGGTTCTGAACCCGACCAAGAAAGACCCCGATGCCGTTGTGCCGGGTCTGATGGCGGTGGGTGAAGCGGGGTGCGCTTCTGTTCACGGGGCCAACCGTCTTGGATCGAATTCGTTGATCGACCTTGTTGTGTTCGGACGCGCCGCCGCGATCAAGGCAGGCAAGGTGGTAGATGCCGAAGCGGCGAACCCCGTGTTGAACCAAGCCTCGATTGATGCCGCGTTTGACCGGTTTGACGGGTTGCGCCATGCCGATGGGGGCACGCCAACCGCAGAGTTGCGTCTGGAAATGCAACGCACGATGCAAGCGGATGCTGCGGTTTTCCGGACGGACAAGACACTGGCCGAAGGTGTCAAAAAAATGACCGAAGTCGCGGGTAAAATGAAGGACCTGAAAGTGACCGACCGGTCGCTGGTCTGGAATTCTGATCTGATGGAAACGCTGGAACTGGCCAACCTGATGCCAAACGCGCTTGCCACGATCCACGGCGCCGAAGCGCGCAAGGAAAGCCGCGGCGCGCACGCGCACGAAGATTACGCGGACCGCGATGACAAGAACTGGCGCAAGCACACATTGGCCGTTGTCGATGGTGCAAAGGTCAAGCTTGATTACCGGCCAGTGCATCTGGAACCTTTGTCAAAGCAGGAAGACGGCGGTATCGACCTGAAGAAAATCGCGCCGAAAGCTCGCGTTTACTGATGCGCTTTGGCCTGGCTATCCTCATTCTGACGGCTGGCTTTTTGCCGTTTGGTGCAGGCAGTGCCATCGCCAAATCGAAAGTAGATCCGGATTTTATTCTGCTGGGTTGTCTGCATGACAATGGCGTCAGGAAGGATATCGAATTTGCCCGCAAAAGCGGCCCGCGCAAAACATGGGAAACGATAGAATTCACAGACTATCGTTTGTCTCCGGTGATGCGGGTATCAGCAAAGCAAAAAGAAGGTGTTGGCGCCTGTTTCACTGAGAAAATGGCGAAGTACAGATGATGTTTGCGGGCGTAACCAGATGATTGCGATTGTACGCAAAACCTCGCTTGAAAGCGGATGGGGGAAAAGCGGCTTGAACCCAAACATGGCGTTGCAGGTGTTTGGTATGCGGCGGGCCGGCAATCATGCGGTGATCAACTGGATGCTTCGCAACGCACCGGAAGATAGTTCGGGTACGATCTTTCTGAACAATTGCCGCCCGTGGCGCGACCCGATTGATAGCCGTAAAAGTCTGGAAGTAAACGGCAAGCGCCGGGGGGACAAAACCGCCACGATTGGCAAGGCGGGGTCTTCGCCTTTGGTTGTTGTGTCCTATGAAGATTGCCCACCACCCGCCGCCGATGTCGGGAAACCCATCATGCGCGGCTTCAAGGCTGACGATGTGGATCATGTTGTTGTGGTCTATCGCGGATTTCTGAACTGGAGCGCGTCACTGCTTAAGAAGCTGCGTGGAAATCCGGTGTATTCGCCGGTTACGCGCAGCCGGATCATGCTGCGTGCGATTGAACAATATGCCGAGGTCTTGAACCGGTTGAAGGACCAAAGCGTCGTTGGCATCTGCTATGACGCGTGGGTCAACGCGCCTGCGTATCGCGCGGACAAACTTGGTCAGTTGGGCCTGCCGGTCAAGGATAACGCATTGGGCGATATCCAGCGGTATGGCGGCGGATCATCCTTTCAGCAAGAGGCGGCAAAGGGTCAGGATCTGGGCGCACATAAGCGCTGGATCGAGATG
Source organism: uncultured Alphaproteobacteria bacterium (assembly GCA_963765555.1). Classification (GTDB taxonomy): domain Bacteria; phylum Pseudomonadota; class Alphaproteobacteria; order Rhodobacterales; family Rhodobacteraceae; genus JL08. Next base: position 370,281 of record CAVXWX010000001.1, read on the forward strand.
GTGGAAGATGCCGAATACCTTGTGATGTTGTGGACCGTGGCACAAGACGCCGCGTTTTTGGCGACTTTGCAGGATCATTTTCCCGACGATGTCGAACTGCTGAAGCCACTTGTCGATGCGCATCCCGGTTTGGGAGGCGCATTGTGATTATGGACGCACAGATGGCTGGAAATTCTGGAAATGACGTAGAATTTACGTTAAAAAACAACGCAATGTTCGGACGCTTGGTTCGTCCGACAGTAAAGGAGATGCGAAATGGTTCAATTAACGCTTCCTAAGAACTCGCGCATAACCACGGGCAAGGCATGGCCGAAACCCGAAGGTGCGACAAATGTCCGGAAGTTCAGCATCTACCGCTGGAATCCGGATGACGGCCAAAACCCCCGCGTGGATACATATTGGGTTGATATGGATACGTGCGGACCGATGATTTTGGATGCGCTGATCAAAATCAAGAACGAGATTGATCCGACACTGACCTTCCGCCGCTCCTGCCGGGAAGGCATTTGCGGATCCTGCGCGATGAACATTGACGGAATCAATACACTGGCCTGCATCTATGGCATGGACGAGGTGAAGGGCGATGTAAAAATCTACCCGCTGCCGCACATGCCGGTGGTCAAAGACCTGATCCCGGACCTGACGCATTTTTATGCCCAACACGCCAGCATCATGCCGTGGCTGGAAACCAAAACCAATCGCCCCGCAAAGGAATGGCGCCAGTCGGTCGAAGACCGTGAAAAGCTGGATGGGTTGTACGAGTGCGTGATGTGCGCCTGCTGTTCCACGTCTTGCCCATCCTACTGGTGGAATGGCGACAGATATCTTGGGCCGGCGGCATTGTTGCATGCCTATCGCTGGATCATCGACAGCCGTGATGAGGCAACGGGCGAACGTTTGGATGAACTGGAAGACCCGTTCAAACTTTACCGCTGCCACACGATTATGAACTGCGCCAAGACCTGCCCCAAGGGTTTGAACCCGGCAAAGGCCATCGCGGAAATCAAAAAGATGATGGTCGAGCGTACCGTTTGATCCTGTGAACGAACCGCTTTTTCTGGCGTTGGCTCTGGCGGCACTGGCTGGGGTCACGATACCATTGGGCGCAGCGCTGGCTGGGGTAGAACGGTTCTTGCCCGGATGGTCGCGGGATGAATTCCGCCATACCGTTATTGCATTCGGCGGCGGCGCGCTGCTGGCGGCAATTGCGCTGGTTCTGGTGCCACAAGGCAGCGATTTGCTACAGCCTTTGCCCGCGCTTGCTTGGTTCGCAGCGGGCGGTATCGTTTTCATGCAGCTGGATCGTCTTTTGGCCAGACGTGGCGGGCACGGCGCACAGTTTATGGCCATGATGCTGGATTACGTACCAGAAGCCATGGCGCTGGGCGCTCTGCTGGCAGACAATTTGCAACTGGCGATCTTGCTTGCTGGTTTAATTGCACTGCAAAACCTTCCCGAAGGGTTCAACGCGTTTCGGGAACTATCCGCAAACCCGGCTCAATCGCCAAGGCGTTTGATGTTTTTGTTTGTCTGTATGGTTCCGCTTGGTCCGTTAAGCGCCTATCTCGGAATGGCTGTACTGGGCGGCTATCCGCAGGTTCTGGGCGCGATCATGATGTTTTCGGCAGGTGGTATCCTGTACCTGCTGTTTGAAGATGTGGCGCCGCAGGTGCCACTGGATCAGAAATGGAATCCACCGCTCGGTGCTGTTGCGGGTTTCATGCTGGGTTTGGCCGGACATTTGTTCATTGGATGAAACCGATGCCGAGCGCGGGTGTGATCAACCAGAGCACTGCGCAAAAAAAATCGGTCAATACAATAATCTCTATTGATCGAACTCGAACATTTGCCCCATATGCGCGGTCAGACGCCAACGCACGCGCCTCTGGCACGGCAGGGTTTCCCGCACGGTTACGTAGCGACGGTAACGTCTCCTTTGGAAATGAGCGGTCATGTATGGCCGGTTCTGTTGGAGATGACCAATGAATGCCTACGTCACCGATTTATCGGACTTCAAAGCTGTACGCACTGCCCAAACACGCGCAGAAGCGTTTATTCGCAATACACGATTTGATAAACCAACGCTGGTACTGGATGTCGATGCCGTTGCGCGCCAATATGCGGCCCTGTCTGCGGGTCTGGGGCGGGCGCATATCCACTATGCTGTCAAAGCTAACCCGGCAAGCGCGATCATCGATCGGTTGGTGCAATTGGGATCAGGCTTTGATGCCGCGTCGCGTGGCGAGATCGAACTGTGCCTGAGCCAGGGTGCGGACCCGTCGCACATATCCTTTGGAAATACCGTGAAGCGCGTCAGCGACATTGCATTCGCACATCAGGTGGGGGTTTCCCTGTTTGCTGCAGATGCCGAAGAAGAATTGGACAAGATCGCTGCGAACGCGCCCCGTGCGCGTGTCTATATCCGCGTGATAGTAGACGCTTCGCAAGCCGATTGGCCGCTAAGCCGCAAATTCGGGTGCGCACGTTCCAAGGTTCTGGCTTTGCTTTCGTACGCAAAGACCGTGGGCTTGGTGCCTGTCGGTCTGTCATTCCATGTCGGCTCGCAAACACGTCGCGCCGAAATGTGGACGGATACTCTGGATCAGGTGGCCGTCGTCTGGCGGGATGCGAAACAGGCGGGGTTTGATCTTTCTTTGCTTAACATTGGCGGTGGATTTCCTGCATTTTACGGGGAAGAAATTGACGGCGCGACCACCTATTGTGCGTCTGTGATGCAACTGATCGCCGACCGTTTTGGCGATGTTCCCATGATTATGGCCGAGCCCGGCCGTGGTTTGGTGGCGGAATGTGGTGCCATCGCCGCCGAAGTTCTGTTGGTGTCCAGCAAGTCCGACGACGATGTGCACCGGTGGGTCTATCTTGATATCGGTCGGTTTTCCGGTCTGGCTGAAACCGAAGGCGAAGCCATCCGATATCAGTTTATCACCGAAAAAGACGGCGGTCTTGACGGACCGTGCATTCTGGCAGGACCATCCTGCGACAGTGCCGATGTACTATACGAAAAACGCCCGGTCATGTTGCCACACGGTTTGTGCGCAGGTGACAAAGTGATCATCCGCAACTGCGGGGCCTACACGTCAAGCTATTCTTCGGTTGGCTTTAACGGTTTTCCCCCGCTGGATGTGATGATCCTGTAAGGAGCGTTGTTCCGGGGCATCCACGGGAGGGGATGTCCCGGAAACCCGTCAGGCGAACGCAGCCTCAAGCGCGATTTCGACCATGTCGCCAAAGCTGCTTTCGCGTTGGTCCGAGGGCAGCGCCTCTTTCGTTTGCAGATGGTCCGACACAGTTAGTATCGCCAGGGCGCGGCGATCATAGCGCGCAGCAAGTGTATAAAGCTCTGCCGCCTCCATTTCGACGCCCAGAATTCCGTGACGCACCATCTGTTCATTCAGGTCCGGCCGTTCGTCATAAAACACATCAGATGAATATATCCCGCCGACATGGGTTTTGGTGTCACGGCGTTCGGCCGCATCAACTGCGGCGCGCAACAATGACCAATCTGCGGATGGTGCGAAATTCAGTTCTTTGAACAATGAAGATGAGGGCGTGTTTACCGTTGTGGCCGTCATCGCGATGATAACATCGCGGATGCCAACATAGGGTTGCATACCGCCGCAAGATCCAATGCGGATCAGCGTTTTGGCATCATAATCTCGGATCAATTCGTTTACATAAATCGACAGTGATGGCATGCCCATCCCACTGCCCTGAATGGTCACGCGTTGGCCTTTCCATGTGCCCGTAAAGCCCAGCATCCCGCGGGTTTCATTTACCAGACATGCATCTTTTAAAAAGGTTTCCGCCGCCCATTTCGCGCGATAGGGATCGCCCGGCAATAAAACAGTTTCTGCAATATCGCCTGGCGCGGCCCCAATATGAATTGTCATGCGTTCGCCTTTAAGTCGTTATCAGATTTCCATCTTTGATGGATCTGTACCTGCTTTCAGCGCGTCTTTGAACCAAAAAGGCTGGCGGCCGCTACCAGACCAGGTTTGGCTTTTATCTTTGGGATTAAAATACTTAGGTGGCCGTTTGGCCTTGGCGCTTGCTGCAGTGCGACCGGTTGTCTGGGTTATCTCTGATAGGGAAAACCCGTATTCGGCGGCTGCTTTTTTAGCGGCCTCAAGGGCCATTTTCTTTTCGGCGGCTTCTACTGCCTTCAAAGCTTTCTGCACTTCTGCAGCCAGTTTTTCGAGGTCTTTTCTGGACATCTCATTAAGTTTGAGCGTCATTTATTTTCTCCCTGTGCGCGTTATCGCTTATTGCACAGGGAATTATTCTGTTTCAATCCATACGATTGGACGAATTTGTGTCAGCGTTTAAACTTTATTGCGCGGCGACGGCTTTGGGGTCGGCCAATTCAATAATATCCATCATGATTGAATTCAGTTCAAAATCTTTGGGCGTATAAACCCGCGCAACACCCATTGCTGCCAGCTTTGCAGCGTCATCGTCCGGGATAATGCCGCCAACAATTACAGGGATATGGCCCAATCCGGCAGCATTCATTTTTTCAATCAGATCCTGAACAAGCGGGATATGCGATCCACTCAAAATCGAGAGCCCTACGACATGCGCCTGCGTGTCCATCGCATTCGCAACGATTTCATCCGGTGTCAGGCGGATACCGTTGTAATCAATGTCCATGCCACAATCACGGGCACGAAATGCGATCTGCTCGGCCCCGTTCGAATGTCCATCCAAGCCGGGCTTGCCTACAAGAAATTTCAAGCGGCGCCCCAGCTTATCGCTGACGGCATCTACGGCGGCGCGAATATCGTCCAACCCTTCTGTCTTGTTGGACACGGATGCAGATACGCCGGTTGGGCCGCGATAGGTGCCGAACACTGCCCGCATCTGTTCTGCCCATTCGCCCGTTGTAACGCCGGCCTTTGCCGCGGCAATCGACGGCCCCATGATGTTTTCGCCGGACTTGGCCGCATTGCGCAGGTTTTTCAGCGCGATTTCTACGGCAGCAGCGTCGCGTTCTGCGCGCCAGTCGTTCAGGCGATTGATCTGTTCCTGTTCGACCGCCGGATCAACCACCATGATACCACCGTCTTCGGTTTGTAGCGGCGATGGTTCGGACGTTGTGAATTTGTTTACACCCACAACCGTCACTTCTCCGGCTTCGATCCGGTTCAGACGGTCTGCGTTGCTGTCGACCAAGCGGGATTTCATGTATTCAATCGCGCTGATCGCGCCGCCCATGCTGTCCAGATTGGCCAGTTCAGCACGCGCGCCGTCTTTCAGGGTTTCCACCTTGGCGTCCACAGCCGGATTGCCATCAAACAGATCATCGAATTCCAACAGGTCTGTTTCGTAGGCCAGAATTTGTTGCATCCGCATGGACCATTGCTGATCCCAAGGCCGTGGCAGGCCCAATGCCTCGTTCCACGCGGGCAATTGCACAGCGCGTGCGCGCGCGTTTTTCGACAACGTCACAGCCAGCATTTCGATCAGAATGCGGTACACATTGTTTTCCGGCTGCTGTTCGGTCAGCCCAAGGCTGTTAACCTGTACGCCATACCGAAAGCGGCGGTATTTCGGGTCTGTCACCCCGTATCGCTTTTCGCAGATTTCATCCCACAGATCGACAAAGGCGCGCATTTTGCACATCTCGGTGACAAAGCGGATACCGGCGTTTACGAAAAACGAAATGCGGCCCACCAAGCGCGGGAAATCTTCGTCGGGTACCCGGCCTTTCAATCCGTCTAGCACAGCCGTGGCCGTGGCCAGTGCAAAGGCCAGTTCCTGTTCCGGTGTCGCGCCCGCTTCTTGCAGGTGATAGGAACACACGTTCATCGGGTTCCATTTCGGCACATTCGTATAGCAATAGGCCGCGACATCCGTAATCAGCTTTAGCGACGGTTTGGGCGGGCAGATATAAGTGCCGCGTGACAGATATTCCTTGATGATATCGTTCTGAACAGTGCCTTGCAGTTTTGAAATGTCGGCGCCCTGTTCTTCGGCCACGGCGATGTAAAGGGCCAGCAACCAGGGCGCTGTCGCATTGATCGTCATCGACGTATTCATCTGATCCAGCGGAATTTCATCGAACAATGTGCGCATGTCACCCAGATGTGCAACGGGCACGCCCACTTTGCCAACTTCGCCACGTGCAAGGATGTGATCACTGTCATATCCGGTTTGGGTGGGTAGATCGAAGGCTACGGACAACCCGGTTTGCCCTTTTGACAGGTTCGAGCGGTAGAGCGCATTGGATGCCGCGGCGGTGGAATGCCCCGCATAGGTACGGATCAGCCAAGGGCGGTCTTTTTCGTGCTGGGTCATGGTCGAACCTCGTAAATCATTTCGGCAATTTTATTGCGTTCAAAGGGTGATACTTGGAACTTTGCGCAATTGTCAATTCGCTGCGTTGCGGCATAAGGTGCAAAACCGATGCCAAAACCGGTGATTGTGTGCAACGGGATTTGCTGCCACGGTATAGCCGATGACAACGACGATAGAACTTCCTCTGTGGCTCTTGATTGTGATCTTGCTGTTCGCGGCGGTCACGTTTGCGTCGCATTTCCTGTTCCCGTCTGTCCGCTGGTTCTTTCGCAGGCGGCTGGAAAAGGTCGTGGCCAAGGTGAATGAAAAGCTGGAACGGCCGATCGAACCGTTCAAGCTGGCGCGGCGTCACGATATGATCCAGCGGTTGATTTACGATCCCGAAGTTACCCGCGCGGTCGCGGCCCATGCAAAAGAAAGCGGTATTCCCGAAAACGTCGCCTTTGAAGAGGCGCGCCGCTATGCGCGCGAAATTGTGCCTTCGTTTTCAGCCAGCGCTTATTTTGGTGTGGCAATCCGTCTGGCCAAACTTTTGTCAAACGCGCTTTACCGTGTGCGGCTTGGCTATCAGGACGAAGAGGCGCTCAAGGCGCTTGATCCGGATGCGACGGTGGTTTTCGTTATCAACCACCGCAGCAACATGGATTATGTGCTGGTCACATATCTGGCGGCAGAGCGGTCGGCCTTGTCCTACGCGGTTGGCGAATGGGCACGGGTCTGGCCCTTGTCCCGCTTGATCCGCGCAATGGGGGCATATTTCATCCGCCGCAAATCCCGCAACGAACTCTACCGGTGTGTGCTGGCGCGATATGTTGGCCTGGCCACCAATGGCGGGGTGACCCAAGCTATGTTTCCCGAAGGCGGGCTAAGCCTTGATGGGGCGTTGAAACCCGCAAAGCTGGGCCTTTTGAAATATATCGCAGACGGATTTCAAGCCGGTGATCGCGATGTGGTTTTTGTACCCGTCGCGTTGAACTATGACAGGGTTTTGGAAGATCGCATTTTGATCGCCGCCGGAGATGCTGGTGAACGCCGGTTCCGCGCACGTATCAGTGTTGTTGCGGGGTTTGCGCTGAAACAAGTCTGGCTTCGGCTGACAGGGCGCTTTCACAGGTTTGGTTACGCTGCCGTCAGCTTTGGATCGCCGCTGTCTCTGGCCCAGTTTAGTGCGGGAAAAAAGGGTGATATTGCGGCACCACTGGCAACCGAACTGATGCGGCGGATTGGCAAAGTGGTGCCGGTGTTGCCTGTTCCTTTGGTTGCGCATGTCCTGCAGCGCAGTGCGCCGATGAACCGCGCCGAACTGGAACGCTCTGTTTCAGCACTGTTGGCGCAACTGGGCGATGCCTATGTCCACCTGCCCCGAAATAATCGCGATTACGCTGTCGAGGTGGGATTGCGCCATTTGACAGAGCGCAGAATCGTAATCGAAAAGGACGGTTTGTTTCAAACGCCTGATATGCAACGCAGTGCGCTGGCATATTATGCAAATTCCATACGGCATCTGGTGCCGAAGGATGACAATAAAAATTCTGCGGATGCGAAGGAAATTTCTGCGACTGCTGGGTCATAAAATTACCAATTTGATCCGTTTTGGGTTGCAATGTTGCGTAGCAAGCCATATCCCACGGTAGGCGCCGGGCGATTCTGCGCTGCGGCACGGCCTGATGACAGGCTGTATGGTGTAAAGACAGGGACAAGATCAGGAGGCCACATGGCTTTGGACAACGACGGCGGAATTGCCAACTACGACGCACCCGAAAAAGATCTTTATGAAATGGGTGAAATGCCGCCTTTGGGCTATGTCCCGAAACAAATGTATGCGTGGGCAATTCGCCGGGAACGCCATGGCGAACCCGACAAGGCCATGGAGATAGAAGTGGTCGACGTGCCAACGCTGGACAGCAACGAGGTTCTTGTTCTCGTGATGGCAGCCGGCGTGAACTACAACGGTGTCTGGGCCGCGCTGGGTGTGCCGATCAGCCCATTTGACGGGCACAAACAGCCCTATCATATTGCCGGTTCCGATGCGTCAGGCATCGTTTGGGCCGTTGGTGACAAGGTCAAACGATGGAAAGTGGGCGACGAAGTCGTTGTGCATTGCAATCAGGATGATGGTGACGACGAGGAATGCAACGGCGGTGACCCGATGTATTCGCCGACACAGCGGATCTGGGGATATGAAACGCCGGACGGGTCTTTTGGCCAGTTCACGCGTGTGCAATCGCAGCAATTGATGCCGCGTCCCAAGCATCTGACATGGGAGGAAGCGGCGTGTTATACGCTTACTCTTGCGACGGCGTACCGGATGCTGTTCGGCCATGAACCGCATGATTTGAAGCCGGGCCAGAATGTTCTGGTATGGGGCGCATCGGGTGGTTTGGGGTCTTATGCGATCCAGCTGATCAATACGGCAGGGGCAAATGCGATCGGTGTGATCAGTGATGAAGACAAACGCCAGTTTGTTCTGGATTTGGGCGCAAAGGGCGTTCTGAACCGGAAGGATTTTGATTGCTGGGGGCAAATGCCCACAGTGAACACGCCCGAATATGCCGCATGGTTCGCCGAAGCGCGTAAATTTGGCAAGGCGATCTGGGATATCACCGGCAAGGGCGTCAATGTTGACATGGTGTTCGAACATCCCGGCGAGGCAACGTTCCCGGTTTCGACGTTCGTGTGCAAAAAAGGCGGAATGGTCGTGATCTGTGCGGGCACAACCGGTTTCAACCTGACATTCGACGTGCGCTATATGTGGATGCATCAAAAGCGGTTGCAGGGCAGCCACTTTGCGCATCTTAAACAGGCATCTTCGGCGAACAAACTGATGCTGGAACGCCGTTTGGATCCGTGCATGTCGGAAGTGTTTTCGTGGAACGACCTGCCGGATGCGCACATGAAAATGATGCGGAACGAACATAAACCCGGAAATATGGCAGTGCTGGTTCAATCTCCGAAAACCGGACTTCGGACATTTGAAGACGCCTTGGAAGCCAAGCGTTAAGCAAAGAAACACACTGTCTCTGAAACAGCACCTGCGACTGGTATGGGCCGGTCGCAGGTGTTTTTTATTGGGTGATGTTTGATTTCAAAGAGTTACAAGATGCGCCCCCACTATTTTTGGGGAGTTGAAAAACGCGAATTCCGAGAAAAGGGTAAATCATGCTAAAGTTGTGTTAATGACTTGTTAACTACCAAAGAGCGATATTATTATGAATAATGATTGGATATTAGACGTTCTGGCGGACCTGCAAAGTTTTGCGCGCAAAAACGGGATGGATGCGCTGGCGGAACAGTTGGGTGATACCAAGATCATTGCCGCCGCCGAGGTCATGTCCGTGGATGAAAAGGCTTATACGCAGCGCAATGAACAAGAGCCGTCTGGAGCAGATACTGGTCACACTGGAGCAAGCCGACGCGCTTGACAGTTTGCAATCGGCTTCCGTTGCATTGCGAGACTACTTTGCCATCGACCATATTGTTTATCATTGGGTGGATTCAGCGGGTGACCAATATGGCTGTGGAACATATGATCGGGCTTGGGCACAGCACTATATCGAACAGAATTATCTGCGGATAGATCCGGTGATAATCGGGTGTTATCAACGGTTTCACCCTGTCGACTGGAAAAGGCTGGATTGGTCGAGCAAGGCCGCGCGCGCATTTCAGGCAGATGCAATTTCCTTCGGGGTCGGAAATCAGGGGTTTTCGGTGCCTATTCGTGGTCCGAACGGCCAATTCGCACTATTCACTGTGTCACATTCTTGCAGTGACGAAGAATGGGACAGGTTTACAGAAAAACACCGTCGCGACCTTATTCTGATTGCACATTACTTCAATCAAAAGGCGCTTGATTTCGAACCTGACCGCGCCCCGGAACCGTCCCAATCGCTTTCCCCGCGCGAGGTGGATGCAATGACGTTGTTGGCGATCGGGTATAATCGGGCCCAAGTTGCCGAAACGCTCTCTATTTCAGAACATACCCTTCGTGTTTACATCGAAAGCGCCCGTTTCAAGCTGGGTGCGATGAACACAACCCATGCCGTTGCGCGCGCTCTTAGTCGTGGGTTGATTGTGGTATAGCTGTTGCGTCATTCACGGCAGATCGTACGGTCCTGAAAGTCAATTTTAACGTGTGGATATGTAGCCCTTAACCGTCTTAATGGAGGGGCTAGAAATGCTAAGATATATTTACGGAAACGACCTGCACAATTATCCGGAACTTGCTGCAACGATGTTTCACGATCGGGCTGACCAATTCAAAACACGGCTGGGTTGGGACGTGTCAGTGAACGCGCAAGGGCACGAGCGGGACGAATATGATGATCTCAATCCGCTTTATGTGATTTGGGAAGAAGCCAACGGGCGCCACGGCGGATCTATGCGGTTCCTGCCAACGACTGGTCCGGTTATGGTGAACGATCATTTTTCCCATCTTTTGGGGGGCGGTACACTGGTAAGCCCCCTGATCTGGGAATGTACCCGTTTTTGTCTGGCGCAGGGCGCTTTGCCCCGTGTGGCCGCGGCGCTTATGCTTGCGGGGGGTGAAATCATGACAGGGTTTGGCGTGCGCCATTTTGTTGGCGTCTTTGACGCCCGAATGGTCCGTATCTATCGGATGATCGGCTCATCCCCTGAAATACTGGGTGTTGACGGGGAAGGGCGCACCAAAATCAGTGTGGGCTTGTGGGAATTTTCGCCAGATGCCAAAGCCCGGATTGCCGCGCGGGCCGGCCTGTCGGAAGATGTTTCCCGGCTGTGGTTTGATCGCGCATTTGGCGGGCGGACACAGCGCGAACTTGCACTTTCTGCGTAACCTGACTGCAAATCGGTTCAGCCGTCTGGCGCCTGCCTGACAGCGCCTATAGTGTCCCGATATGACAGTTCCGACAGTGACGTTTTCGCAGGATCAGGCCACCGCATATGATGCGGTGGCCGATGCCTTGCGAAGTGCAGGGATCGACTTGCATAATGGCGCGCTTACACCCCCGCGCGAGGGCCAGTCCAGTGTTGTCGCGATTACGGGCAAGGCCGGATCGGGCAAGACACTGCTGTTGGCCGAACTTTACCGCGCAATGAAAACCGCTGGCGTGGATATTGTTTCGGGTGATTATGAAAGCCGCAAAAGGGCCGGAAAACGGACATTGGCGATCTTGGCGCCGACCAACAAGGCAGCTTCGGTTTTACGGTTGCAAGGTGTTCCCGCAACGACGATCCACCGCATTCTTTACACGCCGGTTTATGATCCCGATTACGAACGAATTGCCGAATGGTTAACAGGCAATGGCGACCGTCCGGATGTTGAAGGGTTGACCGATCAGGCCTTGGATCGCGCGGCGCTGTTTTACAAGGCGAATGCATCCATTCCCGGCGCCCTTGCCGCGGCCGGATTGCGGGGGTCGGATTTCATTACTGGCTGGAAGCGTCGCGAAGAACCGCTGGATGTCGGGTTCATCGATGAAAGTTCGATGCTGGATGACCGGCAGTTTGAAGACCTGAAGGATATTTTCCCGACCCTGCTTCTTTTCGGTGATCCGGCACAGCTGGCTCCGGTAAACCAGTCCGGCACCATGGTGTTTGATCGCTTGCCGGACACACGGAAATTCAATCTGGACCGCGTGTACCGTCAGGATGCAGATAACCCGATCCTTGATCTGGCACATGCGCTTGCCGACCCGGACCTTGGGTTTTCAGATTTTGAAGACATGGTCAAAAATATTGCCCGGACCGATGACCGTGTCGTTTGGGGCGAACGTGTGGAAGTTGATCTGATGGCGCGCAGTCCGGTCCTTGTCTGGCGCAATGCCACTCGCGTCCGGCTTATTTCCGCATTTCGCAGCGTTTACGGTGCCCCGGAAGATGAACTTTTGACAGGGGAGCCGCTGATCTGTGATGGCATCGAACTGCCCCTGAAACACCGCAAGAAACGGCTGGACCTTGAGGCGCGCGGCCTGATCAAAGGGGCCCAGGTCGTGTATCTGGGGCCGGGTCGCAAGCCGGGTTTTTCACGGTTGCACGTCGTTGGGGCAGAAGACCCGCAAGTCAGTGCGGCCTCAATCGTCAAGATTGAAAAACCGGACGAGGAAGAGCCGTTTATTCCCTTCGCGGCCAAAATGGGCGCCACGTTTTTGCACGGGGCTGCCGTGACAATTCACAAGGCGCAAGGCAGCCAGTGGGACACGGTACAGGTATTCGCGCCAGATCTTTTTGTGGCGGCGCGCATGGGGCGGGTTGAGGCAGGGCAGCCATTGTGGAAACGTTTGGCCTATGTGGCAATCACACGTGCCCAAAACCGCTTGATCTGGGTCGTGCGCAACCGGTTGTCAAAGCCGACAGATGTTTTGCGCGTCAATGATCTGGCCACTGCACCAGTGCCGCTGACCTTGGAGGAGCCGACATGAAATCCGTTTTGATCACTGGTGCCAGTTCCGGCATCGGGCGCAGTACCGCAATTCGTTTTCTAGAGGATGGCTGGCGAGTGGGTCTGGTTGCACGCAGGGCAGACCGGTTGAAGGAACTTGAACAACAATACGAAAACGCGATCGCATTACCGGCAGATGTGACGGACGCGACGGCGATGCAAGCCGTATTTGACGAGTTCGCAAATCAGGCAGGTCGCTTGGATGTGGTGTTTAACAATGCCGGAACCTTTGGCCCGTCGGGCACCATTGATGAAATCGCACTGGACGCGTGGGAGGCGGTGCTGGATGTCAATTTGCGCGGTATGTTCATCACGGCGCGTCTGGCGTTTGCGCAGATGCGTGCGCAATCACCGCAAGGGGGCAGGATTATCAATAACGGGTCGCTGTCGGCCTATGTGCCGCGCCCGGGGTCAGTATGTTACACGACGACCAAGCACGCCATCACCGGCCTAACCAAAACGCTTTCGCTGGATGGTCGGCCTTTCGGCATCGCATGTGGCCAGATCGATATCGGGAATGCCCAGACAGAACTTGTGGATGATCTGAATGCGCGGGCTTTGGCGGCGAACCCTGATGCAAAGCTGATGCCGATGATGCAGGTCGACGATGCTGCACGTTCGGTTCTGCACATGGCAAACATGCCGGACGGTGCAAATGTTCAGTTCATGACGGTGATGGCAACGAACATGCCTTATATCGGGCGCGGCTAAGCCGCGACGCCGTGTCTGCCGGATCAGCTGCGGAACAGTTTGAAAATTGCAGACGCGCCCCAGCCGGCGGCAATTGCAATCGCCAGTGACATCAAGCCATAGATCAACGGCTGTTGTCGCGACAGGCTAAACAACCACCGTTCCAAGCCAACTTTGTGCACATCAATTTGGGTGTCATAGCTGGATACAACCTCACCGCCACGCGTGAGAAAGATGCGTATTACATAATTGCCTTCGGTCAGGTTGGCAGGCATTTCAATCGCGGTTCGGAACAAGGTTTGTTCATCTACGACTACGTATTCCTGCAGCAATTGATACAGTTGGTTTTCTGTTCGAATGCGAATGACCGCGTCGGTAAAGTTTTCTGCGTCGGTGATGTTTTGCGGCGCACCCACAGACCGGATGGCGCGCGGAATGGATACGCGATGGCGCAGGTCTTCGGTGTCTGTCAGGGCTTTGGTCAAAGGCGCGCTGGTTGCAATGGCATAGAAACTGGGCGCCTTGTCCACTTCAAGAACATCGGTGTTGATCCAGATGCCAAACCTTTTTTCCTTGCGCCGGACGGTCACCGGCAAGGATGGGCCGGAAACGGTAATGATCACTTCCAAGGGTTCGCCTTGCGGGATCGGCACTTCGCGTTTCACGGCGCCGAAAATAAGGATTTCCGAACCGTCAAAGCTGGTGGTGATGTCGACCTTGTCTTTGCTGAGGCCCAGAACCACCTGTTCCGCGCTTGCAGGCTAAGGCCAGACACATCAGCAAGATGAGAATACGAACCATCTGCTAATGCCCGCCCGGCTTGCCGAGTGAATACAATTCCGACGGCATGACCAGGAGATCAAAGGCCAGTTTTCCGCATACCGCCAGAACCATAATGGCCAACAGTATGCGCAATTGCTCGGCCTTCATTTTTACGCCGATGCGTGTGCCGATTTGTGCCCCAATCACCCCGCCGACCAGCAGAAGAACAGCCAGAACGATATCAACGGTATAGTTGGTCGTCGCGTGCAACAGGGTGGTAAATGCCGTCACAAAGATGATCTGGAACAGAGAGGTGCCAACAACAACTTTGGTGGGCATGCCCAACAGATAAATCATCGCCGGAACCATGATAAATCCGCCGCCGACCCCCATAATCGCGGCAAGAACACCCACTGCGACGCCCACGACAAGTGGCGGGATAACCGAAATATACAAACCCGAGGTCCGAAACCGCATTTTGAACGGCAGCGCGTGAATCCAACCGCGGTGTTTGCGTCTTGGAACAGGCGCGCCGCCACTTTTGCGGGCTTTGCGAATGGCGTTCAGACTTTCGACAAACATCAGGCTGCCGATAACGCCCAAAAAGACGACATAACAAAGTTTGACCAGCAGATCGACCTGACCCAACTGTTTCAGGTAGTTGAATACCAAAACGCCGATGGCAGCCCCGACAAGGCCGCCTATCAACAGCACCGTTCCCATTCGAAGATCGACGGTCTTTCGCTTGAAATGCGCTAAAACGCCCGAAAACGAAGAGGCTACGATCTGGTTTGCCTCTGTCGCGACCGCGACAGCCGGTGGGATCCCGATGAAGAACAAAAGCGGTGTCATCAGAAACCCGCCGCCAACACCGAACATGCCGGACAATATGCCAACCAAGCCACCCAAGCCCAACAAAAGGAAGGCGTTGACCGAAACTTCGGCAATGGGAAGGTAGATTTGCATTCGCTTTCCTAGACCGGACCCCGCCGCAAATGCAATATATCAAAGCGGTCCTGTGACCAAAGGCGCAGGCGATTTTCCGGAACTGGCCTTATCTTGGGCGTTATCGTTCTTTCACGTAGGGTTCGCCGCCGGCACGCGGGGGAATGGCCTTGCCCACAAAACCGGCCAGAATGACCACTGTCAGAATATAGGGCAGGGCATCCATAAACTGCACCGGCACGGTGAACGCCCCCAGATCGATATTCTGATACCGCAGGGCGATCGCCTGAAGAAAGCCGAACAGAAGACAGGCAGACAGGGCGTACCACGGGCGCCATTTTGCAAAGATCAGCGCCGCCAGTGCGATAAACCCGCGCCCCGCTGTCATGTCTTTGACAAACCCGGCTTGCAGCGCGGTGGCCAGATATGCACCGGCAATTCCACACAGCACGCCGCAGATTGCGACCGCTGCGTAACGCAAGCCCACAACAGACACGCCCGCCGTATCGACGGCCGCCGGGTTTTCCCCGACTGCGCGCAATCGCAAACCAAATCGGGTCCGATACAGAATCCACCACGTCAGGGGGACGCTGGCAAACGCAAGATACACCAGTACGGAATGCCCCGAGATCAGTTCGTAATAGATCGGTCCCAGAACCGGAACATCGCGCAATGCGTTGGCGAAAGGCAGCGTGATGGGTTCAAACCGGGCCGCCCCGATCAAAGACGGGGTTCGCCCACCTTGTTGGAACCAGTCCTGCGCAATCAGAACCGTCAGGCCTGCCGCCAGAAAATTGATGGCAACGCCCGATATCAACTGGTTGCCCCTGAATGTGATTGACGCCAGACCATGCAGCGCACTGAGCGCCATAGATGCACCAACCCCCGCCAGAAGGCCAAGCCAGACTGATCCGGTCAGTGCCGCGACGGCCGCCGAAAAAAACGCAGCGGCCAGCATTTTCCCTTCAAGGCCGATATCAAAAATTCCCGCACGTTCGGAAAACAATCCGGCCAGACAGGCAAGCAATAAAGGGGTTGCCAACCGCACGGTGCTGTCCAACACCTGAAGGAGCGTTGCAAAATCCATCAGCTGTTCCTTTGCCGCAATGCCAGAAACAGCTTTTCAAGCGGCATCCGAACCATGTTATCCAGCGCGCCGGTAAACAGGATGACCAACGCCTGAATAACGACAATCAGTTCCCGCGGGATCGTCGTCCACAGGGCAAGCTCCGCTCCGCCCTGATAAAGAAACCCGAACAGAATTGCGGCCAGAAAAACACCGACAGGATGGCTGCGCCCCATCAGGGCGACCGCGATACCGATAAATCCGGCACCTTCCGTGGCGTTCAAAACCAGCCGTTCCGCTTCACCCATCACATTGTTGATCGCCATCATACCGGCCAGCCCGCCCGATATCAGCATTGCGATCATGGTAATCTTGACGGGTGAAATTCCGGCATATTTGGCAGCGGATTCAGAATGCCCGTAGGCACGGATTTCATATCCCAAACGTGTGCGCCAGATCAGAACCCAAACGGCGACACAGGCCAGAACCGCCACCAGCAAGGTTACATTGGCCGGTGCAGATTTTGAAAACTCAATGCCAAAGGGTGCCAGCATCTCGTGCAGTGTGGGCAAGTGTACTGTTTCGTCGAACCGCGCGGTTGCCGGATCCATTGACCCTTTGGGGCGCAGCATATTGACGAGAACATAGTTCAACACCGCTGCGGCGATGAAATTGAACATGATAGTGGTGATAACAATGTGGCTGCCGCGTTTGGCCTGCAAATAGGCCGGTATGGCCGCCCACATCGCACCAAACAGGGCCGCCCCGATTGTGGCGCCCAGCAGGGCCAGCGACCAGTGCGGCCACGGAATGTAAAGACAGGCCAGCGCAACGCCCAAACCGCCCAGCATTGCCTGACCTTCGCCGCCGATATTGAACAGGCGTGCGTGAAACGCCACCGCGACGGCCAGACCGGTGAACATGAAATTAGTGGCGTAATACAGGGTGTAGCCCCACCCGTAGGTGGACCCCAGTGCGCCATTGACCATCAGTTTGACCGCCGCAACAGGATCTTCACCAATGGCAAGGATCACAAGTGCGGACAGGATGGCGGCCAGCATCAACGAAATCAGAGGAACCAGAACAACTTCGGCCCATTTTGGCATGACATCCATCTTACGCGGCCTTTCCGGACATGCCGGCCATCATCAGCCCAAGTTCTTTCTCATTGGTTTCATGTGGCAGGCGCTCACCCATGATGTGCCCGTCAAACATCACCGCAATGCGATCGCTAAGCGACAGGATTTCTTCCAATTCGACACTGACAAGCAATATTGCCTTGCCCTGATCGCGCAACGCTACGATCTGCTGGTGGATAAACTCGATAGCGCCGATATCCACACCGCGTGTCGGCTGGCCGATCAACAACAGGTCAGGGTTTCTTTCAATTTCGCGCGCGACAACAATTTTTTGCTGGTTTCCGCCGCTGAAATTCTTGGCCTCCTGCCAGCAATTGGCGGGCCGGATGTCGAATTTTTCGATCTTTGCCTCGGTGTCGCGGCGCAGGGCCGTGTTGTCCATCAGCAATCCGGAATTGTAGGCCGGGTCACGGTGATAGCCAAAGGCGACATTTTCCCAGGCGTGAAAAGGCATGATCAGCCCTTCGCGCTGGCGGTCTTCGGGTACATGCGCAATCCCGTTGGCGCGGCGGGTTTGACCGTCTGACAGCTTGCCCGTGACATCAAGCGGTTTGCCGTTGATCACGATTTCGCCGGTGCCGTTGGCATACCCCCCCAACACCTCAAGCAATTCGGATTGTCCGTTGCCCGCAACGCCGGCAATGCCCAGAATTTCACCCGCGCGCACATTCAGGTTGATGCCTTTGACTCGCTCTACACCTTTTTCGTCGATAACGCGCAGGTTCTTGATTTCAAGAATAATATCACCGGGTGTCGCTGGTTTCTTGTCCACCCTCAGCAACACTTTGCGCCCGACCATCAGTTCCGCCAGTTCGGCGGGCGAGGTTTCCGAGGTCTTGACGGTCGCCGTCATTTCGCCACGGCGCATCACGCTGACGGTATCGGTAATATCCATAATCTCGCGCAGTTTATGCGTGATCAGGATTATGGTTTTTCCCTCCTGGCGCAGTCGATCCAAAATCCGGAACAATTGGTCCGCTTCCGCCGGGGTCAGAACACCGGTTGGTTCGTCCAGAATAAGAATGTTGGCGTTGCGATATAGCGCCTTGAGGATTTCGACCCTTTGTTGCATGCCGACGCCCAAGTCTTCGATGACTGCATCCGGATCGACGTTCAGGCCGTATTCCTGTTCCAGTTCGATCAGAATCCGGCGTGCCTTGGTCAGGGACGGCATCAGCATGCGGCCATCTTCGGCCCCCAGAATGATGTTTTCCAGAACCGTAAAATTCTCGACCAGCTTAAAGTGCTGAAAGACCATGCCGATGCCTGCGGCAATCGCGGCCTGACTGTCTGGTATCTGTGTGCGCTGGCCGCCGATAAATATCTCGCCCTTATCGGCTTTGTAAAAACCGTAAAGAATACTCATCAACGTGGATTTTCCGGCACCGTTCTCGCCGATGATACCGTGTATCGTTCCGGGCATGACCGAGATGGAAATGTCTTTGTTGGCCTGAACCGGTCCAAAAGACTTTGAAATGCCGCGCAATTCAATTGCCGGAGCGGCAGTTGCCTGCCGCTCCGAAGTTTGATCGGCTCTCACGCTCAGAAGCTCAGGTCCGGGCAGCTGTCGTCGGACATGTAGTCATGTACGCTCAACTCGCCGCTGGCGATCTTGGCCGCAGCGGCTTCTACCGATGCTTTCATCTCGTCGCTCACTAGGGATGCATTGTTTTCATCCATTGCATAACCCACGCCGCCATTGGCGATGCCCATGACATTAAAGCCGGCTTCCAATCCGGGGCCGTCTTTGAACGCATTGTAAACCGCATTGTCGACCCGTTTCATCATCGAGGTCAGAACCTTGCCGGGATGCAGGTGGTTCTGGTTGCTGTCCACACCGATTGACAAAATACCTTCATCCGCTGCGGTTTGCAGAACGCCCACGCCGGTGCCGCCTGCCGCTGCATACACCACATCCGCGCCTTGGCTGATTTGTGCCTTGGTCAGTTCAGATCCTTTTACCGGATCATTCCAGGCCGAAGGCGTTGTGCCGGTCATGTTGGCAATAACAGTGGCATCGGGATTTGCCGCCTTGACGCCCTGCGCATATCCGCAGGCGAATTTCCGGATCAGCGGGATATCCATGCCGCCGATAAACCCGACGGTGTTGGATTGAGAGGCCTGCGCCGCCATCATACCGACCAGATACGATCCTTCGTGTTCGTTGAACACAACAGACCGGACATTGGGGGCGTCCACAACCATGTCGATGATGACAAATGATGTGTCAGGATAATCGGCAGCGACCTGTCCCAGCGCATCCGCAAAGGCAAACCCGGCCATAACAATCGGATTTGATCCGCTTTCAGCGAAACGGCGCAGGGCCTGTTCGCGCTGGGCTTCGGATTGCAGTTCGATTTCACGAAAGGTTTCGCCGGTTTCTTCGGCCCAGCGTTGCGCCCCGCCAAAGGCGGCTTCGTTGAACGATTTGTCGAACTTGCCGCCCAGATCGAAAATCAACGCAGGTTCGGCCAATGCCGCCCCTGCGGTCAGGGCAAGCCCGGCCGCTGCGCCCATAAGGGATTTCATAAGTGTCATTTTGCGTCTCCCAGTTGTTTTGTGACGAGGCCGCCTTTCAACATTTGGCGCCCCTGTTTGTTTTCAGGTGTCGTTTTGCACCGCCAAATAAGGCCGCAGTGCCTGCCAAGGGTCAACTGCTTTTTGCTTTTGTCGCTCGCGGTAATGCAGAAAACCTTACGGCAAGGGGCGTGACAACAAAAGGGCATCAACTGGCGCGGTCCCTTCGCGGGCATAATAGCCGGGGCGTAGGCCGACCTGCGCAAAACCGGTGCTTTGGTACAACGCCAAAGCACCGGTATTGTCTGCGGCCACTTCCAGAAACAGCTCAAAGGCACCTTGATCCGCGGCTTTGGCCATGGATTGGATCAGCAATGATTTCCCAAGCCCGACCCGGCGGTGATCGGGGTGAACCGCGATCGTTAACAATTCGGCCTCGTCAGCAATGACACGGATCAGGGCAAACCCGTTGGTGTCGGCAAGCACATGACAGTACGCCGTAGCCAGAAAATTTGCGAATTCGTCCTCGCTCCATGCACGGTCCTGTGTGAATGCGGCGCGGTGCAGCATTGCCAGATGCGCAGGTGTGACCATCGCGATCACGAGGCCAAAATTACGGGTGGCGCGTCGCGCGGTGGTGCTGCATCCGCGGGCCTCAGATACAGCGGGGCAGGCGGTGTTGTTTCCGTTTGCCATTTGGTTGCGGCGATGCGGGCAATCCGTTCGGCCAGTACCAAAGGCGGTAAAGCCGCTGGTTTGGTCAGGCCGGCGCGGGCCAATTCGGCGTCCGCCTCCTCGCGCAGTTGCAATTTTGGCGCGTGACATTCGTTTTCCAGAAAATCCTGCCGGTAAACCTGTGCACGTGGCGCATCGATCAAAGCAGAAAACGGACGTGCGGTGCCGAAAGCCAAAGCATCAAACCCGGAAACCCCTACCGCATGCAGGTTGAGCGCCAATGCCAGCCCACGCGCTGTTGCCACAGAAATACGGATACCCGTAAAATTCCCCGGCCCGATCCCGACCCCTAAAGCATCCAGATCGCCCCAATTCGCGCTGGCTGTGCTCAGCACCTCCTGAAGCAATGGCACCAACCGTTCTGCCTGACCTTTGGACATGTCTTCTGCAATGCCCGCAATGATCCGGTCGCCAGATAGTAAAACGGCCGCGCAATGCGCGGCCGATGTGTCAAACCCGAGTATCAGCGGAGTATCAAACGGCAACGGGTCGTACCTCGGTCACTTCGGGGATATAGTGACGCAGCAGATTTTCAATGCCCATTTTCAACGTCAGCGTAGAAGACGGACACCCCGCGCAAGCCCCTTGCATATGCAAGTAAACCACACCACGGTCAAACCCGTGAAAGGTGATGTCGCCGCCATCTTGTGCAACAGCAGGGCGTACGCGGCTGTCCAGAAGCTCTTTGATCTGGGATACAATCTCGCTGTTTTCACCGCTGTGTTCGGCATGGCCCGACGCCGGTTCGTGCCCGTCGTTCATAACGGGTTGACCGGATTGGTAATGTTCCATAATCGCGCCCAGAATAGCAGGTTTGATATGGTCCCATTCGGTGTCGTCCGATTTTGTGACTGTCACGAAATCAAGCCCGAAGAACACGCCAGTTACGCCACCAACCGAAAAAATACGCGTGGCCAAAGGCGATTTATCCGCCGTATCGGCCGATGGGAAATCTGCAGTGCCCATTTCCATCACGGATTGTCCGGGAAGAAACTTCAAAGTCGCGGGGTTTGGGGTCGATTCAGTTTGAATGAACATGTGCGCATCTCCGGTTGGGCTGAGCTATGGATATGCGTCTGTGGACGGCGAAAGTCAAGGTTTGGAACGATTCTAAAACAGGGGCTTCAGGTGATCGCTTCTAGCTTTTCCTTGGACAGATCGCCAGGAACGATCGTGATCGGAATAGGCAGGGAACCGGCGTTCTTCATCAACTGTGTGATAATCGGGCCCGGCCCCTTGTTATCGGTGCTGGCGCCCAGAACCAGAACCCCAATTTCCTTGTCTTCCATAATCTGGGCAATGATCTCTTTCACAGGCTGGCCTTCGCGAATGACCAGTTCGGGATCAATGCCCTGCTTGTCGCGCATCCATTTGGCGAACACCTCGAAATGGGCGTGAATACGTTCGCGTGCTTCCTCGCGCATCACTTCGCCGACACCGATCCAGTGGTTGAATTCGTCAGGTGGAATAACAGACAGAATTTGCACGCCGCCCCCTGTATGCGCCGACCGCATTGCGGCAAAGCGCATCGCATTCAGACATTCGCGGCTGTCGTCCAGCACCACCAAAAATTTGCGCATTTGATTGCTCCCTAACGGGTATGATCATGGCGTGACTTGGCGATCGTGGCAATTGGCTTTTGCGGCAAAGCCAGCGATCAGCGTTCTGACGCAGCCCAATCCCAATACATTTCCCGAACTTTCCGGGCCACTGGCCCGACCTGATATTGGGTGTCGTCAAAGGCTTTGACAGGTGTGACCTTTGCCATGTTTCCGGATAGGAAAACCTCATCCGCGTCGTGGAAATCTTCGAAAGTCAGAACGGTTTCGTGCACGGCCATGCCGTCGGCCTTCATGTTCACGATGTGGCGGGCGCGGGTGATGCCAGACAGGAACGTGCCGTTGCCAATGGGGGTGAAAACCTCACCATCCTTGACCATGAACACGTTTGCTGTTGCGGTTTCGGCCACATTGCCCATCGCATCTGCGACCAACGCGTTTCCAAATCCTTTTGTGCGAGCTTCTTTCAGCATCCGCGCGTTGTTGGGGTAAAGACAACCGGCTTTGGCATTCACAACGCTGTCTTCCAGAACGGGACGGCGAAACCGTGTGCGCGTGAGCGTGGTTGAATGATCTGCGGGTGGCATCGGGATTTCTTCAAGCGATATCGCAAAGCCGGTTTTTTCCTCGGACGGAACGATTGCCGTAACATCCCCGTCAATGCCCCAATACATCGGGCGAATATAAACAGCGGCGTCCGGCGCGAACCCCTTTAACCCCTCGTGGACCATTTCAACCATGTCTGCGGTTGCCACTGTCGGGGCCAGCATCAATGCGCTGGCTGACCGGTTCACACGTGCACAATGCAGGTCAAGATCGGGGGTAAGGCCTTCAAAAAAACGCGCGCCGTCAAATACCGTGCTGCCCAGCCATGATCCGTGATCTGCGGCCTTCATCACAGGCACATCACCATCATGCCATGCGCCTTCGAAATAGGTTCTGATCTTGCTGCCGACCGCCATTTGGTATCCTCCGCTGAACGCGTGAACCCTAGGGCAGTTTTAGGTCAGACGTCCAGACCATCTTGCGCCTCTGCCACCAATGCGTCCACATCCAGCGGTGCATTGACCATGGCCAACATGCCATTTGCCTCGCGCGGCCATTCGGCCTCGGGTCTGTCGCGATACAGCTCGATACCGTTGCCATCGGGATCGCGTAAATAGACCGCTTCGCTGACACCATGATCTGCCGCGCCGTCCAGCGTGACACCTGCCGCTTTTACCGATCGGATCACAGCGCCCAAGGCTGCCCGATCCGGATAAAGGAACGCAACATGGTACAGCCCTGTGGTGTTGCCCGCAGGTGCGGGCCCACCACGGCTGTGCCACGTGTTAAGACCTATATGATGATGATAACCGCCAGCCGACAGAAAGGCCGCCTGATCGCCATAGCGTTGGGTCACGTTAAACCCGAGAACATCGCGGTAAAACGCAATTGCGACGTCAATATCTGATACTTTCAGATGAATATGGCCAACGCAGGTTTCGGGATGGGTTTTCCAGCTCATGTGCGCTCCTATCTTTCGGATTGCACAGAGAATGGGGTATTCAGGCTGGCCCGCAAACCCCCAATGCTGCAGGCCACCTGTTCATAAACGCAGGGTCAGCCCTGTTCTGCGCTGACCATCCCGACGATTTCATAGGTTTTGCGCAGGATCGGGGCGGTGATTTCGCGCGCACGGCCCGCGCCGACTTTCAGAATACGATCAATTTCGGCAGGGTCAGCCATCAATCGGGCCATTTCCGTCGATATCGGCGCCATTTTTGACACTGCCAGATCGGCCAGCATCGGTTTGAACGCACCAAATTGCTGTCCACCCACGTCGCGCAATGCGTCTTCGACACTGACTTCGGCCAAAGCGGCATAGATGTTGACCAGATTGCGGGCTTCGGGGCGGTCTTTCAATCCGTCAACTTCGGACGGCAACGCATCCGGATCGGTCTTTGCCTTACGGATCTTTTTGGCAATGTCGTCGGCGCTGTCGGTCATGTTGATGCGGCTGGCATCGGACGGGTCGGATTTCGACATTTTTTTCGATCCGTCCCGCAGCGACATGACCCGCGTTGCCGCGCCTTCAATCACCGGTTCGGTGATCGGGAAAAAATCAACGCCGTAATCGTGGTTGAATTTCGCGGCAATATCGCGCGTCAGTTCCAGGTGCTGTTTCTGGTCTTCGCCCACAGGCACGTGGGTTGCGTGATAGATCAGGATGTCTGCCGCCATCAGCGCCGGATAGGCGAACAGCCCGAGCGAGGCATTTTCAGCGTTTTTGCCTGCCTTGTCCTTCCACTGCGTCATGCGCCCCATCCACCCCATGCGGGCCACACAATTGAAAATCCACGCCAGTTGCGCGTGTTCGGGCACCTGGCTTTGATTGATCAGAATGGATTTTTCAGGATCAATGCCGGATGCGATAAAACCGGCGCACAATTCGCGTGTGCTGCGTTTCAGGTCTTCGGGGTTCTGCCAGACTGTGATCGCGTGCAGATCGACCATGCAAAACACCGTTTCAACGCCCTGGTTCTGGGTTTCGACAAAACGCTTCAGCGCCCCAAGGTAATTGCCCAGATGCAAATCGCCCGATGGCTGGATCCCTGAAAAAACACGGGGGGAAAAGGCAGGGGCGGTCATCTGGTCATCTCCGGCTGGATTATTGGGCTCGCCTCGCTTACCCATGCGGTCAGGCCCCGTCAAGGAGAGCAGGCATGATCCACGGTCAAGACATCAATCCCAACGCCAATCCGGTCAATCCGTTGCCGCCTGTTGTGCTGGCGCTGTTTCTGATCATCATCGGAATCGAATGTGTCATGGTTCTGGGGGCCGAAGGGTTGGTAGGCGGCCCGCAAGCGGTTGGTTGGCGTCTGGAAACGATCCAGAGGTTTGCCTTTTCCGGGCCAGTTTTTGACTGGATGGTTGAAAACAATCGCTGGCCCGCTGAACATTTGGTCCGGTTTTTCAGCTATCCGTTCATCAGCACGGGCTTCACCCACGCATTGTTTGTCGGCGTCATTCTGTTGGCAATGGGCAAGGTTGTTGGCGAAGCTTTCGGCGGATTGGCGACCTTGGTCATGTTTTTGGTATCCGGCGCGGTCGGGGCGCTGGCCTATGCTGTTTTTCTGAATGATCCGGTCCCGCTGATCGGGGGCTTTCCCAGTGTCTATGGGCTTATTGGCGGGTTCACCTATCTGCTGTGGCGCAAGTTATCGTCTGTTGGTGCGCGGCAGGAACGCGCTTTTACGCTGATTGCGTTCCTGATGGCATTCCAGTTGTTGTTCGGGTTGCTGTTTGGCGCGCAAAAAGACTGGGTGGCTGATCTGGCAGGCTTTGCCACAGGGTTCGCCTTGTCTACTGTTATGGTGCCGGGAACATGGGGGCGAATTTTACGCAGACTTCGGGGCGAGTAAGGCGGGGCTTACCCACGGCGCAGCGTCGCGCGTATTTCCGACATCCGGAATGCGCCCAGCAACTGGCCCAGCCCGAAGTAACTCAGGATTCCGATACTCACCAGAACGAACAGGGCCAGATAACGCCAGCCCGCCATGCCCAGAAACGGTGACATTGCCACCGAACTGACCCAAAGCACGACCCCCATCAGCAGTGATGCTGCCACAATCCGCCAGATGCGGCGATGAAACTGGCTATCAAATCGCGCGACCGTGCCCATCCGGCGGGCACCGACGCCCAGAAAGGCGACCATCGCCCACGCAGCCAAGGTTGTCGCAATTGCAGGTGCGATCCATCCGATAACCGGAGAAAGCCCAACCGCTACAGCTGCGTTGATGATCATCGCGATAACCGCATACCGAAACGGGGACCGCGTATCTTCTCGGGCAAAAAACAAGGGTTGCAGGATTTTTTGCAGCACGAAGGCAGGCAGACCCAAACCATAGATTGTGACCGCGACAGCAATGGCCGCACTGTCATCTGCGGTCGCCGCGCCGCGTTGAAACAGAACCGAAACCAAAGGCAGCGGGATCACAACCAACGCAACCGCAGAGGGGATGGTCAGGCCCAAGGCGATTTCGCTGGCGCGTGAAAACGCATGACGCGCGCCATCATCGTCGCGTGCCTTCAACCGGCGGGACAGATCCGGCAACAAAACGATGCCGACAGCTATCCCCACAACGCCCAAAGGCAACTGGTACAAACGATCCGCAGCATAAAGCCAGCCAACGGCCTTGTCGAAATACGAGGCCACCTGTTGCCCGACCAGCAGATTGATCTGCACCACCCCCCCCGCCAAAGCGGCGGGAATGGCAATGCGCACCAGTTTTGCCAGTTCCGGTGTCATGCGGGGCCATTCCGGTTTGATCGAAAAGCCCGCCCGCGATGCCGCAACCCAGACAAGCGCCATTTGCGCAACGCCGGCAACCGGGATCATCCAGATCAGTGTGCGCGCCACGTCTCCGCCGACCCATGCGGCGACGGCCATGCCACCCACCAGCAAAACGTTCAGCAATACCGGTGCTGCTGCCGCAGCTGCAAATCGCCCCGTCGCGTTCAGCACGCCCGATAGCAAAGCAGCCAAGGAGATGAACAAGATGTAAGGGAAAGCAATGCGCCCGAACTCAACAGACAGGTCAAACTGTTCCTGCCCTACAAAGCCGCTGGCCAGAATGTAGATCAGCCACGGCATCGCCAGTTGGGCCAGCAATGTCAAAATGATCAGCACGGTTGCAAGTCCTGCAAACGCATCGCGGGCAAATTCGTGCGGGTCTTCATCCCCTTCCAGCTTTTTGGAAAACATCGGCACAAAAGCCATGTTAAACGCGCCTTCGGCAAAGAAACGGCGGAACATGTTGGGCAGGCGAAAGGCCACCACATAGGCCTCGTACAAGGGGCCAGTGCCGAGATAGGCCAATATCATGGCGTCGCGCACAAAACCCAGCACACGGCTGAGCATTGTCCACATCCCCACCGTCAAAAACCCCGACACCAGCCGGATAGGTTTCATGTGCTTGCCCTTTCGGCGCCTTCCTTGATGGCCGCGCGCAGTTTATTTTCCAGCGTCTTCTGTTTACTGGCAGAGTAGTATTTCAGCCCGAACATATCCTTGACGTAAAACGTATCTACGACCTGTTCGCCATAGGTCGCTATCAGGGCGTTTGCAATGTAGACATTCGATGCGGCAAGGGTGCGGGCCAGATCATACAGCAATCCGGGCCGGTCACGGGTGTCGACCTCGATAATCGTGTAAATGTCCGATCCTTCGTTGTCGAAGGTGATGTGGGTCGGCACGTTGAACGCCCGTTCGCGTTTTTTGATCTTATCGCGCGATTTCAACGCCTCTGTCGCGACAACCTTTCCTTGCAACGTCTTTTCGATCATCTGTTTCAGGCGCGGCAGGCGTGACGCTTCATAGGGATGGCCATCAGCATCCTGAAGCCAGAACACATCGGTGACGTATCCGTCTTTAGACGTATAACTGCGTGCATCGACGACATTCGCGCCGACAAGGGCCAGCGCCCCGGCCAGCCGCGCAAAGATGCCGGGGTGGTCCTGCATCACCATACAGGCGCGGGTGGCATCGCGGTCCTCATCAGGGTGCAGATCAATACGAATTTCGTTTTCCGCCAAATCCCGCAGCAGATTGGCAAACACCACATGGGCGGTGACATGCAGGCCTTGCCAGTAGGGCGGATAATGGCGTGCCGTTTCGGTCTGCAATTCCTTGCGCGACCATTCGGGCAGGGCGGCGCGCAGCAGTTTCTTGGCTTCGGCACCGCGGTTTTCGCGGTTCAGATCTTCCAGCCCGGTTTCCAGTGCGCGTCTGGTTTGCCGGTACAGCGCCCGTATCAGCGCCGCCTTCCAGTTGTTCCACGTGCCGGGCCCGACACCGCGAATATCGCAGACTGTCAGGACCGTCAGCAGATCAAGCCGTTTGACCGTCTGGACCGCCTTGGCAAAATCGCGAATGGTGGCAGGATCGGCGATATCGCGTTTTTGCGCCATATCCGACATCAAAAGGTGATACCGCACCAGCCATTCAACCGTTTCGGAATCGGATTTGTTCAGTCCCAGACGCGGTGCGACCTTCCGCGCGATCTGTGCGCCCAGAATGGAATGATCTTCGGACCGGCCCTTGCCGATATCATGCAGCAGCAACGCCACGTACATAACCTTGCGATTGATGCCACGTTTCAGAATGCCCGACGCAACCGGCAGTTCTTCAACCAATTCGCTTTTTTCGATCTGGGCCAGATTTGCAATGCACTGAATGATATGCTCATCCACAGTGTAGTGGTGATACATGTTGAATTGCATCATCGCGACAATCGGTTCGAATTCGGGGATAAACGCCGACAAAACCCCCAGTTCGTTCATCCGGCGCAATGCCCGTTCCGGGTTCCCGTGTTTCAGCATCAAATCCAGAAAGATGCGTTGTGCTTCCGGTCTGGCGCGCATGTCATCATCAAT
This sequence comes from uncultured Alphaproteobacteria bacterium, assembly GCA_963765555.1. Taxonomy (GTDB): domain Bacteria; phylum Pseudomonadota; class Alphaproteobacteria; order Rhodobacterales; family Rhodobacteraceae; genus JL08. The sequence goes on from CAVXWX010000001.1 coordinate 398,847, forward strand.
CAGGTCAAGATGCGCTGTGACCAGCCGCATGGCATCGGGATGGATCAACATGCCCGTGCGCAAAGCTTCTTCAAACAGGCGCAACAGGTTCAGCTTGTCAGATAAAAACGTCTTTTCATTCGCGATGCCGATGCGGTTGTGAATTTCGACATAGCCGGGTTTCATTTTTGGCCGGCGTCTGAAAATGCGTTCCAGCAAAGGCTCGGCTTTGGCGTGTATTGCTTCCAGTTTGGTCAAGAATATCCGCGTCAGTTCACCAACGGCCGTGGCGTGGCGGAAATAGTCCTGCATAAAGACTTCAACGCCGCGCCGACCGGCTGTATCCTGATAGCCCATCGCTTGCGCGACCTGCACTTGAAGGTCAAACGTCAACTGATCGGTCGCCCGCCCCGTGATCAGATGCAGATGTGAGCGAACGGCCCATAGAAAATCCTCGGCTTTGATAAATGTTTCAAACTCTGCCTGGGTAAAAACATTCAGGGGCACCAGATCGGCAGCGTCCTGAACACCGTGGATATATTTTGCGATCCAGAACAGGGATTGCAGATCGCGCAGCCCGCCTTTGCCTTCTTTGACATTGGGTTCGACAACATAGCGTTGACCGCCCTGTTTGATATGTCGGTTGTCGCGCTCTTCAAGCTTGGCCTCGATGAATTCGCGCCCTGTCCCCTTGAACAGATCGCTTTTCAAGCGCGCATCAAGATCGGCGGCAAGTTCGGCATCGCCGGCAATGAACCGATGTTCCAGCATCGCGGTACGGATCGTGAAATCTTCGCGGCCCAAACGGATACAATCCTTGATGGTGCGGCTGGCGTGGCCCACTTTCAGCTTTAGATCCCAAAGAATGTAAAGCATGGATTCAATGATGCTTTCGGCCCAGGCGGTTGTTTTGTACGGGGCCAGAAACAATAGGTCGACATCGGAAAACGGGGCCATTTCGCCACGCCCGTACCCGCCAACAGCGATGACGGAAATATGCTGGCCTGTGGTGGGGTTCGGCAGTGGGTGCAGGTGTTTGTGGGCGACATAAAGGGCCGACGTGACGAGGCCATCGGTCAAATAGGTATAGGCAGACGTTGTTGCCCGTGCGGAAAACGGGTTTTCCTTGAACGCGGCCGCGATCGCGGCGCGTCCGTCGGCATTGATTTTTTTCAGCAGTGAAACCGTCTGTGCACGCAATTCGACCGGAGAGTCGACCTCTTGCGCGATGGCGTCAATCTGGTCCACGAACGCTGTTGCATCAAAAATTTGCTCCGGCGGGCAAATCAGTTCACGCGCGGCTTTTGGCCGGTCGGGAACCGGATTGGGTGCAGACTTTGTGATGGGTGTTGTGCGGTTCAGATCAGAACCCGGCGCCAAAGCTGCCCGGCGCAGAATCGATCACCACAACCTGTCGGTCACGGATCGTTGCCACCGCCATTCCACGTTCGTTTGTGCCATTGGGCAACAGGCGGAAGATGCCATTCACCCCCTGAAATCCTGCCGACTGGGTCAATGCGCCGCCGGTCAGCGCGTTTGAATTTCCACTTCCTACCAACGCACCGATTGCGGCAATGCCGTCATAGGCCAATCCGCCAATGGGATGCGGTACACCCCCGTAGGCCACCTGATAACGCGACTGGAATGCCGCGCTTCTGCCGGGATCGGGCAGCGCAAACCATCCGTTCTGAACGCCGGGCAGTTCCAGTGTCTGTGACGGAATATCCCATCGCGTCAGGCCGATATACTGCACCTGTGCCGGGTCAACGCCTGCTTCGGGCAGCAATTGGGACAGCAAAGGCAATGCTGCCGCCGTAGTTGCCGTTGTGAACATTGCATCTGCGCCTGAGGAACTGACAGCCCCACGGATTTGCGGGATCGCGGCAACTACACCTTGTTGCGACAATTGATACGGCACCGACGCGACAACAGATGCGCCGCTGCGGCCAACTGCGCTTTCGATTGCGGCCTTGCCCTGCTCACCGGCAACATCTTGCGAATAAACCACGACGACGCGTGTTTTTCCCTGTCCGGCTGCAAATTGCGCGAGTCGGTTGGCGGTGTTCTGGAACGTTGGTCCCAGTACAAACACGTTGCCGCCCGCGATCGAGGCATTGTTCGAGAACGACAACACGTTCACGCCCTTGTTCGCCACGGCAAGTCCCACCGCGTTTGCAGATTCACCATATACGGGACCAAGAATAATCTTGGCACCATCTGCAACAGCCTGCGTGGCCTGATTGGCGGCGATATCGGCGTTGCCCGCAGTGTTGTAAACACGCAGATCGATTTCGACTCCCTGTAGATCGCTGATGGCCAATCGTGCTGCGTTTTCAAGGCTTTGTGCCAGAACGTCATCACCGGATTGCCCTGATCCGCGCGGCACAAGCAGCGCCACGGGCACCGGTGTTGACGGATTGATCGACGGGCCACCAAGATTGCTGGACGGTACCCCGTCACACGCAGCCAGTGCCAAAAGGCCCAGCACTGCGAACATGCGCAAGCCAAGCTTGCGGGCGGGGGTTAAAACAGCAAAAATGGACACAAGCGATACTCCCTGACCGGACGGCAATAGCCCGCCCTTTGACGATGCAGGGATAATAGACGTCACGAAAGGCGGGTCCAGCGTTGAATCATCAAAAGGTCAGATTGGCGCCAGGCGTCTACTTTGTGGCGACACCGATCGGGACGGCGCGGGATATCACATTGCGCGCGCTTGATATCCTCGCATCTGCCGATGTGATCGCCGCAGAAGACACACGCAGCATGCGGCGCCTGATGGATATTCACGGTGTGCCTTTGGGGGATCGCCCGCTGTTGGCCTATCATGATCACAACGGATCAGCGGTGCGCCCAAAGCTGTTGCAGTACCTTGAGCAGGGCAAATCCGTCGCTTATGCATCCGAAGCCGGTATGCCGCTGATTGCCGATCCGGGCTTTGATTTGGCGCGTGCGGCGCAGCACGAGGGGTATCTTGTTACGATCGCGCCGGGGGCGTCGGCGGTTCTGTCGGCCTTGGCGCTGGCAGGATTGCCAACGGATGCATTCTTTTTTGCGGGGTTCCTGCCAAACGCGGCGGGTGCGCGCCGGTCTGCCCTAGAATCATTACGCGAGATTCCGGGCACGCTGGTGTTCTACGAATCGCCAAAACGTGTTGCGGCGATGATGGCCGACGCGGCGACTGTCCTCGGCCAAGAGCGCGCGGCGGCAATCTGTCGGGAACTGACTAAGAAATTCGAGGAAGTCAGACGCGGCACGTTGGGTGAACTGGCCGAACAGATCAGCGGAACGACACTTAAAGGTGAAATTGTTGTGGTCATAGACCGGCAACGTTCGGAATCTGTTAGCGAAGTAGACGTAGAATTGGCGCTTAGGCAGGCGCTTGCAACGATGTCCGTAAAGGATGCCGCCGATCTGGTTTCGCAAGCACATAACCTGCCGCGGCGCAAATTGTATCAGTTGGCGTTGAAACTGGGAAAGGACGATGTGTGAAGTCGAGCATGGGCCAAAAGGCTTATCATTCCGGTGTCGCCGCGGAAAACACAGTGGCGCGGAACTACGAAGAACGGGGATGTACCATTGCGCACACTCGGTGGCGTGGGCGGGGTGGGGAAATTGATCTGATTGTGCGGGATGGTGCGACGGTTATCTTTGTAGAGGTTAAAACGTCAAAGTCATTCGCGCAGGCCGCTGAACGTGTTTCGGCGCGTCAAATCCAGCGCATTCGGAATTCTGCTGCCGATTTCCTGGGGTCAGAGCCGTCAGGCAGTCTGACAGATGCGCGTTTTGATGTTGCCCTGGTTGATCATGCGGGGATGGTTCAAGTGATCGAAAACGCGTTTGGCCACATGTAATCCGGTGTGATCGCCCATTGCGCCGGCGTTCTGGCTGCGCCATGTATCGCAAAAGGTCACACGGGGTTATGTCATGAAAATCGCATTTCAAATGGATCCGATCGGCGCGGTCGATATCAATGCCGACAGTTCGTTCCGTCTGGCGGAAGAGGCGCAATCGCGTGGCCACAGCCTGTTTTATTACGAACCGGATCACCTTGCGTATCAAGAAGGCCGGATTACCGCGCGCGGACATGACCTGACCGTGCAACGCGTTCAGGGCGATCATGCGCATCTTGGCCCGGAGCGCGAAGTTGACCTGTCCGAATTCGATGCTGTCTGGCTGCGTCAGGATCCGCCTTTTGACATGCATTATATCACGTCCACACATCTTCTTGACCGGCTGGCGCCCAAGACGCTTGTGGTGAACGACCCGTTTTGGGTCCGCAACTACCCTGAAAAGCTTTTGGTTCTTGATTTTCCCGATCTGACACCCCCCACCACAATTGCCCGCGACCTTGAAACGATCAAGGCATTCAAGGCGCGCCACGGGGATGTCATTCTTAAACCGCTTTATGGCAATGGCGGCGCGGGTGTTTTCCGTCTGGACGCGAATGACAGGAACCTGACATCGCTGCACGAATTGTTCACCGGTTTTTCGCGTGAACCGCTGATCGTCCAGAAATTCCTGCCCGATGTTCGCAACGGTGACAAACGCGTTATCCTTGTTGATGGCGAGGCTGTTGGAGCGATCAATCGCGTGCCGGCCGAGGGCGAAACCAGATCCAACATGCATGTTGGCGGACGCCCCGAGAAAATCGGCCTGAGCGACCGCGACCGCGAAATCTGCGCACGAATTGGGCCACTGTTGCGCGAAAAAGGTCAGGTTTTTGTCGGTATCGATGTCATCGGCGACTACCTGACCGAGATCAATGTGACCTCGCCTACTGGCATTCAGGAGCTGGAACGCTTTGACGGGGTCAACATCGCGGGCAAAATCTGGGACGCAATCGAAGCGCGCTGCAAAAGCTGACGGATCATTGATTCAGGGTGTTTGCATCGCGTCATTCAGCCGGAAACTGATCGCCTCGGCGATGTGGGTGCGTGACACGTGATCGTCCCCGTCCAGATCGGCGATGGTTCGTGCGACACGTAGCACCCGATGATAGCCGCGTGCAGATAACCCGAATCTTTCGGCAGCCTGAACCAAAAGCGTTTTGCCCGCCTTGTCCGGTGTTGCGACCTGCTCCAGAAGATCGCCTTCAGCATCGGAATTTTCGCTGACATCCGGAAAATCCGCATAGCGTTCGTTCTGTCGCTGGCGTGCCTTGGCCACCCTGTTTGCAACGTCCTTTGACGTGTCGCCGTTGGCCGGTAAATCCAGATCAGTAAAAGCAACAGGGGGCACTTCAACGCGCAGATCGAACCTGTCCATAAGGGGGCCGGAAATGCGCCCCAAATAGTCTTCTCCGCATTGGGGGACACGCGCGCATGCGCGCGCCGGATCGGTCAAAAACCCGCATTTACAGGGGTTTGCAGCGGCCACCAGCATAAACTTGCAAGGGTATCTGATGTGCGCGTTGGCCCGTGCGACGATAACTTCGCCTGTTTCGATTGGCTGGCGCAATGTTTCCAGAACAGCGCGCGGAAATTCGGGAAATTCATCCATGAACAAGACCCCGTTATGCGCCAGAGAGATTTCGCCCGGTTTTGCACCACGCCCGCCGCCGACAATGGCAGCCATCGAAGCTGTGTGGTGCGGTTCACGAAAAGGGCGCGCCCGTGAAATGCCGCCTTCATCCAAAAGCCCGCTTAGCGAATGGATCATGGATGTTTCGAGGGCTTCAGCAGGGCGCAACGGTGGTAAGATTCCCGGGATTCTTGCCGCCAGCATGGATTTCCCGGATCCGGGGGTGCCAACAAAAATCAGATGGTGGCGGCCCGCGGCCGCGATTTCTAGCGCACGTTTGGCACGTTCCTGGCCTTTGACATCGCGCAGGTCGCGGGCGTGCCGCTCTGCTGTGACATCGCCCGGTTCGGATGGGGCAATCGGGCTTTGGCCCGAATAATGACGCACGACATCGGCAAGGCTTGCCGCTGCGATCACCTGGGTATTGCCAACCCAAGCGGCCTCCGCCCCGCACGCCTTGGGACATAACAATCCGCGTTCTTCTTCCGCGGCGGCCATTGCGGCGGGCAATGCTCCTAAAACGGGGATCAGTGATCCATCAAGTGAAAGCTCTCCCAGTGCTATGGTGCCTTCGATTGAATCGCGCGGAACAATATCCAATGCCGCCAGAAGAGCCAGCGCGATGGGCAGATCGAAATGGCTGCCTTCCTTGGGCAAGTCGGCCGGGGACAGGTTGATGGTGATACGCTTTGATGGCAAAGCAATTGCCATCGCGCTGAGGGCGGTGCGCACACGATCCCGTGCCTCTGAAACGGCTTTGTCGGGCAGGCCGACGATGGCAAAGGCAGGCAACCCCGGCGTGACCGCGCATTGTACTTCAACCAAGCGCGCCTCGATCCCTTGAAATGCAACCGTGTAGGCGCGCGTAATCACTCCTGACCCCTTTGGGTTTCCCAAGAGTTAAGGGGTAGCCTGTTCTTGGTTTAGGAATGGTTAACAGGCGGGATCAGGCGACAGGCCATGCGGTGTTGGGCACATCTTGTGGATAGGGAAAAGGATTGTAAGCGATTTCTTGTGCCTGCTTGCGCCACGCAACAAAGGCAGGGTCACCTATGGTTTGCATGCAATAGATTTTTGCCGCGTCGCTGACGGGCAGGCCGTACCCGATAATGCGCGCCGCAACCGGCGCAAAAAATGCGTCTGCCGCGCTGTAGCTTCCAAATAGCCACGGGCCGGTCGCACCGTGCCGCGTACGCGCCACATTCCAAAGGGTTTCGATCCGGTCCAGATCTGCCAGCACTTGTGGCGATGGGTCAAACCCGACATGGCACATTTGCAACTGCATCGGGCAGGCGCTGCGCAACGCGCCGAACCCCGATGCCATTTCCGCACACATCCACCTTGCCAAAATACGCGCGCTTTCCTCTGCCGGCCAATGCCCCGCGTCCGGGTGAAGTTCGGCCAGAGTTTCGACAATGGCCATGGTTTCGCCAACCACGTCCCCTTGTGGCGTTCTGAGGACAGGCACCAGACGGGCTGGGGCCAGCGGGGCAAGATCCTGCGCCATGGTGCCGGAATACAGGCCAACCATATGGGTGTTGTAGGACAGCCCGAATTTTTCCAGCAACAGCCAGCCGCGTAAAGACCAACTGGAAAACAGCCGGTCACCGATAAAAAGATCATATGTCATGACGTGACGCTAAAGCGATAAGAGCGTTCGGCAAAACAAAGAATTGTGCGCATTTCGATCACGGTATGTGATTGATACGCGGGGCATCCCACTCGGGGTGCGTGCTGATTTCCGTAACAGACAGGTTATCAATACGGTGGCCAAATGTTTCGTATCCGCCAATGTTCAGCGCACGTTGGACCTGTGTCAGGATCACACCAAAATGCGCCACAATAATCAGGTCTGCGCCCGAATGCATGCGTATCAGACGATCAACAACACGATCTACCCGCCCGCGTGCGTCATTCCAGCTTTCTCCGTTCGGGGGGCGCACGTCGCCCGGATTGTCCCAATATGCGCGGGCGCGCTCCGGGTCGCTGTTTTCTATGTCGGTAAATGCTTTCAGCTCCCAGTCGCCGAAATTCAATTCGCGCAAATCCGGGTCGTGGGGCAGGCGCGTTCGCTTGTTCTGGATAGCATCTGCTGTAGCGGATGCCCGGATCAGATCGGATGAAATGACAACCGCGTCTTGTGGTAAATGGGCATCCAGTCTTGCCAGAGCGGCACCATCGGACAGATCGGCAGGCAGGTCAGACCAGCCGACAAAGGTTTTGGCATGGGTCGGGCCGTGTCGCACCATGAACAGGCGGGTCATGGCAGTGACCCTTTCAACACCTGTGGCAATCCGGCGATAACAAAAAGCACAGTATCCGCGACTTCAGCGATTGATGCGTTCAGGTGCCCCTGCGCTTCGCGAAACTGGCGTGCCATGGCATTGGCTGGCACGATGCCTTGCCCAACCTCGTTCGATACGATCACAACCGGGGCCGGGCAGGCTGCGAGCGCGTTTAGAAAAAGCCGTTGTGCTTCTGCCAGGTTTTGTTCGGCCATCATCTGATTGGACAACCACATTGTCGCACAATCGATCAGGACCGCATCGTGGTTTGATACTGTGGCGAGCGCCGCAGGCAAATCCAGCGGTTCTTCGATTGTTGTCCAGCCTGATCCGCGCGCGATTTTGTGCTTTTGCACCTTTGCTTCGATCTCGGCGTCGAGAATGCGGGCGGTTGCGATGTAAATCTTTGATGCAGATGCCTTTTTGACCAACGCTTCGGCATAGGTCGATTTTCCTGCGGCTGCACCGCCGAGCACCAGAGTCAGTTTTGGTAACGAAATGTTCATGTCACAATTGATCCAGATAACTGCCCTCGGCGTACAAACATTAAAAGCGCAACACAAGGCGCGTGCATCGCGTCACCATTCATCAGGGGGATGAGACATGGCACTTGATACTGCACGGGATATGTCGATGTCGCGGAAGGCCATGAAGGCCGAATTGCTGGACGCGGAAACAGAATTGCAACTTGCTTATGCATGGCGGGATCATCGCGACGAGGCCGCACTGCACCGTTTGATCACAGCCTACATGCGGTTGGCCATTTCCATGGCATCCAAATTCAAACGCTACGGCGCGCCAATGAACGACCTGATCCAAGAGGCAGGGCTTGGCCTGATGAAGGCCGCGGACAAGTTTGACCCTGATCGCGGCGTGCGATTTTCGACCTACGCCGTGTGGTGGATCAAGGCCAGCATTCAGGATCACGTCATGCGCAACTGGTCGATGGTGCGGACCGGGTCGACCTCAAGCCAGAAATCGCTGTTTTTCAACCTGCGCCGTGTTCAGGCCCGTCTTGAACGTGAAGCGGCGGCAGCAGGCGAGGAACTGGACCGGCACCAGTTGCGCCAGATGATTTCAACGGAAATCGGCGTGCCGTTGCACGATGTTGAAATGATGGAGGGGCGTCTATCCGGTTCGGATTTTTCGCTGAATGCAACGCAATCGACCGATGATGAGGGCCGCGAGTGGATCGATGCGCTGGAAGATGACAGCGTGCAAGCCGCCGAAGTGGTCGAGCACAATCATGACACAGACAAACTGCGTGAATGGTTGCTGGCTGCGATGAATGCCTTGAACGAACGCGAAAGGTTCATCGTGCGCGAGCGGAAACTGCGAGATGACGCCCGAACGCTTGAAAGCCTCGGGAATGAACTGGGCTTGTCCAAGGAACGTGTGCGCCAACTCGAGGCGGCGGCTTTTGCCAAGATGCGCAAAAACCTTGAAAGTCAATCGCGTGAGGTTCATCAGTTCCTCGCATGAGGATCAAACACCATCTTTTAATCTGCGGCGCGCTCTTTTTGGGCGCGCCTGCTGTTTCAGCGCAAGATTTTTCAAAAGCAGATATCGTTTTTCTGGGCGAAATTCACGATAATCCGGCCCATCATTTGGAACAGGCGCGCCTGATTGAAGTGCTGCAGCCTGCGGCTGTTGTTTTTGAGATGCTGACATCTGAACAGGTTGCGGCCGTGCCCGATTGGCACGGTGTGGGACAGGTGGAACTGGCCGAGGCGTTCGGATGGGCCGAGTCGGGTTGGCCCGATTTTTCAATGTACTATCCGATTTTTGAGGCCGCCGGTGATGCAATTGTATTTGGTGCCGCCGTGCCACGAGAAGCGGCGCGCGACGCAATGGCCAAAGGCGTCGCGGACGCATTCGGGCTGCAAGCGGATTTGTTCGGATTAACCGAGGCATTGCCGCCGGAGCAGCAGGCAGAACGCGAAGCTTTGCAAATGGCGGCGCATTGTGATGCGCTTCCCGAAGACATGTTGCCGACAATGGTTGAAATCCAGCGCTTGCGTGATGCAACCCTTGCCAAGGTGGCGTTGGATGCGTTGCGCCAAACCGGTGGTCCTGTTGCCGTGATCACCGGTAACGGCCATGCGCGCAAGGATTGGGGGGCACCTGCGCTTGTTGCGCTTGCAGATCCTAATGTATCCTTCGTCAGTATTGGTCAGGCTGAAACGGGCCATACACCGGATGGTGGATTTGACATGTTGTTGTCATCTGATCCTGTGTCGCGCCCCGATCCGTGCGATGCCTTTCGGTAGGGTTGCAATAGCTCTGGCAGAATTGGGTTGCGGGCCATATGCTGGCCGAACCAGAAAAAGGGCCCATCATGCTGGCATCAAAGCGCATATTGCTGATTATCGGTGGCGGAATTGCAGCTTACAAATCGCTGGATCTGATCCGGAGATTGAAAGAGCGTGGCGCATCCGTGACTCCCGTTCTGACCCGCGCAGGCGCTGAATTTGTAACGCCGCTTTCAGTGTCGGCGCTCGCGGGCGAACCGGTGCATACCGATCTTTTCGATCTGACCACAGAAGCGGAAATGGGCCATATACAATTGTCGCGCAGTGCCGATCTGGTGGTTGTGGCCCCTGCGACGGCCGATCTGATGGGCAAGATGGCAGGGGGTCTGGCCAATGATCTGGCGTCGACCCTGTTGATGGCAACCGACACGCCTGTGCTGCTGGCCCCTGCCATGAACGTGCGGATGTGGCAGCATGCTGCAACGCAACGCAATATCGCAATGCTGAAACGGGACGGGATCGGATTTGTCGGTCCTAATGACGGTGATATGGCCTGTGGTGAATTTGGCCCGGGCCGAATGGCAGAACCGCTCGAGATTGTGGCGGCGGTTGAAGCGGCATTGGGCGACGGGCCATTAAAGGGCCGCCGCATTCTGGTTACATCCGGCCCGACACATGAACCCATTGATCCGGTGCGCTATATCGCCAACCGTTCATCAGGGGCGCAAGGCGCTGCGATTGGTCGTGCGCTTGCCGCACTTGGTGCCGAAGTGGTTTTTGTGACCGGCCCTGCCGATGTACCCCCGCCGGAAGGTGTTGAGGTGATCAAGGTTGAAAGTGCAATCGACATGCAAAACGCCGTAAACGCGGCATTGCCGGTTGATGCGGCGGTGTTTGCGGCGGCCGTTGCTGACTGGCGTGTCGCCACCGCCAGTCAGAGCAAGCTGAAGAAGTCAAAAGGCGGGTTGCCCGAACTGAAGCTGACAGAAAACCCTGATGTCCTGGCCGGTGTTGCGCAGATGAAAAAGGGTCGGCCTGCGCTGGTTGTTGGGTTTGCGGCTGAAACTGACGATGTTGCCACCAATGCAACAGCCAAACGCAAGCGCAAGGGCTGCGACTGGATCGTTGCAAATGATGTCAGCCCTGAAACCGGTATTATGGGGGGCGCTGAAAACGCCGTGGTCTTGATCACCGGCGACGGCGCAGAAGACTGGCCCAGAATGACGAAACATGACGTGGCGAAACAGTTGGCAGATCGCATTGCCAAGGCTCTGGGTCCGGCCCTGTGATCATGGCAATGAATGGGGTGAATAACCAGTTGGGGCATTGGCATGATTGCGATTGAAGTGGCGTGGGACGCAGCGGCTGATCGTAGTGTTTTGCTGCCTGCATACGAAACATCCGGTGCCGCCGGTGCCGATCTGCGCGCAAATTTTCCTGCGGGGCAGCGGGATGGCGTAACGTTAAGCCGGGGGAGCGCCGTTTGGTGCCAACCGGATTGCGGCTGGCTATTCCCGAAGGGTACGAGGTGCAGATCCGTCCACGGTCCGGGTTGGCACTGAAGCACGGGATCACGTTGCCCAACAGCCCCGGAACCATAGACAGCGATTATCGCGGTCCTTTGGGTGTTATCATGATGAATTTGGGGGACGGCGAGGTTACCATCCATCATGGCGACAGGATTGCACAGATGGTTGTGGCCCCTGTTGTGCAGGCACAGTTTGAAGTTGTTGAAACCCTTGATGAAACCGCGCGCGGCGCGGGCGGTTTCGGTTCAACCGGACGCGCCTGATGTTACTGGTTCTTTTTCTGGGCGCTGTGATCTGGGGTGTCGGTGCATTGATGGGGGTAGAACGGCGCACGCGGCTGGGTTTACTGCTTGTGTTGTTTAGCGTTGTTCTGTTGGTACAACTCGTTCTGCCGTTTGGGCATCCATTGCGTCAGGCGACGGGTGAATCACCCGCTTTATGGGTCATTCTGGCCGGATTTGTCGGGCTGGTTCTGATTTACAAAAAGGGTCTGAACTGGTTGCGCAACAAGGCCAGCGCGCCTGATGCGCCCCCGTCAAAACCCGATTTGTTTTCGGAAACGGAACTGAACAGGTATGCCCGCCACATCGTGTTGCGCGAAGTGGGCGGACCCGGCCAAAAGAAGCTGAAAGAGGCCAAGATCCTTGTTATCGGCGCGGGTGGTCTGGGCGCGCCGGTGTTGCAATATCTGGCGGCGGCCGGTGTGGGGACGATCGGGGTGATCGACGATGATGTTGTGGACAACGCCAATCTGCAACGTCAGGTTATTCACCGCGATGCCGACATTGATCTGCCCAAGGTGTTTTCCGCCGAACGCGCCATGCTTGCGCAAAACCCGTTTGTTGTGGTGCGGCCCTACCAGCGCCGGTTGACGCCCGAAATTTCGAACGACCTGTTCGCTGATTATGATGTGATCGTGGATGGTACAGATAATTTTCAAACGCGCTATCTGGTCAACGAAACGGCTGTGGCGCTGGGCAAGCCGCTGGTATCCGGTGCACTGTCACAATGGGAAGGACAGGTCAGCGTTTTCGATCCGGCCCATGGCGCGCCGTGCTATCGCTGCATTTTTGATGTGGCCCCCGCCGCCGAGCTGGCGCCCTCTTGCGCCGAAGCAGGGGTGATCGGGCCGTTGCCCGGCGTTGTGGGGTCTATGATGGCGCTGGAAACCGTCAAGCTGATCACGGGGGCGGGCGATGTGTTACGCGGGCGCATGATGATCTACGATGGGCTGTACGGCGAAACGCGCCAGATCACGTTGAACCGGCGCAAAGATTGCCCGGTATGTGGTGGCAAGGGCCAAGCCGTTCAGGCGTGACCCTTGCAGGTTTTCTGCCTACGCGGCGTAGGTGACTTTTCCGTCGCAGATCGTGAGGATCGCGGATGCGTCGGTTATATCGACCGGAGCCAGCGCCTCAAGATCATGGCTCATCACAGCAATATCCGCCATCATTCCGGCCTTAAGCTGGCCCTTGCGATCCTCGTTGAATTCAACCCACGCATTGTCGCGCGTGTAGCTGGCCAATGTATCGTGCAAGGATTGCGTCTGATCGCGCCATTGCGGCCCCAGATCAAGCGGCGCAATCGCGGCCTTGATGTTGGGCATGACATCTACAGGGATCACCGGCCAGTCGGTTGAAAAGATGACCTTGGCGCCTGTATTGCGAATGTCCTGCCACGCATAGGCGCCTGCGATCTGATGATCATGCAGGTGCTGGCCAACACCGGTCGGGCGGAAAGAAATGGCCAATGGGCGCATGGGCCGGTTGGATGGACGCAACAATATCCAGTTCGGCCAGTCGCGGGATGTCATCCAGATGCATCACTTCCAGATGTTCGATCCGGTGGCGGCTGTCACGCTTGCCGTTGGCCTTTTGCGCGGCCTCGTAGGCATCAATGGTGCGCCGCACGCCCGCATCCCCGATTGCATGTACTGCGATTTGCAGGCCCATACGGTCTGCCTCTACACAGGACGCGACTAAATGCTCTTGGGTGAACACCTCGTCACCGGTGTTGTCATCTGATCCGGGGTAGGGTTGCAGCATCAATGCCGTGCCGCTTTCCACGACGCCGTCAATGAACATTTTCACGCGGTTGCACCAGACTTTGTCGCCCTGAAAATCGTCGCGCATCTGGGCCCCTTCGGACAGGCGCGACACCGGATCGGTGCCTTTCAGGTGAAACGGAATTTCAACGCGGGCGTGCAGGCGGCCTTCGGCTTCAAGCTCGCTGAGTAATTCAAGCTGATAGCGGTTTCCGTCCATATTGTGCAGTGTCGTGATGCCTTGGGCCGCGCAGTGTTTCAAACCCTGTTCGATCACGTCCTTGTCCATCTCGCGTTCGGCCTTGGTGGCGGGGGGCACCGGATCGGCCCCGGTGACAAGGCCCAGCATTTCGCGCCCGCCATGGCGGGTCAGCCCAAGGATCGGCGCATAGGCCCCCGGTTCCAGCAATTCACCGCTGGCCAATCCGTCTTCGCCCATCACAATCTCTGATCCGGCATCAACTTCGCCGCCCTCAAGCAGCCCTGTCGCCTTTAGCGCGGCGGTGTTGGCCCAGATCGTGTGATGATCCGGCGCAAACATCGCCAATGGGCGGTCTGCAATGATCCGGTCCAGATCTTGGCGTGTCAGGGTGCGGCCAAGCCCCAGAATATTGTAATCGGCCTGAATGCAGAACACGATCTTTTCATCGGGGTTTGCATCCGCATAAGGGCGGATCGCGGCCTTCATCGCGTCCAGCCCTTCAACCCCGTAAAGATCAAGGCAGGACAATTCGAACGACCCGCCAAACAGGTGCACATGGCTGTCGATAAAGCCGGGCAGAACCGTGCCACCCTTGGCATCGACGACTTTAGTGTTGGGTCCGGCAAGTGCCTGGACATCACTGTTCTTGCCGACGGCCGATATAAGACCCCCCGTTATCGCCAAGGCCTGTGCCATTGGCTGGTCGGGGTCGAACGTGATCAGGTTGCCGTTCAGAATGATGATATCGGGGGAAGTAGCCATGGCGATTATCCGATGTTGAAATGAAAAACGCGGCCCCCCGGAACAAACCGGAGGGCCGCGCCACGATGTGCTTACTTCTGAAGCTCTGTCCAGATTGCAGTGTACAATTTTTGTGCCGCGGGCGAGCATGTTTTAGCGACATAGCTTGCCCCGACAAGTTCCGCGGGAACCACGACTTCCGGGGCCGTTTTCATGTCTTCGGGCATGAACTCTTCGGACCCTTTGATGCCGTTTGCGTAGCGTGCAAAGGCCGACAGCATGGCCGCGTTTTCAGGTGCCATGATGAAGTTCATGAAGGTTTTGGCGTTATCCACATTTGTTGCATCTGCCAGAATGGCCGCGTTGTCCATCCAGACCGGGAAACCCTCTTGCGGATAGCCGAATGCAATGTCGGGGTTCTGGTTACGCGCACGGAAAGACGCGCCATTCCAGTTCACACCGGCAGACAGATCGCCTTTGGCATATTTTTCGATATTGCCATAATCCATCGACAGCCAATGCGGTTTGGCCGCTTGCAATGTGTCGCGCACCTTTTTCAGAACTTCCAGATCTTCGGTGCACTGATCGCCGCCCACATAGTGGATCGCCATGCCCATCACGTCGTTCATTTCCGGCACGACGTTGATCTTGCCTTTCAGTTCTTCGGGCGGATCAAAGATTACGGCAGCGGTGTTGATATCGCCACCGTAAACGGATGTGTTTACGGTCACACCCACGGTGCCCCATTGCCATGGCACGGTATAGTTGCGACCTGGATCAAATTCGACATCAACCCACTGCGGGTCCATGTGCTTGAAGTTTTCCATCTCGTTCGGTTTGCTTTCCATCAGCAGGCCTTCGCTGATGAAAATCGGAATATAGGTGCCCGACGGAACCACGATGTCGTAGCCGTGCCCGCCCGCCTTGATCTTGGCCAAGGCTGTATCGTTGCTGTCGTAATCTGTGATCGTGACCTTGATACCGGTTTCGGCCTCGAACTTTTCGATCATTTCGGGGCTGGTGTAGTTGCCCCAGTTATAAAGATTCAAAACCCCATCGGCAAAGGCGGGGCTGGCAAGGGCCAGCGCAATCGCAGTGGTTGTTAATGTCTTTTTCATTTGGATACTCCCAGTTGGTTTTTGTTTACTTTTTAACGCGGCTTAGGAAATAGAACCCTACAACCATCGTTACCGAAATCGCCAGCAGCACGGTCGAGATCGCGTTGACCTCGGGTGTGACCACACGGCGCAATTGCCCAAGCATATAGGTCGGCAGGGTATCCTGCCCCGCAGATTTAACGAATTCCGTAATGACCACATCGTCAAGAGAAATCACAAAGGCCAGCATCGCCCCCGCAAGGATACCGGGCCAAAGCTGGGGCAGGGTGATCCTGCGGAACACCTGATAGGGGTTGGCGTAAAGATCGGATGCGGCTTGCTCTAGCGACAGGTCCATGCCCTGCAGGCGGGCGCGGATCGGCAGGTAGGCAAACGGAATACAGAACGCCGAATGCGCAATAATCAGATACAGCAGGCCGGTATAGCCGGTCGCGACCTTGATCATCGCAAAAAAGATCAACAGCGCGACAGCCGTTACAATCTCGGGCACCATAAGTGGCTGGTTGATCAAGGCGAATACCGTCGACTGGCCTTTGAACTTGCGGGTGCGGGTTGTGGCCAGTGCGGCCAGAACCGCCGCGCTGGTCGAAATCAAAGAGGCCCAGAATGCAATCACCAGACTGCGCACGGTGGCATCCTGCACCTGTTCGTTTTCCCACGCGGATTGATACCAGCGCCAGGAAAACCCCTCCCATATCGCGATCGAGGTTCCGGCGTTAAAGGAATACATTACCAACAGGATAATCGGCAGATAGAGGATCACAAAACACCCCAGCGCAATGCTGGTGAATCCCACCTGATAGCGGACATCAAAACCCTTTGCCTTAGCCATGGGGATGGTCCTCTTCTCCGGCGGAACGCACATAGATCATCAGCGCAACCATCACGATGGCCAGCAAGGTGATCGACAACGCCGCCCCCAAGGGCCAGTTACGCCCCTGTCCGAATTGCAATTCGATCAGGTTGCCGATCATCAACTGGTTGCCCCCGCCCATCACACGCGGCGTGACATAGGCGCCAAGGCTGGGCACGAAAACGAGGATAGACCCGGCTACTATGCCCGGTTTGACCAGGGGGATGATCACCTTGCGCAGCACGCGAAACCGCGTTGCGTAAAGATCATAGGCCGCTTCGACCAGCGAAAAATCCAGTCGTTCCATCGACGCGTAAAGCGGCAGCACCATGAGCGGCAGGTAGACATAAAGCATACCCAGCATGATCGCGAATTCAGTGTACAGCATCTGGATCGGTTCATCGATGATGCCTAGCGCCATCAGCAACGTATTCACGGTGCCTTCATTGCGGATCAGTTCCATAATCGCAAAGGTGCGGATCAAAAGGTTGGTCCAGAACGGGATAATGATCAGCAGCATCCAGAAATCACGCTGCGATTTGGGCCGTGTTGCGATGAAATACGCCGTTGGAAACCCGATCACGAAGGCCACAATTGTCGTCATCAAGGACAGTTTCACCGATCGCCAGAAGATCGACAGATGCGCATCGGAGAAACCCAGCGTACCTTCGAAAATATCGCGTTCAAACACCACGTTGAACCAGCGCATCGGGCGAAAACGACCAGATGATGCCGCCATAATCGCCCGGTGTCAGAAAGGAATAGACGACCGTGATCAACAGGGGGCCAGTGGCCGCAATAACCAGAATGATCAGGGCCGGGGTAAGCAGCAACCAGCGGCGTCGGGCCTCTTGCGTTTCGCGGGCGGAGGAAAGATCAGCCATCGAGATCAGTCCTTTAGAACCTGGCCGACGCCGGCGGGAAAACTGACGCCGATCTTGTCACCGGTTGCATAGGATTGGGCTGTATCGGGCTGGTTCTGGCGCCGCACGACAAAGTCGCCTCCGGCATCCAGACTGATGTGATAATGTGTGTCCGTTCCGAAATAAACGATATTGTCCAACGTGCCGGGCAATAATGCGTCCTTTGCGGCGGCCAGCGTGGCATGTTCGGGGCGCACAGCCAATGTCACTTTGCCCGATGCGGCCATGCCTTCGGACGCGCGCGCCGCAACGGTTTTGCCCGAGGCAAGGCGGATGTTCGCATCACTTCCATCAAGCGACAGCATGTCGGCCTGAAGGAAATTGGTATCACCGATGAAATCGGCCACAAACCTTTCTGCCGGATGGTCATAAATATCGCGCGGTGCGCCGATCTGTCGGATCGAACCGGCATTCATCACCGCGATCCGGTCCGACATGGTCAGCGCCTCTTCCTGATCATGGGTGACGAACACAAAGGTAATGCCGGTTTCGTTTTGCAGCCGCTTCAGTTCCAACTGCATTTCCTTGCGCAGTTTGAAATCAAGCGCTGACAGGGGTTCGTCCAGCAACAACACTTCGGGTTTCGGGGCCAGTGCGCGCGCAAGGGCTACCCGCTGCTGTTGCCCCCCCGATATTTGTGCGGTCTGGCGATCGGCCAGTTGGGTCATCTGCACCAGCGCCATCATCTCGTCGACGGTTTTGTCGATCTCGGCTTTGGGTTTGCCCAGCATTTCCAGACCAAACCCGATATTCTGCGCAACGGTCAGATGCGGGAACAGGGCATAGCTTTGAAAAACCGTGTTCACCGGGCGCTTATGCGGCGGCAAATCAAGCAGGTTCTTCCCGTTCATCGTGACCGTGCCGCTTGTTGGATCAACAAAGCCGGCAATGGTGCGCAGCAATGTGGTTTTGCCGCATCCAGATGGGCCGAGCAGGGTAAAAAATTCGTTCTGCTTTATCGAAACCGATACGTTGTCCAGGGCCAGAAAACGGCTTTTGCCGGTTCCATACGCTTTCGTAACAGCGTTAATTTCGATCATGCGAATGTCCGTCCCCGATTACGCCAGCCGTTGGTCGGCCGTTAAATATATTCTACGCGCAACCAGTGGGTTGCCGTCAAGCACATCATTTGTGCCCATTGTGATTTTGATGGATTTCCAGTGAAAGAGTGCGGGTGGGGCGCACAAATATTGAACAGCCGGACCGATCGTTTTCCAATGCAAGGCAACACAACCGGCCTGACCGGTGGTTACGTGGTTCCGTTCATCGGATTGTAGGAAAAAATGTATTAAATTTATAATGTTACGAAGGTGGCGCTGTCACAAAACCCGCTCAAGGTCCGCGATCAGGTCGCTGGCATCCTCAAGCCCGACAGACAGGCGGAAAATGCCATCCCCGGCCCAGTCGCGATAAGAGGCGGCCTGACGGTCGTTCAGTTGAAAGGACGTGTCGATCATTCCTTCACTGCCCATCCAAAAGATCAGGCTGCGGTGGTGCCCTAGGGAAACCGCATAGTGAATTATGTTTAATCTATCGATCATATCCTGCGCGATCGACAGGCCGGTTTCGGCACTTCCGACCTGAAAAGAAATCATGCCTGACGTATTGTTCATCTGCCGTTGCGCCAGTTCATATTGAGGGTGCGACGGCAAACCGGGATAGATCACACGTGTGACCGAAGGTTGTGCTTCAAGCCAGTTGGCGACGGCCAAGGCACCTTCCTGATGGGCGCGCATCCGCAGCGGCAGTGTCGCGGCGCCGCGCGCAATCAGCCATGCGTTGAAAGGCGACAGAACGTTGCCATGGTGTATGCCCGCTTCTATCCGCATCTGTGCAATCAGATCTGCACGCCCTGCAACAGCACCGCCTACTGCATCACCATGCCCGCCGATATACTTGGTCGTTGAATGCATCACCAAATCAATGCCAAGTTGGGTACAGTCCATGCCAACCGGTGACGCAAAGGTGGCATCACAGCTGATCAATGCCCCCGCATCGTGGGCCAAACGCGATACCGCTGCCAAATCCGTCAACCGGCCAATCGGATTTACCGGCGTTTCGGTATAAACCAGCTTTGTGTCCGGACGGATCGCTTGCGCGACAGCCTCCAGATCGGACATATCAACCGGCGTCACTTCTACCCCCATACGCGGCAGGGTTGTCCGCACAAGTTCGGCCACGCCTGCATATGACACATCCGAGATGACCAGATGATCGCCTGCACTTAAGAATGTGAACAATATGGCAGATGCTGCACCCATGCCGGAGGCAGTGCACAGGCAGGCTTGCGCCCCTTCCAGCGCGGCAATTTTGTGCTCCAGCATATCCACTGTCGGGTTTGCCCAGCGGGCGTATGTATAGGGGCTGTCATCGGTCAGATCATGGGCGGAAAACCCTGCCGGTTCGTCCGTGACAAACGTGGATGACATGTGGATCGGAGGGGCCGAGGCATTTGTCGCCGGATCGGGCATTTCACCGGCATGAATTGCCGTGGTCATTTTGCCCGAGTACGTATTTCGTTTTGCCATCTTGGGACCCCTCGCAATTATGTGGTTGTCAGTTTCGGCGTGTTCGCGCTGCGATGGCAAGCTAATTTCCATCCGCCACTGGACCATGCGGTGCGCGAAGCCTAGCTTGCCCGACAAAGGAGAGTGTCATGACCAACCCGCTTTTGCGCCCGTGGACAACGCCATTTGGTGTTGCCCCATTCGATGAAGTTTCCGACGGTGATTTCGCACCGGCCCTTGAAACAGCGTTGAAGCGGCATCGCGCTGAAATCGACGCGATCGCAGACAATCCGGACGCCCCGGATTTTGCCAACACAATCGAAGCGTTGGAGGCGGCGGGCCACGATCTGGATCAGGTGCTTGCCGTGTTTTTCACGGTTGCGGGGGCTGACAGTAATCCGGTGCGCGAAACCCTTCAGCGTGATTTTTCACCCAAACTGGCCGCGCATTTTTCAGAGATTTCTTCCAACAAGGCGTTGTTTGCGCGGGTCGCCAAACTTTGGGCGCAGCGCGACGATCTGGGCCTGACGCCGGAACAGGATCGCGTCCTGATGTTGACCCATCGCGGGTTCGTACGGGCGGGGGCTGCGCTGGACGGTGATCGGGAAAAACGCATGAAGAAGATCAAATCGCGGCTTGCCGTGTTGGGAACCGAATTCACCCAGAATCTGTTGGCCGACGAACGCGAATGGGTGATGCCATTGGGCGAGCAAGATCTTGAAGGTCTGCCCGATTTTGCGATCAAAGCGGCGCGCGCCGCCGGAGAGGAGAAAAAGGCCGGCGGGCCGGTTGTGACGTTGTCGCGGTCTGTCATCGTGCCGTTCCTGCAGTTTTCAGACCGGCGCGATCTGCGTGAAATTGCCTATATTGCGTGGGCAAATCGTGGTGCCAATGGCGGTGCAACCGACAACAGGGCCATTGCCGCAGAAATTCTGGCGCTGCGGCAGGAGCGCGCACAGCTTTTGGGCTATGACAGTTTTGCCGACTACAAGCTTGAAACAGAAATGGCCAAGACCCCGCAGGCCGTACGCGAACTATTGATGGCCGTTTGGGCGCCGGCCAAGGCCCAAGCGATGTCGGATGCAGACGTTCTGACAGACGATGATGCACAAAGACGGGTTCAACGGTGATCTGGAGCCGTGGGATTGGCGCTATTACGCAGAAAAACGGCGCAAGGCCGAACATGATCTGGATGAGGCTGCGCTGAAACCCTATCTGCAACTGGACCGGATGATAGAAGCCGCGTTTGCCTGTGCCAACCGCTTGTTCGGCCTGTCGTTCGAACCACTGGATATTCCACTTTATCATCCTGACTGCCGCGCGTGGGAAGTCACGCGAAACGGGCAGCATCTGGCTGTTTTCATCGGTGACTACTTTGCCCGAGGGTCAAAACGGTCTGGCGCGTGGTGTTCTGCGATGCGGGCACAGGCAAAGTACCCGAAAGAACAAACACCCGTTGTGATCAATGTCTGCAACTTTGCCAAAGGTGATCCGGCCTTGTTGTCATATGATGATGCCCGCACCCTGTTTCATGAATTCGGGCATGCGCTGCACCAGATGCTGTCAGATGTGACATATGAAAGCGTTTCAGGCACATCTGTCGCGCGCGATTTCGTCGAATTGCCCAGCCAGCTTTATGAACACTGGTTGGAGGTGCCCGAAGTCCTGTCGGAATTCGCAACGCATTGTGAAACAGGTGCGCCCATGCCGCAGGATATTCTGGATAAGGTTTTGAAGGCAGCCAATTTCGATATGGGGTTTGCCACGGTCGAATATGTGGCATCGGCGCTTGTCGATCTGGAGTTTCACAACGGGGTGGCCCCCGTAGACCCTATGGCGCGCCAAGCCGAAGTTCTGGCGGAACTGGGGATGCCCCACGCCATCGGGATGCGCCACGCTACGCCGCATTTTGCCCATGTCTTTGCGGGGGACGGATATTCCAGCGGTTATTACAGTTACATGTGGTCCGAAGTCATGGATGCGGATGCATTTGCCGCGTTTGAAGAAACCGGTGACGCGTTTGATCCGGGCCGCGCGGCGGCCCTTGAAGCCCATATTTTGTCCACCGGTGGGTCGCAGGATGCCGAAGCGCTTTACAAAGCGTTTCGTGGTCGTTTGCCCGGGGTCGAAGCGTTGCTGAAGGGGCGCGGGCTGGCGGCCTGATCCGGGTTAGTACCCCAGATCGCGGTCCACAAGATGTAACAATGGTTCGCCCTGTTCGCAGCGTCTGATGTTTTCGGCCACCACTTCGGCACAGGTTTCCGCGCGCGTTTCAGCAGCGATGTGCGGTGTGACGGTGACCGAAGAGTGAGCCCAATAGGGGTGGTCGGCAGGCAAGGGTTCCACCCGGAACACATCAAGTGTGGCATGTGCGATCTGGCCGCTGTCTAGCGCGGCCAAAAGGGCATCATCATCAATCAGCGGGCCTCGCCCCGGATTGATGATAAACGCCCCGCGCGGCATCATGGCCAGCGTTTGCGCGTTCAGAGTGTTTTCGGTGTCGGGTGTGTTCGGCAACAACAGGATACAGATTTGCGCGGTTGAAAGGGCTTTTTCCAATCCGTCCGGTCCGTGAAGGCATGTGATACCGGATGCGGATTTTGGCGATCTGCTCCACCCCGTAACGGGAAATCCCAGATCGGCCAGGGCGTGCGCCACCGACAGCCCCAATGCGCCCAGCCCCAAAACAGTAACGGGCCGGTTTTGCGCCAATGGCGGTGCACCGGGGCGCCATTGGCCATCCTGATGCAAGATATGCGTGTCCATTCCCAGATGATGCCGCAGGCTGTGCCCGACAACCCATTCTTTCATCCCCTGCGTCAGGCCGTGATCGACCATTCGGGTCAGCGGTTGGGTCAAGGTCTGATTGCCGACAATCGCCTCGACCCCGGCCCAGAGGTTCAGAACCGCCTTGGTGCGGGTGTAGGGGGCGAAATCCTGTACGGCTACTGTTGGGCGCATAGACGATGTAATCCACATCTTCGGGCGCAAAGGCCAGCCCCAGATCATAGTCCAGCCACCGTGCGTCCAGTTCGCGTGTCAGTGGCTCTTTATAGTCTTCCCAGCGTTCCTCAGCGGCGGCAAACAAGATATTGATCGTCATATTCGGCTTTCTTTTTTGGGGGTCAGCGGGGGCGGTGGACATGCGCGCTTTGAACCAGCCCAAAGGCGATCATAAGAACAAGCATGGCAGACCCGCCATAGCTGACCATCGGCAGGGGAACACCGACAACCGGTGCCAGCCCCATGACCATCGACATATTGACCGCAAAGAACAGGAAGAAGTTCAAAGCGATACCCAAGGTCAGTAATGAAGAAAACCGGTCTTTCGTCGACAGGGCCGTGATAAACGCAAAACACAATGATCAGCAGGTACAGGACAAGCAAAGATATCCCCCCGACAAAGCCGAATTCTTCGGCCAGTGTGGTAAAGATGAAATCGGTGTGCTTTTCGGGCAGGAAGTTCAGCCGCGATTGCGTGCCCTGCATAAAGCCGCGCCCCGTCCAGCCGCCCGAGCCAAGCGCGATCTTGGATTGCGTGATATGATAGCCTGCCCCCAGCGGATCGGTTGAGGGGTCGATAAAGGTATCGATCCGGCGGAATTGGTAATCTGGCCAGCAACTGCCAGTCGGTGCCACGGCTTTTGAACACCGCGGTAATCAGCCCGATGCTGCTGGCAATGACGGCCGCGAAATAGGCCCAGTGCACGCCTGCGAGAAACATCAGGCCGCCCCCGGCGGTCAACAGAAGGATGGCGGTTCCCAGATCGGGCTGCCGCAACACCAGAAACGTTGGAAACAGGATAACGATCACCGGGATCAGCACCCAGAACGGGCGCGAGATCTTCCGGAAACTTGGCAGCCAGTCATAATAGGCTGCCAGCAGCATCACCAGGGTGATTTTCATCAACTCGGACGGTTGCAGGCGCATGAAGCCAAGATCGATCCAGCGTTGCGCGCCCATGCCGACCGTGCCGAACAGTTCGACCATGATCAACAGCAGCAACGGACACGCCATAGGCGACAACGGCCATGTTGCGCCAGAACCAGATCGGAACCATCGCGACAAAGATCATCACCACCATGCCCAGAACAAACCGTTTCATCTGCGGTTCGGCCCAGGGCGTGAACGACCCGCCAGCCACCGAATAGAGCATCAGAAAGCCGATGCTTGCGACCGCGATCAGCAAAACAGTCAAAGGCCAGTTCAGATACAGAATCTTGCGAAGGCCCGCGGGTACGGATTTGACCGAATGTTCAAGATAGCTCATGCGCGGCCCCGGCCATCGATGTCTGCAATCGGGTGGATGTCTTTCAGTCGTTCCTGTTGCGCTTTGATGCGGGCGCGGTCGCTTTCGGGATAGGCGGTCAGCGGGGGTGTTTCGCCATAAAGGGCCTGCAACATCAAGTCGCGCGCAATGGGGGCCGCCGCCTTTGAGCCGCCGCCACCGTGTTCAACCACCACGGACACGGCAAATTTCGGACGATCCATCGGGGCAAAACTGACAAACAGCGCGTGGTCACGCCGTTCCCACGGCAGGTCTTCGTTGCGGATCACACCGCTGCGGCGTTCGGCGGCCGTGATATTGCGGACCTGGCTGGTTCCGGTCTTGCCTGCCATGCGGAATGCATCTTCTGTAATCCGGCTGCGATACGCGGTGCCCCGGCGGTCGTTGCTGACCGCGAACATGGCCTTGCGCATCTTGCGCAGGTTGTTTTCGTTCATGCCCATAGGTTCGCCTGCGCCGCTGGGTTCTTCGACGCCGTCGATCGTTCGGATCAGGCGCGGCGTAACGGAACGCCCGGTGGCAAGCCGCGCAGACATCACCGCCAGTTGCAGCGGAGACGCCAGCATGTAGCCCTGTCCGATAGAAGAGTTTGCAGTATCCCCGATCCGCCAGTCGGCATCGTGGGTTTGCAGTTTCCAAAGCTTTGTGGGGGTCAGGCCTTCGGCGATCGCCGACATCGGCAGATCGTGACGCACACCCAATCCAAACCGGTTGGCCATTGCCGAAATCTTGTCGATCCCGACCTTCAGCGCCAGATCGTAGTAGTACACATCGCAACTTTGTTTGAGAGAGTTTTCCAGATTCATGAAGCCGTGACCCGCCCGCTTCCAGCAATGGAACTTGCGCCCGCCCACATCCAGATGGCCGGGGCAATACACGGTTTCTTCTGGTGTAATCAGGCCTTCTTCCAACGCGGCCATCGCGGTGATCATTTTGAAGGTTGATCCGGGCGGATAGGTGCCCTGCACCGACTTGCTGGCCAAGGGGCGGTATTTATTGTTCAGCAGGCTGGAATAATCTGCGGATGAAATGCCGCGCACGAACAGGTTGGGGTCAAAGGTCGGGGCCGACCCAATGGCGTAAAGATCGCCTTCATCGCAGTCCATGATCACGGCGCTGGCGGCTTCGCCGACCAGTCGCGCCTGCAAATAGGCTTGCAGCTTGTGATCCACCGTCAACTGGATGTCAGACCCGGCCTGACCTTCACGGCGGTCCAGTTCGCGCATCACGCGACCGGTTGCGTTTACTTCGACCCGCTTGGCACCTGCCTTGCCGCGCAATACTTCCTCGCGCTTGGCCTCAAGCCCGACCTTGCCGATCTGGAAACGCGGAATACGCAACAACTGGTCGGGGTCTTCAATCCGCTCCAGATCGTAATCGCTCACCGCGCCGACATAGCCAACGACATGGGCAAAATCGGACCCGCGGGGATAGACACGGCTCAGCCCGACTTCGGGCGTTATGCCGGGCATGGCGGGGGCGTTCACCGCGACCCTGCTCACATCTTCCCACGATACTTTGTCGGCTACCGTTATCGGCAGAAACGGGGCGCTGCGCCGCATTTCTTCCATCGCACGGTTCAGTTCATCATCATCCAGTTCGATCAGTTGCGACAGGTTGCTGATGACTTTGTCGACATCGCCAGTGTCCTCGCGCACGATGACAATCCGGTAGCTGGGAACGTTCTTGGCAATAGCGGCACCGTTGCGATCATAGATTTCGCCACGCTCTGGCGGGATCAGGCGGATGTTGATCCGGTTTTCCTCTGCCAAAAGACGGAACTGGTCGGCCTGTTCCACCTGAAGATGCCGCATCCGGAATGCAAGTGCACCGGCAAAGGCCAGTTGCGCTCCGCCCAGCAACAGGGCGCGGCGGCTGAGCAGGCGATGGCTTCCATCGATATCGCGTTTGGTTTTCTTCATGCGCCACGTCTTACCAAATCAACATCGCCGGGTGCAATTTTGCGCACCCCCATGACAAACTGGGTGAAGGCGACGACAAAAGGATAGCACAGAATGGTCATGCCCATCTGCAAAAATCCAAGCGAGAACGCGGCCTGCGGAACAACCAGAATGCTAAGCACCAGACGGTTTCCCAAGGCTATTGCAATCATAACCAGCGCGACGGCGGACCATTCCGTCAGAAACGGAGCTTCGCGCAGGGCGCGCGCGCGTGTTTTCAGGTTTTCTGTGCCGAGCAGAACCAGCAATGCCAACAAACCGGGCGGGCGTTGCAAAAGAAGATCACCCAACAGCATAACCAGCGCCACGGTGAGTGCCGGCACATAATCGGGACGTCGCAATGCCCATGCAAAGGCCAAGGCCATGATAATATCTGGCCCCGCCCATGTGCGCGGTACGGTGTCCAGCGGCAACAGATGCAGGAACATGATGAAAATGCACAGCGCGACAAAGGCGGCGCGCATGAGCCAGAGCCTTGATACCGTCATTTCAGCCATCCGGAGCCTCGGATACGTCTGAGGCTTCATTAACTTGAACGGGTTTCACGATCTGGCTGGGATCGGCGATCGGTTCGGCCCCGTGGTGGCGTAGAACCCGTAGGAACTCCAGCCGTTCATAATCGGCAGCCAGCCGGACACGCAAACGCCCTGACGGATCGGCTGCGATTTGTCCGATCAATAACCCCGCCGGAAAAACACCGCCGTCGCCGGATGAAATGACCCGATCACCGGGGCGCACCAGATCTGGGTTTTCCAGAAATTCAACAGGCGGGGCCGCTGTGTTATCGCCCGAGATCATCGCCACCTGACCGGACGGTTGCACCGTCGCGGGAATACGGCTGGTGGTATCGGTCAGCAGAATGACCCGCGCCGTATTCTTCCCAACGCCGGATATCCGCCCGACAAGGCCGATCCCATCCATCGTGGCCCAGCCATCCATGATCCCGTCGCGCGCGCCCACATTCAGCAGAACCGACTGGCGAAACGGTGATCCGCTGTCGGCCAGAACAACGCCGGTGATATAGGTCAGGCGCGGATCAAGGCGTACATTGTTCAGATCCAGCAGGCGGGCGTTTTCCTGTTCCAGTTGCAATGCTGCTTCTTTCCACGCCTGCATCTGGCGCAATTCGCTGCGCAATTCGCGGTTCTGTTCGGACAGGCGCTGATAGCTTTGGAAATCGCGGATCAGATTGACGAACCCCGTCACCGGTGCCATCGCCCATTCCAGATTGGGCACCAGCGCATCAGTCACTTGGGCGCGAAATCGTTCAACGCGCGGGCTGTCAATGCGCCAGACCAGAAAAATGGCCAGCAGGCACAGCAACAAAACCCCCATCAGCAATCGCCGCAGGGGTCCGGTATAGTCTTCGCCGTTTGATCTGTCTTTGGCCAAAATGGTCCCTTTGCTGCCAAAGGGTGGGTGGGTTAACTGTCGTAGTCAATCGCGTGGCGCAGTTGTTTTTCGTATTCCAGCGCCTTGCCTGTGCCCAATGCCACGCAGTTCAGGCTTTCATCGGCAATGGACACGGCCAACCCTGTCTGTTCCCGCAGGGCCAGATCCAGATCGCCCAGCAGCGCGCCGCCACCGGTCAGCATAACGCCGCGATCCACGATATCGGCGGCAAGATCGGGCGGTGTTGCCTCCAGCGCTGTCATCACCGCTTCGCAGATTTGCTGGACGGGTTCGGCCAGTGCTTCGGCCACCTGCGCCTGACTGATTTCGATTTCCTTTGGCACGCCGTTCAACAGGTCGCGCCCACGGATTTGCAGCGATGTACCGCGCCCGTCATCGGGCATACGTGCCGTGCCGATCGTGGTTTTGATCCGTTCAGCCGTTGATTCCCCGACCAGCAGGTTCTGCTGGCGTCGCAGATAGGAAATAATCGCCTCGTCCATACGGTCGCCACCGACGCGGACGGAACGGGCATACACAATGTCCCCAAGGCTCAAAACCGCAACCTCGGTGGTGCCGCCGCCGATATCGACAACCATGTTCCCTGTCGGGTCGGTGATCGGCATGCCGGCCCCGATGGCGGCCGCGATGGGTTCCGCGATCAATCCGGCCCGGCGCGCGCCCGCGCTTAGAACGGACTGGCGAATGGCGCGTTTTTCAACCGGTGTTGCGCCATGCGGGACGCAAACGATGATCTTGGGTTTGGAAAACGTGGATCGTTTGTGCACTTTGCGGATGAAATGCTTGATCATCTCTTCGGCGGTATCGAAATCGGCAATCACACCTTCGCGCATCGGGCGGATTGCCTCGATCGAACCGGGGGTGCGGCCCAGCATCAGCTTGGCATCTTCGCCAACGGCCAGCACCTTTTTGACACCGTCCTTGATATGGTACGCGACAACCGAAGGCTCGGACAGCACGATGCCACGGCCTTTTACATAGACCAGTGTGTTTGCTGTCCCCAGATCAATCGCCATATCCGACGAAAAGAGGCCGCTCATTCTACCCAACCACGACATACGCCTGTCATCCTGCTTGTTTTTCTTGTGGACCCCCGAGTCATGCCCGGGGGGCCATGTCTGTATAGGCCCCGCACCTGTTCGGTGAAAGGGCTGTTTGCAAGGGGAACGGCACGAAGTTGCCCAAATGCACAGGACAGGACTGGCCGTTCGCGGGTGTGCTTCCGGCCTTACCCGACATCCTTGTAATTGATTTCCCTTTTGTCGGAACCGGGTGCGGTTTTTTCACGTCGCACCAGCAGGCGGTTCAGGGCGTGAACATAGGCGCGGGCGCTTGCCACGACGGTATCGGTGTCGGCAGACTGACCGGTCACAATACGCCCGTCCTCTTCCATGCGTACAGACACTGTGGCTTGCGCGTCCGTGCCTTCGGTCACCGCGTGCACCTGATAAAGTTGCAGGCGTGCTTCATGTGGCACCAACGCCTTGACCGCTTTGAAAGACGCATCGACAGGCCCGTCGCCGGTTTGGGTTGTGCTCTGCTCGACGCCATCAATAATCATCGTCAGATCAGCCGTTTGCGGGCCATCTGTACCGCACACCACGCGCAGCGATTTGATTTGCAGGCGGTTGTTTTCGTCGTCATCACCGACCCGCATCAGGGCAATCAGATCGTCGTCGTAAATCTCTTTCTTGCGATCGGCCAGTTCCTTGAACCGGACAAACACGTCCTTCAACTGGTTGTCGCCCAGTTGAAACCCAAGGTCCTGCAACTTGGACCGCAAAGCAGCGCGCCCGGAATGCTTGCCCATTACAATGTTGGTTTCGGACAGGCCCACGTCTTCGGGGCGCATGATTTCAAAGGTTTCCGCGTTTTTCAGCATCCCATCCTGATGGATGCCGCTTTCGTGGGCGAACGCGTTCTTGCCAACAATCGCCTTGTTGAATTGTACCGGAAAACCGGACACTGCAGCGACCCGACGGCTGATGTTCATCAGTTTTGTGGCGTCGATACGCGTTTGATAGGGCATGATGTCATTGCGCACTTTCAGCGCCATCACGACCTCTTCCAGCGCAGTGTTGCCGGCGCGTTCGCCTAAGCCGTTGATGGTACATTCAATCTGGCGCGCGCCGCCTTCGACGGCGGCCAGCGAATTGGCGGTGGCCATGCCCAGATCATTATGGCAGTGGGTTGCGAAAATCACTGCATCCGCGCCCGGGACCTTTTCGATCAGCATCCGGATCAGATCGGCGGATTCGCGTGGGGCAGTATAGCCGACCGTATCGGGGATATTGATCGTCGTGGCACCGGCCTTGATCGCGATTTCGACAACGCGGCACAGGTAATCTTCTTCGGTGCGGGTCGCATCCATCGGCGACCATTGCACATTGTCGCACAGATTGCGCGCATGGCTGACGGTGTCGTGGATGCGGTCTGCCATTTCGTCCATATTCAGGTTCGGAATGGCGCGGTGCAGCGGTGAGGTGCCGATAAACGTATGAATGCGCGGGAATTTGGCGTGTTTTACCGCCTCCCAGCAGCGATCAATGTCGCCGAAATTCGCGCGGGCAAGGCCGCAGATTACGCTGTTCTTTGCATTTTTTGCAATTTCGGACACCGCGTTGAAATCACCGTCGGACGCGATCGGAAAACCGGCCTCGATGATATCCACGCCCATTTCATCCAGCAAACCAGCAATCTCCAGCTTTTCGGCATGGGTCATCGTGGCGCCGGGGCTTTGTTCGCCATCGCGCAATGTGGTGTCAAAAATCAAGACACGATCTTGTTGTGTTTTGTCAGTCATTTTGGGGTCTCTTCTGTTCTAATCCTAATATCCTTGGCGCGCGGCGGCCTCCTCTGAGCGGGCGCGCCGGATGGCACGCTCAGAGGCGGATTAGGATCAGTAGGGCAGCAGGACGCAGCGCATGAATGCGCGTGCCTGTCGAATGCATATGCCCGTTTCCTGTCATGCCCGCAGTTATAACCACGTCGATTTAAATTAAAAGAGGTGTTTTCTGAGAAAGCCCAAGCCGTGAGCGACGCAATAATCGTCGGCGCAATCGCTTTGTCTTCGCGGGAAAGACTTGCCGGAACCGAAAGACGACAGTTGATAAACAACCCGAACCTTCTAACTGGCACCTTATGAAACGCGCATTGATCATAGGATCGACCGGTGGAATCGGGTCGGCAATCGCTGCAGAATTGCAGGGTAACGGCACCGAAGTTACGACCCTGTCACGGTCTGAAAACGGTTTTGATCTGACGGATCCGCAAAGTGTCGAGGACGGATTGCAACAGCTCACAGGACCATACGATCTGGTTCTGGTGGCAAGTGGCGCGCTTGAGATCAACGGGGCCGCGCCGGAAAAAACCGTTCGCGCCATCTCTGCCCGTGCCATGGCGGATCAGTTTGCAGTAAACGCTATCGGCCCTGCGTTGATCCTGCGCCACGCGTCGCGCCTTTTGCCCAAGGACAACCGGTCGGTTTTTGCGGTTCTTTCCGCGCGTGTCGGTTCCATCGGGGACAACCAGATCGGTGGGTGGGTCAGTTATCGCGCGGCCAAGGCGGCGGTAAACCAGATTGTACATACCGGGGCGATCGAACTGGCGCGGTCGCACCCACACGCGATTTGCGTCACACTGCACCCGGGAACCGTGCAAACCGCGTTTACAAAAAAATACCTTGGGCGACATCCATCAGTTCCGGCGCAAGAGGCTGCGCAGAACCTGCTGCGTGTGGTGTCTGGATTAAAGGCCGGTGATACGGGCGGGTTTTTCGACTGGGCCGGAAAGCGTGTGCCCTGGTAACCATCAAAATCAGGGGTTTGACAGCGTTCAACCGCCGTCGGTAAGCGCCCCGTTTTCCCAGTTTCCGCTGGCTTCTTGTCCGGTGGCATAGCGCATAGTGCCTGTGCCCTGACGTTTACCCCCTTCAAAGGACCCTTCGTAAACATCACCGTTGGCGTAGGTCGCAATGCCTTGGCCACTGATTTCGCCGTCTTTCCAATCGCCGGAGTATTTGAACCCGTCGGCCATCACGATCTCACCCTGACCATGACGTTTCCCATCGACAAACGCGCCGGTATAGACGGTGCCGTCAGGATAGGTGGCTTTGCCTTGGCCGTGACGCTGTCCATCCTGCCATTCGCCTTCGTACCTATACCCGTCTGCATAGGTCATGACACCCACGCCGTGATTGCGCGCGTTCAGAAACTCGCCCTCATAGACAACACCGTTTGTATACGTTGCCTTGCCCGGGCCTTCGATCACGCCAGCCACCCATGATCCTTCATAAACGGACCCGTCCGGATAGGTGATCTTTCCGATACCATCGGCCAGATCGGCGCGAAACTGGCCTGTGTATACCGATCCGTCGGGATAGGTCACGGTGCCTTCGCCTTCGATTTCTCCGGCCACCCAGCTGCCGGTGTAGACATACCCGTCGGTGCCGGTGAACGTGCCCTGACCCTGTCGCCGGTCATTGACAAAACCACCGACATAGACGTCGCCGTTTTCATAGGTGACCTTGCCTTGTCCTTCGCGCCGCCCCGCGACCAGTTCGCCTTCGTAGACATCCCCGTTGGGTTGCGTCAGCACCCCTGTGCCTTCGATCTGGCCGGATTTCCACATGCCCACATAGGTCAAGCCGTCCGGCATCGTCAGGGTGCCGGTCCCGTCGCGTTCGCCGGCCTTGATCTGGCCGTCATAGACCGCGCCATCGGGGTAGGTGATTACGCCCATGCCTTCTTTGACCCCATTGACCCAGTCACCGCTGTATTCATACCCGCCGGGCGATTGCATTACGCCTTTCCCGTGGTGTTTGGCATTGCGGAACGAACCTTCATAGCGCACGCCGTTGGCATAGATCGCGATCCCGTCACCGGTGATGGCCCCATCCAGCCATTCGCCTTCATACGTGCCGCCATCCGCAAATGTGATCTTGCCGAATCCCTCAGGTTTGCCCTTTGCAAAGTTGCCTTCGTAGATGGACCCGTTTGGAAAACGGGCGGTGCCATTCCCCTTGATCTCGCCTTCGACCCATTCGCCGGAATATTCGTACCCGTTTGGCAGGGTGTAGGTGCCGGTGCCGTGTTGCAGGCCGTTGCGGAATGTGCCTTCGTAGACGCCCCCGTCGTCATATTGCTTGGTCAGAACGGCGGCGTCCTGTGCTTGCAGGGATGTCGCGGAAAGGGCGGCGCAAAAAACAAGGGTGGCGATCGCGTGCTTCATGTCATGTCCTGGTTAACGTTCGGGCAACGTGCCGGGAAAACCTAAGATGTTGCGCGGCTCGGGGCAATGTCTTTTGCCGGTCAAACGTTTCCGCGGGCTTTCCCTTGCGCGCTGATCTGCTACATGGGCAACACAGATAACGAAGGATCAGGGCACAATGGCCGACCGATTTCGAGTGACACTGGCCCAGCTGAACCCGACGGTGGGCGATCTGGCAGGCAATGCAGCGCTTGCGCGGGATGCATGGGTGCAAGGACGCGAAGCCAATGCCGACCTTGTTGCGCTGCCTGAAATGTTCATAACCGGATACAACACGCAGGATCTTGTGTTGAAGCCGTCCTTTCTGGATCACGCCCAAGCCCATATCGAGGCGCTGGCCGAAGAATGCGCAGACGGCCCTGCGCTGGCCATCGGCGGGCCATGGATAGAAAACCGGCAGCTGTTCAACGCCTATTTCATTTTGAAGAACGGCAAGATTGCCAGCAAGTCGCTTAAGCATCATTTGCCGAATGAAACGGTGTTTGATGAGGTGCGGATTTTTGATTCAGGTCCGTTGGGTGGCCCTTATAATGTGGGCAATACCCGTATCGGCAGCCCGATTTGCGAAGACGCATGGCACGAGGATGTGGCCGAAACACTGGCCGAAACGGGCGCCGAATTTCTGTTGGTGCCGAACGGATCGCCGTATTATCGCGGCAAATTCGAAACCCGCCTGAACCATATGGTGGCGCGGGTGGTCGAAACCGGATTGCCGCTGATCTATCTGAACATGGTGGGCGGTCAGGACGATCAGGTGTTTGACGGCGGGTCTTTCGGGTTGAACCCCGGGGGGGAACTGGCCGTGCAATTGCCGGTGTTCGATCAGGTTGTAGCCCATGTCGATCTTGAACGCTCGGGTCAAGGATGGCGCATTGTCGAAGGAATGCGCGCCTCGTTTCCCGATAGTCTGGAACAGGATTACCGCGCCATGGTCGAGTCTTTGCGCGACTATATGCGAAAGACCGGCTTCAAAAAGGTTCTGTTGGGGCTTTCAGGCGGCATTGACAGTGCGATTGTGGCCACCATCGCCGCAGACGCGATTGGCCCCGAAAATGTGCGCTGCGTCATGCTGCCGTCCGAATATACCTCGCAGTCCTCGCTGGACGATGCCACATCGGTTGCTGCGGCGTTGGGGTGCCGTTACGAAACTGTTTCGATTGCGCAGGGCCGTGCGGCCATCACCGATACACTTGCCCCGCTGTTTGCAGGGATGGAACCCGACCTGACCGAAGAAAACATCCAGTCACGCCTGCGTGGCCTGTTGTTGATGGCGATGAGCAACAAGTTTGGCGAAATGCTGTTGACCACGGGCAACAAATCCGAAGTCGCAGTGGGCTATGCCACGATCTATGGCGACATGGCGGGCGGGTACAACCCGATCAAGGATATGTACAAGACCCGCGTGTTCGACGCCTGCCGCTGGCGCAATGCCAATCATCGCGACTGGATGATGGGCCCGTCGGGTGTGATGATTGATCCGCGTATCATCGAAAAACCGCCATCAGCGGAATTGCGCGACGATCAAAAGGACAGCGACAGCCTGCCGGATTATCCGGAACTGGATGCGATCCTGAACATTCTGGTGGATCAGGACGGATCAGTGGCGGATTGCGTCGATGCCGGATTTGACCGCGAAACGGTCAAAAAGGTCGAGCATCTGATCTATATCAGCGAATATAAACGCTTCCAGTCGGCCCCGGGCACACGGCTTTCGCCGCGCGCCTTCTGGCTGGACCGGCGCTATCCGATTGTGAACCGGTGGCGCGATCCAAGCTAGGGCGCACAGGTTCATGCGCCATTAGAAATCGAAAATGTCGCTCAAAAAGCTTTCCTTGCGCTTTTTACGATAGGGTTTTTCGCCATAATGCGGCTCTTCATATCGGGGGGCTGAGGCCTGCGGTGCGGCAGGCGGCGCAGAGCGTTCGATGATTTTGTCCAGTTCACCCCGATCCAGCCACACGCCACGGCAGGTCGGGCAATAGTCGATTTCGACACCGTTTCGGTCAGACATGACAAGAGTTGTATCGTCTACAGGGCATTTCATCTGGGCCATCTCCTTGTTGGTCCTGAAAGCGGTTTTGCAGTGCCTCTGAAATGGGTATTTTTTGCGGATTTTCAATGCGTGTGACTTGTGTAAGCTGTCGAAAACAATTGAAAGTCAGTCAACTTATGCCCGGACCAACACCCACGCCTGTGATTGGGGATGAAACCGACTGCCCAAACAGGTTGAGGTCGTCGTGATCGGTGGTGGAATTATCGGCGCAATGACTGCGCTGGAACTGGCGGAGCGCGGGCATTTCGGTTGCGCTTTGCGAAAAGGGTGAAATTGGTGCCGAACAATCCAGCCGCAACTGGGGTTGGGTGCGGATGGCGGGGCGCGACGCGCGCGAAATTCCCCTGATGGATGTTGCCATTCAGGCGTGGCAGGGCATGGACAAACGGTTGGGCCGCAAAACCGGATACACCCGGACGGGCAGCATTTTTGCGGCGTCGTCTGACAAGATATTCGCCCGTTACAAGGATTGGACCCGTAATCTGACAGATCGCCAGATGGCCTGTCATATGGTGTCTGCCACCGATCTTGAGCATCTGCTGCCGCAGAATAACTTGAACCTTGCGGGCGCGATGCAAACGCCGATGGATGGGCGCGCAGAACCGCAATGGGCTGCATCAGCCATGGCCGAAGCCGCGCGGGACGCGGGCGCGCATGTTCTGACCGGATGCGCCGTGCGAACCGTTGAAACCAGTGCCGGTGCAGTTTCGGGAGTTGTTACCGAACGGGGTGAAATCGGCTGTCATGCCGTGGTTTTGGCAGGCGGTGCATGGTCGCGCCTGTTTGCGGGCAATGCGGGGGTCGATCTGCCGCAACTGAAGGTGCTGAGCAGCGTCTTGCGCACAACGCCGGTCAGGGGCGGGCCGGATGTTGCGTTCCGAGGCGACAAAATCGCATTCCGCAAACATGCCGATGGCGGGTACATCATCGCGTCCAGAGAAGAAAACGTGTTTGACCTTGTGCCTGACAGTTTCCGCCTAGCGCGTGCGTTTTTCCCGGCCCTTCGCGCGGAATGGAAGGCGATTTCCTTTCGGCTTTCGGATCGCTGGTGGCAAGAGGCTCGGATGAAGCGCCACTGGCAGGCAGACGACACGTACGCCGTTTGAAACCTGTCGTATTCTTGATCCGGACGCCGTCCGCCAAGGCGCGGGACAAGGCGTGGCACGCCGCCCGAGGCGCATTTCCGTTTCTGAAAGGGTCCGAAATGGCGCAAAGCTGGGCCGGGATGATCGATGTCACACCCGACGCCATTCCGGTGATGTCGCCCGTTGCGGGCAGGCCAGGATTACATATCGCCACAGGGTTTTCCGGCCACGGCTTTGGCATCGCGCCCGGGGCTGGCCGCCTGATGGCGGATCTGGTTACCGGAGCGCCACCCGTCGTCGACCCGCACGATTTCCGGCTTTCGCGCTTCAGTGACGGCAGCAAGATCGTATTGGAAACCGGATACTAGCGCCGCAAAGCAGGCGCAGACCTGCCTTGCGCTATCACGGTTACAGCATCAACTGGTAGCTGTGCGGAACATATCGAAAGCCGCTGTCGCGTGTTTCGACATATCCAAAGGCAGGCCAAGGCATGTGATACCCGACAAACGGGATTTTATCGGCAGCCATCATGTCGAGCATTTTGCGACGGGTTGCGGCGGCGGCGGCCTTGTCCATGTCAAATTTGACCTCCCAGTCGGGATAGCCCAGCGACCAGACATAGTGGTTGGCAAAATCCGCGCCCAGAACCAGCTGTTTGCCATCTGATTCAATCATATAGGCCATGTGTCCGGGGGTGTGGCCGAACGCGGCCATCGCCGTGATACCGCTGGCAACACTTCCACCGTCATCCAGAAACGTCATCTGATCAGCCAGGGGGCGCACCTTGCCCTCGAACCCTTCGTTTTCGGCTTTGCCCCAGGCATCAAATTCGGCTGATCCCGTCACATAGCGTGCATTTGGGAACGTCGGCGCATCGCCTGTCATCAAGCCGCCGATGTGATCGCCATGCATGTGGGTGATAACGACGATATCCACCTGATCGGGGGTGTAACCTGCTGCGGCCAGCGCGGCGGTTGTGCCTTCGCCGGATAAACCTGTGTCAAACAACACAAGCTCTGATCCGGTGTTGATGATGGTCGGGGTGAAAAAGAACTGGGCCTGATCGACCGGCAGGTTATTGGCTGCCGACACTGAATTGAATTCATCCGCCGGCACATTCATCCCGAAAATCGCCTGCGGGTCGGGCACGGCGCGCGACCCTGCAAGCAATGTGGTTACGTCAAAGCCGCCCAGGGTGACACGCATGTAAGGGGCGTTCCCGGCGCCCATCATAGGCGCCGATGCTTTTGCGGTTGTGGCAAGGGCACCGGAAAGCGGCAGGGCGGCGGCACCGGCCAACGCGGCGCGGCGGGTAATTTTCTGGGTCATTCAACTGTCCTCCTGTTGAATTGTTCAAAATAGGGCACGCGTCAGGTTTGTCTTTAGGGTGTAACGTCGACGTGATGGGGCGAAACAATTGTGCTAGATTGCCGGTATGGCCAAGAACAAAACCCAAATCATGGACACGGAAGTTGCCGGATTTCTGGCGCAAGTGTCGCCTGCAGGAAAGCAGGCCGATGCGCATGCTCTGGACGCGCTGTTTCGACGGATCACAGGTTATGAACCGCGCATGTGGGGGGCTTCGATCATTGGATATGGCACCTATCACTACACCTATAAATCCGGTCGGACAGGTGATTTTCTGGCCACCGGTTTTTCCCCGCGCAAGGCGGCGCTGTCGATCTATATCATGCCGGGATATGCGGATTTCACTGGCATTCTGGACCGTCTGGGCAAACACAAGATCGGAAAATCCTGTCTTTACGTTAATAAACTGGCGGATATCGACACGGATGTTCTGGCCGACCTGATCCGCGCGGGGCTTGCCGATCTGAGCGCACGATGGCCCGTGGCGCCGACCTGACGGCGGTTCGCGGCTTCTGGACAAAACCCATGCCCTGTGACAGGACAGCGCCGACGCTGGAGATTTCACATGACCACCACCCGTTTTGCCCCGTCCCCGACCGGTTACATCCATGTCGGCAACCTGCGCACCGCGCTGATGAATTACCTGATCGCCCGCAAGGCGGGCGGCACGTTCATCCTGCGCATTGACGATACAGATGCCGAACGTTCCAAACAGGAATATGTCGACGGGATCATGCAGGATCTGGACTGGTTGGGCCTGCACTGGGACCGCGTGGAACGGCAATCGGACCGGTTGGATCGTTATGCGGCAGCCGCAGATACAGTTGCGCGAAAAGGGCCGTTTTTACGAGGCTTTTGAAACGCCCTCCGAACTGGACCTGAAGCGCAAGAAACAACTGAATATGAGCAAACCGCCGGTCTATGACCGTGCCGCTTTGGCGCTATCAGAGGCGGAAAAAGACAAATTGCGCGCCGACCGCGGGCCCGGTGTCTGGCGGTTCTTGCTGGATCACGAGCGGATCGAGTGGGCCGATGGCATTCTGGGCGACATTTCAATCGATGCGGCGTCCCTGTCTGATCCGGTGCTGATCCGGGGTGACGGGCAGGTATTGTACACGCTGGCTTCGGTCGTCGATGATATCGAAATGGGCGTTACCGATGTGGTGCGTGGATCGGACCATGTGACCAACACAGCCACGCAAATCCAGATTATCAACGCGCTGGGCGGAACAGCGCCACGTTTCGCACATCATTCGCTGCTGACGGGCCCGCAGGGCGAAGCATTGTCCAAGCGTCTGGGCACACTTGCGCTTCGTGACCTGCGCGAACGCGGGATTCAACCGATGGCGTTGCTTAGTCTGATGGCGCGGCTTGGGTCATCAGATCCGGTGGAAATCCGGACCGAGATGTCGCAGTTGATTGACGGGTTCGACATCGGCCATTTCGGGTCTGCACCAACAAAATTCGATGCCGAAGACCTGTTGCCGCTTACGGCGCATTACCTGCAGGCCCAACCCGTCGAGGCGGTTGCGGATCAGGTGGCGGCCATTGGTGTGCCTACCGAACTGGCTGCCCCGTTCTGGAGCGTGGTAAAAGACAACATCACAACCTTGAACGATCTTGAGGGCTGGTGGATGATGCTGTCCAACGGGGCGACACCTGTCATCGATCCTGAAGACGTGGAATTTGTCGACACCGCGCTGTCGATGTTGCCACCGCTGCCCTACACGGCCGAAACATGGGGAACATGGACCGCCGCCGTAAAAGACGCGACAGGCCGCAAAGGCCGCAGTCTGTTCATGCCGTTGCGCAAGGCATTGACCGGTCAGGCGCACGGGCCGGATATGTCGCAACTGATGCCCTTGTTGCAAAACCCGCCTCGTCGCGACTAGGCCGAGAAGGCGCAACGCCACTTACAGGATGCGCAGCCGTATTTGCGGCAAAAAGAAACGGGAAGCGTGGCGCCTGCACGTTTCGAAGTGGCGCGTCGCCTGCAGATGTGGCGAGGGGACGTCTTCTGGACGCCAGCCCGGTCAGCGCTTTACGCCAAACTTCTCGGGTTGCTCGATGCGCGCGGACAGAGCCTCGAGATTGTGATCGACAAATCGGCGTTCAAAATCTGTTAGGGTACGATGGCGTGCGTAGACCGGCGCGGCGCGATCGTTCAGGATCGGGGCGTCCCATCCATCGGTCGTTTCGAAAAACCGCGATGCGCCGTCGACGCCGAATTCGGTCAGATAGCCCTGAACAACCACGTCAATGTAACTGAGCAGGATCGGATGCCTAGTGTCGGGGGCATGGTTCCGGTCGGGTGCAACAGTGTATAGGTGGATGGATGGTTGGTGATCAAGATCGTGTCTGACCTGATCGGATGCCGGAACGCGATCATAAGCCCATTCGCGGGCATCCAGCGCGGCCCAGTCGGCACCGGGCACGGATGCGATCAGGCCATCAATGCAGCATGACGGATCGGGAACAACGGTCAGAAAGGCGACCGGGCGCTTGCCGGTATGGCGCCACAGGCGCCGCCAACCCTGCGCTGTGGCACGGGTCGGGTTGCCGTATTCATGTGTGGACCGGTTCACCAAAGAACCGTAGCCAAAGAAATAGGGTGGAGACTTTTGTGACATCAATTTCGGGCGCTTGATTTAGGTCAAACCTGTTTTGCGCCGACTGTGCCAAGGTATTGTACCGAATGGCAACAGGTGAACGCGGGTGCGGATAACCAAACGAACCAATATAGCCGTCAGATTGCTGATGTATTGTGCCGCCAACCCCGGCAAACTGGTCACCAAAAACCAGATCGCTTCCTGTTGCAACATCTCGGAAAACCATCTTGCACAAGTGATCAACCAGTTAAGCCAACTGGGCTATTTGCATACCCAGCGCGGGCGTAATGGTGGCCTGAGTCTGGCAAAAGCCCCCGCAGAAATCCGCATCGGCGACGTGTTTCGCAGTGTCGAGGCCAATACTCCGATTGCAGAATGTTTTGCTGATGCAGATAATACCTGCCCATTCACCAGCGCGTGCAGGCTGCGCGATGCCTTGACGCGGGCAGCGTCGGCCTTTTTTGCAGAACTTGATGACGTAACGTTGGATGGGCTGGTGTGTGGAAACGAGGTTTTGCTTGCAATGTTGAATCCGTCGCATTGCAGCCAAGACCGCTTGTCAGCGTGAATGTTGCATACTACCGTATACTTTGTTGAAGCGGGAGAATCGGCAAGATGCCGATGCCGAAGGAGCAACCGCCCCGGAATCTCTCAGGCCTAAAGGACCGTTTCAACCAAAACACAGACTCTGGAGAGTGGCGTTTCTTGCGCCCGCCGAAGGGATAACGATCTCAGGCAACAGGACAGAGGGGGCATCAGGCGTCGGACCCGAAGGGGCTGGCGGTCAGGTGCCGGTATGTTCGGGGTTTTCCAGACAGCCGATGGCACAAATAAAAAGGGGAGTGTTGGCGTGTCGGATTTGTTGCATACGGCGTTGTTTGATCTGCATGTGGAATTGGGGGCCAAAATGGTGCCCTTCGCCGGGTACGCGATGCCGGTGCAGTATCCGATGGGCGTGATGCAGGAACATCTGCACACCCGCAGCGATGCGGGCCTGTTCGACGTCAGCCATATGGGACAGGTGCTGTTGCGCGGCCCGTCTTGGGATGCGGTGGCTCTGGCATTTGAAGCTTTGGTGCCGGTGGATGTTCTGGGGTTGGCCGATGGGCGGCAACGCTATGGGTTTTTTACCAACGCACAGGGCGGCATCGAGGATGATCTGATGTTTGCGCGCCGTGGCGATGATTTGTTTGTCGTGATCAACGCCGCCTGCAAAGCGGCCGATCTGGCATTGATGCGGGCGGGCCTGCCTGCTGACATCACGATCGAGCCTATGGAGGACCGTGCCCTGATCGCGTTGCAAGGCCCCAAGGCAGGAGGTTGCCCTTGCCCGCTTGGACCCTGCTGCGGCCAACATGCGTTTCATGGATGCCGCGCCGTTAAACCTGAACGGAATGGCCGTCTGGGCTTCGCGTTCGGGCTATACGGGTGAAGACGGTTTCGAAATTTCGGTTAATCAGGATGACGTGGTATCTTTGGTGCGCGCCCTGCTGGAGATGGACGAGGTTGCGCCCATCGGGTTGGGCGCGCGAGACAGCCTGCGGCTGGAAGCCGGATTGTGCCTGTACGGTCAGGACATGGACGCCACCACCACCCCTTCTGCTGCCGCGCTGACATGGGCGATCCAGAAAGTGCGCCGCGCGGGGGGCGGGCGCGCCGGCGGATTCCCCGGTGCCGACGTGATACTGGCAGAGTTTGAAACGCCGCCTGCATCTGTGCGCGTTGGGTTATCTCCGCAAGGACGTGCGCCGATGCGCACAGGTGTCGCGCTTTATGCCGATGAAACGTCTCAGACGCAGATCGGAACGGTTACATCGGGCGGGTTTGGCCCCAGTGTACAGGGGCCTGTGGCCATGGGTATGCTGATCCGTGAACTGGCGGGGATTGAAACGGTCGTATATGGCGATGTTCGGGGGAAACGCTTGCCTGTTTCGGTCGTGAAATTGCCCTTCGTGCCCCCGGGTTTCAAACGTTAAATAAACTATCACCAGCAGGAGAAAGACCAGATGAAGTTTACCGAAGAACATGAATGGCTGCGTCAGGACGGCGACGAAATCGTGGTCGGGATCACCGAGCACGCGGCAGAACAACTGGGCGATGTTGTGTTTGTCGAACTGCCCGATGTGGGCCGCGCCATCACCAAGGACGAAGAGGTTGTCGTTATCGAAAGCGTCAAGGCCGCATCCGATATTCTGGCCCCGCTGGATGGCGAGATCACCGAGGTGAACGAGGTTCTGACAGACGAACC
The DNA here is from genome assembly GCA_963765555.1 of uncultured Alphaproteobacteria bacterium. Taxonomy (GTDB): domain Bacteria; phylum Pseudomonadota; class Alphaproteobacteria; order Rhodobacterales; family Rhodobacteraceae; genus JL08. Next base: position 441,097 of record CAVXWX010000001.1, read on the forward strand.
CGGCAAGGTGAACGACGATGCCGAGGGCGAAGCTTGGTTTTTCAAAATGACCGTCGCGGACCCGTCGCAACTGGATGATTACATGGATGAAGCCGCCTACAAGGCGTTTATCAAATAATCCTATGCGCGGCGCGGGTCTACGATCCGGCCGCGCACCCCGCACTTGCACGGTGCAAACCTGTGCCACCGATTGCCTATCAGGGAGTTCAAAATGCCGTTCAAACCTATCGACTATCTGCCATATGATTTTGCAAACCGCCGTCACATCGGCCCGTCACCTGCGGAAATGGCGCAGATGTTGCGCGTGGTCGGTTCGGATACGTTGGACGCTCTGATCGATGATACGCTGCCGCCCGCGATCCGGCAGAAAAATCCGTTGGAGTTTGGCAAGGCCAAATCGGAACGCGAACTTTTGTACCATATGAAAAAGGTCGCTTCGAAAAACAAGGTTCTGACCTCGTTGATCGGGCAGGGCTATCACGGCACGGTGACACCGCCCGCGATCCAGCGCAATATTCTGGAAAATCCCGCTTGGTATACGGCCTACACCCCTTATCAGCCCGAAATTTCGCAAGGGCGGCTTGAGGCGCTGTTGAATTTCCAAACCATGGTCAGTGATCTGACGGGGCTTGAGATTGCCAATGCGTCCCTGCTGGACGAGGCGACAGCCTGCGCCGAGGCCATGACGATGGCGCAGCGGGTGGCCAAATCAAAGGCCAAGGGGTTTTTCATCGACGAAAACTGCCATCCGCAGAACATCGCGGTGATGCAGACGCGCGCGGCCCCGTTAGGGATCGAGGTGATCGTCGGATCGCCCGACACTTTGGACGCAGAAGCCGTATTCGGTGCGATTTTCCAGTATCCGGGCACGTACGGGCATGTGCGCGATTTCACCGATGCCATTTCTGCCCTGCACGCGGCCAATGCCATCGGCATCATCAGTGCCGATCCGCTGGCCCTGACGTTGTTGAAAGAACCCGCAGAAATGGGTGCCGATATCGCAGTTGGTTCGACCCAGCGGTTTGGCGTTCCGGTCGGGTATGGCGGGCCGCACGCGGCCTATATGGCGGCGCGCGATGCCTATAAACGGGCGATGCCGGGGCGTATTGTCGGGGTGTCGGTGGATGCCCACGGCAACCGCGCCTATCGTCTGTCGCTGCAAACCCGCGAACAACATATCCGCCGCGAAAAGGCCACATCGAACGTGTGTACCGCGCAGGCGCTGCTGGCGGTCATGGCAGGGTTTTATGCGGTGTTTCACGGCCCCGAAGGCCTGAAGGCAATCGCGCAGCGCATCCATCGCAAAACCGTGCGTCTGGCCAAGGGGCTGGAAGCCGCCGGTTTCCATGTGGAACCGGAAACCTTCTTTGATACGATCACGGTGGATGTCGGCCTGCTACAACGCGGTGTGTTGCATGCGGGCGTGCGCGAGGGTGTCAACCTGCGCCGTGTGGGTGATACGAAAATCGGCATTTCGCTGGATGAACTGACCCGCCCCGCCACCATTGAGGCGGTGTGGCGCGCGTTCGGGATCATGATGGATGATGACCTGATCACGCCGGCCTATCGTGTGCCCGAAAGCATGGTGCGGACATCGGAATTCCTTGAACACCCGATTTTTCACATGAACCGCGCCGAAACCGAAATGATGCGCTATATGCGCCGTCTGGCGGATCGTGATCTGGCGCTGGATCGCGCGATGATCCCGCTGGGGTCTTGCACCATGAAACTCAATTCGGCCGCCGAAATGATGCCGATCAGTTGGCCCGAGTTTTCGCAACTACACCCGTTCGTGCCGCTGGATCAGGCCGAAGGCTATAGCGAGATGATCACCGATCTGAGTGACAAGCTGTGCCAGATCACCGGATATGATGCGATTTCAATGCAACCCAATTCTGGCGCGCAGGGCGAATATGCCGGACTGTTGACCATTTCCGCCTATCACCGCGCCAACGGGCAGGGGCACCGCAACATCTGTCTGATCCCGATGTCGGCGCACGGAACCAACCCCGCTAGCGCCCATATGGTCGGTTGGGACGTGGTGCCGGTGAAATCGGATGCGCGTGGCGATATCGATCTGGAAGATTTTCGCGCCAAGGCCGAAAAACATGCGCGATAATCTTGCCGGTTGCATGATTACCTATCCGTCAACCCACGGCGTGTTCGAGGAAACCGTGATCGAAGTCTGTAACATTGTGCGCACCCATGGCGGACAGGTTTATATCGACGGGGCAAACATGAATGCCATGGTCGGTCTGTCACGGCCCGGCGATCTGGGCGGGGATGTCAGCCACCTGAACCTGCATAAAACGTTTTGCATTCCGCATGGTGGCGGTGGCCCCGGCATGGGGCCGATCGGTGTGAAGTCACATTTGATCGAACATTTGCCCGGCCATCCGCAAACCGGTGGTGTGCAGGGGCCTGTTTCTGCCGCGCCCTATGGATCACCGTCGCTGTTGCCGATCTCGTGGGCCTATTGCCTGATGATGGGCGGCGAAGGTCTGACGCAGGCTACGCGTGTTGCCATCCTGAACGCGAACTACATCGCCAAACGGCTCGAAGGGGCATTTGATGTGCTTTACAAAGGCCCGACAGGCCGTGTGGCGCATGAATGTATCATCGATACCCGCCCGTTCGAGGACAGCGCCGGTGTCACGGTGGAAGATATCGCCAAACGGTTGATCGATTGCGGGTTTCACGCCCCGACGATGAGCTGGCCCGTGGCGGGCACCTTGATGATCGAGCCGACCGAAAGTGAGACTTGTGCCGAACTGGACCGGTTCTGCGATGCGATGCTGGCCATCCGCGCCGAAATTGCCGATATCGAAGAGGGGCGGATTGATCCGGTGAACAACCCGCTGAAAAACGCGCCCCATACCGTCGAAGATCTGGTGAGCAAATGGGACCGCCCTTATACGCGCGAACAGGGGTGCTTCCCTCCGGGTGCGTTCCGCGTGGATAAATACTGGCCCCCCGTCAACCGTGTCGACAATGTCTATGGCGACCGCCATCTAGTCTGTACCTGCCCACCGATGGAGGATTATGCCGAAGCGGCTGAGTAAGCTAGAACACCGCGTCTGGCAGAAGAATTTGCCAGACGCGCCTTGGTCTTACTCGCGCGCGCGCAGCACTTGCGCGGGGCGCGCGGCCAGTGGCCGCCACGCAAAGGCAAGCCCCGACAACAGCGTGGCAATAATCCCGCCTGCAATAATGGCCAGCGCGGATGGCCAGATGATCTTGAAATCGGTGCTCATCACATAGGTGCTGACGGCCCAACCGCCCAGCAATCCGGCCCCCAACGCGACCAAGCCTGCCGCCGCCCCCAAAAGGGCCGCGCGCAACGCAAAGCTAAGCAATATGCGCCGCCGCGATGCGCCCAGTGTTTTCAGCACGGCTGCTTCATAGGTTCGGGCACCTTCGCCAGCGGCGGCGGCCCCGATCAGCACCAGAAAACCGGTCAGCAAAGTGGCTGCTGCGCCGTATGATGTGGCTGCAGCCAACCCGGCAAGAACCTCGGACACACGATCAATCGCGTCGCGCACACGAATGGCGGTGATGTTTGGAAAGGTATTGGACAGATCGCGCAAAATCGCCGCTTCTGCCTGCGGTTCGGCGTATACGGTTGAAATGAAACTGTGCGGCGCACCCGCCAACGCGGCAGGGTTCATCGTCAGGACAAACCCGATGCCAGCGGTGGAAAAATCAACCTCGCGAAAACTGGTGATGGTGGCCGTGATGTCGCGCCCCAGAATGTTGATGGTCAGGATATCGCCCAAATGCAGGCCCATTTCATCGGCTTCTTCCTGCGCAAAGCTGATCTGGGGCGGGCCATCGTAGTTTTCAGGCCACCATGTTCCGGCTGTGATACGGGTGTTTTCCGGCAGGCGATCAGCATAGGTTACGCCGCGATCGCCATTTACAACCCAATGATCGCCAGCAACTTCGCGCGCGGGTTTGCCGTTGATTGTGGTGACCACGCCGCGCAGCATTGGTGCGCTTTCAACTTTGCGCACCGCCGCATCACTGTTCAACCGGTCATTGAACCCGTCCATCTGGTCCTGCTGGATATCAACAAAGAAATAGGATGGCGCGACTTCGGGTAGTTGCCCCGAAATGGCGTTGCGCAGGTTGCCGTCAATCTGGCCGACCGCCGCCAGTACGGACAAGCCAAGCCCAAGAGACAACACAACAGAAGCCGCGCCTTCGCGCGGCCCGCCAATTGCGCCCAAGGCCCATCGCAGGGCGGGACGGTTGCGGGCCATCCGCACGCCACGGCGTGATCCCCAACGGATCAGGATCGACGCAATCGCAAGGATCACCAAGGCACCGGCGATGCCGCCCGCTGTCCATAACGTAAGCCGCCACGTGTCGCTGAACCACCCCGCCAGCCCGATCAAAGCAGCAAGGCCGAGGACGATAACCAGCAGATATCGCGGCGCGGGCAACAGTTTTGCGCCACCCAACGCATCCCTGAACAGGGTCGCCGCGCGCACGTCTTCTGTTCTGGCAAGGGGCCAGAGGGTAAAAACCAAGGCGGTCAGAATGCCGTACAATCCGGCTTCGATCAGGGGTTCTGGATAGATTGCAAAGGACGCGGGTATCGGCAGGCGCGCTTCGATCAGAGGCGCGAGAAGCAAAGGCACAAAGCCGCCCAGAAACAGGCCAATGATGATCCCTAGAACACTAAGCACCCCGATCTGGATAAAATAGGTTTGGAAAATCGTGCTGCGGTTTGCGCCCAGCGTTCGCAATGTGGCAATCACATTGGTCTTGTTCGCCAGATAGGCCCGCACTGCAGCAGAAACACCAACCCCGCCCACGGCCAGGCCAGATAACCCGACCAACACCAGAAACGCGCCCAGTCGTTCAACAAATTCTGCAACGCCCGGCGCGCCGTTGCGGGAATCTGTCCATCGTAACCCAGCATTTTCAAATCGCGTTTTGGCTTGCTGTTCCAATTCGGCAAGCTCGGTTCCTTCGGGCAGCGCCAGTCGGTATTTCGACGAAAACAGGGTGCCCGGTTCCAACAGACCGGAGTTTGCCAGATTTTGCGTTGTCACGATCGTGCGTGGCCCAAGGGCAAAGCCGCCCGCCGCCGCATCCGGTTCCCCGACCAGTTCTGCCATTAGGACAAAATCTTGCGTTCCGAGCGTAAAACTGTCGCCAACAACCAGCGCCATCCGGTCAATCAGCGCCCGTTCCATGACTGCGCCGGGCAATCCGTTCTGGCCCTGCATGGCAATATCCAGTGGCATATCGGGAACCAGTTCCACCACACCAACCAGCGGATAGACATCATCAATCGCCTTGACCTGCGTCAGCCCGCGTTCCGCCTCGCCGTTTTTGCGGGACACTGCCATTGATCGAAAATCAATGACTTCCGACACGTCTTGCGCGTTTTCGCGCATCCAGTCGCGCTCTTCCTCGGTGGCAAAGCGATAGGTCAGTTCGATCTCGGCATCGCCCCCAAGCAAGGCAGCGCCTTCCTTTGCCAATCCGGCCTCGATACTGGCGCGCACAGACCCAACGGCGGCAATCGCGGCAACGCCCAGTGCAAGGCAGGCCAGAAAGATGCGAAACCCCTGAAGCCCGCCACGCAGTTCACGTCGTGCGAAACGTGCGGCCAGACGCAGGCTCATTCCGCGGCCTTTCGGGCCGCATCGTCGATGTGCCCGTCGCGCAGCCGGATCACACGGTCGCACCGTTCGGCCAGACTGTTGGAATGTGTCACCAGAACCAGCGTGGCGCCGTGGCGATCGCGCAAATCAAACAACAGATCAATAATCGCGGCTCCGTTTGCGCCATCCAGATTGCCTGTTGGCTCATCAGCCAACAGAATGTGCGGGCGGGGCGCCGATGCGCGCGCCAAAGCGACACGTTGCTGTTCGCCACCTGACATTTGGGCCGGATAATGATCTGCACGATGCGACAGACCAACGGTTTCAAGTTCTTGTCGTGCGCGATCAAAAGCATCCCGCACACCCGCCAGTTCCAGCGGGGTTGCGACATTTTCCAAAGCGGTCATTGTCGGAATTAGGTGGAAGGATTGGAAAACCACCCCCATATGTTCCAGACGAAAGCGCGCGAGGTCGTCTTCATTCATTGCCGTCAGGTCGTGACCAAGCGCTGTGATCGTTCCGCCAGTGGCCTGTTCAAGGCCGCCCATCAGCATAAGGAGTGATGATTTGCCTGATCCGGATGGCCCCACAAGACCAAGCGTTTCACCTTGCGCAACATCCAGTGTGATGTCGTGCAAAATGTCGACACGTCCGGCGTTCCCTTCAAGTGAAAGGGCAGCATTCTTAAGGGAAATCACGGGGTCAGTCATATATGCGGGCCTTTGGTTGCGTCACTTTGCATATGGAGCGCGAGGCGAGATACGCAAGCTTTCTTTGGCAATTGCAACGATTTGCGCGGCGAGTGTTGTCGCAGCCCAAGAGATTACTGTGGCGGCGCTGGGCGACAGCCTGACACAAGGTTACGGGCTGAGGCAATCAGACGGTTTTGTGCCCCAACTTGCAGATTGGCTGAACGCGCAAGGCGTAACGAACGTGCGTTTGATCAATGCGGGTGTTTCCGGTGACACGACAGCTGGCGGGTTGGCGCGTGTCGATTGGACACTGACGCCGGATGTTGATGCGATGATCGTGGCGCTGGGCGGCAATGATCTGTTGCGCGGCATCGATCCGGCGGTCAGCCGCTCAAATCTGGAGGGGATATTGAAGACGGCGCAGGCCGCAAATGTGGATATTTTGCTGATCGGGCTGACGGCCCCAAAAAATTACGGGCCTGAGTACAAACAGGCATTTGACGTCATGTATGCAGAATTGGCAGACGCATATGGTGCGTTGTACCTACCCAGTTTTTTCGCGGGGATTACTGGTGGAACCGCCCTGCGTGATACCGATCCTGCGCTTGTCCAGCCCTATATGCAATCAGATGGCATCCATCCAAACGCTTCAGGAGTTACGAATATCGTGGCGGCTGTCGGGCCAAGTGTGGTCAAGCTGATCGAGCAAGCGCGGAAATAAGCATCGCGGTTGCACAAAAAAACGGGCGCATCGTTTCCGATCCGCCCGTTCTTTTTTGAATTCGGTCCCTTTGCAGGGTCGAACCTTACGCCAGTGCGATGTTTGTCGCGCTTTCGCGGCCGTCACGGCCCGGTTCGATGTCGAATGTCACTTTTTGGTTGTCGGCCAGACCGGTCAGGCCTGCGCGTTCAACGGCAGAGATGTGTACAAACACGTCTTTGCTGCCGCCATCGGGCGCGATAAAGCCGAAGCCTTTTGTTGAGTTAAACCATTTGACGGTGCCAGTAGCCATCGTCGTTCTCCTTTAAAAACTGCCCACGGAATGCGGCAGGTCGGCTAGGTCAGTGCAAGATCGAAAGACTGAGCCGAAAGGAGCAGTTTGGTCGATAGTGGTAACGTCGCAGGCGCTATATGGCGTCACATCGTAAAAAAATCAAGAGGAATTAGATGAAGTTCCTGTGACGGCGGAAAGGTGCTTGTCCTTGTAAGCACCTGATTTCTGTACAGTTCACGTGAATACGGGGCGTCTGTCATTTCGCGTGAAGTCTGGGTGCACCAGCCTGAATGCATCGGGAATCGCACAGAAAACGAGCACTCTGTAAAAATTTTACCAGTTGATAAAAAAATAAATCCGTGAGAGCGTGCTTTCAAACAACGTAGGGGAAGGGACGCAAATGGCGCAGAATGTGTTTACGCAAGGTGTGGTTGCCGGACGGTTGGCCCCGGACGACTATGAAACCGGTTTTTCGGATCTGCATGCCCCGCTGGATGACCACGAAGCGTTGGTGGCGGCAGACAGATGCTATTTCTGCCACGATGCACCGTGCATCACGGCCTGTCCGACGGATATCGATATTCCGCTGTTTATTCGCCAGATCGCAACCGGCACACCCGACGCGGCGGCCAAGACGATCCTGACCCAGAACATCATGGGCGGCATGTGCGCGCGGGTCTGCCCCACCGAAACCCTGTGCGAAGAGGCGTGCGTGCGCGAACTGGCCGAAGGCAAGCCGGTGCTGATCGGGCAGTTGCAACGTTATGCCACTGACGGTCTGCAATCCAAGGGCGTGCATCCGTTCGAACGCGCTGCATCCACAGGTAAACGGGTCGCCGTTGTTGGGGCCGGACCTGCCGGATTGGCCTGCGCGCACCGTCTGGCGATGCTGGGCAGTGATGTCACCGTGTTTGATGCGCGTCCCAAACCGGGTGGATTGAACGAATACGGGATCGCCACCTACAAAACGACAAACGGATTTGCGCAGGCCGAAGTGGACTGGCTGTTGAAAATTGGCGGCATCACCACCGAATACGGCAAGGCGCTGGGTACCGGCCTGTCATTATCGTCGCTTCAGGCCGATTATGATGCGGTGTTTCTGGGCATCGGTCTGGGCGGGGTGAATGCGTTGGGTCTGGATGGCGAGGATAAAGACGGCGTTCTGGACGCGGTCGATTTTATTGCCGACCTGCGCCAGGCAAGCGATGTGGCCAAGGTGCCGGTCGGGCGTGATGTTGTGGTGATCGGTGGCGGCATGACCGCGGTGGATGCCGCCGTGCAGGCCAAACTGCTGGGCGCGCTGAATGTGACGTTGGTCTATCGCCGAGGGCGTGACCGGATGAACGCGAGCGTGTTCGAACAGGATCTGGCGGCGTCCAAGGGTGTGCGTATCATCACCAACGCCTCTCCCGTGGCGGTCCATGGCAATGGCGCCGTGCGCGAGATCGAGTTTGAATATACGACAGATGATCTGAAACCGACGGGGCAAACGATACGTCTGGCTGCGGATCAGGTGTTCAAGGCCATCGGGCAATCGCTTGAGGGGTCGGACCTGCCTGATCTGGACGGGCGCAAGATTGCTGTAACCGGCGCGGGCCGCACATCGGTCAAAGGTATCTGGGCCGGGGGTGACTGTGCGACCGGTGGCGATGATCTGACTGTCACGGCCGTTGCCGAAGGGCGCGATGCGGCGATGGACATACATGCAAGTTTGATGGGCTAAGCGTGGGCTAGCCCCCACTTTTGGAAGGAACGCAAAATGGCAAATCTTCAAAGTGAATTTATCGGGATCAAATCCCCAAATCCGTTCTGGCTGGCCAGTGCGCCACCCACGGACAAGGAATACAACGTACGCCGTGCCTATGATGCCGGCTGGGGGGGCGTGGTGTGGAAAACGCTGGGTCTTGATCCGCATGTGGTGAACGTGAATGGCCCGCGTTATGGCGCGATTTATGGCGCAGATCGTCGCCTGCTGGGCCTGAACAACATCGAATTGATCACAGACCGCCCGCTGCAAACCAATCTGGACGAAATCAAGCTGGTCAAACGCGATTACCCCGATCACGCGATGGTCGTATCGCTGATGGTGCCTTGCGAAGAAGACCCGTGGAAATTCATTCTGCCCTTGGTCGAAGATACCGGCGCGGACGGGGTCGAGCTGAACTTTGGTTGTCCGCACGGCATGTCGGAACGGGGCATGGGGTCTGCTGTGGGGCAGGTACCGGAATATATCGAAATGGTCACTCGCTGGGTCAAGGCGAACACGCGGATGCCGGTGATTGTCAAACTGACACCCAATATCACCGACGTGCGCAAACCGGCCGAGGCCGCACTGCGCGGCGGCGCGGATGCTGTCAGCCTGATCAACACGATCAATTCGATCACCTCTGTCGATCTTGACCTGTTTGCACCCGAACCCACAATTGACGGCAAGGGTGCGCATGGGGGGTATTGTGGGCCTGCGGTGAAACCGATTGCACTGAACATGGTCGCCGAAATCGCGCGCACACCCGAACTGGCCCACTTGCCGATCAGCGGCATTGGCGGCGTCACCACGTGGCGTGATGCGGCAGAGTTTATGGCGCTAGGGGCGGGCAATGTGCAGGTTTGCACAGCGGCGATGACCTACGGGTTCAAGATCGTTCAGGAAATGATTTCCGGCCTGTCCCAGTGGATGGACGAAAAAGAGATTACGTCCGTTGACCAGATTGTGCGCCGTGCGGTGCCAAATGTCACCGATTGGCAGTATCTGAACCTGAATTATGTCGCCAAGGCCAAGATCAATCAGGATCTTTGCATTTCCTGCGGGCGTTGTTTCGCGGCCTGCGAAGACACCAGCCATCAGGCGATTTCGATGTCGCCGGATCGCGTGTTCGAGGTGATCGACGAAGAATGCGTGGCCTGCAACCTGTGCGTCAATGTCTGCCCCGTCGAAGACTGTATCACGATGGAAGCCATGGCCCCCGGTCTTGTTGACCCGCGCACCGGCAAGGTTGTGGAACCGGATTATGCCAACTGGACAACCCACCCGAACAACCCGGCGGCCAAGGCGGCAGAATAGCGAAGGTGTTTCACGCGAACACGTCGCCGGACCTGAAACAGACTAATCGACGATAAAGACCTGACCGTTCAGGCACCCTTCGACAGCTTTGCTGAATGCAAGCCCGACGGCTTCGTCCGAGACATGGTTATGGCCGTGAAAAAAACCGTCATACTTTTGTCTGGAAACTTCCAGTACTTCGGGGCTGACTGCGTTGATGCGTATGCCGCGCGGCATATCGACAGACGCACCTTTTACGAAACTGTCAATTGCGCCGTTTGCGGCCGCCGCCGCAGCACCGCCGGCGATCGGGTCGCGGTTCAAAACGCCACTGGTCAGGGTGAAAGAACCGGCATCGTTCATGTATGCAAACCCCTCTAGTACCAGATTGACCTGCGACATAACCTTGCCCGTGATCCCTTTCATGAATTGCGCGCTTGTCATTCCGTCAACGGGTCCGAAATGGCCGTGTCCAACCGCGCTGATCAAAGCATCAATTTTCCCGACGCGTTCGTACATCGAACGAATGCTTTCGATGTCTTCCAGATCTACACGAACTTCACCGCTGGTTTTGCCGGCGGTCACAACCTCATGGCGGCCAGAAAGCGCTTTGACAGCTGTATTTCCGACCGCACCACTTGCACCGATAACAATAATTTTCACAGGCTTTCCTTTGCTTTAGCTTGTTCTTTTCTCTGGTCCTGATCCGAGCTTAGCACTTTGGTAAACATCTTCGTCAAGTAGGCTGCTGCATCGGTTTGGCTGGGTTGGCCGTCCAGCAAGACTTGCACCTGCGCGTCGAAATCTGCGTAGTGCTGGGTTGTGGCCCAGATCGAAAAAATCAGGTGTTTCGGATCGACTTTTGCCAGTTTTCCGGCGTCCATCCAATCCTGAATGACTGCGCATTTTTCATCAAACAGCGGTTTCAGGCTGGATTGCAAATGTGGGCCCATGCGTGGTGCGCCCTGAAGAATTTCATTGGCGAACAGGCGGCTTTCGCGGGGCAGATCACGCGCCATTTCAAGTTTGCGAGTGATGTAGGCCAGCAGTTCCGGCAGCGGGTCGCCATCGGCATTCAACTTGTGCAGCGGGGCAAGCCACGTTTCCATCAACTGGTTCAGCAGCGTGATGTGAATGGCTTCCTTGCCGTCAAAGTAATACAGGATGTTGGGCTTGCTCAGGCCCGCAGCCTCGGCGATCTGATCCAGCGTCGCACCGCGATATCCGTGCTGCGAAAACACATCCAATGCAGCATCCAGAATAACCATCCGGTTGCGTTTCTGGATGCGGCTTGGTTTTTTCGCGCTGTCCGGTAGGGTTGAATCGGGCATGTCTACATCCAAGGTTTGATCGAAACGAGGGCAATACCCCAAATGCGCCAGCTTCGAACATGGAATGTCCAAGTCGAACCTTGACAGTGGGTACCCTAACCGCAATCGTAGCTTTACCAAATGGTAAAATTATCGGGCCGAAAATGATTGCATACGGTTTCTGTCTTGGGTGTCTTTTGGGATGAACAGGCTGCCCGCGAAAGTAACGCAACTGATAGATGATGATCTGGTGCGCGTGACGCGGTTTGATTTCGACGCCGGAGCAGAAACAGGATGGCACACGCACGAGATGGATTACGTGATTACAGCCATCACAACCTGCCAGATGCAACTGGAAGAACCCGGTGGGAATATACGGTCTGTCACCGTCGCTCAGGGCGAGGCATATCGCCGTAATGCGGGCGTAGAACACAATGTGATCAACGCCGGATCAACCCCGATGGCGTTTGTGGAAATAGAACTGAAATAAGGCGAGGATGAACATGGCAGCCCCCGGTGAAAACCTGAAAATCAACGGCGACCGTCTTTGGGACAGCCTGATGGACATGGCCAAGATCGGCCCCGGTGTGGCGGGCGGAAACAACCGCCAGACCCTGACAGACGAAGATGGCGAAGGCCGTGCTCTGTTCCAGACATGGTGCGAGGACGCGGGCTGTTCCATGGGGCTGGACAGTATGGGCAATATGTTTGCGCGCCGTGAAGGGGCCGATCCGGATGCCTTGCCCGTCTATGTCGGATCGCATCTGGATACCCAGCCCACGGGTGGCAAATATGATGGTATTCTGGGCGTCTTGGGGGGCCTGGAAATCTTGCGTACGCTGAATGATCTGGGGATCAAAACGAAACACCCGATCGTTGTGACCAACTGGACGAACGAGGAAGGCACACGTTACGCCCCCGCGATGCTGTCCAGCGGTGTGTTCGCCGGTATCCACACCGAAGACTGGGCCAAATCACGCGTGGATGCAGACGGCAAGGCCTTCGGGGATGAGCTGAAACGCATCGGCTGGCAGGGGGACGAACCCGTCGGCGCCCGCAAGATGCACGCGTTTTTCGAACTGCACATCGAACAGGGCCCGATATTGGAAGCCGAAGGCAAGGATATCGGCGTTGTCACCCATGGGCAGGGGTTAAGCTGGACCCAGATCACCATCACCGGCAAGGATTCCCACACCGGCAGTACGCCAATGCCGATGCGTAAGAACGCGGGGCTGGGTATGGCGCGGGTGCTGGAACTGGTCGATGAAATCGCGTGGTCGCACGCGCCACACGCGGTGGGCGCGGCTGGCCATATCGATGTCTATCCCAACTCGCGCAATGTGATCCCGGGCAAGGTGGTGTTCACCGTTGATCTGCGATCCCCCGACATCAAGGTGATCGAGGATATGGAGGCGCGGTTGAAAGCGGGTGCGCAGAAAATCTGCGATGACATGGGCCTTGGCATCGAAATGGAAAAGGTTGGCGGATTTGATCCGGTCACCTTTGACGAAGGCTGCGTGACGGCGGTACGCAACGCCGCCGAACGGCTGGGTTATTCCCACATGAACCTTATTTCCGGCGCGGGGCACGATGCCTGCTGGATCAATCAGGTGGCCCCGACCGCGATGGTCATGTGCCCCTGTGTTGACGGGCTGAGCCATAACGAGGCCGAAGAGATTTCCAAAGACTGGGCCACGGCGGGGGCTGATGTGTTGATGCACGCCGTTGTCGAAACAGCGGGGATTGTGGAGTAACATTGCCGACAAAACCAACACCGTTCTGCTTACACGGAGAGAGACTATGAACAGCATGGCCAGATTGATCCCACTTGTTGCAGCCGGCCTCGCGCTAACCGCCTGTAGTGATCCTTACAACGGCGTCTACATTCCCAGAGCGGTCGAACGCGGCTATGTCTCGCAACAGGCACGAAGCGCGCTACCGGTCAATCAGGATCTGGGCCAGGTGGTGCGCGGTGTCGAAGACAGGTGTTACTACATCCTGATGGAAGGCACGGCGCGGGGTTATCTGTCTCCGGTGCTTGACCCGTACCATCACGCGACGCCGGTGTGCGACCCGATCACCACATCACAATAACGCGGCACCGGCCGCACAGAGGGGAGAACGACAATGACCAAAGTCATCAAGAACGGCACCGTCTGCACCGCAGATCGCAGCTGGAAGGCCGATGTTCTGATCGAAGGCGAAACCATCAAGGAAATCGGCGAAAACCTGAGCGGGGATGAATATATCGACGCCGAAGGCGCCTATGTGATCCCCGGCGGGATTGATCCGCACACCCATCTGGAAATGCCGTTCATGGGCACCACCGCCGCCGAGACCTTTGAATCCGGCACATGGGCCGCCGCAGTGGGCGGTACAACGATGGTTGTTGATTTCTGCCTGCCCGGTGCGGATGGCAGTATCAAGAACGCGATCAACGAATGGCATCGCAAATCCGCGCCGCAAATCTGTTCCGATGTCGGCTATCACATGGCGATCACCGGCTGGAATGAAGACGTGTTCAACGAAATGAAAGACGCCGTAGATATGGGCGTCAATTCCTTCAAACACTTCATGGCCTACAAGGGCGCGCTGATGATCGAGGACGATGAAATGTTCGCGTCCTTCAAACGCTGTGCCGAACTGGGCGCGCTGCCGATGGTGCATGCGGAAAACGGCGATCTGGTCGCTGAAATGCAGCAAAAATATTTTGATCAGGGCATCACCGGCCCCGAAGGCCACGCCTATTCCCGCCCGCCCGAATTCGAAGGCGAAGCCGCCAACCGCGCCATCACCATCGCCGATGCGGCAGGTGTGCCGCTTTATGTGGTCCATGTGTCCTGCGAACAGGCGCACGAGGCGATCCGCCGCGCGCGTCAAAAGGGCATGCGCGTCTACGGAGAGCCGCTGATCCAGTTCCTGACACTGGATGAAAGCGAATATTTCAACAAGGACTGGGACCATGCCGCACGCCGCGTGATGTCGCCGCCGTTCCGCTCCAAGGATCATCAGGATAGCCTGTGGGCGGGGCTTCAGGCCGGATCGCTTCAGGTGGTTGCCACCGATCACGCCGCGTTCAACACTGAACAGAAACGGGCAGGGCGGGATGATTTCCGGATCATTCCGAACGGGTCGAACGGTTTGGAAGAACGGCTTGCGGTTCTGTGGACCGAAGGCGTGGAAACCGGACGTCTGACGCCCAATGAGTTTGTTGCCGTGACCAGCACGAATGTTGCGAAGATCCTGAACATCTACCCTAAAAAAGGTGCGATCGTCGAAGGCGCGGATGCGGATATTGTGGTGTGGGATCCCAAGATCAGCAAAACCATCAGCCCCGCTAATCATCATTCGGTTCTGGATTACAACGTGTTCGAAGGGTTCAAGGTGAACGCCCAGTCGCGCTATACCCTCAGCCGCGGAGAAGTGATCTGGGCGTGGGGCCAGAACAGCCAGCCGCAACCGGGCCGTGGGCGCTTTGTGCCACGTCCCGCTTTTGCGTCGGCCTCGGTCGCGCTGAGCAAGTGGAAGGCGCTGACCGCCCCGAAAATGATCCAGCGCGATCCGCTGAACATTCCAGCGGGCATCTGATCGCAATCCCGGCACGCAAGGACACTTGATTTGACCTCAAACACCGTTATCAGCGCGCGCAATCTGGACCTGACATTCCAAACCAATGATGGTCCGGTTCACGCGTTGAAAGATGTTTCGCTGGACATCGAAAAAGGCGATTTCGTCAGCTTTATCGGCCCGTCGGGCTGTGGCAAAACCACGTTTCTGCGTGTCATGGCCGATCTGGAACAACCGACGGGCGGAACGATCAGCGTCAATGGAACCTCTCCCGAACAGGCTCGTAAGGCCCGCGCCTATGGCTATGTGTTTCAGGCGGCCGGGCTCTATCCCTGGCGCACGATTGGCGGCAACATTCGCCTGCCGCTCGAGATTATGGGCTATGACGCGGCCGATATGGCGGCCCGCGTGGCGCGTGTTCTTGATCTTGTCGAACTGGGAGGATTCGAAAAGAAATATCCGTGGCAACTTTCGGGTGGAATGCAGCAACGTGCCTCGATCGCGCGGGCGTTGGCCTTTGATGCGGATCTTTTGCTGATGGATGAACCTTTCGGCGCTCTGGATGAAATTGTACGCGACCACCTGAACGAACAGTTGCTGCATCTGTGGGAACGGACGGGCAAGACCATTGCCTTTGTCACCCATTCCATTCCCGAAGCGGTCTACCTCAGTACCAAGATCGTGGTCATGTCGCCGCGCCCGGGGCGGATTACCGATGTGATCGACAGCCCGCTGCCCAAAGAACGGCCGCTGGACATCCGCGATACGCCGGAATTTCTGGAAGTTGCGCACCGGGTGCGCGAAGGTTTGCGCGCGGGGCACGGCGATGAGGTTTAGCGTGACAGAAAAACACCCTGTCCTTTTGTATCCAGGATCGCCGGGACAGGGTGCCTTCACTTGTCGCGGTCATCGGCTCTCCAGCCTGTACCGCCGAACCAGAGAACACGCTAATTCCTTCATTTGTCTTAAAATACTCAATTCTTCCTTTCAAAAGTTGCGCTTCGGTGCACGGACAGATGCCTCCGGCGGGAGTAGTTATGGACAAATGAAAGCGGAGAGGCGCGCATGAGGCAGTCGCTTCTTCCTGTCCTGACGGTGGTGTCGGCGATTTTTGCGCTGTGGTATGTCGCTGCGGTCTTTCTGAACGCGCCCTGGGCCTACGACACTGCGGCGCGGGCTGGTGTTGAACTTAGCACGACGGAATTGATTGCGGATACATGGGCGCAGGACAAACCAAAGCTGCCGGCGCCCCATCAGGTCGCGATCGAGCTGTGGCAGACCACGGTCGAGAAGAACGTCACGTCGAAACGGTCGCTGATTTATCATGCGTGGATCACCTTTTCTTCGACCATGCTGGGCTTTGTTCTGGGTACGTTGCTGGGTATCGCACTTGCCGTCGGGATCGTGTTCAACCGGACGATGGACATGAGCGTGATGCCCTGGGTCATCGCCAGCCAGACGATTCCGATTCTGGCCATTGCGCCGATGATTATCGTTGTTCTGAATGCCATCGGAATTTCCGGCCTGCTGCCCAAGGCGGTGATTTCGATGTATCTGTCGTTTTTCCCTGTGGTGGTTGGCATGGTCAAAGGGTTGCGCAGCCCGTCTGTTATGCAGCTTGACCAGATGCGGACGTGGAATGCGTCGGCGGCACAGACATTCTGGCGTCTCAGGTTTCCATCTTCGATGCCGTATCTTTTCACCTCGCTCAAGATTGCGATGGCAGCGTCGCTGGTGGGCGCGATTGTCGGGGAACTGCCGACCGGCGCGGTGGCCGGTCTGGGCGCACGATTGCTGGCGGGCAGCTATTATGGCCAGACCATCCAGATCTGGAGCGCATTGATCATGGCGGCCGCCCTTGCGGCGGCGCTTGTCGGGATCATCGGCATGCTGCAGCGCATCACGTTGCGCCGCATGGGGATGGCGTGATGGGCTGGCTGGTGTTCGGATTGATGGTCTGGGCGGGCGGTTGGGCGCTGAATGTCTGGCTGTCGGGATTGCCACGGACATCCTTCACCCGTCTGGCGGTGCCGATCGTGTTCGGCGTGACGCTGGTTGTGATTTGGGAAAGCCTTGTGCGGGGCTTTGAGATCAGCCCCGTTCTGTTGCCGCCGCCTTCGGCAATTGCTGTCCGGTTTGCGGCGTCGACCGCGATCCTGTGGGAGGATTTTGTGCAAACCGTGCTGAAGGGCGCGTTGAGCGGCTATGTGATTGGCTGCGGGTCCGCCTTCCTGCTGGCGATCTGGATCGACCGGTATCCGTTCCTGCAACGCGGGCTGTTGCCGGTGGGCAATTTCGTGGCAGCCTTGCCGATCATCGGAATGGCGCCAATTCTGGTCATGTGGTTCGGGTTTGACTGGCAGTCAAAGGCCGCTGTCGTCGTGGTTATGGTGTTCTTTCCAATGCTGGTGAATACCGTTCAGGGGTTACAGGATACCGATGCCATGCAGCGCGATCTGATGCGGACCTATGCGGCGGGCTATTGGCGTACCTTGCTGAAACTGCGTTTGCCTGCTGCCATGCCATTTATCTTTAACGGTTTGAAAATCGGGAGTACATTGGCTTTGATCGGGGCGATCGTTGCCGAATTCTTCGGGTCGCCGACGCGGGGTATGGGGTTTCGGATTTCCACGTCCGTGGGGCAATTGGCCATGGATTTGGTGTGGGCCGAGATTGTTGTCGCTGCGCTGGCGGGGTCTGCTTTTTACGGGGCGGTTGCACTGATGGAACGGGCGGTTACTTTCTGGCATCCGTCGCAACGCCGGTAGAACACAGCAGCGCGATCCAAGACAAAGACACGAAACAAAAACAACCAACAAGGAGAGTATCATGAAGACAATCACGAAAACGCTGGGTATCGCAGCTTTGGGTGCATGGGGCAGCATGGCCCATGCCGCCGATGATCTGACGTTGCAATTGAAATGGGTCACACAGGCGCAGTTTGCGGGCTATTACGTGGCACTGGAACAGGGGTTTTACGAAGAGGAAGACCTGAACGTCACAATCAAACCCGGCGGACCGGATATCGCGCCGGTACAGGTTCTTCTGGGCGGTGGCGCTGATGTAATGGTGGATTGGGGCCCTTCGGCCCTGGCCGCGCGTGAAAAGGGCGCACCGATTGTCAATATCGCGCAGCCTTTCGCATCGTCGGGTCTGATGCTGACCTGTCTGAAGGAACATAACATCAATTCGCCTGCGGATTTTCCGGGAAAAACGCTGGGTACGTGGTTCTTTGGCAATGAAATCCCGCTGCTCAGCTGGATGGGAAAACTGGGTTATGCCACAGACGGGTCCGAAGGCGGTGTGACCATTCAGAAGATCAACTTTAACGTTGATCCCCTGCTGCAAAAGCAGGTCGAATGCGCCACTACGATGACCTACAATGAATATTGGCAGGTGATTGATGCGGGCCTGACCCCAGATGATCTGGTGGTGTTCAAATACGAGGAAGAAGGCATTTCCACGCTGGAAGACGGCCTTTATGTCACCGAAGACACCCTTGCCGACGAAGCGAAGGCGGAACAGCTTGTCCGGTTTGTGCGTGCATCGATGAAGGGTTGGAAATGGGCCGAGGAAAACCCCGATGCGGCGGCCGACATCGTGCTGGAATATGACAACACCGGTGCCCAGACCGAAAAGCATCAGCGCCGGATGATGGGTGAGATTGCCAAGCTGACTGCGGGTTCGAACGGCACGCTTGATCCGGCGGCTTTTGACCGGACCGTGGCAATCACCATGGAAGGCGGCATGATCACCAAGGCGCCTGAAGGTGCATGGACCCACGCGATCACCGACAAAGCGCTGAACTAAAGCGGTATTGAGCGAAACAAAGGGCCCGCTGATGCAGCGGGCCCTTTTGTATTGGAATGGGCGTTTGGGCCGGCTTTACAGAACGGTAACGACTGTTCCGACAGGCACGCGTTCATAAAGATCGGCAACGTGTTCGTTCAGCATCCGGATGCACCCGTTCGAAACCGATTGCCCGATTGTGTTGGGCTGGGTTGTACCGTGGATGCGGAAATAGGTGTCGACCCCGTTCTGGAACAGATAAAGCGCCCGCGCGCCCAGCGGGTTTCCGGGGCCACCGGGCATGATGTAATCATTGTCGATGAATTTGGTATAGAGATGTGGATCGCGTTCGATCATCTCTTGTGTCGGGCGCCATGTGGGCCATTCTTTTTTGACGTCGATTGTGGCGCTGCCGGTAAATTCCAACCCTGCCTTGCCCACGCCCACGCCATAACGAATGGCCTTGCGTTGTTCGGTCACAAAATAAAGGTAGTAAGACCTTGGCAGGATCAGCAATTGACCGGGCAGGAATTCTTTCTTGATCCGCACCTCTTGCGGCGTGGGATCAAACACAACGTCTTGTGAAAGACCGATTTGCGGCAATGTGCTGGCAGCAATACCGGTACCCAGAAAAAGGCGACGGGAAATCATTATAAGCAATCCTTCTAAAACACCCCTTGGCTTTATGCAGCCGGAAGGGCTTCGAAATCAAGATTTGTTCAGAATAACCGCTTGCCGAGTGTTGCAAAAGAGGCATGACGACGATGTGAACACTGCACCGCAGGCGGATCTAGGTTGGACCGGCGGGTACATGAAGGCGCGTTACGGTGGCTGCGGTCTTACCCTGCATTTTGACAACAAACAGTTCCCCGTAATTCTGCGGTGCTGGATCCGGCGCTCCGAGTTCGGACCATAGCGCACGCAGGTTGTCCTTGTTTCCGACCCACAGGACCGTGCCGTCGGGATGATCCTGTGTCATGCGTGCACCGGCGTATTCCTTTGGAATCAGGGTAATGGGCAGGCCCGATGCTTGGGACAGGGGTTGTGCCGTGGCAATGTTGCGCGCGATGTCGGGGCTATAGATCGCATCAAGATCATAAGCGGCGACCGCCGCAGGAAGGGCGTTGGCGCGCGCCTGTCCCGTAGAACTCAGTTCATCCCCTGATCGATCTGCGTGGCGTAAGGCAAGAATTGTTGTTTGCGCATCATTTGGAATGACCGGAAGTGTGCAGGCCCCACAGATTACGGCAAGCAGAAGAACAGCGAGAATGCGTATGGACGGCATGAAAAAACGGACCGGAAAATAACTTGATCAATGCCGGTACCTTGCCACATTTTGACCAATAGTCAAAATTGCGCGGGAAGTCTGGCAGATCCAAGCTGGCGTCTACGCCTCTGTATCAGCATGTCAAAACGCCAAAAACGGTCGCTTTTGCCCTTCAGATTTCCTTTTGTTCGACAAATTCGCGGTCTGCTTCGGGCACGTCCAGTGTTGACCATGTTTCGTCGCGCGGAGGTGACGGGGGATCAACACAGGCGCGTTTGTGAATGTTGACCTTGGCCATAAAGTTCGCCGAGATCGGTGCCGTTACAAAGAGGAACGCCATGATCAGCAGTTCATGCAGCGAACCTTCTCCGAAGGTAAAGGAATGGATCATCGATGCCAGCAACAGGGCGCCAACACCCACTGTGCCCACCTTGGTGGGGGCGTGCAGACGTGTCATGGAGTCATTGAATTTGAGCAAGCCGATCGCACCGACAAGGGTAAAGAACGCCCCAATGATAAGGCAGACCGCTACGGCATAGGTCAGGAAGACTTCTATCGTCATTCTATGATGTCCCCGCGTAAAACGAACCGCGCATACGCGACGGTGGAGACGAACCCCAGCATTGCGATTATCAGCGAAACCTCGAAATAGACCCGCGTGCCCTGCGCTATTCCCAACAGCACAATCAAGCCGATGGCGTTCACCACCATGGTATCAAGCGCCAGAATGCGATCGCCGGTGTCGGGCCCGATCACAAGCCGGATCATGGACATAAGCTGTGCCAGTGCGACTGCACAAAAGGTAATGATCAGCGCGATATTCATGACATCTGTTGCAAGGGTCATGTGAAAATCTCCTTGAGACGGCGTTCATAACGGTTCTTGATCTCGTCTCGCACTGCGTCGGGATCATCTGTATCCAGCGCATGCACCAGCAGGCTGTGCCCTTCGTTGGACAGGTCTGCCGAAACCGTGCCGGGCGTCAGGGTGATCGTGCCTGCAAGAATTGTAATGGCTTCGGGTTTGCGCAGGTCCAGCGGCACGATAACCCAAGCGGGGCGCAGTTTGGAATTGGGCCGGGTCAGTACAATCCAGGCAACCTGAATGTTGGCCACCATGATGTCCCACATTACGATCATCACATAGCCGATCATCCGCCCCATCCGAAACCCCTCGGCCGGTCCGGCCACCAAACTGAGGTCCCCAATGGTATGATCACGCCAAGGATCAGGCCAAACACGATCATACCTGCCGAAACATCGTTCTGCAGCAGGGTCCATACGACGGCCAGTAGCAGCGTCAAAAGAGGGTGCGGTAACAGCCAGCGGAATGCTTTGATCATGTCAATGGGCCTCCTTGGGTGTGCTCAGTTTACCGGGGGTATCCAATACTGTCGAAATATAGGGTTCCGGTGCAAAAAGCTGTGCGGATGTTGCCGCCATGTAGCGCTGCGCAGGTCCGGCAAAGACCGTATGGGCAACCAGCAAGGCCAAAAGCCCGCCAACGGCCACATATGACAACGCCCCCGGTGCGGGAGGGAGCGGTTCGTCTTCGGTCCGCGCGATGCTTTGCGCCTTCCAGAACACGATGCTGCCTGCACGCGCAAACCCGATGACGCTGATCAGGCTGGCCGAAAGAACAATGGCCCATGTCCAAACCATCATCGGAGTGCGAATACGCCGCATCAAGAATTAACAGCTTGCCAACAAATCCCGACAGCGGCGGCAGGCCAGTCATCGCGATCGCCCCGACAAAGAACAAGCCAGCCGTCAGTGCCGCGCCCCCGATAGGCGGGGCAGGCACCAAATCCACGTTGGCGCGGCCGGTGCGGACAAGATCGACGATCAGGAACAGTGCGCCGGCGGCCAATGTGGAATGGACGGTATAATACAGGGCTGCTGCGATACTGTCGGGCGTAAACATGGCAATTGCGACCATGACCATTCCCATCGATCCGATAACGGCAAAAGCCACAAGCCGGTCAAGTTTTCCGGCAGCCAGTACGCCAACCATCCCGATCGCAAGCGAGATAAGTGCCGCTGGCAGCAATAACGTGCTGTGCAAATCCGCCGTCACCGCAAGATCGGGCGGGAAAACAATCGTATAGACCCGTGATGATCGCATAGGCGCCCACTTTGGTCATAATGGCAAAAAGTGCGGCAACGGGTGCAGGTGCTTCTGCATAGCTTGATGGAAGCCAGAAATGCAGCGGCACCACCGCCGCCTTGATGGCAAAGACCAACAGCAGCAAAATGGCGGCGACGCGGATGCCGACAGTGGTGTCGGCGCTGACCAGATTTACGCGCTGCGCCAGATCGGCCATATTCAAAGTGCCGGTTTCTGCATAGATCGCGCCCAAGGCAAACAGGAACAGGGTGGACCCAAGCAGGTTGAACAGCACATATTGAACGCCCGCACGCAACCGGACATTGCCGCCGGCGTGGATCATCAACCCGTAAGATGCGATCAACAGCACTTCGAAAAACACGAACAGGTTGAACAGGTCGCCCGTAAGAAACGCACCCATGATCCCCATCAACTGGAACTGGAACAGCGCGTGAAAATGCCGCCCGCGATCATCCCAGTCCTGATCCGATGGCGTATAGCAGCACAAAGAGCGCAAGCACCGCCGTCAGCAGAACCATCAATGTGGAAAGCCGGTCGGCCACCAGAACGATGCCAAAGGGCGCGGCCCAATCACCCAGTTGGTAAACTGTGATAGTGCCATCCGATGCCTGCCAGGCAAGCCCTGCGGCAATAGCGATCAGCATTGATACACCGGCAATCGAAAAGACCCGCTGGATGCCAATGTGATAGCGCGCGGCCAACACGATAAACGGGGCCAGAATGGCGGGCAGGATAACGGGGGCGATGATCCAGTGCATCATGTCGCGTCCTCCGTTTCGGTTAACGGAGTGTCCGAGGGCGGATCAATCTGATCGTCAACATGGTCATCGTCCGATCCCAGATAGGCGCCAAGGGCGATCATGACAACAACAGCTGTCATCCCAAAGGAAATCACAATTGCCGTAAGAACCAGCGCCTGTGGCAGCGGATCGGTATAGGTGGAAACACCATCTGTCAGGATCGGCGGGGCCGACACAGTCAACCGGCCCGAAGCGAACAGAAACACGTTAACCGCATAGGTCAAAAGTGACACGCCAAGGATCACAGGAAATGTGCGCAAGCGGAACACCAGATACAATCCCGCAGCGGTCAGGATGCCAATGGCAGAGGCGACAAGAAGTTCCATTCTACACCCCCTTCTTTGCGACGCGCAGGTCGGGTTCTGCTTCGTCCCGCGACGGGTCGATATCCATCGGATGATCGCTGTCGGGAACATGCGCACGTCGGGCAAGGCGCGAAAAACTTTCCAGCGACAGCATGACGGCGCCGACAACCGCGAGGAATACGCCCAGATCAAAGGCTGCCGCCGTGGCCAGCTCGAATTTTTCAAAAGGCGGGATGCGGACATAGGTGAAATCCGATGTCAGGAATGGTTTGCTGAAGAACCACGATCCGATACCGGTCAGCCCGGCCACCAGAACACCAGCGCCAATGACCCCGTGGTACGGGTAGCGCAACCTGTCCGAGGCCCAGTTGAAACCGCTGGCCATGTACTGCATGACCACCGCGATCGACACCACCAGCCCCGCAATGAACCCGCCGCCGGGTTCATTGTGGCCGCGCAGGAAGATGTAAAACCCGACCATCAGGACCACCGGCATGATGACCCGCGTCAGTACAACCATCATCATCGGGTGCATGTCACCCGCGCGGGCCTGATCCGGCTTGCGGTTCAACAGGCGGGCGCGGACCGGCCCGGACAACAAAGTTTCGGTCAGCGCGTAGATCAGCAATGCGGCGATCCCCAGAACAATGATTTCGCCATAGGTGTCAAATCCGCGGAAATCGACCAGGATAACGTTCACAACATTTGTACCGCCCCCGCCCTTGTAGGAGTTGGCGAGGTGAAATTCAGAAATCGGTGTCGCGACGGCATCACGCAGCAGGTAATGATAGGACAGCGCCATGGCGCACAGGCCACCGGCTACGGCAATGAATGTGTCGCGGGTGCGGCGCAAAACGCTGCTTTCTACCGGCGTGCGGTTGGGCAGGAAATTCAGAGCCAGCAGCAGCAGGATGATCGTGACGACCTCGACGGTGATCTGCGTCATCGCCAGATCGGGTGCGCTGAAATAGACAAACCCGATCGAAACGACCAGACCCACAATCGCAATCAGGATCAGCGAAAGCATGCGGTTGCGGTGCAGGAAGACCAGACCGCAGGTTGCGGCCACCAGCATGAGCCATCCCAGTATCGGGATCGGACCCGATGGCTGCATTATCCGTGTCGGGTTTCCGACGGTGCCGGTTGTCCATGCATAAAACCCGGCACAAAGAACGGTCACAGCCATAATTGCGCCATAGCGCGAAAACGCGCCATCGTGCAGTGCGTTGGTAAAACGCTGCGCCAGCCCGACGGCAGCCGCAATGATCGCATCGAAAATTACTTTGGCTTCGGGGCGCGGGGCCGCATCCCACATTCGTAAGGCAGGGCGGTAGGCCGCGAGCAATAACAACCCGCCCACTGTCGCAATCATCGACATATACAAGGCGGGCACCAGACCGTGCCAGATTTTCAGATAGGCCTTTGGCATTTCGGCGGCGTCGCCCAAGACGGAGGCCGTGACAAGGCGCACCAACGGCTCTGCCAGAAACGGGGCCACGCCGATGACAACAACAAGAACGACCAGAATTGCAGGCGGCAGCCACAGACCGGAACCGGGGTCATGCGGCTGCGAAGGATAATCATCGCGTACCGGCCCGAAAAACACATGCCCGATCAACCGGAAGCAATAGGCCGCTGAAAAAAGCGACCCAAGAACCGCAAGGCCGGGCACCAGCCATGGCGTGCTGAAAAGAACCGTGTGGGTCGTTTCCTCAAGCATCATTTCCTTGGACAAGAAACCGTTCAACAGCGGAATACCGGCCATGGAAAGGGCCGCAAGCGTTGCAATGCCAAAGGTAACAGGCATCAGGTGGCGCAACCCGCCAAGCCTGCGGATATCGCGGGTATGGGTTTCGTGATCGATGATCCCTGCCGACATGAACAGGGCAGCCTTGAACGTTGCGTGGTTCAGGATGTGGAACACCGCAGCCATAGCGCCAAACGCGGTGCCGGTGCCCAGCAACATGGTGATCAGGCCAAGGTGGCTGACTGTGGAAAACGCCAGCAGCGCCTTCAGGTCATGTTTGAACAGGGCAATCACTGCCCCCAGCACCATTGTGACCAAACCAGCCGTCGTGACGATGACAAACCATTCCGGCGTGCCCGACAGCACCGGCCACATGCGCGCCATCAGGAATATCCCGGCCTTCACCATCGTGGCCGAATGCAGATAGGCCGATACAGGGGTGGGTGCTGCCATGGCGTGAGGCAACCAGAAGTGAAACGGAAATTGCGCAGATTTCGTAAAACAGCCCATCAGGATCAGGATCAAGGCGGGCAGATACAAAGGCGAGTCCTGGATCAAATCGCGATTTTGCAAGATCACGCTTAGATCATAGCTGCCTGCGATCTGGCCCAGAATAAGCATGCCACCGATCATCGACAGCCCGCCCATGCCGGTCACAGCCAGTGCCATGCGCGCACCTTGGCGACCTTCGGGCAGGTGTTTCCAGTATCCGATCAGCAGAAAGGAGGAAAGCGAGGTAAGTTCCCAGAAAACAAGCAATAACAGAATGTTATCACTTAGGACGATGCCTACCATGGCGCCTTGAAACAACAGCAGATAGGTAAAGAATTCGCCCATATTGTCCTCGCGCGCGAGGTAGAAGCGCGCATAGGCAATGATCAGCAATCCGATGCCCAAAATCAGACAGGCAAAAAAGAACCCCAAGCCATCCAGCATCAACGTGAAGTTCAGCCCCAGCGAAGGAATCCAATCGGCGCGCGCCATCACGACATCGCCGGCAAGGACCGTGGGCAGATTGGTCAGCAAACCGATAAAGGCCGCCAACGACACAGTGAATGTGACGCCTGCGCAAGCCTGACGACCAGCGGAATTCATCAGCCCGGGCAACAGCGCGCCCAAAAAGGGCAGGGCAACGACAAGGAAAAGAGACACGTGAACTCCTGATCTGTGGGCCGGACGGTTTTCCCTATTTGTGACAGTTTGCGCGCAACCTCAAGAGAAACCGACAAAAACTGTCATGAATTCATGCCCGATCGTTCTGCCAGCATAAGTCGGTCAGCGCCGGAATGAGAAGTGTTAATGCGCGTTTGTTCCAACCATCCGTTTGATTTCGCCTTCAACAACAAGGTTGTTGGTGGGAGCTAAAACGTGTGCTTGTTTTGTCGAGTAGTGTCATGGTGAAATCAACTGAACACCGGGCATCCGCGAGATGTCTAAAACGTCTTCTTCATAAATATCAGTCAGTTCACCCACCAATTGGTCTGTCCATCCCGGCAGGTCCAGTTCCTCGATAATTTCATCTTCCAGCGCGAATTTATCCAGAAACGCCGAGATCACGCGGCGGCGCTGGACTTCGGTCATCGTCGGGTGCGAGGTCAGATATGTTTTGAAACGCGCCATGCCTTGCGGACTGATTATGTCCGACAGTAGGTCATAGGCGCCTTCGATTTCCGAAATTGGCTCCATACCTGCCATATCCCTGATGATCTGGGACCAGATCAGCGGAGTGTCTTCGTTGCACCAGACGGTGATGGATATGCCCGGGTTGGCATCCTTGATGTCGCGGATGGTGTTGGACCAGCGCAGTTCGCGGGGGTCCGCACCGTCCAGAAAATCGTACAGTTCATCCTTGGGAGATTCTTTGTAGATCGCAGGCAAAAAACTTCCGGGATCGCGCAAGCCCATGAACATCTCGACTTCGTCATCGGGAAAAAGCTGTTGAAAATGCGACATGCGTTCCGCTGCGGCCGGGTAGATTTTTCCACGCCTGACTGCCGCTCTTGGCGCGCCGAAAAAGTTTGTGTTGGACAGGATCACGCGGTCGGCCGTTTCTTCATCCAGTATGGCGTCCAGCAGCACTTCGCGGGCGTCAGGATCGGCCGCTGACTTGCGCATCGCGATCAGGGTCTGGCGCAGTAATTTCCGGTACTTGCCCGGTCCCGGTACCGCAACGCCCAAGTTCGAAAAGGCCTGTTTGTTCTTCAACAGGCACTTCATCAACCGCTCTTCGTCCGTGTAATGCGCGCCAGTGTGAACGATAACCTGCATGACACTCCGCAGCAGTTTGAATTGATTGGCCGCAAGTATATCGGGTTTGCCCGCGAACGGAACCGATTTCACGCCCGAACAGTGTGCTGAACCGGAAATAGGCCACGGCATCATGGGCTTCTAACATGATGAACTGGCCGAGGCGGCAGAACCGTAAACAGGTTTTAGTGGTTGGATCGCAGACAGCACCCCAAACAGGGTTTGGTCAAGAAACAGGCGTACCCGATGCGTGGCGCCAAGGCCGCGCTGGACGCATTTCGCAGCAGTCGGCTTTTCAGGTTTGTTGATCAGGCTTCGGGCGACAGGCCGGATATTACCTCTTTGATCAGCCAGTTTTCGAACTCTTTAACCAGTCGTTCGTTACCGCCCTGCGCACATGTCATCATCCAATAGCCGCGATTTGAAGGCACGGTGCTGCCGGGCAGGACGCGCAACGCGCCGCTGGCAATGTGATCTTGCGCGCTGAATGTGCTGACCAGAGCAAGACTGGGGCTGCGCAAGATCATTTCAACGGCAAGGTGTTCCGCACTGACGCGGGCACCGCGGCCCAGATCCAGCCCGACCAGCCCCAGTTGGGCACACCATTGGCGCCAACTGAATTCACCTGATTGCGGCCCGTTACGATGCGCGATGTGAATCAGATCTGCCTTGGCCAGATCGCCAAGAGGTGGCGCAGCGCCGGACAGAAACGGGTGATCCGCGCGCCCCAAAACGCCACAGGTGTCTTCGAAAAGCAATGTCCACTGCCCCGTATCGGGGCGTTTGTCTGAATGCACAATCACCACATCCGCATCATCCTGATCTTTCGGGCTATGGGACGGTTCAATGTGCAGATCGATTTCGGGGTGTCGTGTGCCAAATTGCATGACGCGCGCACTCAGCCACAATACTGCAAAGGAATAGGCCGCGCTGATCCGCAATGTGCCGGTCATCGAGGAGCGCAGCAATCTGTCGGCGCGCCGGATTCGCGTGAACGCATCGCCCAGCCCATCGATGATTTCGGCGCCCAGAACGGTGGGGCGGAAAACACCTGCCTGCCGATAGACCAGTTGCTTCCCCGCTGCTGCTTCCAGATCCTTCAGACGATGGCTGATCGCAGCAGGTGTTACATGCAATTCCCGTGCCGCAGCTGACAGGGTTCCGAGGCGGATTACGGCCTCGAATGCGCGCAGAGCAGTCATGGACGGAGCATTGGGAATTGGCGCCCTCCTTTTACCTCAGGTAAAAATGAAGTGACGCAATTGTCAATTTCGGAATCGCGCTAACGCGGTCACACTTTGATGATGTACATTGCGTTCGATCCCGAAACGACAGCCACAATCCCCAAGATGGCCCCGCACGGTTTTTTTGCCGCGCGCTCAACAGGATCACGCGCTTGGAAGGAGACATTGGACGGGACAAAGCCATGAAGGTGTCCGTGCCACTTCGTTCAAGCAGGGGCGGAATGCATGCCCAATGACCCATTCAAAGACGGCCCGTAAGGGCGCAAAACATAACTCTCAATCAACCAAAACAGGGAAATGGAAATGAAACAGGAACGACTTTCAAAGCTCAAACACATGGCCAATTCCGTCAAGACCGGTCAATTGGACCGCCGCGAATTCATGACACTGGCCAGTATCTGGGGCGTCGGCAGTGCCGCGGCGTCCGGTATGTTGGGCATGACACTTGCAACCCCTGCGCGCGCGCAAGACGCAAAGCGCGGCGGCGTGCTGCGGATCGGTCAGCAAATTCTAGATATCAACGATCCGCGTACCTATGACTGGCCGCAAAAATCCAATGTTGCGCGCCAGTTCTGTGAACCCTTGGTCAGATGGGAGGCGGACGGGTCCTTTTCCCCGTCGCTGTTGACCGCTTGGGAAGTCAGCGATGACGCTTTGACCTACATGTTGCAGGTGCGTCAGGATGCAACTTGGAACAATGGCGATGCGTTTACAGCAGATGATGTTGTTTTCAACATCCGCCGCATGGCCGATGCCTCGGTTGAGGGGAATTCAATGGCGGCCCGTCTGGGTGCGTTGCGCGATGGCGATGCAACCGAGGCAGCCGCAGGTGCTGTTGAAAAGGTGGACGACTATACCGTCCGTCTGAACCTGTTCCGCCCCGATATTTCATTGATCCCGTCTTTCGGGGACTATCCCGCGCTCTGCGTGCATCAATCGTTTGCCGGCCAGTTGCAAGATGCGCCCATCGGAACCGGGGCGTTTGAACTCGTCGAATTCAACGTAGGCGGCTCTGCCATCTTGAAGCGCCGTGAAAACGGATCGTGGTGGGGTGGCGAGGCCTATCTTGACGGGCTGGAATTCATTGATCTGGGCAATGATGATGCCGCGTTTGTTGCGGCCTTTGATGATGGTGCCATCGACATGAACGATGAAACGCAAAGCAATTCCGAAGAAGCATTCAATGCGTTGGGGTTGGAGCGTGGCGTGGCATTGACGGCAACAACGGCTGTGGCACGTATGAACACGGAACAGCCACCGTTCGACAATCAGATGCTGCGCAACGCGGTACAGATCGCTGTCGACAACTCTATAGCGCTTGAACTGGCTATTGCCGGTTTGGGATCGGTTGCAGACAATCACCATGTTGCGCCGGTTCACCCCGAATATGCCAATGTGCCGCGTGCGCCCCATGATCCGGCCAAAGCCAAGGCCATGCTGGATGAAAGCGGACACAGCGCAACCGAGATTGAACTGAATTCGATTGATGATGGCGAGTTGAAAGACTTTGCCGATACGGTTGCCGCGCAATTGCGCGATGCAGGGTTCAATATCAAGCGTCGAGTTTTGCCGGGGGCGACGTTCTGGAATGACTGGACCAAGTATCCGTTTTCCACAACGTCGTGGGGCGGACGCCCGTTGGGTGTTCAAGTTTATGCGCTGGCCTATAAATCAGGCGAAGCGTGGAACGAAAGTGCCCATTCCAATCCGGAATTTGATGCCAAGCTGGACGAAGCGCTGGGTGTATTCGACCCCGAATTGCGTCGCCCGCTGATGGCGGAACTGGAAAAGATGTTGCAGGATAGCGGCGTGATTGTGCAGGCTTATTGGCGCGAACTTGCCATGCATCATACCGCTGCTCTTAGGGGGTACACGCGCCACCCGCTGCGTGAAATGCACCTTGAAAAGGTCTGGCTGGACAGCTGAGCCAGCATTGTGCCGCCGTATGCTGAATGCGGCGGCACTCCTGAACACATCCGGAATTCAAGACATGAAAATAACCGCCATTCGTGCGACGCCCGTTAATATCCCGTTTCGTGCACCCTACCGGTTCAGCTATGGATCGATCGCGTCGCTGACCAAAACGGTGATTGAACTGGAAACGGCTGACGGTGTGATCGGGTTGGGCGAATGCGCCGACGGGGACAGGTCGGCGGATGTCATGGTGATGGGCGAACGACTGATCGGGTTCGATGTTCGCGATATCAACCAAGCCCGGCATGCCACTGTGCCCGGAATGCGCTATACCCCCTGGGATAACATTACGGCTGCGCGACGGGTCTTTGGCGGCATAGAAATGGCAATGTGGGACGCACGCGGCAAAACTGAAAACGTGCCGCTGGTCACGCTGCTGGGCGGTGCGGTGCGCGACACGATCCCTTTGACAGAGTATTTCAGCTATCGCGCGCCCGGTGCCATCGATAAGGGAGAAGCCACCCCGACAGAAGTCGCCAGCTATTGCGCGCATATGATCGAACGGCATGGATCGCTGATCTTTGAGGGCAAGGTGGGTACGGTCGCGCTGTCAGAAGAGATCGACATGGTGCGCGAGGTGCGCGCTGCGATCGGGGATCGCGAATTGCGGCTGGATGCCAACGGGGCATGGACGGTTCCAACCGCACGCGACGCCTTGAACAGGTTCGCCCCTTTTGATGTCACGTGGTTTGAAGAACCGTGCGAAACCTACAGTGAAATGGCGGCCCTGCGCGCCCATTCCGCCTGTTCGTTTTCCGCCCATTCAATCAACCTGCCGCAGGCGGTCGCGCTGGGCTGTCCGGATGCGATTGTGACCAATATCAACGAACATGGCGGCATTGCAGGCACCCGTGATTTCATAGCCGCCTGCGCCGCCATGAACATCGGGTTCCGCTTTCATTCGGGCGAAACCGGTATTGCCAGCGCCGCCTACCTGCACATGACAGCGGCGCTGGACCATGTGCGCGTTGCCAGCCAAACGCTGTTTCACTGGTACGCGGATGACGTCATTGAAGGCGGTCCGCACAAACTCGAAAACGGGGTGGCTGCAGTCCCGGATGGCCCTGGCCTTGGTGTCAGGATAGATCGCAGTGCCCTGCAAAGATGCCACCAACGATTTCTGGACGAAGGCTGTTTTCCCTCGGGTGCGCATGCCGCCAGAGGCAGTGGATATGGCAGTTTTTTTCGCAAATCCTGAACCGGAGAGACCTTAAATGCCCCTGACCCTGTCACTGGAACAAGTGGAGGCCGCTGCGCGGCAAATGCTGTCGGCAAGCGGCGCCAACCAGACACAGGCGGCGGCTGTTGCCCGCTCGATCCGCGAGGCCGAGGCCGAAGGTATTCGTGGCATCGGATTGGGATATGTTCCCTATTATTGCCAGCACCTGAAAGTCGGGAAAATAAACGGCGCTGCCACCCCGATCGTTACACACCCCTTGCCCGCGCTGATCAAAGTGGATGCTGCGGACGGGTTCGCGCATACTGCATTTGAAGCAGGCGAACAGGCGCTGATCAACGCCGCCCAGCATAACGGCATTGCCCTAATGGGAATATCGAACGCCTATGCCTGTGGCGTTCTTGGGTATTTTACAGGGCGTCTGGCACGCGCTGGGCTTATATCACTTATGACGGCAAACGCGTCTTCGACGATGGCGCCATGGGGCGGCAAGACCCCGTTTTTCGGAACCAACCCATGGTCTTTCGCAGCCCCGCGCATCGGTGAACCGCTGATTATTGACAGTTCTTCTTCGGCCACAGCTTTCGTCAATCTGGCCAACGCCGCGTCGGCAAACGAACCGATCCCGTCTACCTGGGCGCTGGATGAAAACGGTCAGCCAACAACAGATGCAAACGAAGCCATGGCCGGATCAATTGCACCTGCGGGTGGGCACAAGGGGGCCGCGCTGGCGCTTATGGTCGATGTGCTTGCTGCGGGGCTGACAGGTGCGAATTGGTCTTATTGTGCGTCGTCTCTGGGTGATGATTTGGGCGGGCCGCCGCGATTGGGGCAAACCCTGATCGCGATCCGGCCAGATGGGTTGGGCCAAACCGGACATGCCCAACGTCTGGAAGATATGTTGGTCGACATGACGCAAGAGCCGAACACGCGCGTCCCCGGCGACAAACGCCACACAGCACGGGCCCATGCCGATGCCCATGGTGTAGAAGTTGATGACGTCCTTGCCGGGCAACTACGTGAATTGGGGGCGTTGGTTTGAAGCCGGTAGTTTCAAATTCGCCGACAATTGGTCGCCTTGGCGGTCTTCGTTACGTCTAACTGCTCTAAGATCGGTTGTGGGCTTTTGTCATTGCCAATCTAGGGCGCAAACCGTGCGCGAGTTCGATTGGCGAACGCCACAAGGGTCAACATGACGGGCACCTCGACCAGTACCCCGACGACAGTTGCCAAAGCCGCGCCAGAGTTCAACCCAAACAAGCTGATCGCAACAGCAACGGCCAGTTCAAAGAAATTGGATGTACCGATCAAGGCGCACGGGGCCGCGATACGGTGCGGCACTTTCATTGCAAAGGCCGCAGCATAGGCCAGCGCAAAAATGCCGTAGCTTTGTAAAATGATCGGTACCGCGATAAGTATGATGATGAATGGTTTTGACACAATCACCTGTCCTTGCAAGCCAAACAGGATCATCACGGTTACGATCAGCCCAACAACAGAATAGGGTTTTACGCGTGCCTGAAACGCCTCGATCGCCGCTTTTGATCCAAGGCGGCGGCGTGTCACCAAGCCTGCGGCAAGGGGCAAGGCAATAAACAACAAAACTGACAGAACCAGCGTTGACCAAGGCACAGAGATATCCGTGACACCCAGCAGGAACGCCACAATCGGTGCAAATGCGATGACCATGATCAGATCATTCACCGACACCTGCAAAAGCGTGTAGGTCTCATCACCCCGTGTCAGTTGCGACCACACAAACACCATGGCCGTGCACGGCGCGGCCCCAAGAAGGATCAATCCGGCAATGTATTGCATCGCGTCCTCGGGCGGAATCCACGCCGCGAAAACATACTGAAAGAACAGCACCGCCAAAGCCGCCATCGTAAAAGGTTTGATCAGCCAGTTGACGACAAGGGTGATCAGCAATCCGCGGGGTTGTTTCGCCACGTCGCGCAGCGATCTGGGATCAACCCCCACCATCATCGGATAGACCATCGCCCATATCAGAACGGCGACAACCAGATTAACGCTGGCCAGTTCCGCCGCAGCGATTGCATTGACCAGTTGCGGGGCGGTATTTCCCAGAATGATCCCGCCCCCCATTGCCAATGCAATCCACAGGGACAGGTACTTTTCAAAAATATTCATACTGCAATCTCGGAGGTTTTTTGTGGTTTTAGCTGCGACATTGCCAGCCAACTCAGCCCTATCATGAGAGCAGCGGTGCCCAAAGACAGTGAAAGCCCGCCCAGTTGATAGGTGAAGCCGGACAGAACCGTTCCAAAAAGTCGCCCGGCCGCGTTGGACATATAGTAGAATCCGACATCCATCGTGACCCTCTTTTTATCTGTAAAGCTGAGGATGAGAAACGAGTGCAAAGCGGAATTCACGGCAAAGATGGCGCCAAACACCAAAAGGCCCAGAACAATTGTTAGGGTCAGCGGGGTGGACGGTTCAGGTGCAAGAAAGACCAGAGCGGCAAGCAAGGCTGGCACAATAATCAAAAGACCGATCCAGCGTTTGGCTTGCATCAATATCTGCGTGTCTGTGCGTGATGCCGCCTTGAGGATACGTGGTGCCCAGCCTTGCACAACGCCGTACAGGATTGTCCAGACAGCCATAAACGTCCCGATCATGAAAAACGCGGCGCGTTTGCTTTCGACGCTGCCATCGGAAAGTACCGCATAGAAATAAATCGGGATGCCAACCACAAACCACACGTCCCGCGCACCGAACAGGAACAGACGGGCGGCACTTAGCCAGTTGATATTGCGGTTTTTTGAAAACACTTCAGAGAATTTGGCGTCTTTGCGGGCAACGGGCAGGCCAGTTGGCATGCCAATCACCACCCCGATCAGGATCATGAAAAGGATCACGGCCATTGTCAGAACAGAAGGAACGAAGCCGAACACGGCCAGAAGCACCGCGCCGAGCAAAAAGCCGATGCCTTTGACAGCGTTCTTCGACCCAGTCAGAAGCGCCACCCACCGGAACAGACCGCCGCCATCGCCCGGGGCAAGTATTTTGACGGCGCTTTTTGCACTCATCTTGGCAAGATCTTTGGCGACGCCGGACAGCCCTTGCACCAGCATCACAAAGATCACAGAGGCTGTGATGCTCCATGCAGGGTTAAGTTGTGTCAGCGCCAAGAGCGCAACAACCTGCAGGGTCAGCCCGGCGTAAAGTGTCGAGGTCAGGCCGAACCGCGCCGCGACCCATCCGGCAGACAGGTTGGTCACAACGCCAGCGATTTCGTAAAGCACGAAAAGATAGGCCAGTTGTACCGGCGAAAACCCCAATGTGTGAAAATGCAGCAGAACCAACATGCGCAGGGCGCCGTCGGACAGCATAAAGGCCCAATAGGCCGCCGTCACGGTCATGTAAGCGGCAAGTCCCGCGGCCCGTTCGGGTGGTTTTGTCACAACTTGCCGCCAACCATAAGGGCGACATCGACCAGGCGGTACGCATAGCCATATTCGTTGTCGTACCACGCATAGACCTTTAACTGCGTGCCATTCACCACCATCGTTGAGGGTGCATCAATGATGCTGCTGCGCTGATCATTGGTATAGTCCGATGACACGAGGGGGCGCGTTTCGTACCCAAGAATACCTTTCAAAGGGCCGTCTGCGGCGGCCTTGAACAAGCCGTTTACCTCCTCCACTGTCGTTTCGCGGGCCATTTCAAAAACGCAATCCGTGATCGAAGCGTTGAGCAGCGGTACACGAACGGCATGGCCGTTCAACTTGCCAGTCAATTCTGGGTAGATCAGGGTGATTGCGGTGGCAGAGCCTGTTGTGGTCGGGATCAGATTGGTCAGTGCTGAGCGTGCCCGCCGCAAATCCTTGGCGGGGCGATCAACGATGGTTTGTGTATTGGTCACATCATGGATCGTCGTGATCGAACCATGCCTGATGCCGATGCCTTCAAGCAGAACCTTCACGACCGGGGCAAGGCAGTTTGTTGTGCAACTGGCTGCGGTAATGATCTGGTGGGTGTCTGGATCGTAAATGTCATCGTTAACGCCATAAACAATATTCGCTGTTGGCCCGTCCTTGACCGGAGCCGACACAATGACTTTCTTCACGCCTGCTGCGAAGTAAGGGGCCAGCTTGGCCTTGGTTTTGAAGGCACCTGTGCAGTCTATTACAACGTCCACACCGTCCAAAGGCAGGTCTTCCAGCGTGCGGGTGCTGATCACGGGAATACGGGTTCCATCAATGGTGATTGCGTCTTCGTCGGCTTCGAATTCCGCAGGCCAACGCCCATGAACAGAGTCAAACTCCAACAGATGCGCATGCATCGCAGGATCGCCAATGGCATCATTGATGAACGCAATATCTGCGCCGCGTTCCAGTAAGGGGCGTAAGGCAAGTTTGCCGATGCGGCCAAGACCGTTGAGAGCGTAAGTGGTCATAGACTTTTATCCTTGGGTGGCTGTTTCTTTGCCGATCTCGTCGACACGTTGCTGCAAAGTCGCGCGATCAAGAAGCTCGAAAGACAGCGATGTGAATGCGTTGATCCGGTTGTGCAAGGCACCATAGGTCTGTTGAAACGCAAGACGCTTTTCAGCATCAGTCCCTTCGGCTTTCACCGGGTCCGGCATGCCCCAATGGCCCGAAACCGGCTGGCCGGGCCAGGTGGGGCATTCTTCGTTTGCAGCGCGGTCACACACGGTAAAGACGAAATCCATCTTTGGCGCATCCGCGCCTTGAAACTCGGATACGTTTTTGGACCGCAAGGGCGAAACATCGTGCCCCTTCGACCTGAGCATTTCTACCGCAAACGGGTTCAAATCCGAACGATGCGCAGTGCCTGCGGAATAGGCTGTGAATTTGTCGCCCGCCATATCCCGCAGAATGGTTTCGGCAAAAACAGAGCGGGCCGAATTGCCGGTGCATACAAAAAGTACGTTGTATTTCTTGTCCGTCATGGGAGAAATACTCCTGATAAGGTCGG
Source organism: uncultured Alphaproteobacteria bacterium (assembly GCA_963765555.1). Classification (GTDB taxonomy): domain Bacteria; phylum Pseudomonadota; class Alphaproteobacteria; order Rhodobacterales; family Rhodobacteraceae; genus JL08. The sequence continues at coordinate 477,958 of CAVXWX010000001.1, forward strand.
AAAAGTGCGGCGGGCAAAGGTCTGCCCGGCCGCGACAACAATCGACGAACAGGCCCGCAACAACCTCCCGCGCCGCGTCGAGATTTACCGTGTAAAGCAATCGTGTCTTGTCCCGTCTTTGCGAGATCAGGTGCGCTTGTGTCAGCGCTGACAAATAAACTGATGCCGTACTGGGTTTGAACGCCAGTGCCTCGGCAATCTCGCCAGCGGGAAGTTCATCCGGACAACGCCGCATGAGCAAACGAAACACTGCCATTCGCTGGGGATGACTGAGGGTTGCGAGTCGATCTGTGAGCATTGATTCCATATTTCATGAATATTGGAATTTATAGAGATGCGTCAACGTTAAACTTGCGGCGAAATCTCTGCTCTCCGAAAATATGATACGTCGTGTCGCCGATCAGTGTCAGTGACAAGAACGTGCATCCCGGTCTTGGCAAATGGCAGGCTGAAACATGGATCGTACGTGGAACATGATGTGTTCCTCCATTGGACGACCGCGCAGAGCTTAAAAAGCAGCAGGTGAAACAGGTCCCAAATCAACGAAAGTTTTTACAGGCCGGTCGATAAAGCCAATGGGCCAGACATTGCAATCAACACGATTGCGAGCATCTTCGAGACTTTTCACAGGACGGGTAGGGAGCGGGAGATTTCTGCGTTCTTCGCCAAGCAATGCCCCACGCGACGAAGCAGTTTTTCGCAGCATGTCCGCTTTCACACGCCAAAAGGGCCAGGTTCTGTGCAAATGGCAGTTTGCTTTGCGCATATCGGGGCACGTTTTCAGGATAGGAACGGTCTGCGGTGAGCAGGAATGCACGTAACCCGCGGTAAACACGCCATGAAAAGGAACGACAGTCGTATCGTCTGCTCTTGAAGAAGTGTTTGGCTGTGGACGCAGTTCTGAGCTATCCGGTCTGGGGTAAAATTCCTTGGTAACAGGGAAAAATACAAGGAATTTCGTATTTTGGCGCGCAAAACGACCTTAATGGGGCAAATTGACCCATAATTAGTTCCATAAATCAGAGCTTTAGGTGGAAATTCCCTGTTATCGGAAAAACAGGGAAATCATTTTGGCTTAACAGGGAAAGTGAACCTGCGAGCAGGGAAGCAATATCAATAAACAGGGACCGGCGCGCAATCGAAGGATTGTAGGTATATGACGTTACCGGAACGTCGGCATCCCAAGCTCTGCCAACCCACCGTCATCGTCTTCTTCCGGCATGTCGGCCCAGAGCAAGGTGACAGCATGACCATTCGCGGCGATGCGGGTCTGCTCATAAAGCTCAATGTCGTCTCTGCCGATCCAGGGATAAGGGTGGGCGTCGACAAATTCGGTAAAACCACTCTTTCCGTTGGCGACTGAGCGATGCGTTGCAGAGCCTATTGGAATCCGGTCGCCGGGCTTCAAGTTGACATAGGGAAACCCGCCGCCCTTTACAGAATACCGCACCTGGCCCTGATACGACCAAACCGCGGCAAGCAGTTCGTCACGATGTGCAATCATGCGGCGTACACAGGCCTCAAGGCTGACATCGAGGTGATTGCGCAGACGCTGGGCGTCGCGCAGATCGGGATCAGGCGAGAGCAGGGGCGTCAACATGCTAACGGGGGCCAGCAGGTTGATTGCAAACTCATTGGCTTGAGTTTCCTGTTTGAGGTTCTGCCGTCCTGCACGGGTCTCGCGCATGTCGTGCGCAGAACATCTGAACCCGGTCTTATCGGACAACTGGTGTCGCTCCATCAAAAAGTGACCCAGTTCATGCGCGACGGTGAAGCGGGCGCGCCGGTCGCCCTTCGCGGTGTTGGCCAGAATACTGCCGGTGCTGCGTCGGGCGTTGGTCAAAAGCATGCCCTCAAATCCGTCGAACCGCTCCAGCCGGACCTCTGCGATATCCAGGGCCAGCGCGATCTCCACCACTGGCACTGCCGAGGTCAACGGTCCCAGGCGTGCATGGATTTTGTAGGCCAGGACACCCGGGTTATGAAGGTCAGCAAGATCGAACCGGTCCAGCTTCACCGTTTCAGACCTTGGCGGAGGACTTCTGTGCCATCGCCGCAATCATCTGTTCCACAATCTCGCGATCGCGGTCGGACAAGTCTTCCAGGCCGCGGTGAATACGCTCGACCTGCAACTCCGAGGCCTCTGGTTCCTTTGCCTCACCGGTCAGCACATCAATGGTAACGCCATAGTGCGCGGCCAGCCTGCGGACCAATTCGAAGGAAGGGTTTTTACTACGACCCTTTTCCAACTCCCAGACATGTGCCTTCGAGACGCCCACTTTGTCCGCTACGCCCTGCAGCGACTCTCCGCTCTTCTGGCGCAGGCTGAACAGTCTTTCACCGATGCTCATTTGCTCCTCCCGTATGACATATCGAACACCAGCATGCGTGTCTGGTTGACGAAAGTCAAATCGTAAGATATATCTTACACTTGAGGCCGATGGGAGATTCTGTTGGCGAATAACTTGAGGAGACCCGAATGGCCCCGACGAATTTGACCAGTATCGCGATCTGCGATCTGAGCCCTTGGGCGCGCAATGCGCGGACGCACTCCAAGAAACAAGTCCGCCAGATAGCCGACAGTATCGAGAGGTTCGGGTTCACCAATCCGGTGCTGATCGATGAGGCCCGCACCATTCTTGCGGGACACGGCCGAGTGGAGGCGGCAAAGCTGCTGGGAATGACAGTGGTGCCGTGCCTGCGGCTCGATCACATGACCGCGGCAGAGAAGCGGGCCTATGTGCTGGCGGACAACAAGCTGGCTCTCAATGCTGGCTGGGACGAGGATTTACTGGCAGCGGAACTGGGCGCGTTGATGTCTGATGATCTCGATTTTGATATCGGGGTTACGGGCTTCTCTATCCCGGAGATTGACAGTGTGTTGGAAGCGGTGGTGCCGGAAGATCCGGGTGATCCCGAGGACGATGCGGTGCCAGACCAGGCGCTTGCACGTGTACAGTTGGGTGATATCTGGCAGTTGGGCGGTCATCGCCTGTTGTGCGGGGATGCGCTCGACGGGCAGGTGGTGTCTGATCTTATGGATGGCGCGGATGCACGCATGGTATTTACCGACCCACCTTACAACGTGCCCATTGACGGCCATGTCGGCAACTCCGGTAAGACGCAGCATCGAGAGTTTGCAATGGCCTCTGGTGAGATGACTGCGCCCCAGTTCACGACCTTTCTTGAAAAGGCGTTTTGCAATTTGGTGGATCACAGCGTTGACGGCTCGATCCACTTCATTTGTATGGACTGGCGTCACATGAGAGAAATGCTGGCTGCGGGGCAGGGTGTTTTCGATGAGATGAAAAACCTGATTGTCTGGGCCAAAGATAACGGTGGCATGGGAACATTCTATCGCTCCCGTCATGAACTGATTTTTGTGTTCAAGAAAGGCAGTGCCGCACACATCAACACGTTTGAGCTGGGCCAGCATGGGCGTTACCGCACCAATGTCTGGCAGTATCGCGGGGTAAATACAACGCGCGCGGGTCGGATGGAGGAGTTGGCGCTGCATCCGACGGTCAAGCCGGTGCAGATGATTGCGGATGCGATCCGGGATGTCTCCGGGCGCGGTGACATTGTACTGGATCTCTTCGGGGGATCCGGATCAACCCTGATCGCGGCGGAAAAAACCGGACGGCGCGGGTATGTGTGCGAACTTGATACGATCTATTGCGACCGCATTCTGGCCCGCTGGGAAAGCTACGCCAAGGATGAGGCAGAGCAGATCCTGTGTGGGTGGGCGCCGCCGGTGTCGGTTGAAAAGATGGAGGCAGCGGAATGAAGAAGCCGAAGCTTGCCCTTCCTGCCGCGCAAAAGGAACCAACCTATGACGTCGGCTACGGCAAGCCGCCTGCAGACACGCGCTTCAGGCCGGGTCGCTCGGGCAACCCTGCGGGACGGCCAAAGGGGGCAAAGAACAGGAAACCGGCGCTGAATGAAGAACGCCTCAAGGGGATCATTCTGGAGGAGGCCTATCGCAGCATCACAGTGCGGGACGGGCATCGCAACGTCTCCGTTCCGATGGCGCAAGCGGTGGTCCGGTCTATGGCCGTCAATGCGGCCAAGGGCCAGCACCGTGCGCAGCGGCTCTTTTCTGAAATGTTGTCCAGCACGGAACGTCAAAACAAGGCACTGGCAGATGAATGGTTCTGCACCGCGCTGGACTACAAAATTGAATGGGAACGTGAGTTGCAGCGTCGCGAAACTCTTGGCATCACCGATCTACCGCCCCCGATCCCGCATCCCGATCAGGTGAAAATCAACATGAACACTGGCCTTGCGCATATCGAAGGGCCGGCCACCAAGGAACAGGTTGCGCAGGTCGAGATGTGGCGCGATCGGCAAAAAGACTTCAGGCAAGAACTGGAATGGATCCGTAAAAGCCTCAAGCGCGCCAGAAAGCCAGAACGCATTGTCGTGCTGGAAGAAGAAAGGCGGCAGGTCGAACGCGTGTTGGAGATCATCGGACAACTGCTGGACAGGATTGAATGGAAGCGCAGCGAAGTTATATGAACAGAAACTCCAAAACTGGGCCAAGCAGATTTGAGAAAAACGTCACATCAAACCAGATTTTCGCTGCAGGTTGAGGAGAGGTCTGCTAAGCGGACTAAACAGACCTTCCGCTAACCTGCACAATTAGCGCGAACGGTCCATAGCAGATCTTTGATCAATTTGTGGCGGAGGTCTGTTCCAAGCCCGAAGCGGTCAGGAAAGAAGGCGCTTGGTCAATTTCATTAATAATCAGAGGCCAGAGGCGCACCGTTTAAAGTCTGTGCTAACCGGCGGCCAACCTGATTGAGAGGCCAAACAAGCTAACCGCGCAAACCAACTCTAGCCAACACTGATTGTATATCGTTGACAATTCTGTCGGCAGTGGAGTTAGGATTCTATTCTGCGACTGTCTGGTGCCATTTTAGATGGCAATCGCATCTGCTGGGATGGGCGGGTCGAACAAAAGATCAGTCTGGTGTCCAGCCATCAGGAGCGGGGAAGGGAACGGGTGGCTCTTCTGCTAGTGTAGCCTGAAACTTGAGGATCTCGCCGGCGACAACAGGAAAGACCCAGGTCAGATTCTGTGTACCGGTTTCTTCCATCCCGCCCGCAAGACCAAAAAGTTCTTTCGGATCGCGCAACAGGTTGTGGACACGCGGCACATTATGCTGCACGGGCTGATCGAACATGGAATTCTGTTCCCAGAAATGGATCTTGAAGTTGCGCCATTTGTACGACTGCATCTTGTCACCATTGTAAGCAGGGAAACCTTCGCGGGCCGACTTTTCGGAATTGCCTTGAAAGAAATCCATCTGGTCGACGCCATCGATCATTCTGTCTTGTGGAACGTCGTACCCTGCAACGCCTGCGAGGGTCGGCATGATGTCCACGATGTGCACGATTTCATCGCTTACGGCACCTTGCGGTACTTTCCCCGGCCAGCGGATCAGGAATGGTGCACGCAAGCTGCCCTCCAGCGTGGTGAAGTAATGCCCCCGCCAGTATCCGGCGGTACCAAAGAAAGCCGGCGCTTCTTCCGGACCGTTGTCGCTTGACCAGATGACGATGGTATTGTCGGCAATGCCCAGTCGGTCGACGGCATCCAGTACTTGGCCGGTGTTGTAGTCCATCTCTGCCAGCATATCCGCCCAAGGGCCATTACCGGTCGCGCCAACGAAATCCGGATGAGCAAGAGGCGGGAGATGGGGCTGTGTGAACGGCACGTAGGCAAAGAAAGGTATTCCTTCGGATGTCTGTTCTTCCATAAAGGCAATTGTGCGTTTGGTGATCTCACGATCAATCAGCGCGCGGGTTTCCAGATTGTACTCCGCAGTGTTGGTCAGCTCCGAACCGCGTGTTGCTTCCACGATTTGCGGGGGTGACAGTACGCTTGGATCGTATCCGATCTGGGTAGTGTATTCAGCTTCGTCAGTTGTGTTGGCAACCCCATACCAGACATCAAAACCCTGATCTGTCGGGTACCGGCCCGGCTGGTCCCCGATGTGCCATTTGCCGAACATACCAGTGGCATATCCCGCCTCTGAGAACAGTTCGGCGATTGTCTTTTCCCAACTGACCAGCCCGTACGGCAAGCCCCAAACCACTTTTGTAGTGCCTGACCTGACCGGATGACGACCTGTCATCAAGGCGGACCGTGATGGTGTGCATTGCGGCTCAACATTATAATTCAGCAACCGCATGCCTTCCGCGGCAAGAGCATCAAGACGGGGCGTTTCTGCTCCGCGTAGGATACCGCCACCATATGCTCCGATTTCGCCCCAGCCGAGATTATCCGTCATCATGAAAATAACATTCGGCCTGTCTTGCGAGTACGCTGTGACTGGTGCGCCGAGCGCCAAAAGAACCATTGAAATATACTTCATCTTTGTATCCCTTTTTGCGTGAGCAAATTCTGTTGGATGGCGGTCAATTCATTAGTGATGGCTGTCGAAACTGCATTCAAAACAGTTTTTGCAAGCATTTTATTATGAGTTTTCTGCTTTGAGGTCTCTTATATGTCCTGTGCTAACGATTTCTGGTCGAGGATTGCGGTCGCAACTCCAGCGACGCAAAGAACTGTGAAGCTTAGCTACATGCCGTCTCCCCTTACGTGAAACGTCTTACGTTCCGCAGTGGCTTTGGGGGCAGCGATCCGAATAGTCTGCCGGTGTAAAAAACCCGCAGGCGAATGGCCTGCGGGAATCTTTGTCGAATTAGTTTGAGCCTGGATTGCTGCGCAATGTTTCCAGCACGGCATTCAGGTTAAAGCTGCCCGGTTCCTGACGTGGGGGAAACTCTTGATAGGTTGCCAGATGCTGCGCCACGTAGTTCACTGCAGGCAGGATCAGGAACGCCCGGTCAAAGCGCCACATATTGTAGTTTTCTGACTCTTCGTCGGCTTTCTCGAACGCGTCGCCTCGCATGTCGAAAAGCTTCGGTAGACGCAAGGTGATCAGCGGTTCGCTCCAGACATTGAACCCTTCCTCGCGCTGCTCCATGAAGACCATCTTCCAGCGACCATAGCGTAGGTTGGCAAGCTCACCATCGTCGGTCCAGTAAAAGAACTCTTTGCGCGGTGCTTCCTCAGCTTCCCCGCTAAAGTAGGGCATCAGGTTATAGCCATCCAAATGCACCTTGTAGTCTCGGCCAATGGCTGAATGGCCTTCCAGCAGCTTTTCCTTCACGTCAGGTTCACCCGCCGCAGCCAGCAGGGTCGGCAACATGTCTTCGTGGCTGAACACATCGTTGTAGACCGTGCCAGGTTCGATCACACCGGGCCATTTAATCATTGTGGTGTCTGACGTCAGCACCTTTGGGACAGATTTGAGGATTTAGCAACGGAGGATTTCTGGTTCATCGTAACCGTCAAGGAGTGAAGATGAACAAGAAATCCGGAACCAGCAAAGCTGCGGCTGACAAGCTGGTCAAAACGATCCGCCGCAAGACGCGGCAAACCTATTCGTCTGAAGAGAAGATCCGCATTGTTTTAGCTGGCCTTCGCGGCGAGGAAACCATCTCGGTGCTATGTCGCCGCGAGGGCATCTCCGAGAGCTTGTATTACAGTTGGTCTAAGGAATTCCTTGAGGCCGGGAAGCGCCGTTTGTCCGGCGATACAGCCCGTCAGGCAACCTCGCCCGAGGTGAAGGATCTGCGATCTGAGGCGACGGCACTGAAGGAATGCGTCGCCGATCTGACCCTGGAAAACCGTCTGCTCAAAAAAAGCATGACAGGGGCTGGGGAGTTCGAGGAATGAGATACCCTGCATCTGAGAAACTGGAGATCATTCGCACCGTTGAGGGGTCCCATCTGCCCACCAAGCAGACCCTGGACATGCTGGGCATCCCGCGCACGACATTCTACCGTTGGTATGACCGTTACGTCGAAGGTGGATTTGATGCCCTGGCGGATCGCTCTCCCTGCCCAAAGTCTGTCTGGAACCGAATTCCACAGGCCAGGCGGGATGATCTGATCGAGTTCGCGCTGGAACATGAGGCGCTGACGACACGCGAGTTGGCGGTCAAGTATACCGATGAGAAGCGGTATTTTATCTCTAAATCATCGGCTTACCGCTTTCTGAAGGAAGCTGACCTGATCACTGCACCGGACTATGTGGTGATCAAAGCGGCTGACGAGTTCACGGACAAGACCACCGCCATCAACGAGATGTGGCAGACCGACTTCACCTACTTCAAGATCATCGGCTGGGGCTGGTATTACCTCAGCACGATCCTGGACGATTACAGCCGCTACATCATTGCCTGGAAACTTTGCACGAACATGCGGGCCGAGGATGTGACGGACACGATTGAGTTGGCACTGGCGGCGTCAGGGTGCGACCAGGCCGTCGTTCGCCACATGCCACGCCTGCTGAGCGACAATGGGTCCTGTTACATCTCCGGTGATTTGGCCGAATGGCTGGAGGATCAGAAAATGGATCACGTTCGCGGTGCACCGTTCCACCCGCAAACCCAAGGCAAGATCGAGCGCTGGCATCAGACGATGAAGAACCGGGTCCTGCTGGAAAACTACTATCTGCCCGGCGATCTCGAACGCCAGATCGGGGCCTTCGTCGATTACTACAACAACGCAGCGATACCACGAGAGCCTGAACAACGTCACACCCGCCGACGTCTACTTCGGGCGCGACAAAGCCATCCTCAGAGAAAGGGAGAAGATCAAGAAACTGACAATCCGACAACGCCGCTTGCAACACCAAAAACAGGCAGCATAATCAATCACACAAACGAACCAGAGCCTCCAATGCTCAAGCCGCTCTGATGTCCCATTTTATATGACGACGGACAGTATTGGCCGGGACCGCGTCGCGCGGCCATGCAATCGTGCTTAGCATGTGGCCTTCGATTGCCTGGCCAAAAATGATGTCTTGGCTTGCAACGACGACGTGAACCAGCGCACTTTCTTCGCTCGCTGAAACACTGGTTTTTTGGCTGGCGAAATATTCGTTCGCCATAAAGGCGGACCCGCCAGTTACTGCCAGTCCCATTACGACGGTTAGAAGGGAAGAAAAACGCATGGTAAACTCCTTTTTGGGCCACCGGCAAAGGCGGGATGGTTGCCGTAATGATGGTCAGGTAGGCCGTTGGATCAGAAGGGGATCATTGACCTAGCAGTGCGCCTGCAAACAAAAGTGAGACATAGAGCAGGACACAATATTCTACGGAAACAGCCGTTTGGTATTGCGTCGCATATCGGATGAATATCTTTGCCAATTTGCGTGTCATCGGCGCCAAACTCCTATGCCATTGTTTCAGGGTTCGGGTTTGCCGTGGTCACGTGGCGCAACCACGGCAGATAGGCTTTCTTGGATGCGAAAATTATTCGCTAATCCCAAAGTCTTTAGTTTGGCATTTGAGTGCCGGCAGCACCCATCGCTACGCCGATCTCACCACCCAGCAGGGTCAGGGCGCCCGCACCCAAAGTGACAGCAAGCGCGATTGCGATACCGTATTCGACAAGCGTGACACCACGTTCATCGGATTTGAAAGAAACGATCGTTTTGAGAATAAAATCCTGCATTGGTAACTCCTACTAAGTTGATATGTCGGAAAGAATGTGAATGCTGCCCCCGACATCTTTCAGCGGCCAAACAAAGTGTTGACAACCTTTCACCACATTACGGCCATAATTGGCTATCTGCATCGTTCAGACAGACAGGATTTACCCGCAGAGGTTGTAGTTTTCATCGCTTTGGTCTTCTCGAAACAAATTGTCCGGAGCTAAGCGCGAGAAAATATCAGGATAAATTGGTTTGACAGCACTGTCTTTTGTAGACGGCTGCATTCGAACGGGCACTATCACACAAAACTGACGTTAGCAGGGTGGAGGGTGGTGTCAGGCAAATTCGACCGGTTTCAGTTCATCGCCAATAGTCGGAACCTATCGGCCGCGAAGACCTGGCCAAATCTGTTCCACCAAAGCCGAACCGTTTCGTGACTGACATCAATCCCACGCTCTTGCAGAGGATCCGCGATATTGAGCAAGGACGACGGCAACCAATCAATCGACTTTTCAACAGTGTCAGGACAAAGCGTTTTTTTTGCGGATCAGCTTCTCTATTCCCAAAGGCAAAATCGGGTTTTCGCAAAATCACCAAACGCGTTAATACGGGCTTTGAATGGCTGCCAATGGCTTTCGTTAAAGTCGTCATTAGAAAGTGCCCGGCCAACCATCGCAGCCAGCTAACTAGTCCCGCTGACCTTCTTTCAACCCAACGGAGGTCAGCGCGTCATGTATTGATTGCCGCATTTTCGCGTCTTCAAAGGGAAATGCATCAAAGAACATTGAGATCGAAGCATCCGGCCTGCGCTGTGTGACGGTTCGTGCCCAATATGCGGCTTTTTCATCATCCCCTTTGATTTTGAGGGCCATCGCGGCAATAGCGCCAATCAGAAAATGCGCTCCGGGTGCACGGGCCCCTTTTTCAGCCCAATAAGCCGCTTTCTCAAAGTCTTGCAGTTGCAGATACGCCAGACCGCAGGCGGCTTGCATCGCGTAGAGAAATGGATCGAGCGGACTGAGGGAAATAGCCCGTTCCAACTGACAAAGCGCTATCGTGCCCCGGCCCGCCATCACGTCCGCCCAGCCATGCGCATAGAAGCCTTGTGCAAAGTTCGGGGAAAGCTCGACCGAGCGATCAATCCATGGCATGCCCGCTTCCGGATCACCACGAAGCCAATGCGCGCGGCCCAGAGTGAAGTTTCCAAAAGGGTCCACAGGGTCAAGCTCGATGCATTTTTCGGCAAATCGACGTGCATTGTCGACTTCTGCCGAGGCGTTGCCCCGATACTTCAAAAAAGCGGTTTGAAAGCTAGTGAAAGATCGCGCCGCATAGGCCCTGGCAAAGCTCGGTTCCAGCTTAGTCGCCCGTTCAAAGTAATCCGCAGCAATCTGGTTGTCCGATCTGTTGAAGCGGTACATATGCTGCAATCCAAGATGATAAACGCCCCACGCATCCAAGTTCTCCGGCGGCACCAAACGGGCGCGTTCAGCCTCATTCAGGGGCACATGTAGTTCGAGCGCAGAAATAACATGGGTCACGATATCGTTTCTGGTTTGGTTGATATCGTCGACTGTGCCGGAAAACCGTTCGCTCCAGACCACAGCCTGACTGCGGGTGTCCGACAATTCAACCGACACGGCAATTACGGCACCGTAAATCTCGACCAAGCCTGTCAGGCAATAATTTGTTCCCAGCGCGTCATGGATCACCCTCAGGTCAGGGTTTTCCTGACGGAAGCGAAACGTGGATCCACGCGATACTACGGTCAGCCACCGCAAGCGCGACAGGCATGAAATCAGCTCAGCGGGGATGGCGTCTGCGATAGCGCTATAGTTCTGAGAATAGCCGACCAAGCGAAACGGCAAAATGGCAATCGATGGGCGCTTGGGCTGCGTCGGGATGTCAATCGGTGCTGCCATGTCGCCGGATTTCAGAACGCGCGCCGGCGCGCTTGTCGTTACGGCGCCAACAAAACGCACGCCTCGGCCACGTACTGTACGAATGAATTTTTGTGCGACACCGTCGTCGCCCAAGGCTTTGCGTGTTGTCTTGATCACCGTGGCTATGGCCGCATCAGTTACGATGCGACCGTGCCATACTGTTTCGACGATCTCGTCTTTTGTCACCATTCTGTCGTGGTTCATCACCAAAAGACACAGCAATGCAAAGGCGCGCGGCTCAATCGCAATGTCGCGTTCGGCCTCCAGTAATAGTCCGCGATCAATGTCCAGTGTGAAGGGATCAAATCGGTAGCGCATCCCCTAATCCTTAGGCGCATCTGAAAGAAACGCCATAAAAAACTCAAGTCTCCCTCAAGCGCGCTGGTGGGAGTTGTGAAACTGTTGATCATTCTGAATTGCCACTGAGGAGCAACTGAAATGTTAAAAAACTCATTCTTTTCGACCACAGCCATTATTGCGTTTTCCTTAGTCTGTGCGGCCACATCTTCCACTGCAGAAACGATCGAGGACAAAATTGCGCGCGCGGTCACCGCAGCCCCCGCTGACATCACCGGCGCCGCCACGATTATGGATGTCGACGGCACCATTTTGCGCGCCGGAACAAATGGCTGGATCTGTTTGCCCGGAATTGGCCTGATACCCGGCGATCAGCACCCGATGTGCAATGACGCCGTCTGGATGAAATGGATGGCAGCCGCCGCTTCAGGGTCTGCTTTTTCAACCGACGTGATTGGTGTGTCTTACATGTTGGCCGGTGATGCGCTGGTGAACAACGACAACCCAATGGCGACCGATCCCAATGACGGCGGCGTGTGGGTGCAGGAAGGGCCACATGTCATGATGCTGTTTCCGAACATGGACATGGTTGCCGATCTTCCCCGCAATCCCTTTGTTGGTGGCCCCTACGTCATGTGGGGCGATACCCCGCTGGCCCATGTCATGCTGCCGATGGAGGCGAAACAAGCACCCTAATCGGTATGCGAATTCATCATGCCTCATGTCCGTATGCTTCTGGGCCAAAGCCGCTTTTTGACCCTCAAGCTTAATGCCGGCCTTCGGCCCGCGTGCCATCATTGTGGACCGGGAACAGACAAACTGCCTCGCATGACGTAACATGTCTCTCGAACAGCACCCAAAAAGGATCGCCAAATGTCATTAAATACATCCCTCAGAACCACCAAAGGCCGTGGGCGGCTTTATGACAACGTGCTGGATACCATCGGTGATACACCCGTGATCAGGGTGAACAACATTCCCACACATGGCTCAACGATTTACGTCAAAGCAGAAGCCTTCAATCCGGCCGGCTCTGTCAAGGACCGTCTGGCCGTCAACATCATTGAGGCCGCCGAACGCAGCGGTGCTCTCAAACCCGGGCAAACAGTGGTCGAAGCCACAAGCGGCAATACCGGTGTCGGTCTTGCGATGGTTTGCGCTCAAAAAGGCTATCCATTGGTTGTTACCATGGCTGACAGCTTTTCCATCGAACGCCGCCGCCTGATGCGGATGCTCGGTGCAAAGGTGATCCTGACCCCCCGCGCCGAAAAAGGGATGGGGATGTACAAGAAGGCTGCTGCATTGGCAGCAAAGCACGGCTGGTTCCTTGCATCCCAGTTTGAAACCGCAGCCAATGCAGAAATTCACGAGGCCACCACAGCGCGCGAAATCATAACTGATTTTGCTGGTTCGCGACTGGACTACTTCGTCACAGGCTATGGCACTGGCGGCACTCTCACGGGTACCGCGCGCGTTCTGCGTAAAGAGCGTCCGGATACAAAAATCATCCTTACGGAACCCGCCAATGCGCAGCTTTTGGGCAGCGGTCACCGGCAGGAACGCGACGCCAACAACTCGCCCACCGCAAGCCATCCGGCGTTTGAGCCACACCCGATCCAGGGCTGGACCCCTGATTTCATTCCCGCAGTATTGCAGGAGGCGATTGACAAGGCATTTTTTGATGACCTGATCCCAGTTGCTGGCGCTGATGGCATCCAATGCGCAAAGGATCTAGCCCAAAAAGAAGGGATATTTACCGGTATCTCGGGAGGCTCGACCTTTGCCGTAGCACTCGAAGTTGCCAAAACCGCTCCAGAAGGCTCCTTGATCCTGTGCATGTTGCCCGATACCGGAGAGCGGTATCTGACAACACCTTTGTTCGAGAATATCGTCGAGGACATGGATGCCGAAGAGATTGCAATCTCTCAATCGACCCCTGATGCGCAAATGGGCTGAGTGGCCAAAACAATGGACGCTTTTGAAACGGCATACCGCCGCGCTGCGGCATACAGGGCCGGTGTGGCAGATCAAAAGGTTCCACCACAGCGCAGCTACCACCAGATGCGCACGAGCTTTGCGGCACCTTTGCCAGAAGCCGGCAGCCCAGACAGCGTCGTGATCCAGGAACTGGCAGATCTTGGTGAACCGGGCTTGATGCAAACAACCCACCCAAGGTTTTTTGGGTGGGTCCTGGGCGGGTCCGCACCTGTCGCTGTTGCGGCTGACTGGCTCGCCTCAGCATGGGGGCAGAACGCCGCGATGCATGGATCCTCTCCGACGGCCGCTGCTGTGGAGGAAATCGCGGCTGGCTGGCTGCTCGATGTTCTGGACCTGCCTCGCGATGCCACTGTCGGGTTTGTCAGTGGCGCTACCATCGGCAGCTTTACAGCAATCGCAGCCGCGCGCGGTGCATTGCTGCGGCGACAAGGGTGGGATGTCGAGGCCCAGGGTCTGTTTGGTGCGCCGGAGATTCACGTTTTTGTCGGGGACGATGTTCATACATCTGTGTTGTCCGCGCTGCGGTATCTGGGGCTCGGTGCACAGCGTCTCATCCGGGTCGACACCGACGGGCAAGGCCGGATCCTGCCCGAAGACCTTGCACGACGTTGCGCATGTCACAAAGGAGCCAAGCTGATCATTGCACAGGCAGGTCAGATCAACACTGGAGCCTTCGATCCGTTTCTGGCGATAGCAGACATTGCCCGTGACAACGAAGCATGGCTCCACGTGGACGGAGCCTTTGGTCTATGGGCCCGCGCCGATCCCGATTTGCGCGCCATAACTGAAGGGATCGAAATGGCCGACTCATGGGTCGTTGACGGGCACAAATGGCTGCAGGTACCCTTCGATTCAGGCTATGCTATAGTGCGCGACCGGCAAGCTCTTCTAAATGCGATGACCACCTCGGCCAGCTACCTGCCTGCTCACCAAGCCAACGACAGGGTTCCCTCATTCCTGGTGCCTGAGCTTTCGCGCCGGGCGCGCGGATTGCCAACCTGGGCAATGCTCAAATCCCTCGGACGCAGCGGAATTGTTCGGATGGTCCGCAACCATTGTGCATTGGCCCGCCAAATTGCGCGGGACATGGATGCAACACCCGGCATTCAGGTAATGAACGAAGTGGTGCTCAATCAGATTATTCTGCGCTTTGGCGAGGATCATGACGGACCGGAACAGCGTAAGGTATTTGCTGAAGCCGTTATCGAACAGTTGGTGCGCGAGGGCATCATCTTTGTCGGCGGCGCCGTATGGCGTGGTGAATGGGTCATGCGCATATCCTTGATTTGTCAGGCCACGACAGTGCAAGATGCCGAAATAGCAATAGATGCAATTCGCGCGGCCTGGATACACGTTTCCGCATCTCCGCCGCTTCACAAGACCATGAAAAGATGAACGGGGACGACGTCCCATGGTACCCCATCGCACACAAAGGCAACTTGCCGCGATCATGTCGCTGGATGTCGTCGGCTTTTCCCGACAAATGGGCTTGGACGAGGATGCGACGCTCGCCGCTCTCAAACGGTTGCAGAAAACCGTCGTGTCTCCACAGGTGACCCACCATCAGGGGCGTATCGTCAAGCTGATGGGTGACGGTGCAATCATCATTTTTTCAAGCGTAGTCGATGCGGTGGCGGCCGGAATTGCAATCCAACAGGCGATGCCTGCCTTCAACGACGGGATCTCCCTCGAAAAGACAATTGCCATGCGTATCGGCATCAATCTTGGCGACGTGATCCTGGAAGGTACCGATATCTATGGCGACGGCGTGAACGTCGCTGCACGTATCCAGGAAGTCTGCTTACCCGGTGGCTTAGCGCTGAGTGCTACGGCACACGAACATGTCAGCGGCAAGCTGGATGCTGTTTTCGCGGATGTGGGCGAACGTGTCCTGAAAAACATTGCCCGCAAGGTTCGTGTGTTTCGCTGGCCCGACACACAAACAACCAGTATTCCGCACCAGCTGTCGCTGCCCGACAAACCCTCTATTGCCGTACTGCCCTTCGACAACATGTCGAGCGATCCGGATCAGGACTATTTTGCCGATGGTGTTGTCGAAAGTCTGACCGCCGCTTTGTCACGCATCCGGTCGTTCTTTGTGATCGCCCGCAATTCAGCCTTTGCGTACAAGGGCCGACACATGAATGTCATCGAGATCGGACGTGAACTAGGCGTGGGTTATGTCTTGGAAGGATCGGTGCAGCGCGCGGGTGGAAAACTAAGGATTACCGTTCAGCTGATTGAAACGACGACAGGCGCGCATCTTTGGGCCGAAAAGTACGACGGAGCGGACAGTGAATTGTTTGATCTTCAGGACCGGATCACCGAGCAGGTTGCCGGAGCGTTGCAACCTTCGATCCAGAAAGCAGAAATCGAACGTGCAACGCGCAAGCGGCCACATGACATGGGCGCATACGATTATGCGATGCGCGCCATCCGCCACGTCTGGATGCAAGAACAGGACGAGTCCGCCCTTGCACTTGAACTACTCGAAAAATCGCTGGCGATTGACCCTGATTATCCTCTGGCGCTGGCTTTGTCGGGTTGGTGCTGGGCGCAACACTCGGTCTATAACTGGACCGATGACATCGAAAGCGCCAAGACCCGCGCGCTTCAGATGGCGGAAAAGGCGGCCGGTCTGTCGGGTGATGATCCGCTGATCCTGTCTGTGCTGGGAGTTGTGCATACCTTTGCTCGCAATCACGGCACTGCACGGATCATGCTGGAACGCGCGATCAAACTTGATCCGAATGCTGCATGGGCGCTAAGCCGATTGGGTTGGCTCGAAGTTTACGCCGACCGCCCCGAAGCGGCCTTTCAGCACTTCGAGCACGCAATGCGTCTTAGTCCTCTTGATCCGATGAATTTCAACAATCTTGTCGGGATCGCCAGCGCGCACCAGATTTCCGGCGACTTTGATGCCGCAGCCAACCTCTTCCAGCGGGCCTTGATGGAAAGGCCAAGTGCATTCTGGATTCACCGCAATCTGGCGACGGCACTGTTGGCAGCGAACCGGGTTCAGGAAGCTGAGGCATCAAGGGAGGTTCTGCTAAAAGCCTATCCCGGCATGACTGTAAAGCGATACAAAGATGCGATGGTCTTCTCTCCGGCAGCGCTTGAAGATATGGCTGTCTATCTGCGCAAATTGGGTATTCCCGAAGGGTGACTATCAAATGGTGCAAAATGCAGTTTTGCCCGCGACGGACCACACAAATTCGGCTTAAAACCATTCTACCGCCGCGCGGTCGCTAGCAGGCGCTCACGTCAAAAAACCGCGGTCCAAGCCCCGTGTTCGCAAATGCTTACCAGCCCCGCATTTACTATTAAAAGCCAATCTGTCCGATATGTGATAAGATCCGCGTCCGAGGCGAGAGTTAGCGCTATGCCGATTACGCCTAGGATGGGAGGGTGCCAAATGTCTAAGACACAAAAAGGAGCCTGCTTTTGCGGCGCAGTTGAAGTCGAGTTGATGGGGGTTCCGGAAGCTATGGGGTACTGCCACTGCGAGTCATGTCGTTCATGGTCTGCCGGGCCCGTCAATGCCTTCACGTTGTTCAAGAACGAGAATGTCAAAGTTACGCGCGGCCACGACTTTATTGGCCACTTCAAGAAGACCGAGAAAAGCGATCGCCAATTCTGCACGAAGTGCGGAGGGCATCTCATGACATTTCACCCGCATTGGGGGTTGATGGATGTTTACGCCGCCACGATACCAAGCCAGACTTTTACGCCGGGTGTGCACGTTAACTATGCTGAAACCGTCTTGCCCATGAAAGATGGCCTGCCGAAGATGAAGGACTTCCCGTCCGAAATGGGTGGCAGTGGCGAAACCGTTTCTGAGTAGGGTAGCAGTTTCGAGGCTCCGTTGGCCGGTTCGCCTGTGCCTTAAAGGCACGTTTGACAGTAGTTGAAAACAGCTTTGTTTGCTTCGGGTCAGCTTGCCTTTGGGATTCGGCAGAGCCAATCTTTACTGCTGCATGATTGAAGGTCGTGGCTTCACTACACCCGCTAAGGATTCAGGGCGGTTCCGGACTGTTTCGGTCGTTAGCGGTCCTTCGTGCAAAGTGCAGAATTCTGCTCTTTGGGCTCGACCAGGTCATTCGCTGTGGTTCGTTCGAAGGTCGGCTCTGTGCCGAAAGCGCCGGTCGAGTTGAACAAGGCGGACGGCTGAAAAGTCCCGCGTTGCAGTTCTTGGTGCTGAATGCGCCGAAAGTCCGCAATCCGCCCCCTTTTGTTCAATTCTCTCGCAAACCGACTGGACTTCGTTGGCCACCGGAGCGGTAGTGTCAATGCGCGCGAAAGGTATTCGCGCTGACTGCCCGGAGCCTCCGGGCTCTTCCCGGTAGCAGCGGGATGTTTCCGCTGACTATCAGAGGAGACTGGAATGACCAATTCAATCAAGAAACCCGGCACCAAGAAAGAGCAACTGATCAGGCTGCTCGGCACGAAGTCGGGCTGCGACATCAAATCGCTGAGCGCAAAGCTGGGCTGGCAGCAGCATACGACACGGGCGGCGCTGAGCGGTTTGCGCAAGGCCGGGTATGAAGTTGTCAACGAGAAGCCTGCGTCCGGTGGCACTTCAAAGTATCGCATTCTTGCCGCGCCAGCCTCTCGGAAAAATTCAACCAAAGAGGCCGAGGCGCATGGGGCGTGATCCGAACCCCGA
Organism: uncultured Alphaproteobacteria bacterium; assembly: GCA_963765555.1. Classification (GTDB taxonomy): domain Bacteria; phylum Pseudomonadota; class Alphaproteobacteria; order Rhodobacterales; family Rhodobacteraceae; genus JL08. The sequence continues at coordinate 496,376 of CAVXWX010000001.1, forward strand.
GCGTCCCGTAACGCTCAAGCAATGGGAGGTGGTCTTTGGATCGCCTCCGCCGCCGTATCTGTCTGTGCGCTTTATGCAGAAGGCCCTGGCCTATGAAACGCAATGTAAAGCGCAAGGTGGAATGCCAACTGTGACCAGGCGTGCGTTAAAACGCATCTCCAAAGGGGAGCTTGCAAGTGTCGCGCACACCACCAGCTTGCGGACAGGCGCGCACCTTGTTCGGGAGTGGAATGGAAGAACCTATCAGGTCCATGTTGCAGACGGTGGCTTTGAACTGGATGGCAAAATGTGGACGTCGCTCTCGGCCATCGCCAAGCACATCACCGGGGTGACGTGGTCGGGTCCGCGCTTCTTCGGGCTGAACAGCCCCGCAGGGCGGCGGACATGAACAAGCTCCGCTGCGCCATCTACACGCGCAAGTCATCAGAGGATGGGCTGGAACAGGAGTTCAACTCGCTGGATGCACAGCGTGAAGCCTGTGCCGCCTATATCGCCAGCCAGAAGCACGAAGGCTGGGTGCTGTTGCCGGAATACTATGATGATGGCGGGTTGTCGGGCGGATCGCTCGAAAGACCGGCTCTACAAAGGCTCCTGCAAGACATCGCCGAGGGGCAGGTGGATCAGATCATCGTCTACAAGATTGACCGGCTGACACGGTCGCTCGCGGACTTCTCGAAGATTGTCGATACGCTGGATGCGGCGCAGGCCTCGTTTGTCTCGGTCACCCAGTCCTTCAACACGGCGACCAGCATGGGACGCCTGACGCTGAATATGCTGCTGTCGTTTGCGCAATTCGAGCGAGAAGTCACTGCGGAGCGGATCCGCGACAAGATCGCAGCCTCGAAACGCCGGGGCCTTTGGATGGGCGGGCAGGTGCCGCTTGGCTATGATGCGGATGGCAGGACGCTGAAGGTCAACGAGACTGAAGCGCGGACGATCCGAACGCTGTACGATCTCTATGAGCAGCTCGGAACGGTACGGGATGTAAAGCATGCGGCGGACAGGCTCGGTTTGCGCAGTCGGCAAAGGAAGGGTTCAAACGGATCTATAACAGGCGGGATCAGCTTTGATCGAGGCCATATCCACCACCTGCTGACGAACCCCGTCTACGCGGGTCGCATCCGTCACAAGACGGAAGTGCACGATGGCCAGCATGAGGCGATCATTGATCCGGACCGTTGGGATCAGATCCAGCAGGTGCTGCAGACCGGTGCTGCGAAGGGCAGGGCGCGTAAAACCGCGAAGCAGAGATCATTGCTGTGCGGTAAGATGTTCGATGAGACAGGAGATCGCCTGACGCCATCGCATTCAAAGACAAAGGCAGGCGTCCGGCTTCGATACTATGTCTCCCACCGCTTGATCAAAAAGAGCGGCGAAGGAAACCTCGACGGCTGGCGATTGCCCGCCCGGGAGCTGGAGGTCAAAGTTGCCGATGTCGTGCGCCAGCATTTATCAAAGGCTTGCTTTGTCGGTGCCGTCTTTCCAAATGCCTCGATAGAAGCGATTGGAACGGCGAGCGACAAACTGCGCCGCCTCACGTCCAAAAGTGATGTGGCGCCGCTGCTCAACCTGGTCGAACGCATCGACCTGGCGCCCGGCGAACTTGGTGTCACTCTTTGCCGCAATCATCTCGCGGGCCTATTCGAAACGGATGAGGAGAAACTCGCAGAAGAACGCAAGTTCATCGCCACACCTTTCCAGCTGAGAAAACGCGGCGTCGAGACAAAGCTGATCCTGGGTGATGCACCCGGTGGCCTTGATGAAACCCTGATCCGGAATATCGCCAAAGCGCATTTGTGGTTCGCGCAGATCAAAGCAGGTAAAACCCTGTCGGAGATCGCAAAAGCCGAAGGCACAACAAACGGCAGGATTTACCAGCTGATCGATCTGGCGTTTCTGGCGCCGGACATCATCCGGGACGTCCTTGATGGCAAACAACCGTTAGGATTCACATCCGACTGGTGCGTGCGTCACATGTTGCCCGACAACTGGCAGGACCAGCGCGATTTGATCGCGACTCTCTAAAACACCCCCCACACGGACACTCGTATCGCGCAAAGCCCGACCCCAGACTTTGGCGTATATCGGGGCGCATTCACCAGGCATGGGGGGTCTGCGGTGAGCAGGAATGCACGCAACCCGCGGTAAACACGCCATGAAAAGGAACCACAGTCGTATCGTCTGCTTTTGAAGAAGTGTTTGGCTGGGATGGTAGGATTCGAACCTACGATCTACTGTACCAAAAACAGTTGCCCTACCGCTAGGCCACATCCCAACACAGGTGGCTAATTACGCGTGAACATCTGGCAATTCAAGAGCACATTCGCAAAAATTTTGATGTTACTCTTCCCGCGCACCGTGTTTCAAAAGGTCTTCGGTATTCTGGTCGTTGCGTTCATCATTGATGATGTGTTCCAACTCTTCTTCGGCATCTGCTTTGACGTCTTCAACAGTGATCTCTGCCTGTGGGGCAGGTGTGGGGGCCCCGGGTTTGGGGGTGACATCCACGCCCTGCCCAGTGGTGACGAGACGGTAAGTCGGTTCGGGCATTTCAATTCCTGCGTTGTCAAAGGCCGCGAGGGCAACGCGCATGGCTTCTCCGCGCGCCAGAACAAAGCTGGTTTCCGTCTGATCTATCCACGCAGCCAGTTGCAAAACGACCGTGCTGTCACCCAGATTTTCGATCCATACATTTGCGGCCGGGGTATCAAGCACAAAGGGCAGACCTTGTAGCGTATCCAGCGCAAGTTGCCGTGCCATGGAGAGATCGGTGCCATAGGCCACGCCCAGATCAAATACAAACCTGCGTTCGGGATTGCGGGAATAATTGACGATGCGGCTTTTGAAAACGGTCGCGTTTGGAATCCGGATGTGGTTGCCGTCAAACGACAAAAGGATGGTCGCGCGACTGGTCAGCCGGATCACATTGCCGATATCGCCTTCGATTTCGACCGTGTCGTTGGGGCGAAACGGCTGGCGGATCGACAGCATGATGGATGCGATAAAATTCTCGACCGTGTCCTTGACGGCAAAGCCGATTGCCAGACCAACAATACCGGCGGCCCCCAATATGGTCGACAGCAGCGCGCTGGCCCCGATGATATCAAGCGCGACCACCAGACCCGCCAGAACAAAAGCCAACCGTACCAATTGGCGATAGATATCTGCGATGAATGCGTTGGGCGCGATCCTGTCCCAAGGCCGTTTCAGGCGCGCAAGTGCAAACCCGAGAAAAACAACCGCCGCAAAAGCAATCAAAGCCACGCCGGCCAATGGCAGAAAGGCTACAAACTGGTTCAGCCGGGCCATGAAACGCTGTGCCGCCGGGTTTAGCCGTTCCACGACATCCGTTGTTTCGACAACTTCGTTTTCGATTGCCACAACGCCTGCCACACGGCCTGCGATCGTGTTCAGGCGCGTGGCTGTTTCCCCGTCCAGCGTCGTGCCGCGCAAGGTGACGATGCCGGAGGATACAGTGACCGTGACGTCTTCATACCCGTCCAGTTCCGCCAAAATCCCGCGAATACGTTTTGCAATGGCGGCGTCCTGCGTCGCGCTGTCTTCTACGGATATTGTGCCTTCAGGCTGGATCGTCGTTTGCGCAGACGAAACGCCCGATAAAACAACAAACAACAAGACCCATAAGAAACGCATTTGAAATGCCCGTATCGGCGACAGCAATGCGCAAGGCTAGCGCAGGATGACGGCAGGATAAACCGGTTCGGCGACTTCAGGGCGTTGTTTTGACAAGAACCGCCCCTGCGCGGTGCCCGGCGGCGACCATGTCATGGGCTTTTGCGCAATCGGCCAGATCAAAAACACGGTCAACAGGACAGGTCAAAGCTCCGGCAGAAAGGGCATCGGTCAGTCGTGCGATTGCAGCGGATCTTTGGGCGTCTGTCAGGATATAGATCAACGCCATTTCCAAGGTGACCGCCTTGAACATCAGGGGATAGAAGGGAAGAACAGGTTCCATTTTTTTGGCGGACCCGTAACAGACAATGGTACCGTTTTCCGCAATAACTTCTGTATCCAGCGCGGCATTGACGCCGAATTCGACCTCGATAATACGATCAACGGGTCCGTTTGCGGCCGTGTGTATCTGATCGGCCAGATCGGGGGCCGCATAATCCAGAACAACGTCGGCCCCTGCGGCCAAAACGCGGTCATGCGCGCGGGGGCCGGCTGTGGCGATCACGCGGGCACCGCCCCATTTCGCTAATTGCACGGCCAGAAACCCGACAGTTCCGGCGCCGCCCTGCACCAGAACGGTTTTTCCGGCGACGTCGCCGCCACTGAATACGGTGTGGGTGGCTGTCAAACCCGGAATGCCAAGGCTTGCCCCGGTTTCAAATGATACATCACCGCCAAGCGGTACTGCCTGTTGCGCTGGTAAAGTACAAAACTCGGCGGCCGTTCCGAAGGCGCGGCGCCATTGGGCATTCCAGACCCAGACGCGGCTGCCGATCCGGTCACGATTTATCCCGTCGCCCACGGCACGGATTACACCCGCTCCGTCGCTGTGCGGAATGATTGTCGGGTAGGCCAATTCGGTGACACCCGCACGCGCACCCGCGCGCGCCTTGACGTCGGACGGGTTGACGCCCGAAAACCGCATTTCGACCTGTACTTCGCCAGCGGCGGGAACATCTGCTGCGATGTCTTGCAGTTGCAATACGTCTGTTGCAGCCCCAAAACGCGTATAGGTGATTGCTTTCACTGAAACCTCCATCAGGTCATGTCATTGGTTTTGGCGCAGACTAGCAATGCGCGGGCGAATTGCTAGTCTGTTACCAGCACAAAGGAACAGCCGATGCATGTCTTGCGCACACCTGACGCGCGGTTCAAGAATTTACCTGATTACCCGTTCGCGCCGCATTATACTGATGTGCCTGACCCTTATGGCGGCAGGTTGCGGTTACATTATCTGGACGAAGGCCCGCCCCATGCAGCGCCCGTTCTTGCGCTTCATGGAGAGCCGACATGGTCCTATCTATATCGCCGCATGATTCCGATCTGGGTTCAGGCCGGACATCGTGTGATCGCGCCTGATCTGATCGGTTTCGGGCGGTCGGACAAACCTGCCGATCGCGCCGATTATACGTATCAGCGCCATGTCGACTGGATGTCTGCCTTTGTTCAGGGTCTGAACCTGACCGACATCACACTGGTCTGTCAGGATTGGGGCGGATTGATCGGCTTGCGCCTTGTGGCGGATATGCCAGACAGGTTTGCCCGTGTTGTCGCCGCAAATACGGCTTTGCCAACCGGAGATCGCCCGATGAATGAGGCGTTCCAGAACTGGCGTACGTATTCGCAAGCCATACCCGAATTTCGCAGTGGCCGTATCGTTTCGGGCGGAACGCAATCCAAGCTGACCAAAGCGGAAGAGGCGGCCTATGATGCGCCGTTTCCCGATGCCCGCTATCAGGCGGGTGCCCGCGAATTTCCGATGCTTGTGCCATGTCATCCTGACGATCCCGCGTCAGAGGCCAACCGCGCCGCATGGGCGCGGTTGCGCCAGTTTGAAAAGCCGTTCCTGACCGCATTCGGCGCCGATGACAGGGTTATGGCCGGTATTGATCAGGTGTTTCAGAAGAATGTGCCGGGGGCGCATGGGCAAGCCCATGTGGTTTTGCCAGATGCCGGCCATTTTCTACAGGAAGACGTGGGGCCGGACCTGGCTGAGATCGTAAACCGGTTTATCGGTGGCTGAGTTGCCTATTCGCGGATTTCATCCGGTGCCACGCCCCAAAGTGCGTCTTTCTTGGCCCACCCTTTGAAGCCGCCCGATGACAGTCGACACCATTCCACGTTGCATTCACCCAACCGAGCCACAACGCCCAATTCCAGCGCGGCAGTGATCGGTGTTGTCGCATCGGGACGGCTGTGAAGGGTCAACATATCCTTATCGATGATAACGGTGCGATTGCCCGACAGCAAAGAATAGTGGATCCATCCGCCTATCCCGTCACGATCCTGCACGCGACGCCAATGGCCATATTCCGCGGTGATTTCCAATGGCATGTCGCGGCGTGTGAATACCCAATCGATCCGATGGCTGAGCGACGGGCCGCGCCGTACATTGCCTTCTGCCGCTTTCATCGAAACAAATCGCGGGAGAGGCAGGTTGGTGACAGGGCCTTTGGCGGGTTCACTTGATGATTGCGCCATTGTCGCCGACGCCGCGCCAAGACCTATGATCAGGCAAAGCATCAACGCGACGGCACGCCCCAAAGGCCTGCGCACGATTATGCCGGAAACTGTGCCTGAATTCATGTCTGACCGTCGATTTCTGTGCGAGGTTCTTGTGCCCCGTCTTTACATCGGCCACCATGCCACAAAGCGGGTGAACATGGAAAGCCCGAGGAAGGATAATGATGCCAACAGAACGTCTGAGTGTTGTCGTGACGCGACGGTTGCCCGAAGCGGTAGAAACAAGATTGTCTGAACTGTTTAATGTGAGTCTGCGCAGTGATGATACACCGATGAGCAGGACAGAATTGACCGAGGCGCTGCAAAACGCGGATGTTCTGGTGCCCACGATCACCGATACGATCGACAGTGCGCTGATCGCACAAGCGGGCGACCGGTTGAAACTGATTGCGAATTACGGTGCCGGTATCGACCACATTGATGTGGCAACTGCGCGCCAGCGCGGCATTCTGGTGTCCAACACGCCGGGCGTGCTGACAGATGATACCGCCGATATGGCAATGGCGCTGATTCTGGCTGTCACACGTCGCATTCCCGAAGGTCTGGCCCTGATGCAATCCGGGGAATGGACAGGTTGGGCACCAACGGCCCTTTTGGGCGGTCGCGTGGGCGGCAAGCGGCTTGGTATTTTGGGAATGGGACGTATCGGGCAGGCCGTCGCAAGACGGGCGCGCGCCTTTGGCATGCAAATCCATTACCACAATCGCAAACGCTTGCGCCCCGAAGTCGAAGACGCGCTGGAAGCCACTTATTGGGACAGTCTGGATCAGATGGTGGCGCGCATGGACGTGATCAGTATCAATTGTCCGCACACGCCCAGCACCTTTCATCTTATGAACGCGCGACGTCTCAAATTGTTGAAACCCTCTGCTGTGATCGTCAACACATCACGCGGCGAAGTGATTGATGAAAACGCGCTGACCCGCATGCTGCGTGCGGGCGAAATTGCGGGTGCCGGTCTTGACGTTTACGAACACGGAACCGAAATCAATCCGCGTTTGCGGGAACTGAAGAACGTGGTTCTATTGCCGCATATGGGTTCGGCCACACGCGAAGGACGCGCGGAAATGGGGGAAAAGGTTTTGATCAATATCAAGACCTTTGACGACGGACATCGCCCGCCCGATCAGGTTGTTCCGTCTATGTTGTAGTCAACGCCTTGCCCGAAAGGACGACCCGATGCGCATCACTCTGACGTTTCTTTGCCTCATGCTCGCCAGTGCGGGATGGGCCCAACAGACGGCTGATTCTGTGCAACCGGAAAGCAGTGTCGCCGGTGCATTCGAAACATCGTCTGACGCAGTCCAGCGTGCGTTGGCGGCCAAATCGTCTGGCCAACCGGTGCACTCTGATGTGTGGATGGTATCTGCGGCAAACCCGCTGGCGGTTGAGGCCGGCGCGCGTATTTTGCGCGCAGGCGGAAATGCTGCTGATGCAATGGTAGCGGTGCAAGCCGTTCTGGGTTTGGTTGAACCACAATCTTCGGGCCTGGGCGGAGGGGCCTTTCTGGTGTGGTACGATGCCGCCAGCGGCAATATTACAACGCTGGACGGGCGCGAAACCGCCCCTTTGGCGGCTACACCGACATTGTTTCAGGATGAAACCGGCGAACCGCTCAAGTTTTTTGATGCGGTTGTGGGCGGCAGGTCAGTCGGAACACCGGGGACGCCTGCTTTGATGGCGCTTGCCCATCAGAAGTGGGGCAAGCTGGAATGGGCGCCGTTGCTGGCCGAGGCCACAGAACTTGCGCAGAACGGATTTATCGTTTCGCCGCGACTGGCCGGATTGGTCGAACAGGATGCCGAGCGGTTGTCGCGGTTTGAAACGACGGCCGCCTATTTCTTGCCGGGTGGAACGCCGGTGCAGGCCGGCGATGTTCTGAAGAACCCCGAATACGCAAACACCTTGCAAGCGATCGCCAATGAAGGAGTACTGGCGTTTTATGGCGGAGCGTTGGCGGGCAGCGTTGTGGATACCGTTCGGTCCGCCCCGGGTAATCCTGGCGTATTGTCCACGCTTGATCTGGCGGTTTATGCGGTGAAAGAGCGCGAAGCCGTCTGCGCCCGATATCGGGTGTATCAGGTCTGCGGCATGGGCCCGCCCTCATCCGGGGCGCTGACAGTGGGCCAGATACTGGGCATGCTGGAGCCGTTTGATCTGGCAGCATTGGGGCCGCAGAACCCCGAAAGCTGGCGCCTGATCGGCGATGCATCGCGTCTGGCTTTTGCGGATCGGGGCCGTTTTATGGCTGACAGTGATTTTGTTCCCGTTCCGACCAAGGGGCTTGTCGCGCCTGACTACCTGCACCAGCGTGCAAAACTGCTGAGCGGTCCGGATGCGTTGGAGAATGTTGCCCCCGGCACCCCCGAATTTGATCATGCCCTGAACTGGGCCGACGATATGTCAATCGAGTTTCCATCGACGTCGCATATTTCAATCGTCGACGAGCAAGGCAATGTCTTGTCGATGACCACGACCATTGAAAACGCATTTGGATCCCGGTTGATGGTCGGTGGGTTTCTTTTGAACAATGAACTGACCGATTTCTCTTTCCGCACCCACACCGATGGTGTCCCGATTGCGAACCGGCTTGAGCCGGGAAAACGCCCGCGCTCTTCCATGGCGCCCACGATTGTTTTGAAAGATGGCAAACCGGTTCTGGCAGTTGGTTCACCGGGGGGCAGCCGGATTATCGGGTATGTGGCCAAAACAATTATCGCCCATCTGGATTGGGGCCTTGATATCCAAAAGGCGGTGTCTTTGCCTCATGCGGTAAACCGGTTTGGCACTTTCGATCTGGAAGACGGTACCGACGCGGTTGCGCTGCAAGGAAAGCTGGAAAGCATCGGCTTTGACGTATCGGTACGCGATCTCAACTCCGGATTACATGCCATTTCGATAGGCGATCGATTGACGGGCGGTGCTGATCCGCGTCGCGAAGGCATTGCGTTGGGCGAATGATCACAGCTTAGGGGAAACGCATGGTTCAGGCGACAACACTACCGCGCAACGAAAAGGGTATCAGCACGGCGCTGGGCATTCTGAAACAGCGTTTTGACGAACGGTTCCACACCGGACAGTCCATACGCGAACAGCACGGCCATACAACGACCTGGATTACAAATCAGGCCCCTGATGCAGTCGTTTTTCCATCGGACACGGCAGAAGTCGCAGACATTGTCCAAATCTGCGCGGCGCATAAGGTTCCGATCATTCCGTTCGGCACCGGCACCTCGCTGGAAGGGCATGTAAACGCGCCCGCAGGTGGAATTTCTGTTGATCTGAGCCAGATGAACAAAATTCTGGCCGTGAATGCCGAAGACCTGGATTGCGTGGTGCAGCCCGGTGTCACACGGGAACAACTGAACACCCACTTGCGGGATCAGGGCCTGTTTTTCCCGATTGATCCCGGCGCAAATGCGTCGCTGGGCGGGATGGCGTCAACGCGGGCTTCGGGTACCAATGCCGTGCGCTATGGCACGATGCGCGACAACGTCATGGCGCTTGAGGCGGTGATGGCGGATGGAACGGTGATCCGTACCGCCACACGGGCGCGCAAGTCTTCGGCGGGATATGATCTGACACGTCTGCTGGTCGGGTCGGAAGGAACACTGGGCCTGATTACAGAAATTACCTTGAAACTCCATGGCATCCCCGAAGCGATATCTTCGGCGCGCTGTTCGTTCCCGACGGTCGATGCCGCCTGTCAGGCGGTGATCGCGGTGATCCAATGCGGCATACCGGTGGCGCGGATCGAATTGCTGGATGCTTTGACCGTGCAGGCAGTGAATGCCTACTCAAAACTTGATCTGCCGCTCACACCGCTGCTGCTTTTGGAATTTCACGGCTCTGACACGAGCGTTGTCGAGCAATCACAAAGCTTTGGTGACATTGCAGAAGAGTTCGGGGCACAAGATTACACAGCGACCAGCACCACAGAAGAACGCAACGCCCTGTGGCAGGCGCGTCATGATGCCTATTGGGCGACGTTGCAATTGCGCCCGGGCGCGCAGGGTATTTCAACTGATGTCTGTGTGCCGATCTCGCGTCTGGGGGAATGCGTGGACAAGGCGCAAACCCGTTTGGCAGAGCTTGACATACTGGCGCCGATCGTCGGCCATGTCGGGGACGGGAATTTTCACTGCCTGTTGCTGATTGACCGCGACAATCCGGCTGAGGTGGCAAAGGCGGACGGATTTGTTGGCTGGTTGAACGATCTTGCGATTTCCATGGGCGGAACCTGCACCGGTGAACACGGCATCGGGCAGGGAAAAATGCCCTATCTGGTCAAGGAATTAGGACCCGCAACGCGCTACATGCAAGCGATCAAGACTGCGCTGGACCCGCAAGGGATCATGAACCCCGGCAAGATATTCAGCTCTGGATAGGGACAGATTTGTGCGTGAAAGCGCTAAGCTGTTCCTATTGCCACTGGCGGCCGTATTTAGAGCAAAAAGAAAGCAGGGTGCAGGCGCTTCTTTTTGCCGAAAATACGGGCTTAGAAGAGAGCGCAACAAGGGGTAGGGAATATCTTGGAGCGGTGACGCGGATTGGATTTTCGCGCACGCAGGTCGGTTTCGCGCAATCATGGGTCGGCGGAACAGTGTGGTCTGGCAGGGTGGTTTGGCATTGTGGCGCCAACACACTCTTTAGGGAATCGCGGAAATATGAAAACGCAGGTTAAAGCTTTGGTCGTGGGCGGCGGGCCGTCGGGACATCTATTGCCTATCATCTGGCAAAGGCCGGCTGGGACGACGTGATGTTGCTGGAGCGCGACGAGTTGACGTCGGGATCGACATGGCATGCTGCGGGTTTGCTGCCGCTGTTCAACATGTCCTTTGCGACGACCCATATTCACAAATATTCGGTAGAGTTCTACAAATCACTTGAAGCCGAAACAGGTCTGAACGCCGGGTTTGCCGTGGTCGGCAATCTGCGCATGGCGCAGACCGACGCGCGCATGGACGAATACATGCTTTATGCGTCCACGGCAGAAACCTGCGATGTGCCCTATCGAGTGGCTGACGCCGGACGAGATCAAGGCGCGCTGGCCGCTGATCCGCACCGAGGACCTGAAAGGCGCGCTGTATCACCATACGGACGGCTATATTAACCCGGCCGATGTAACGCAGGCGATGGCCAAGGGTGCGCGCCAGCGCGGTGTGATGATCGAACGCAAGTGGCAGGCGGACGCGTTTCACTGGAATGGCACGCATTGGGAAGTGACCTGCACCAAGATGGTCGAAAAGGGTGGCAATCTGGTGGCCATCGGACGAACAGATCGTCATCACTGCCGAACATGTCGTCACCGCAAGCGGCAACCATGCGCAGCGCACCGCCAAGATGCTGGGGATCCGGATGCCCGCCATTCCGGTTGAACACCAGTTTATCGTCATGGATCAGGACCCGGAGCTGGTGAAGTACCGCGCCAAGGGCGGCGCCGAGCATCCGGTTGTGCGGGATGCCGATGCGCAATCTTACGTGCGCGAGGAACGGGGCGGCTGGATTTTGGGTGTGTATGAAAAGAACGCGCCCGCGCTGTTTCGAATACGGTGTGCCCGACAGTTTCCGCGCCGACCTGTTCCCGCTCGATCTGGAGCGGATCGAAAACCAGTACATGGCGATGATCCACCGCATCCCGTCCTGCGAGGAAAGCGGGCTGAAGGACGATTTCAACGGGCCGATCTGTTACACGCCGGATGGCAACCCGCTGGTCGGTCCGGCGCCGGGACTGCGCAACATGTGGCTGGCCGAAGGGTTTTCCTTCGGCATCACCGCGCCGGGTGGCACAGGCTATTACCTGGCGCAGATGATGGTCGACGGCGAGGCCGAGATCGACATGGCCGCGCTGGACCCCAAACGCTATCGGCGACTTGGATGACAACCGAATTTGCCGCGCGCAAGAACGAGGAATGCTACGATCACGTCTATATCCTGCACACCGGACCAGGAACGCCCCGCCTGCCGCCCCCTGCGCACCTCGCCCGCCTATGACCGACAGGCGGCACACGGGGCCCAGTTCGGGTTCGTGAACGGATGGGAACGCCCAATTATTACGGCCCGCTGGATGCGCCCAAAAATTTTGATCACGATGCGCGGTCGTTCCGCCGTGGCGGCTGGTGGCAATATGCAGTGGAGGAGGCCAAGGCGGTGCGCGAGGGAGTGGGGCTGATCGATGCGACAGCTTTCACCAAGCAC
>CAVXWX010000002.1:0-420216 GCA_963765555.1 uncultured Alphaproteobacteria bacterium
ATCCGGCGGCGATCTGCAAAGCGCCGCCAAGCAAGAGAAATATCCCCGTGACTGTAACAATAGCCGCGGACGCGATCACGGCATTGAACAGCACAACGACGCCGAGAGCCATCGTCAGCACCCCCAGCCAGAAGTATTTCGTCGAAATTTTCATCGCCATAGCCGGTTCTTCCATCTTTAAGTTTTTATCGGTGAGGAACAGTCAATCCAACCGGTGGCCCGGGCACCGCTGCGCCGGGACCAGTTGCAGTTTAGCCTCCGGCCAACACTTTTGCTGCGGCGCGCAGATAACCGGGCGAATGGTCAGGTCCACCCAGGTTCGGCCCTAGCGCAAAGGTCATGCCGCAGAAGTCGCGCTCAGGGTCGACATAGATACCTTGGCCCATGTTGCCGTGCTTGAACATCGCACCATCGGCAAAGACACAGTCCCACTGGCAGCTGTTACGCTCGCCCGGAGCGCCAAACCAATCGGCGTGATAGCCTTCCTCGGTGCTGCCTTTGTAGGCTGCGGGATCCCCCATGTCGTGGATGTGCTGATACAATTCAGGCGTCACGACACGTTCATCTGACACCATGTTCCAGCTTGGCGTGTAGATCATCGCATAGCGCAACAGGTCCTCGGCAGTTGTGAAATTTCCGCCCCCGCCGATTGCCGTTCCATCGGGCGCCAGTGCGATCATGAATGGCCCATCGACGCCGATCTTTGACCAGACCCGCTGATTGAAAGCGTCGAGAAACTTCAGCCCGGTCACATGCTCGACCGCAAGCGTCAAGACCTGCGTAATTGCCGAGGAATAGCGGAAATGCGTCCCCTGCGGCTCTCCTGGCAGAGGTTTTGCTTCGTTCAACATGACGATCCATTCGTCGCCTTCGCCTTCGAACACGGCTGCGAAAAACTTCGCGATCCAAGTGTCGTTTCGGCTAAGGTTTTCAAAGGATTCTTCCATGTCGAGCCCCACCGCCATATTGGCCGCGTTCTTCAGGGTCACCTTGTCCCACTCTGAGCCCTTGAGCTGTGGTGCATAGGTTGAGCAGGGTTGCGAAAGATCCAATAACCCTTCGGCTTCCAGCAGCGCAATCATCAGGCCAGCCGAAGTCTTCGAAGCAGACATCCAGATATGATAATCGTTCGGGTTCATGCCGGGGAATTCCTCGAACACGACCTTGCCCTTATGCGCCATCATCATTGCCTGAACCCGCTTGGGTCCGACGAGATAGTCGCGGAGCGCATCTGCCTGGCCGCCGTCCTTCAATGTGAAGGTCAGGTGCATCCAGTTCTGGCTTGATATCACGCTCCAGAACCTTTCTGGGCAATGTCGCCGGCACAGTATCGGTTTTGAAAAAGGCCGGAATATTCAGGTTGTAATAGACTGAATCGTCGCCACCACTTTGCCAGTTCGGCGTGCTCCACCGTTCATGCGCCCCCCGGATGAAGTCGATCGGAAACGGCTCTTTCGCCTTTGAAATCGGCGTCGTTATCTCGGTGATCGGGGTTATGACAGGAGCGGGTTTGGTTTGCGCAACCGCGCTCTGGGGTGTTGCAACCACCGCGCTTGTCCCAAGCGCGGCCGCCGCGCCAGCGCTGCCTTGCAAAAACGTCCGTCGGCTCAGGGAGGACGCCCGATCTGGTGTTGCTGATGTTTTGTCTTCTTTGGTCATCTTATTCTCCATACTAACAGTCAGGAAACTGAACTCATTCGACAGGGCGACGGATCGGGACACCGCCATCCGCGTCGAGGACCAATGCACCGTTCTGCACAACAAATCCGCCATCGACGAGCACCGTCTGAAATCCGACAGCGGGCTGGTTTGCGTTTTCATAGGTTGCTTTGTCAGCAACGGTGGCGGGATCAAACACAACGATATCCGCGTCCATGCCAACCTGAATCCGACCCTTTTTGCGCATCTGAGGCACAAATTCCTCAAGCGTCTGTGCGGGCATCAGGCTCATCTTGCGGATTGCTTCGTTCATCGACAGAAGTCCACGCTCGCGCACGTAAGAGCGCAGAATTTTGGCGTAAGTGCCGGCCGAGCGCGGATGGCTGAACACCTTTTCGGGCAAGGGCCATTCATCGCCTTCATAGAACTTTACGCTGCCGTCATCATCGAAATACGACCAGAACACAAAATCCGAAGCGATCAGAACAGACGGATGCGTAATGGACGCGTCGATGATTGCCAGATCTTCAGGAATATCCTCTTCCAGATAGTGCCACGTCACGAAAGTGCCGGGGTCGTTGGCCTGAAGGTCCGCGAACTGTTCCTCGGTCAGACGATCAGCACCAAGCTGAAAGCTGGAAGCATCGGAATCGATCCGCTCACGCCAGTCATCCGGTGTTGTAAAGATCGCCGCCCCCACGACGCCATTTCCCGCGCCATAGGGATAGGCTTCAATGGTCACGGGGATGCCCTGTGACTGTGCTTCGTCGAACATATCAAGTACTTTCGGTGCCAGCCGCAGCGAGCCGGAATTCACGTGGCACAAATGCATGTGCGCGCCCGTGATGGCAGCGTTTCCAATGAGTTCCTTGATCGCTTCGAACGAACTGTTTGGCTCGGTGTTGGAGATATAGCGGGTGTGGGTATAGGTGGCGACATTGTACTTCTTGGCAAGCTCCGCCAAGGCAAAATACTCCATCTGGCCATAGCCCGGCGCATAGCCCGAGTTGATCCCGATCCCAAGCGCCCCCTCTTTCAGACCTTCTTCAACCAGTTCCATGATCCGGTCGAACTGTTGCTGAGTTGCGATGTCAAAGCGCCATGGATCCAGCTTTTGCGCATCCTGAAAATAGCTGGGATCCGCGAGGGGATCTGTATCCGTAAACGCGGCGATGCGGCTGAACGTCCACGCAGCGGAAGCCCCATAGTTGATCGGAGTCTGCTGCTCCTCCAACATTCCGTACCAGTCACTGATGGGGAGCACGCCGGACTCAAGCTCAAGAACCGTGGTCACCCCTTGCATAACCTGCATACGCATCGCGGGCAAACTCGTCCCATGCGCGTGAATGTCGATAAAACCCGGCGAGACAACATGGCCAGCCGCGTCAACCACGGTGTCGCCGTCCAGTGCAAATTCACTGATCGCGACGATCTTGCCATCATCGATGGCCACATTGCGGATGGCATCAAGCCCCGTTTCGGGGTCGATCACCCGACCGCCCATAATGACGACGTCATTGGCCAAAACCGCAGATCCGGCCATCAACAGAGCGATCACTGATACAGAAAGTGTTTTCATGAAGTGTCTACCTTTTTCGAGGAATGGGAAATATTTGACTCAGTCTTGGACCGCGTTGCGAATGGGTTGGCCATGTGCTGCATCGGTAAGAAGTGTTGCATTCTGCAAGGCAAATTTACCGTTCACGATCACGGTTTGCACTCCAACGGCGGGCTGATTGGCGTTCGCGAATGTCGCCATATCTGCAATGGTTTCCGGATCAAACACCACGATATCCGCGTCCATGCCAACTTGAATGCGGCCCTTGTTGCGCATCTGGGGAACAAAACCCTCCAGCGTCTGCGCTGGCATTAGCGTCATCTTGCGGATCGCTTCGTTCAGCGAAAGAACACCGCGTTCACGCACATATGAGCGCAGAATTTTTGCGAAGGTCCCGGCCGAACGCGGGTGGGCAAAAACATAATCTGGCAAAGGCCACTCATCACCCTCGTAGGTGGCAATATTTCCATTATCGTCAAAATAGGCCCAGAACGTGGAGTCTGACGAGATCATGACCGAAGGGTGCGCAACGGACGCGTCCAGCTTAGCAAGGTCTTCGGGCTTTTCTTCATCCAGAAAGTGCCAGGTGATGAATGTGCCGGGCTTGTTGGCCTGATAGTCAGCCAACTCTTCTTCGGTCATCCTGTCCGAACCCAGTTGAAAGTTATTGGCTGTTGATGACATCCGGTCGCGCCAGCCATCGCCAGTGAACATGGCCGCCCCCACAACGGTGCTCGCCGCCCCATAGGGATAGGCTTCGACAGTGATATTGATCCCTTTCGCCTGCGCCTCTTCAACAAGCTTCAAAGTCGCGTTGATATCGGCAAGCGAGGTGCTGTTGATGTGGCACAGATGCATGTGGGCACCGGTGATGGCCGCATTGGCGATCAGTTCCTTGATCGCCTCAAAAGAGCTTTGCGGTTCGGTGTTGCTGGCATAGCGCACATGCGTGTAGGTCGCGACATCGTATTCATTGGCCAGTTCGGCCAGCGCAAAGTACTCTTTTTGACCATAGCCCGGCGCATAACCTGCGTTGATGCCGATGCCCAAGGCGCCCTCTTTCAGCCCCTGTTCGACAAGGTCAAGAATTTCAGAGGATTGATCCGACGTCGCAATATCAAACTTCCAGTCACTACGAGACTGAGCTTCTTGAAAATAATCGGCAGTCGCTAAGGGATCGGTGTCGGAAAAGGTTGCGATCCGGCTATATGTCCAACCCGCCGAAGCGCCATAATTGATTGGCAGGCTTTTTTGCGCCTGCCCCTCGTACCAGTCCCCAATCGGCAAAACCCCAGATTCAAGCTCGAGCGCCGTGGTGACACCCTGCATCACATACATGCGGTAATCCCCGATGGTTTGCCCATGTGCATGCAGGTCGATGAAACCGGGCGATACGACATGACCAGTGGCATCGATCACAACATCGCCCTCGAGAGGGAATTCGCTGATGGCCACGATCTTGTCGCCTTCGATGGCAACGTTTCGAATGGCATCAAGCCCGGTCTCTGGGTCGATCACCCGACCGCCCTGGATCACAACGTCATTGGC
Source organism: uncultured Alphaproteobacteria bacterium (assembly GCA_963765555.1). Lineage (GTDB taxonomy): Bacteria > Pseudomonadota > Alphaproteobacteria > Rhodobacterales > Rhodobacteraceae > JL08. The sequence continues at coordinate 4,766 of CAVXWX010000002.1, forward strand.
CAGCACGACCGCGGTTGAGGACAATAGAACGGCTATCGCAGAAGCAGCCAAATACGTTGTCTTGAACACATTCAATTCCCTTCGAATTTTGGACTCCAGCGACCCGTCCGGGCGCCGAAGATTCTCTCTCCGTTAAAGATGCCTACCATTCTTCCCGAACTGGCCATTTACATTTCGTGCCAGGTAAACGAAAATGCTGTCACCTGACGTTAACTTTTTGGCAGAAAAGCGGGAGCCCGGATGAACAAACGGTCTGGCCCAAAATTCACAAGGGCAATGTTGGTGCTGCTCCCGCTCACCACAGAATTTGCCCAACGGGGTGGCGATGTTGAAGCGCTGTTGCTCAGACACAAGATACCCTTGGCCGCGCTGACCACCCCGACGATGCTTGTCGATGCGTCCGCATGCTATGCCGCAATGGAAGATATGGCGGAAACCCTCGGAGATGTTCATTTCGGCGCAAAGTTGGCGACAGAAGCCGCAAACAAAGGCGCGCCAGCGATTTGGAATGCAGCAAAAAACGCGGTGACCTTGGGGGATTTCCTGGCCCGGATCGTGGTGGAAATCGCGACGCAAGTCGACAACGTGCGCTACTTGTTTTCCGCATCAGCCGACGCCGCGAGCTTCGAAGTCCAGCGCACTCTCAGAGTTTCAGGGCCAACCACACAACTGGACGCTATCGGCGTTGTCTTGTACGTAAGCCTAATCAAACGGGGATTGGGAAAGACATTCGATCCCAATCACATTATCGTTACTGCGCCAACCAATGCAGGCTTTCCAACGGGTTTCCTGCCAAAAAAGTCCTTCATCAAGTCCGACATCAATGGCCTGCGAATTTCTTTCCCGCCGCAGTGGCTCTGGGAGCCGTTTTCACTCGGCTGGGACGAGGTTGAACTCCGCCGGGGGATTTCGCACGCGATGGTAGCGGCGACGATGCAACGGTTGCCCATTTTCGTAGCGTGCTGATGGAGAATATTGGTCTAGAGGATCTGTCGCTGAACCGTTTCGCCGAAATCTGCGGCACGCACCCACGGCAGATGCAGCGTATTCTGTCGGACCAAGGCGTCACCTATAGTCAGATGAAAGACGAGGCCCGTCGGCACCTCGCGGTTGAGCTTGTTGCGAACACAAGCACACCTATCGCGCAAATCGCATTGCGAGTTGGCCTTTCAGGGTCGTCCGCCCTAACGCGAGCATTCAGGCAGTGGACCGGTAAGACACCTACGCATTTTCGTGCCGAAACCACGCCAGAACACGATACATAAGAATTCTGAGCAGCGGGACGCCGGAGGTCCGCTTTCCATCCTTATTGCTAAAGTGTCGATATTGCAGCACTGGTCACTAAGGACTCTGAGCTGAATCGCAGTAGTGCAGAACAAAACCCGGTTTCAACATCATCCGGATGTCAGCTCTCGCTGAAATCCTTCGGTCCCATCGCAACGAGTGCTGCGACTGACACCAAGGTCTTAGAAAGGCTAATTCCGTTGAAAAACTCTTGTTGATTTGAGGTGCTGTCGCTGATTCAATTCTCGCAAGGATGCGGGGGATTTTGCGATGATGGGACCAAAGCAAGAAGCACAGGCGGCGCTGTTTTATGAGTTCTCGTTGGAAGATCACGTCCCACAGGATCACCTGCTGCGCTCGATAGATCGGTTCGTCGATCTGAGCGACATCCGCCAGTATCTTTCCGAGTTTTACAGCCACACAGGCCGCCCGTCCATTGCCCGGCAGTGCATTGAAAATGCATGAGAGGGGATTGATCCTGAGCTGCTGATCCGGATGCTTTTGGTGGGCTATTGCTTCGGTATCAGGTCAGAGCGCCGGTTGTGCGAAGAGGTGCATCTGAACCTGGCTTATCGCTGGTTCTGTCGCCTTGATCTGTCTGACCCGATCCCAAACCATTCGACCTTCTCGAAGAACCGGCATGGGCGTTTCCGTGAGAGCGCTTTGCTGCGCCACTTGTTTGAGAAGACTGTTGCGCGTTGCATCGCGGATGGTTTGGTGAGTGGCCAACGTCTGGCTGCGGATGCCAGCTTGATCGAGGCTGACGCCAACAAACAGAACTCCACCCCAAAGGAAGACTGGGATCGCAGCGCCATTGATCCTGCAGATGCGCCGCGTGCGGTGAAGGAATATCTCGACGTGTTGGATGATGCGGCATTTGGTGCAGCATCCACTGTCGAACCAAAGTTCACATCCCATTCTGATCCCAGCTAGCCAGTGGACCGCAGCGCGCAAAGGCCCCGCTTTCTTTGCTTATTCCACCAATTATCTGATCGAACTGATCACAGCGTCATCGTCGACGTTGAGGGAACCAGATCGATCCGGCAGGCTGAAGTTGGTTCCGTGCGTACGATGTTGGATCGGATCAAGGATCGGCATGACCTGGACCCGGAACGGTTAATTGCAGACAGCGCCTATGGATCAGGGCCAATGCTTGGGTGGCTCGTTGATCGCAAAATCAATCCCCACATCCCGGTGCTGGACAAAGCCGGTCGCACCGACGGCACATGGTCGCGCGCCGACTTTGAATGGGACGCCGAGAACAACCAATACATCTGCCCGGAGGGCGAGCCGCTCGAAGCAGTTCCGCCGGAACTACTCCGACCCCAACCGCGGTCCCAGCGGCAAAGGTGTCGCCAAGTATCAGGCTTTGAAACATACTTGCCAGGCCTGCCCATCAAAGATGAAATGCTGCCCGAATGCCGATGCCCGCAAGATCACCCGCGAAGAACATGAAGACGCCCGCCAGGTCGCACCGCGACATCTGCCAAGAACCAAGCAATACGTCATCTCGATGCGGCTGCGAAAGAAGGTCGAGATGCTCTTCGCCCACCTCAAACGCATTCTCGGGCTGGGACGGCTCCGATTACGAGGCCCATGCGGCGCAAATGACGAATTCCTCCTCGCCGCCACCGCCCAAAACCTCCGCAAACTGGCCAAGATCTTTCCTGCACCGCAGCAAACGCGCAAAGCCTGACAAGAAAGGCGCTTGCGCTCAGTTCTGAGCCCCACTTTCTGCGCCAGCAACACGTTGTTTTTCCACAGAATTCGGCTCGGAACCGCCTTTCGCTGCCGACGGCTTTTAGATCCGGAATTGGAAATTGATCTCCAGTCAAATTCCTGGCGACCGATGATGGATTGGACAGGTTATTTAGTGAATTCAATTTCTTAATTGGTTCCATGTGCACTGTGCGTGCAACTTGAAATCGCGTTCTGGCGCACTCTGTCGGGCGTTTGGCGATTGTGTGGATTTGGTTAAATTGAAGCGAGTTGGACTTGGAACGGCCTAGAGATCTCACCAAGTCTCCAACGGCACGTAGTCATTTGTCCCTTGTCGTGCCCATCAAAGAGTTGGTGAGTTGAAGGTCGGCGTTTTCCCGTGTCGGTGGCGGTCGTTGCCATCTTCGTGCTAGCCGCCGCGATCACGCCTGCGGCGATCGAGCGTGCATTGCTCCATGCGACAGCCACAGATGTTGGCTGAATGTACCTCTCGGTCACGACGGGATTTGTCTTTATCTTGCTTTTCCTTGCACTGACACCGATCGGGAGCGGGGGACTGAGCGCTCCGGATCAGACCGATGTTGTGCCCTCGAACTCGATACTCATGCCAGTGCGGCACATTGTGGCAATGCAGATCCAGCGCGCAGCATCGATATCGACCATGGACATCGGCGGTACATGAACGAGGTCGCGAATCGTACTAGCCGTGAGTTGTTGTCACGTCCTTCGCAGCGTCAGCCAGATCAGCAGTGCGACTCCGAGCATCGCGGAGAGAGCTGATCCGCTGAGAATGCCCAGCTTCGCCGCATTCAGGACGGACCAGTCGAATGCGAGGCCCGCAATGAACAGCGACATCGTGAAGCCGATTCCCGTTAAAAACGAGCCAGCGATGATGAATGGCCACGACAGCCCGGGCGCGAGCACAGCGAGGCCTGAGCGGACCGCAAGCCAGCTGAACCCGAGGACGCCAATCGGTTTTCCCAGCATCAGGCCGACAATGATCGCCACGGAGACTGGTTGTCCGAAATCGGCACCGCCAATCGTGATGCCAGCATTTGCCAGCGCGAAGATCGGCATGATTGCAAAGCCGACCCAAGGGTGTAGCATCATCTCAAGACGTTCGACCGGCGAGAGCGATTCGGTGAGCGCTCGGCCCGCCTGACGAAGGTCATGATGGCCTGCAACACCCCCTTGCCGATGATCGCCGTTCGGAGCGGCGAGTACGCGCCCGAGGATCGCACGCAGGCGAATATCGCTCACCCAAATTCGGGTAGGCGTCATGAGGCCCAGAATGACACCGGCTATGGTCGCGTGAACGCCAGAGGCATCGAAGCACAGCCAGACTGCCGCCCCCATGAAGAAATAGACCGGGACGCTTCTGATCCCGAGGCGCGAAGCGGTTGCTACAACACCAATTCCCAGCAGGCCCAACCCGAGCGCTGACCAACTCAACGCCTCCCCGTATCCAAGGGCGACCACGAGTATCGCACCGACATCATCAAAGATAGCGAGGGAAAGCAGGAACAGACGCAAGGTGGGCGGGATCCGGTTTCCGAAAAGGGCCAGGCACCCGATCACGAACGCCGTATCCGTCGCCATCACGGTTCCCCAGCCGTGCATCCCGGGTTGCCCGTTCATCATCGCAAGAAACAGGGAGACCGGTACAACCATGCCACCCACTGCGCCTGCAAACGGCAGGGCGGCCTGTCGAGGGTTTCGCAATTCGCCCAGCACGATCTCCCGCTTGAGCTCCAACGAAAGCACAAAGAAGAAGAGCGTCATTAATGGTGGACGTCCACGCCTTCCGCCGCCGCCAGCGCATCGCGCAGTTCATACAGCGTGATGTCGGGATCCTGGCCGACAAGTTCCTCGAAAAAGCCCTGGTAAGGAGCCAGCTTGCCCCGGCCTTTGGGGCGCCCTTGAGGCGCGGGCGCCGCATGCCCCCGCGTTCGGATCGCTCGCGCCCACCGCGCGCCTGTCGCCGGCGAGAGCTTCAGGCGCAACGCAGCCGCGCGTCCACTCAAACCGTCCTCGATATAGCGCTGAAACCGCACACGAAGCGCATTCGGCAAAGGTGCTGACATGATCCCGTCCTCCCAGGAAGACGGAATTACAATCAACTCTTCTTGGGAATCCCCACCAATTTAGGTTTTCGCAGAAACGCTCTAGCCATTGACCGCGAGTTCGAACGCTTCGCGACTTATGGAGGCATGGACAGAAGGGGCATGACAATCAAACACTTGCATTCTGCTTGTGTGCAATTCGTGTGCACTATTGGTCCCGGATATGATATGGATGTTGCAACGTTTAATAAAGGTTTGTTAGATAAATTCTATATTTTCAATACGTTGCTTGGATTAGCTTCAGCTAGGCCGCGATCTTGGGAACCTGGCCCTCAAGCAACCGCAAGTATCGTTGGTTGCGAACTCCCGCAACCAAATTTATCGAACCAGCCGCCTTCGGGCGGCTTGTTTCGTTTTTGGGACGTCGCAACGCCAGCAAGCCAGCCAATGCCTCAACCACTTCAATACCAAGCGTGTCGCCTTGTGGGATCACAACTATCTCCATGAGCAGGCTTTGACTGATCATCGTGCCTTCCGCTCTGGCGTTTGAATCGTTCCGTGTTGTCATCAGCCCGGTCTGGTGCGCATCCCGCTGCGAACGATGGCTTAACGGGTCTTTAAGCCTTGCGTATATGCTGCTGAAATGGAGCCGCAGGCCGGCGGACGATCTGCGCGATCTGGTCGAACAGGTGTCCGGGAACCGAGGTGCCCCTATTTCCCAGATGCCTCCCGTTTCCCTGTTATGCAGTCAGATAAACGTCAGCTCACAATTGTTTTAGTACTGTGATCGATGCGTACCCGCGTGAAATGGCGCCGCTCTTTTCTAGCTCGGACAGAACTTTGGATACAGCACCGCGCGACAGGCTGCATATACCGGCAAATTGTGTTTGCGTGATCGGCAACTCGCACGGAAGCGGCTGGCGGCCGACAAGCCTTGCCAGTGTTGCGGTGCATCGTTCTGCGGGCGACCTGATCAAGGTATCGCGGGCGACGCGGGTCGCGATTTCCGCGTTCATCGCGGACAACACAGATACCGCGCGCCACACGATCGGGTGGGCATTTGCGATACGCTCGAATGCTGTTCTGGAGATTTGTACAATGCGAACGTCGCTGAGTGCCGAGCTGCCTACAAAGCGTGGCCGGTCGCTTAGCATAGCGGCGATACCGAACCAGTCCCCCGGTCCGAAAATATGGGCAATCAAATCCAACAACTGGTCGTCATCGGTGTGTATCGCCACAAATCCGTGATCAATGCCGATAAGATGCTCGGGTACATCACCGATTTCGCTTAACCTTTGGCCTTTAACCAGCGTTCGCACTTGTGCGGCATCGTATAAGGCGTTCACCACTTCGGGCGGCATGTCACGCAGCCAAAGGCCGGACTGAAAGGCCGAGCTGGATGTCGAGCGGGGTAAATTCATAAATTGTTCATAGGATGACAATCGGGCAAAGTGAAGTGCATTATCAAACTGAAACAACGATTCTGGATGCGACAGAACGACAGCCTGAAAAGCGTATTCTGCCGTTCTCTTGGTGCTGACCTCTATTGGAGATTGCAATGCGTTACTTAGGCTTCACTTTAATCTGTGCCCTCGCGCTTTTCCCGATCAAGGTCGCATCGCAGGCGGCACCTGCGGCGGCGTCCAAGCTGAGCCGCGCGGAAGCGACCACAGGCAATCGCCAACCCGCAATTCCGCGTCCGGATCAGGAAACCGCAGCGATGCAGAAACTTGCGGATTTCAAAGCGCGCACAGAACAAGCCCCCAATATCCTTATCTTTATCATCGATGATATGGGGTATGGCGACCCCGGTGCCTTTGGTGGCGGGGCGGCAATCGGCGCTGCGACGCCCCGGATCGATGCACTTGCGGCAGAGGGGCTAAAGCTGACCTCTACCTATGCGCAATACACCTGCACGCCGACGCGGGCTGCTGTCTACACAGGGCGCCTGCCGTTCCGGACAGGGCTGACGCGGCCCATTCTGGCCGGTGACGAAATTAAGGTGAACCCGTGGGAAGGAGAGCTGACCGTTGCTGGTCTTCTATCAGACGCGGGGTATCACACCATGCTGGTTGGCAAATGGCACATCGGCGAGGCTGAGGGGATGCGCCCCCATGACGTTGGATTTGATGAATTCTACGGCTTCTACAAAGCGCAAAAGGAATACACGCAAGCCTACGACGCGCGGCGCTTTCCCGATCTGGTATTGGATCAGGACAAGTCCGACCGCTATCAAGCCATCGGATCGAATAACGATCTGATCTATGGGTTGGCCGACGGGACAACGCAAACGATCGAAACCATTACATCGCCACAGCAAATGGCCGAAGGCGATGTAAAGCTCAAGGACTACACGATCCGCCGTCTTCGCGAATTGGCCGGAGGAGACAAGCCGTTTTACATCAGTCACGCCTTTATGAAGGTCCATGCGGACAACTTTGCAGCCGAAGCCTTTCGCGGCGCCAGCGCGTCAAAATTCCCCTACAAGGACAACGTGGTCGAGGTTGACACCCATATCGGCGAGATTGTGGATGTGCTCGAAGAGGTGGGCGAACTGGATAACACGTTCATATTCGTGACGTCCGACAATGGCCCGCAAATGGACAGTTGGCCAGACAGCGGCTACACTCCGTTTCGCGGCGCCAAGGGCACCACTTGGGAAGGCGGTGTACGTGTTCCGGGCGTCGCATACTGGCGTGGCATGATCGAACCGGGCCAGGTGTCGGATGGCTTGTTTGACCTGTTGGATCTTTTTGACACATCGCTGGCACTTGGCGGCGTCGATCACGCGACGCTGCCCGATGACCGCTACTGGGATGGCATCGATCAGACATCGTTCCTGCTGGCGGACGGTGGCGAAAGCCATCGCGAACACGTCTATTTCTGGCTTGGATCGACGCTGGCGGCCATGCGGATGCGCGAGTACAAGGCACATCTGCACGTTGCCCTTGCCCAAGAGAAATTTCTTTGGATCGATATGGCAACGGTCGTGCCCACCGGCCTCGCGCCATGGCTTTTCAACCTTTATGTCGACCCGAAGGAAGAATACCCGGTCGGGCACCGCATGAACGCATGGACGGCCTCTCTCGGGGCCGAGCTTAAAGCGCATGCTGCAACATTTGCCAAGTTTCCGCCAAAAGATCTGGGGCTGGACATAAAATGAATGGTTCGCGTGCGCGCACAGCAAACTGCCTGATATGGAACGCGGCGGCCGCGTTATTGCTTTGGTCCGGTGTTGCTGTCGCCGGTGAAGGTGGCGGTAGCCATTATGTGCCCGGCACCCAGAACGAATTTCTGCTGGGTGTGTTCGGTCCGCCCGGTATCTATGTGCGCAACGACACCTGGTTCTATGATTACAACGTTGGCGCGCATGTCAGAAATGGGGTCGCAGTTGGTGAGGCGACCCAGAAGGTTGCACTGAACACGACCAAACTGTCATGGCTGACCGATACCGAGATGTTCGGCGCACGTTACGGCGCATCCGTGGCGTTGACATACGTACTGGATGCAGACATCTCGGGAAGTGCCGTTTCGGGCCCCGGTGGTTTCACTCGGGGCACATCAATATCGGGGTTCTCTGACCTTTATGTTGCGCCATTGCTGTTAAATTGGGCCGGACAAAAACAGCATTTCACCTTTAAAATGGCGGCCTATGCGCCCACCGGTTCGTTCGACGTACAACAAGCGTTGAACACCAGCCGAAACTACTGGACCGGCGAAATCGCGGGCAGCTACACTTACTTTGACCCGCAAACAGGGTTCGAAGTGTCGGCAACCGCCGGGTATCTGACCAACGAGCGGAATTCAGACACAGGCTATCGCAGCGGCGATGAAGTTCATCTGGACTGGACCGTCGCGCAGCATTTTTCCAAGTCTTTGACGGCGGGGATCAGCGGATATTTCTACAGCCAGATCGAAGCGGACAATGGCACCGTCGTGGGGCCGGTCAGCGCATCCAGCATCAAGGCGTGGAGCTATGGGCTGGGGCCGGTCGTTCAGTGGAATGTGCCTGTCGGGGATAAATCCATGGGCATCATCGCCAAGGCACTGTTCGACATCGATTCCTCTGACCGCTTGACCGGCAATCTTTACATGCTGTCCCTGACCTACGCATTTTGACCCACAGGAGGTTTCCCTATGATCTTTGATACCCGCCGCTTGATCTCCCTCACCTCGCGCACAGCCATTGCATTCGCACTTGCGCTGCCGGCCATGGCACAGGCAAGCGATCGCCCCGAGGACGGTTCCGTTCTGCCGTTCCCGCCCGTACCCATGGCCGGAGTTGCAGAGCAACGTTTGCAGGACAGCACAATGATCTGGCCCGAACCGGTTCAGCGCCTGCCGGAAAACGCCCCCAACATTCTGATCGTTCTGCTGGACGATGCCGGGTTCGGGATATCTTCGACCTTTGGCGGCGCGGTTCATACGCCCACTCTTGACGCGCTTGCCGCCGAAGGAATTTCGTTCACACAGTTTCATACCACGTCCATTTGCTCTCCCACGCGTGCGGCATTGCTGACCGGCAGGAACCACACGCGCGTCGGGTCCGGCACCATCGCCGAACGTGCAGTCGCCTTTGATGGATATACCGGTGTCATTCCCAAAGAAGCTGCAACCGTCGCAGAGGTTTTGAAAGAATACGGCTATCACACAGCGGCCTTCGGAAAATGGCACAACACCCCCGCAATCGAAACCACCTCGATCGGTCCGAAAGACCGTTGGCCGACCGGTTATGGTTTCGAATATTTCTACGGCTTTCTTGGCGGCGAAACATCGCAATGGGAACCACGATTGACGCGGAACCTTGATGCGGTGGAACCCCCTGTCGGCGACGAAACCTATCATTTGACCACCGATCTGGTGGATGATGCGCTAAGCTGGCTGGACGACAAACGGGCCTTTGACCCCGATCAGCCGTTCTTTATGTATTGGGCGCCGGGCGGGGTGCACGGCCCGCATCATATCTTTCCCGAATGGGCAAACAAATACGACGGACAGTTTGACGAAGGGTGGGACGCGTACAGACAGACAACCTTTGAACGCCAGTTGGACATGGGCGTTATCCCCGAAGGCACGCAGTTAACGCCACGCGACGAAACCCTAAAGGGCTGGGATGACATCCCCGAGGACCAGCGCGATTTCCAGACCCGGTCTGATGGAGATTTTTGCCGGATTCGTTGAACACACAGACACCGAAGTCGGGCGGCTTATCGACGGATTGGACACACGCGGTCTGCGCGACAACACATTGATCTTCTATATCTTTGGTGACAACGGATCGTCTGCCGAGGGGCAGCAGGGGTCCATCAGCGAGCTTCTGGCGCAAAACAATATTCCCAACACCATCGAACAACAAATGGATGCGCTGGACCGGATCGGCGGCATTGATGTGCTGGGCGGTCCCCGCACAGACAATATGTACCATGCGGGGTGGGCGTGGGCCGGTGGCACACCGTTCAAGGGAACCAAACTGTTGGGCGCGTATTTCGGGGGCACGCGCAATCCGATGGTGATCAGTTGGCCCGGTCGGATTGAACATGATGCCGAAACGCGCGACCAGTTTCATCACGTCGTCGATATCGCGCCAACAATTTACGATCTTCTTGATATTCCGCTGCCCGAGGTCGTAAACGGATATCCGCAAATGGAAATGGACGGCGTAAGCCTTGCCTACACGTTCGATGACGCCGGTGCGGAATCGCAAAAGACGGAACAGTTTTTTGACAATAACGGCAGCCGCGGCATCTATCTGGATGGATGGTTTGCGGGCACGTTCGGGCCTTTCACCCCGTGGGATTCCGCCACGTCTGCAACGACGATCAAGGATTGGGATTCGGATAAGGATGTGTGGGAGCTTTACAATCTCGCGGAAGATTTCAGTCAGGCCAACGACCTTGCCACTGCGATGCCGGACAAATTGCAAGAGATGAAAGCGCGGTTTCTGGAACTGGCGCAAGACAACAAGGACTATCCCATTGGTGCCGGCAACTGGCTGCGTATCCACCCCGAAGACCGCATCGCCACGGCCTATGACAGTTGGACCTTCGGCCCTGAAACCAAGCGTATGCCGGAATTTTCAGCGCCCGGTATTGGCCGCCAGTCAACCCGTGTGACCATCAATGCCGAGTTCGGCGAGGCCGCGAATGGGGTTCTATACGCCGTTGGCGGATCGGGGGGCGGATTGTCTGTCTATATCGACGCTGGTGTGCTGACCTATGAATACAACATGCTGATCATCCAGAACACTCAAGTCCAGACAGCCCCGATTCCAGCCGGACAACACACCATCATAATAGACACCACAATTGCGCGCCCGGGTGGGGCGGCGGATGTCGTGATCACGGTTGATGGTGATGTGGCTGCCAAGGTGCAGGTTCCGGCAACCGTTCCTGCCGCCTTTACCGCGACAGAGAGTTTTGACGTCGGGCGCGACCTGGGCTCACCTGTCTCCCTGTTTTACGAGGAAACCCGGCCCTTTGCGTTTGATGGCACCATTCACTCGGTTCAGGTGGCTCAGGGGGCTGCACTGGAAAACTGAAAACATTGGCGCAACGGCACGTTCAAATCGTTAACGCTTCGGGGGTGGGATTTGAGCGCTGGTCTTTTTCACAAGGCGCCGTTTCTGCCCGTCAAACGTGGCCACAGTACCGTATTTGTCGGGGCGTCTGTCGCGGAAAACGCCCCAGTTCCGGCGGTACGTCGCGGCCTCGTCCAGATCGACAGTTGCGGTCAGAACTGTTTGTGTTGTCCGGTCGGCTTCGGCCAGAATTTCACCGGTATAGCCGGTGATGAACGAGGTGCCGTAGAACTCCATATCAACCCCGGCCTGTGTTTCGTGGCCAATCCGGTTCGAGGCAACCAGCGGCATGATGTTGGCCGCCGCATGGCCCTGCATCGTCAATCGCCAATGCGCGGCACTGTCCAGATCAGGATGTGCGGGCTCTGACCCGATGGCTGTGGGAAACATCAGAACTTCTGCGCCTTGCAGCGCCAGCGCGCGCGCGGTTTCGGGAAACCACTGGTCCCAGCAGATACCGCACCCCAGCTTGCCAAAACGGGTCTGGACGACGTTAAAGCCGGTATCCCCCGGCGAGAAATAGAATTTTTCTTCATATCCGGGGAACTGCGGAATATGGGTTTTACGGTACTTGCCCAGATGGCTGCCATCGGCGTCGAAAATTTCCATCGCGTTGAAGCGCGCCAATCCGGCCTCTTCATAATAGGACACGGGCAACACAACCCCCAGTTCGCCCGCCAGCGCACGGAAATGCGAGATAACGCGGCTGTCCGCCATCGGTTTGGCAAGCCCAAGATGATCATACTCTTCGGTCAAACAGAAATACGGGCGTCTCGAAAAGTTCCTGCAACAGGATCATCTGCGCACCTTTGTCGGCGGCTTCCCGCACCAACGCTTCGGCGGTGGCGATGTTTTCATCCACATCCCAGGTGCAGGCCATCTGGGTGGCGGCAAGTGTGACGTTACGCATCAGGGCGTCCTTTGGTTGAAAGAGAGCCAGCGCAAGCACTGGCATCCGGCTGTTTCACTGTGGTGGCCTTTCGCATCGCGACAGGCATTTCCAACGCAGGATAATCTGAAACGCCCCCCTGCTACCAGTCGACATCGAATTTGCGCACAAGGGCCTGCACCTGCGAGTCGTTCAACAGGTTGGGCGACATGTTGCGGCACATCAGGGTCAGTTTGGCGGTTTCTTCCAGTTCTTCCATCGCATAAACGGCCGCGTCCAGATCCTTGCCTGCCACGACGGGGCCGTGATTGGCCAGCAAGACAGCGCTGCGTTTGCCCGCAAGGCCGCGCACGGCGTCGCCCATCGCCGGATCGCCAGGCAGGAAAAACGGCAACAACCGGACCTTGCCCAGCTTCATGATGCCATAGGCGGTGATGGGCGGCAGCACATTGTCGGGGTCCACTTCGGGCAGGGCCGACAGGGCAACAGCATGACAGGAATGCAGATGCACCACGGCACCCGTGCCCGTGCGTGTCTGGTAAAACGCATCATGCAAGGCCAGTTCCTTGGTCGGCGCATCCCCGGAAAGCAGCCGCCCGCTGGGGTCCAGATGGCTGATAAGCGCCGGATCAAGAAACCCCATTGATGTCCCAGTGGGCGTGACCAGCAGCGATCCGTCGTCAAGGCGCACAGAAATATTGCCCGACGATCCCCCCGTGAGGCCGCGATCAAACATGGATTTGGCCCAACGTGCGATATCGTCCCGGGCTGCGGTTTCTTCTGTCATGGTTTTGCCTTTAGCTGGTCAAGCGCGGTCTGGAAAAACCGTTCATCCCCAAAGTTACCGGATTTGAGCGCAACCGCCATATCCTGATCGGCAATTTTCAAGGCAGGCACGCCCGGTGCGATGCGCGGCCCGATGTGCAAGGCCTTGGCCCCCAGCCCGGCAACCACCGCGCCGGATGTTTCCCCACCCGCAGTGACAATGCGGGTTATTCCGCGTTCGGCCAGAATTCCGGCCAGATCACGGAACAGGTTTTCGATCTTTGCGGCGATCACATCTTTCCCGTATTTGGCTTGCGCGGCCCGCACCGCCTCGGGGTCAGCAGAGGAATAGACCAAAGGCGCGCCCGCTTGCGCCGTGACCCAATCCGCGATTCCCTGTGCTGTCTGCGTGCCGTCCATGACAGCGGCGGTGGTAATTTCCTGAAACGGGGCATGGTTTTTAAAATATGCCACCTGCGCGCGGGTTGCGCTGGAACAGGACCCCGACAAAACCACCCCGGGCCCGTCCGCGCCTTGCCATTTGATGGCACGCGGCGTGAGGCCGAAATTTTCCGGCAAACCCAGCGCGATGCCCGACCCGCCGCACAACAGTACGCGGTCACGCGCGGCCGCGCCGATCGCAATCAGGTCCGCATCACGGATCGCATCGACAATCACCATTGCCTGTGCGCCAACGTTGCGCGCCGCGATTGCATCCGCCCCCTGAAACACCGTTTGGGCCTCAATATGATCCACGGTCCACCCTGTCTGGCGCTGCAACACGCGGCGCAGGTCGGGGTCGGTCATCGGGGTCAGCGGGTGGTTCTGCATCCCGCTTTCATGCAGGGGGTGATTGCCCACAAACAAATGTCCCTGATAGACACTGCGCCCGTTTTCGGGAAAGGCGGGGCAGACGATCACACGGGTTTCGCCCGTCAGATCGGCCAGCGCCTCGATCACCGGGCCGATATTTCCGTCATCTGTTAAATCAAAGGTCGAACAGATCTTGAAAACGATCTGCGTACACCCCTGCGCCAGCAGCCATTTACCTGCGACAACCGATTGGGCCACAGCTATTTCAACCGGCGCTGTGCGCGATTTAAGGGATATGACGCCCGCGTCGCATATCGTCGGCGCCTGTTCCGGAATGCCGACAAACTGGGTGACGGTCATGCCGCCTTCGGCCAGCGTCAGTGCAATGTCCGACGCACCGGTGAAATCATCCGCGATTACACCCAGCTTCAAGGTAGTAGCCTTTCTTGCAACCGGCGCTTGGGCCTGCCTGTCGCCTCCGGCAATGGTTTGCAGGGTTGAACCGCGATATTTCGGATTGCGAACGATCCTGTTCATTGTTGCACGTTGCGGTAGGTGCGCACGTGTTTTGTCGCAATCAGAGCAGAACTGTCTGCGTTGAAACGCTTGTAGTGCTCGGATTGCAGATGCGCATCAAAGGCGGCGGCGTCGCTGTATATTTCATACAGCAACACCTCTTCCGGTCGGCTGGGATCGGTGGACACATCAAATTGATGGCACCCGGTCTCGCGGTCCAGCGAGGTGGCCGCGTTTTCAAGCATCAGTGGCATGAACTGGTCCATTTTTCCCCTGTGGATGTCGAAGACAACGATCACTGAAAACATTCTTGCATGCGCTCCTTGCTTGGCAAACAGATCTTTATGTATAAATTTGCGTATACATTAATGGTCTGATATCAAGTCGATCAGCATTCGTCAAACGCGCAAGGGTGTCCCTTGGCCATGGAAAGCAGCACAGTATGACTCAGCATTTTGAAATTGCCGTTTTCGAAGGTGACGGGATCGGGCCCGAAATCACCCGCCCGATTGTGGATATCCTGCGCGCGCTGGCGACGGATGCGGGCGATTACAGCTTTGCCTTTGTGCCCGCAGCGGCAGGCGCGGCGCATTACGCCAAAACCGGCGAGGCGCTGCCCGAAAGCTCAATGGAAATTGCGCGCAAATCGGATGCGATCCTGTTATCCGCGATGGGTTTGCCATCGGTCCGGTACGCGGACGGAACCGAAATTTCCCCCCAGATCGAAATTCGCAAGGCACTTGATCTTTATGCCGGTGTCCGCCCGGTGCGCATCCTGCCGGGCCAGCGTACCCCGCTGAAGCTGGACGGCGGGCAGCCGGTTGATTTCGTTCTGATCCGCGAAAGCACCGAAGGGCTGTTCCACACCCAGGGCTGTGGCGAGGTTGAACAGGACGAGGCGCGCGAAACCTTGCGTATCACCCGTCGCACCAGTGAAAAACTGTTCCGATTTGCCTTTGATCTGGCGCAAAAGCGCAAGGCCAGCGGGCGCGGGCCGGGGCGTGTGACCTGTGTGGATAAGGCCAACGTATTTCGCGCCTTTGCCTTTTTCCGCGAGATTTTTGACGGCGAGGCCAAGGCCTTTCCCGATCTTGTGGCCGATCATGCCTATGTTGATGCAACGGCGCTGTGGATGGTCGAAAAGCCGTGGAAATTCGATGTGATGGTCACCGAGAATATGTTCGGCGATATCCTGTCTGATCTGGGTGCGGGATTGATGGGGGGATTGGGCATGGCCCCGTCTGCCGATATCGGCGACGAAAACGCGGTGTTCCAACCCTGTCACGGATCAGCCCCCGATATCGCAGGACAGGGGGTCGCCAACCCGTTCGCGATGTTGCTGTCCGGTGCGATGATGCTGGATTGGTTGGGCACAAAACATGACAACTCCGCGATGGTGCGGGATGCAAAATCACTTGAGCGCGCGGTGGATCGTGTTGTGGCCGACGGCGTTGCAACCACCCGCGATCTGGGTGGCACCGCCACAACGAAAGAGGCGGCAGCAGCCGTTTTGATCGCGCTGCGGGCTGCCCGATGAAATTGCGCGTTGCAGGATTGGGGGCGGGGTATTTCAGCCGCTTCCACTATGACGCATGGCGCAGGTTGCCCGAGGCTGATCTTGTCGGTGTGGCAGATACGGACACGACCAAGGCACATGAAACCGGCGCGCCCGCCTATGCGACGTTGCAAACGATGCTAGAGGCGGCCAAGCCCGATCTGCTGGATATCATCACGCCACCCGAAACCCATCTGGACGCGATCAAAACCGCGCTGGACCACGGGATTGCCGCGATCATTTGCCAGAAACCGTTCTGCACCACGCTGGATCAGGCCCGCGAGGCGAAAAAACTGGCGGAACAGGCCAATGTCCCCCTTATCATTCACGAAAATTTCCGTTTTCAGCCGTGGTACAGGCTGATCAAGAACCGGATCGACAGCGGGGCCATCGGCACCGTGCACCAGATCACGTTCCGTCTGCGCACCGGCGACGGGCAGGGGCCACAGGCCTATCTGGATCGCCAACCCTATTTCCAGACGATGCCGCGCCTTCTGGTGCATGAAACAGCCGTGCACTGGATTGACACGTTCCAGTATCTGCTGGGCCCCGCCCAAGGCGTCTATGCCGATCTGCGGCGGATGAACCCCGCCATTGCGGGGGAAGACGCGGGATATGTGATTTTTGACTTTCCGGATGGTGCGCGCGCCCTGTTTGATGGCAACCGCCATCTGGATCATGCCGCAGAAAACCACCGCATGACACTGGGCGAGGCGCTGGTAGAAGGCACCGAGGGCACGCTGACACTGGACGGCGCTGGTGCGGTGCATCACAGGGTGTTCGGCGGTACAGAAGCACGCTGTATCCTTGAGCCGAAAGACTGGCCCGGTTTTGCCGGTGACTGCGTTCATGCCTTGCAGGCGCATGTGCTGGACGGGCTGTTGCATGGCCGCCCGCTGGAAAACACGGCTGCCGATTATCTGAATGTCATCGAGGTGGAAGAGGCGATATACCGGTCCGCGCACGAATGGCGCAAGATCGAGGTTTGAGGCGCGATGACAGATAGCCCAAAGCCGAAATCCCAGACCCAACGCGCGGTGGAAGACCTGCGCGCGCTGATCTTCAGTGGCGATCTGGCAGCGGGCACCGACCATCTGGAACAGGAACTGGCGCTTCGTCTGGGCATGTCGCGCACCCCTGTGCGCGAGGCCACATTGCTGCTGGAGGCCCAGGGTCTGCTAGAGGTTCGGGCACGTAAAGGCGTGCGCATTCAGGCATTATCACCCGATGACATGGCCGAAATTTACGAGGTGCTGACCGAGTTGGAAAGCGTATCTGCCTATCGCGCGGCCAAAGCAGGGCTATCGCGCGACCAATTGTCGAAACTGGCCGACAGCATTGAGCGGATGGAGGCGGCCTTGCGCGCAGAGGACCGCGAAGCGTGGGCCAAAGCCGACGCTAGCGTTCCATGACGAACTGGTGGCGCTGGGCGGCAACAGTCGTATCCAGAGCATTGTTGCAATGTACAATGATCAGGTGCGCCGCGCCCGCACCATGACGCTGCACATGCGCCCGATGCCGCATCAATCCAACCACGATCACCGTGCGCTGTACGATGCCATCGCACGTGGCGATGCAGATGCGGCCCGCGCGATCCACCACAGCCACCGCGCACAGGCGCAACACATGATGGTATCGCTGCTAAAGCAATTCGGATTGAAACGGGTTTGAATGCACTATTCGGGCAGCGGTGCGGCCTGCAGCACAGTCCCGGCACAGCTCCCGAACCCGATCCTGTATCCGTCGCCCTGTGCCTGTCCGGACAAGGTGATTGTATCGCCGTCTTCGATGAAACTGCGCGCCTCGCCGGTTTCAAGGATCAGCGGGTCCTGCCCACCCCAACCCAGTTCCAGCAAGGAACCCCATTCGGCGCGGGTGGGGCCGGAAATTGTGCCCGATCCCAACAGATCGCCGGAATTCATCGCGCAGCCCGAAGACGCGTGATGCGCCAGTTGTTGTGCCGCTGAATAATACATCTGGTTATAGTTCGTGCGGCAGATCGTTGTCGGGCGGGCCGCACCTGCGGGTTGCATCCGCACAGACAGATCAATGTCAAAAAGCATCGGCCCGGGTTCTTGCAGATAGGGCAGCAACGGCGTGTCGCGCGCGGGCCCCGCACAGCGGAACGGTTCAAGTGCGGCGCTTGTCACGATCCACGGGCTGATCGTGCGTGGCAAACGCCTTGGCCTGAAACGGTCCCAGCGGTTGATACTCCCACGCCTGAATGTCGCGCGCCGACCAGTCGTTCAACAGCACATAGCCGAAAATCATCCGGTCTGCTTCGGCCACGGAAATCATCTGGCCCATCTGCGTGGATGTGCCGACAATCGCCCCCAGTTCCAATTCGAAATCCAACCGTTTGCAGGGGCCAAATACCGGCATTTCCGTATCCGGTGCCTTGGTTTGCCCGTTGGGGCGGGTGATGTCTGTTCCGCTGATCACCACCGTGCTGGCCCGCCCGTTATACCCGATAGGAATGTGCAGCCAGTTGGGCGGCAGCGCATTGTCCGCGCCGCGAAACATCGTGCCGACATTGGTGGCATGGTGGCGACTGGCGTAGAAATCGGTAAATTCCGACACGGCGATGGGCAGGTGCAATTGCGCGGTTTCCATCGGTACCAGATGGCGCGCGACGGTGTTGCGGTCTTTTGATCCGGCCGACAGCAGGCTGATCAACCGGTTGCGCAATTCGGCCCACGCATCCGCGCCCAGATCCATGAAATCGTTCCAGAACGGCAGATCGAACACGGGCGTATCGCTGAAGCCGACCAAACCGGCCTCTTCCAGCGCGGCCAGATCAACGATCTGATCCCCGATTGCCACACCGCAGCGCGCATCGCTGTCCGGCGTCGAAAACACGCCGCAAGGCAGGTTGTTCAGCGGAAACGCGGTGTCGGCGCTGTTGGCGGTTTCAACCCACGATGTCAGCAATGGCATGTCCGGTCCTTTGTACGGGTCTGGGTGCTATTCGTCTTTGTCCTTGCGCCGCGATTGCAACCAGCGCAGCGCAAAAAACAAAACGGCAAAAACCGCGATCCAGAACAGCAAGTCGATCAAAGCAGGTGACATAAGGCCCCGTCAGTTTATCCAACACTCAACACTCTGACCTTTAAACACGATTGCAGGCAGGGCCGCCATGACATTTACGATGTCATTTCTTGCCCGGTGTGCCGTCAAACTTCTTTTCCAGATCGGACCAGCAGTCGATATAGTCATCCTGCAAGGGTGCCTCTTGCGCGGCAAAGCGGGTCAGATGCTGGGGAAAACGGGTTTCCAGCATGAACGACATCGTATTATCAAGCTTTTCGGCGTCCAGCGTCGCGTTTGATGCGCCTTCAAATGCCTGCCGGTCCGGCCCGTGCGGCAGCATCATGTTGTGCAGGCTCAGCCCGCCGGGAATGAAGCCCTTGCGGCTTGGCATCGTACTGGCCGTAAATATTGCCCATCAGTTCGGACATGATGTTCTTGTGATACCATGGCGGGCGGAACGTATCTTCGGCCACCATCCAGCGTTCGCGGAACAGCACAAAATCGATATTTGCGGTGCCTTCCTGCCCTGACGGGGCGGTCAGCACGGTAAAGATCGACGGGTCGGGATGATCAAACAGGATCGCGCCGACGGGGCAATAGGTGCGCAGATCGTATTTGCAGGGCGCGTAGTTGCCGTGCCACGCGACCACATCCAGCGGGCTGTGGCCGATTTGGGTTTCGTGAAACTGGCCGCACCATTTGATGGTCACGGTGCTGGGCACGTCGCGGTCTTCGAACGCGGCGACGGGCGTTTTGAAATCACGCCGGTTCGCCATGCAGTTGGCCCCAATCGGGCCACGACCGGGCAACTGGAATTTCTGGCCGTAGTTTTCACACACAAACCCGCGCGCCGGCCCGTCCAGAACCTCGACTCGGTAGAGCAGGCCACGCGGCAGAATGGCAATTTCCTTGGGTTCCAGATCAATGATGCCCAGTTCGGTGCAAAACCGCAGACGCCCTTCTTGCGGGATCACCAGCGATTCGCAGTCGGCCGAATAGAAATAGGCATCTTTCATGGATTGCGTGACCAGATAGACATGGCTTGCCATGCCCACCTGCGTGTTCACATCCCCCGCCGTCGTCATCGTGCGCATGCCAGTCAGCCATGTCAGGCTTTCGCCCGCATGGGGCACCGGATCCCACCGGTACTGGCCCAGCGAAATAACATCGGGGTCCACATGCGGCGCTGATTTCCAGTAGGGCAGATCGATCTTTGTATACCGGTTGGAATGTTTCACCGATGGGCGGATGCGATAGCACCATGTGCGTTCGTTCTGGTGGGATGGCGCGGTAAAGGCTGTGCCGCTTAGCTGTTCGCCATAAAGGCCGTAATTGCATTTTTGCGGGCTGTTCATGCCTTGGGGCAGCGCGCCCGGCAACGCCTCTGTTTCGAAATCATTTCCGAACCCGGGCATATAGCCTTTTGTGGTGCCAACGGCGGGCGGCGGCCTGAACGCAATCATGCGTATCTGACTGTCGGTTCATCACGTGTCCTTTCTGAAACAGGTTGCACCTGTAATAGTTGTTTTTGTAACTAACAAGGAAACGGAGTGCGCTATGGCCCAAAATCAGAGATTCGATCTGCGCCTTTTCCTGCCCTATCTGCTGAATCAGGCGGCCGAGGCCAGCAGCCTGGCGTTCCAGCAGGTGTACAAGAACCGCTATGGCATGTTGCGCAGCGGAATGGCGGGTCTTGTTTCATCTTGGGGTCTATGGCCCGCTGACGGCAAAGGACATTTGTGATCGCGCCAAGATGCACAAGACCAAGATCAGCCGCGCGGTGCAGAAACTGGCCGACCGCCGCTATCTGAAACGCGCCCCCAGCGAATTAGACAGACGGTCCGAAATCCTGATGCTGACCGAACGGGGGCAGGAGGTGTATCGGCGAATTGAACGGGATCGCAGGAGAATACGAAGCATGATTTGCTTGCTTCGTTTTCAAGCGCGGAACGCGATGTTCTGAAACAGCTTCTGGTCAGGCTGGCCAGCGGGCGCGTGCGCATACGCAACGACCCTTAGAAATCAACCGTCACGCCGGGCAGGTTCAACGCCTTGACCAGGTCGCGCAATTCCTGACGCGCGGCCACGTTCGAGATATTCAATTGTTTGACGCCGATATCCTTCAGGTCCAGCAGGGTCAGGCCGCGCGGGAACAGTTCGCGGAAAATCACCCGTTCGTTAAATCCCGGCGCCACGCGAAAACCGATCCGCTTGGCCAGCATTTCGATCGCTTTTTCCATCTTGTCCTTGTTGACCATATTCTGCGCGCCCAACCGGTTGCGCACAACAATCCAGTCCATCGGTTTCAGGCCGGCCTGCGCGCGCAATTGCCGCGCGTTCCAGACCATTTCGGAATAAACCGACGGGCCCAGTGATCTTTTCGCCACCCGCATCAATCCGGGCCAGCAGATCGAAATCGACAAAGCTGTCGTTCAGTGGCGTGATCAGCGTGTCGGCCAGCGAATGGGCGACCTGCGACAGGCGTGTGTGCGATCCGGGGCAATCGATCAGGATGAAATCACTGTGCGGTTCCAGCGCGGCAATCGCGGCTGACAGGCGGTGGTCATAGACGTTTTCGCCGGGTTGCAGGGCTGGATTTGTCGATCTCGGGCAGGTCGTGGCAATCGGGGCTGGGCAGGTCCAGACCTTCGCTGGCCAGAAAGCCTTTGCGGTTTTCGATGTAGCGCCCGAATGTGCGCTGCCGCAGATCCAGATCCAGCGCGCTGACCTTGTGCCCCATCCGCGCCAGCGCTGTGGCCACATGCATGGATACGGTGGATTTGCCCGCGCCGCCCTTTTCGTTTCCGACGACGATGATATGCGCCATGCCTGTCCCTCACCCTTTCGGTGTATTGTTCGCCACTATAAATTGTGCCGCGCCTTAAGGGAAGCACAACTGATAAGGTATTGCATGTCGCCGCGCAGGTTTGTCCCACAAAAGGCTGCACAAATGAAAAACGCCGCACCCATCGGGTACGGCGTTTGAATTTCAAAGGCAGTGGATGTCTTAGAATCCCAGACCTTCGTATTTCTTTTTGAACTTGGACACGCGGCCACCGGTATCCAGCAAACGCGAGCTGCCGCCGGTCCAGGCCGGATGCGCAGAGGGGTCGATATCCAGCGACAGCGTGTCGCCTTCCTTGCCCCATGTCGAACGCATTTGAACGATGGTGCCGTCTGTCATCTTGACGTTGATGACGTGATAATCGGGATGAATGTCTTTTTTCATGACAGCGTTCCTCAGGCCGATGCGCCGGACTTCTTGTCCGACAGTACTTTGTAGTTGGAATCTTCGGCGATACGGGCCGATTTGCCGCGGCGTGCACGCAGATAGTACAGCTTGGCACGGCGGACGCGGCCACGGCGGACCACTTCGATGCTTTCGATGTTGGTGGAATGCAGCGGGAAAACACGTTCCACGCCTTCACCGAACGAGATTTTGCGAACTGTGAACGCGCCTGCGATACCGCTGCCGCCCTTGCGTGCGATACACACGCCTTCATAGTTCTGCACACGGGTGCGTGTGCCTTCGGTCACTTTAAACCCGACACGGATGGTGTCACCGGCTTTGAAATCGGGGATTTTATGCCCCAGGGCCGCAACTTGTTCGGCCTCCAGCTGAGCGATCAGATTCATCGCATAGTCTCCTAATATGCTCGTGGTTGTTCCACGAAGTTTTACGCGCACCGAGAGCTCTTGGTCTTCAATCGGGTCCGTCGCAACGCCCGCCAGAGATCGACATCGTCATTCCTTGCGATTGGTGTTTGGGTCCGTTTTGCGGTTTGTGATCGTGCGGCAGAAGAACGCCGCGTCACATCCCGTGGTCCCATAAACCAAAGCGTCCGGAGCCAAAAATGATTCCAGACCTGCGCCGTATAGGGTGTTGCGGGGGCGGGATCAAGCAGGTTCGTGGCTATTCTAGCTGGTCATTTTCCCGCCGGGCAGGGCGGTCGGGTCCACCACTGTCAGGATCGCGCGGTCCTGCAGGCGCAGGCCCATCCGCGTACACACCATTTCCGACGCCGCATTGCCCGATTGCACCCCGGTCATGAACTGCGAGAACCCGAACCTGTCGTGCATTTTCAGCAGGGCCATGGCCCCCAGAACAAGCGCCAGCTTCTGCCCGCGGTATGGCGTGGCGGTGGCCAGCATCCCCCACCACGCTTCGCCGCCCCTGTGTGCATCATCAGTGTGCGCAAAACTCGAAGCGGCGGCACAGGATGCGGCAGCCCCGTTTTCGTCCAACGCGACAAGCCCCAAACCCGGTTTGATCTGCCCGCGCAGAACCGAGGCCGACAGCGGCAAGACACCAGAGCCAAGCGCAACATCGGCCAAAGCCTCCAGATGTGTATCCGGCGCGTCTTGGTCAATCCAGTGTGCGGTGATGCCCTTGGGCAAATCGTGTCGCGCAAGGATCGCGCGGGCCGCATCCAGCGCGGTTTCACCCCCGCTCCAGCAGGCATAGCGGGTCACGGCATACCCCTGCGCCTCGATATGCGTTTGGAGCGCATCGGCATCCTCAAGGGCGACATCGGCATAAGTGCTTGCGCCCTGCAATGCGATCAAACGGTCGAGCAGGGGGCCACTTTCGGGTGTCGGGCGCAACAGCCCCACCGTTCGCCCGTAATAGGTCAGCCGGCTATCGTCTGACAAAAGATCAAATAGCGCACGGCCCCGCCGCAACAGCGTTTGCTGATGGTCGTTTCCGAAAAACGTATCTTCAATCACTGTCCCGCCCCTTGTCTTTGGCCACATAGCGCGCCCATAGATCGGGGCGGCGCGCCTTGGTCAAATCCTTTGACATCTCGTGACGCCACTGGGCCACCTTGGCATGGTCCCCCGAAGTCAGAATGGCCGGAATTCCGCGCCCGTTCCAAATGGCGGGGCGGGTGTATTGGGGATGTTCGAGCAACCCGTTGGAAAAGCTTTCCTCTTCGGTCGAGGCCTGATTGCCCAGAACACCGGGCAACAGGCGCACGGTCGCGTCAATCAGCGCCTGCGCTGCAATTTCGCCGCCCGTCAGCACGAAATCACCCAGTGACACCTCTTGGATATCGTAATGTTCGATCACCCGTTCATCGACGCCTTCAAATCGCCCGCACAGCAGTGTTACCCCATCCGCCGCGGCCAGATCCTGCATCAGCGCCTGGGTCATCGGGGTGCCGCGTGGTGACAGATAGATGATCGGCCAGCGGCCTTTTGCGGTTTGTTGAGTGTCGTCAATCGCGCGTCCGACAACATCGGCGCGCAGCACCATGCCTGCCCCGCCACCGGCAGGTGTGTCATCGACATTGCGGTGCTTGCCTTCGCCGTAGCGGCGCAAATCGACGGTTTCCAGTTGCCACAAGCCGTCCTGCAATGCCTTGCCGGTCAGGCTTTCGCCCAACACGCCGGGAAAGGCAGTGGGAAACAGGGTGATGACCTTGGCCTTCCAGACACCCGCCAAATCCGGTGTCGGAGTGATCAATTCTGTTGGTTGCGCCGAGGCGCGGATGGATTTGCGGCCGTAGGATCGGGGCGGTTTTGTCACTCTGATGTCTCCTTGGCGGCGCGTAAAATCGCGTCTTTTGCCTGTTTGCGCGCCTGCGCATCTGTAATCGTCCGGTTCGCCTCCAGCAATTGGGCCAGTACCGCCGCGTCAGGGCGGGTGTTGGCCGCAGGTGCCGGGGCCAGCGTGGCCTGCGTGGCAACGGGCACCTCGCACAGGGTCAAGACAGGTGTGGCAGGGCCAAGGGGCAAATGCGTTGTATCCTCAAGCCGGGTGTGGTGGACGGCACAGGGCACGGCGTTGGCGATCTGCGCGACGGTTCTGTCCAGTGTGGCCGCGTCCGGATAACGGGCACAGAACGCATCGAAATCCAGCGCCAGAGAAGACGATTTGACATGCTGCCAATAGGCGCTTTTGATCCACGTTTCCGGCGCGCGGGTGGACAGGTAAAAGACAATTTCGGCCTGTGGAAACTGCGCCTGTGCAATATCGGCCATTTCGGCGGCCAGAACGGGGGCGGCCGCATAATCGCCCATGTCGTCGCGCCCGGGCAAATGGCCGGCCAGTTCTTCGGCAGACAGGCACAACACACGCTTGGGCATGGCGGGCAGGTCGGCCAGAACGCGGGCAAAGCGGTGGTTGAATTTCAACAGGGTGACCGGATCGCGCCACATCGAATATCCGCGCGCGGCCGAAACCACATCAGACAGCGCCCACCGCAGCAGGCTGCGCATATGCGGGCGCAAGGCCTTGCGATTGTCGCGCAGAACCTGCTGGACAGTTGACGTGCCGGTTTTGTGAAACCCCATATGGATGATAATACGGCGCGGCATCAGCGCGCCCGTTTGTGCGCGTGAGCTGGCCGCGCTTTGCCATACGCGCGTGTCATGTCAGAACAGGCCTTCGGGCGGGTCCGCGATGATGCGCCCCGCCTCAAGATCGACGGTGGGGACGGCTTCTTTGGTAAAGGGCAGCAAGACTGTCGCGCTTGATCCGGGCTGGGTGATTTCCAGAAGATCGGCGGCACCGTGGTTCAACACTGTTTTCACCTGACCCAGAACCGTGCCACCGGTATCCAGCACGTCCAGCCCGATCAGATCGGCATGATAGAATTCGTCATCCGGAAGGGAGGGCAATTGCGCGCGGGTGGCAAACAGGCGCGCGCCTTTCAGCGCGTCGGCCTGTTCTTTGGTGGCCACACCTGACAACTGGGCCGTAAACCCGTTCTTGATCGGGTGGCCCAGCGTGACGGTATAGGCGGTTTGCCCGTCTTCGGACAAAAGCGGGGAATAGGTTCCGATATCTTCGGGCACCGCGCAAAAACTTTTCAGTCGCACTGCGCCATTCACCCCGTAAGATCCGGCAATGGCCCCTACACAGATCAGCTCTGTCATTGTGTCTCCAAACGGCAAATGCCGGATTCAAATTGCCCACCCAGTTTGTCGCACGCCTGCCCGTTCTGACTGCGTTCGAACAGAACGCCAGCCATAAAGACCGCCACCAGCATGATCAATGTTCTGACCGGGCGCAACATCTTGCTGACCTATCGGGTTTCAATGGGCAGGCGCGCGCGGCGCGTTTCCCATTTCAGGGTTTCCAGTTCCGGCACCGTGCCGGTCTGTTCGGGCCAGCCGACGCACAGATAGGCCACCAGCACCCAATTGTCCGGAACCGACAGGTCGCGCGCCATCTGTTGCGGATCAAGGATCGACACCCAGCCAACCCCCAGCCCGCGCGCCCGCGCCGCCAGCCAGAACAGGTTGATCGCGCCCACAACCGAATAGCGGCGCATTTCGGGCATGGTTGCCGCGCCAAGGCCTTTGCCCTTCGGGGCGGCCTCATCACAGTAAATCGCCAGTTGTTCGGGCGCTTCGGCCATACCCGACAGTTTCAAGGCGCCATAGGATTTGGCCTGATCGCCCTCTTGTCCGGACAAGGCAGCAGAATTGGCGGTTTGGTAATTGTTCAGGGCGGCCGCGCGGGCCGTTTCGCTTTGCACCCGCACGATGCGCCACGGTTCCGACAGACCCACGGACGGGGCCATTGAAAACGCGTCGAGGCACTGCATCAGCAGTGCCTCGTCCACAGGATCGGTGCGAAAGCGGCGCACGTCGCGCCGCCATTGCATAAGGTGCGCAAGTTCGGTCTGAAAATCCGGCGAAAAGCTGTTCATGCCAGACCGCGCCCCGCTTATTCCGCTTTGGCGTCTTCCGCCGCAGCCTCTTCGGCAGGGGCTTCTTCTGCGGGTGCTTCTTCAACCACTTCCGGCTCTTCAACCGGGGCTTTTGCGGCTTCTTCTGCAGCGGCGGCCTTTTCGGCTTTCTCTTCGGCGCGGGCCTTGGCCTTGTCGCCGGGGGTGCCTTTGTTGGGGTTGTTACGCTCGGTCTTTTCTTTCACGCCGGCGGCTTCCAGCATGCGCGCGATCCGGTCGGTCGGCTGTGCGCCCTGGCCCAGCCAGTATTGCACACGCTCCATATCCATTTTCACGCGCTCTTCGCTGTCTTTGGGCAGCAGCGGGTTATAGGTGCCCAGCTTTTCGATGAAACGACCATCGCGTGGCATACGGCTGTCAGCCGCAACAATGCGATAGAACGGGCGCTTTTTCGAGCCGCCGCGGGCAAGACGAATTTTCATGGCCATTGTGAGTTTCTCCTTAGGAATGGCAGTCGGGCAGAGGCCCGTCAGGATTGTTGTTTTTCATGGTGGTGGATGACTTCCTGAATGATGAAATTCAGAAAAGCCTTGGCAAATTCGGGGTCCAGATCGGCCCGTTTCGCCAGGTCTTCTAAACGTGCGATCTGGGCCGCTTCGCGGGTCGGATCGGACGGGGGAAGGTCGTGTTCGGCTTTGAGTTTCCCCACAGCCTGCGTGTGCTTGAACCGCTCGCCCAATGTATAGACAAGGATGGCATCAAGACGGTCGATGCTTTCGCGGTGCTCTTTCAGCACGATCGCGGCGCGGGATACGGCGTCAGTCAATGGCGTAGCCTTTCGGTTTGAACAGCGGATCGGCGTAATGGCTGATTTCCATATCAATGCCATGGGCCAGTTGGGTATCGTTCAGGGCTGCGGGGGACGGGTGGCGATAAACGACATCATTGCCATCGACCGAAGCCGCATCCGGGTCTTTCACCGCGCCCAGCCGTTCCGCCAGCCGGATGCTGTCCAGATTTTTCGGATCGATATAGCTGACCGCACTGTCCCAGCCGGTTTTGTAGAAATACTTGCGCGCCGCATGTGTCGCTTCCAGCGCCAGGCCCTGGCCTGCCGCTTCGGGCCAGATCACCCACGCGATTTCAGCCTCGGGCCATTTCGCCGGTTTCCAGCCGCCGGCCATGCCATAGGTTTCATCGGTTTTCTTGTCGTGGATCATCCACATGCCGAATCCACGGATTTGCCAATGGCCGATTTCGGCAGCGTACAGCATCCATGCCTCATAGGCATTCAGCGGCCCGCCCATGAACCGCGCGCGATAGCTGGTAAAGGTCGATTTGAAATCGGGATAATCCTCGGGCTCGGGGCCGCGCAGGATCAGGCGTCTGGTTTCAATCACCGGAATGGAAAAATCTGCCGCACTCATGAATAGGCCTCGATCCCGCCATCGGCCAGTTCTACCGGCGCGGGGTGACGATACACCTGCATCGGGCCATGGCGTTCATGGGTGATGCTGCCATCGGCATAGGCGCCCAGTCGCGTTGCCACAGCGGCAGACCCGTCATTGCCGGGTTTCACAAGGCTGATCGCGGTGGGCCAGCCAAGAATGTCATAGGCATAGGAGCGCGCGGCTTGGCCCGCCTCGGTGGCGTAGCCCTTGCCTTCGAACCCGTTGAACAGATCCCAGCCGATTTCCGGTTCGGGCCAGCCTTCCGGCTCGAACAGGCCGATCAACCCGACGGCTTCGCCGGTGTCTTTGGTCTCGGCAATCCAGCGTCCGAAGCCCTTGAGCGTCCAGTGGCCGATTTCCATCGCCAGCATCCGCCAGCTGCCTTCTGCCGTCAGCGGACCGCCGACAAAGCGGGCGCGGTCGCTGGCGTAGAATTCGGCAAAGGGCGCGATGTCGCGCGCTTCGGGGGCACGCAGGATCAGGCGCTCGGTGGTCAGGGTCGGGATCAGCGTCACAGGCTCACGCTCCGGTCGCCGCGCAGCAGCGGCGACCAGCGCCAGATGGTTCTGGCGAAGACATGTGTATGCAGAAGACAGCGGTGTTCATTTCTTTTTCCCGAACCCGCTTAGACCCGGTGGCAGGCCCATGCCGCCGCCAAGGCCCGGCAATTTGCCGCCCATCTGGCGCGCGGCGGCTTCCAGCGCCTTGGGGTCCATGCCTGCGGCCATGTCTTCGGGGCTGGGGCCACCTTTGCCGAACATGCCTTTCATGGCCTGTTTCATCATGCCGCCTTTGCCCATTTTGCCCATCTTCTTCATCATGTCGCCCATCTGGCGGTGCATTTTGAGAAGCTTGTTCAATTCGCTGACTTCCATGCCCGCGCCGCGCGCGATGCGTTTCTTGCGGCTGGCTTGCAGGATTTGCGGGTTGGCGCGTTCCTTTTTGGTCATCGACTGGATCAGCGCGATCTGATGGGTCAGAACCTTGTCGTCAAACCCGGCCTCTTCGACCTGTTTGGCCATTTTGCCCATGCCGGGCATCATGCCCATCATGCCCTGCATGCCGCCCATCTTGATCATCTGTTCCAGCTGCATGCGCAGATCGTTCATATTGAACTGGCCTTTGGCCATGCGCTTCATCATGCGCTCGGCCTGTTCGGCCTCAAGCGTGTCTTGCGCCTTTTCGACCAGCGCAACAATGTCGCCCATGCCAAGGATACGGCCCGCGATCCGTTCGGGTTCGAACGTTTCCAGCGCATCCATCTTTTCGCCAAGGCCGACAAACTTGATCGGCTTGCCGGTGACGGCGCGCATCGACAGGGCGGCCCCGCCGCGCCCGTCGCCGTCCATCCGCGTCAGAACAACACCGGTGACGCCGATCTTGTCGTCAAATTCGGTGGCGACGTTCACCGCGTCCTGCCCGGTCAGGCCATCGACCACCAGCAGCGTTTCGCGCGGGTTGGCGACATCGCGCACCGCCGCCGCCTGCGCGATCAGATCGGCATCGATATGCAAGCGGCCCGCGGTATCCAGCATGTAAACGTCATAGCCGCCAAGGCTGGCCTGGGTCTTGGCACGTTTGGCGATGGCAACGGGGTCTTCGCCCTTGACGATGGGCAGGGTATCAACCCCGATCTGCACACCCAGAATGGCCAGCTGTTCCATCGCCGCGGGGCGGTTGGTATCAAGCGAAGCCATCAGTACGCGTTTGCCGTCGCGGTCTTTCAGCCGTTTGGCCAGTTTCGCGGTTGTCGTGGTCTTGCCCGAACCTTGCAGGCCCACCATCAGGATCGGGGCTGGCGCGTTGTCGATCTTGAGCGCGCCGGGTTCGCCTTCGCCGCGCAACACATCAATCAGCGCGTCATGCACGATCTTGACGACCTGCTGGCCCGGTGTGACGGATTTAGTCACGGCCTGACCGGTGGCCTTTTCCTGCACCGCTTTGACGAAATCGCGCGCCACCGGCAGCGATACGTCCGCTTCAAGCAGCGCAACGCGCACTTCGCGCAATGCGGTTTTGACATCCTCGTCCGACAGCGCGCCCTGTTTGGTCAGGCGGTCAAAAACGCCGGACAGGCGTTCGGATAGGTTTTCAAACATGGGCCGTCGCCCCCTTCGGTCGGTTGCGGAATACCCTATGGATGTAGGGGCTCCGCGTTAAATGCACAAATGCCCCCGTGGGCGCAACGCGCTGACGGGGGGCGATCCCTTGTGATCAAGGGACCGGAAGGCTGATGCTTCCGGATGTTGCGGGCTTTTAGGCGGGGGAGCGCGGAAGAGTCAAGCGCGGTGCGCATTCAGCCAAGTGTTAATGGCGTCTGCGCCACGCGCGGCCCCGCCGCCACTGGTATATACCTGCGTGACGGGGTGATGGCCCGCGCTCATCCCCGCAGGAAACACCAGTGTGATGCGTGATGTGCTTTTCGGGTTGGTTGACCCCGTGCGCGACGGCATGGCGGTTTCGACAATGGCATGCGACAGGTCGTCAAGCGGATGGGTGACCGATTGATACCCGAACACCGACTGGCGTTGCAGTTTCAGCGTGTTGTCGGATGCGTTCAGAATAATCTGGGTGCGGCGGACAAAAACGGCAAAACACGCCCCGCCGATCAGCGCGCCCAAGCCGCCAAAGGCAAGGCCTGCAAGCATGTTGTCAGTGGACACAAGAAGCCCGATCGCCAGAAACACAAAGACAAAACCGGCCAGCATGATCCCGATCAACCACGGCGTATCGTTCAGGATCAGGTGGTCGGGCGTGTTGCGTGTGACCTTCATGGGCAGACCCTAGAATCTGCCCATGCCGTCTGTAAACCGCTAAGCGGCCAATGCGCGAACCGAGTCTTGTGCCGCCTTGAGTGTTTCGTCGGGCGACAGGGCCATCTGGTCTGCGGCGACAAATTCGATCTGTGTGATGCCGACAAACCCCAGAACATGACGCAGGTATCCGGTGGCAAAGTCGATGTCCGACCCCATTTTGGTGCCACCAGAGGCCACCGCGATGATGGCGCGTTTGCCGTGCAGCAACCCCTTGGGCCCGTCTGCGCTGTATTCGAATGTCAGACCGGCGCGGGCGATCAGATCGATCCAGGCCTTCAATGCGGCAGGCACCGAAAAGTTGTAGATCGGCGTGCCGATCACGATCACATCGGCCGCCACCAGTTCACCCACCAAAGTGTCAGACAGGCCCAGCGTATCGCGCTGAACATCATCGCGGTCCTTTGCGGGGGTGAAATTGGCGCCGATCCAGTCCGATGAAATCAGCGGCAGCGGTTGCGCCAGATCGCGGCGCAAGACGCGCGCGCCCTCAAAGCGGGATACGATTTGCGCCGTCAGATCGCGCGAGATGGAGTTTTCTGTACGCGCCGAGGCGTCGATATGTAGAATGGTTTGGGTCATTTTCTGTCCTTGTTGTCGCGTGGTGCGGAAATGTCATCTTAAATTGGCTATTGCAGATACGAACACAATTGGCGAAAATTCACACAACATGTGACGTCACGCACAGAGGGCAGCGCGCAGAATGGATAACTGGGACGAAATCAGAACCGCCTATCAGGTGGCCCGCATGGGAACGGTCAGCGGGGCCGCCGATATTCTGGGCGTGCACCATGCGACTGTGATCCGCCACATTGATGCGCTTGAGGCGCGGCT
This sequence comes from uncultured Alphaproteobacteria bacterium, assembly GCA_963765555.1. Lineage (GTDB taxonomy): Bacteria > Pseudomonadota > Alphaproteobacteria > Rhodobacterales > Rhodobacteraceae > JL08. Next base: position 36,715 of record CAVXWX010000002.1, read on the forward strand.
GGGCGTGAAGCTGTTCCAGCGCCATGCGCGCGGATATACAGCCACCGAAGCGGGCGATGATCTGCTGCGGGTGGCGACGGCAACGGATGACCAGTTCAGCCAGCTTGTCGGGCGGATCAAGGGGCGCGGCGCGGATGTGTCCGGTGATCTTGTGGTGACATCACTGGTGTCGCTGTCGCCGTTACTGGCCCCTGCGCTGGGCGAATTCCAGATCGCAAACCCCGATGTCGTGATCCGCTATCTGACAGGTGACCGCCTGTTCCGTCTTGAATACGGCGAGGCCCACGTGGCCATTCGCGCCGGAACGGCACCGGATCAGCCCGATAATGTGGTGCAACCCTTTGTGCCGCTGCGTATGGGGCTTTACGCCAGCGCGGCCTACGTCGCGCGCCACGGTGTGCCCAAGGGAACCGGCGATTTTTCAAACCACTATTTCGTGGGCCATGACGATGAAACATCGCGCGCACCGTTCAACAAATGGATGCGTGCGCACGCCCCTGTCGAAAACATCATTTTCCGCAGCACGGATGCGCGGGCGATGGAACAGGCGGTTCTGGCCGGGGTCGGGATCGGGTTTTTGCCGTTGTGGCAGGCAGCGCAATGCGAGGGCGTCACTGAAATCTGCCCGCCCGAAGAAAGCTGGTCAGCGCCGCTATGGCTGGTCACCCATGTGGATTTGCACCGCACGACCAAGGTGCAGTCCTTTCTGTCCTTCATCAAGGAACAAGCCAAGGGATGGGCGTGTTGAACCCGACAACGCGCGGCCATCTGGCCATGCTTTTGTTTTCGGCTCTGGTCGCGGGGTCGTTCTCGCTCGGGTCGATGGCGGCCAATGAAATTGCGCCCGCTGCACTGAATGCGGTGCGCTTTGCCATTGCGGCCTGTGTGATCGGGGCGGTGGCGTTGGCCACAACCGGATTGCCGCGCACCGCCTTTGCGTCGCCATGGCGCTATCTGGTGCTGGGCGGATTGTTCGCCACGTATTTTGTTTTGATGTTCGAAGGTTTGAAAACGGCCGCCCCTGTCAGCACCTCTGCCGTTTTCACGCTGACGCCTGTTATGGCCGCGGGATTTGGCTGGATTCTGTTGCGCCAGCGCTTGACGCCGCGCATGGCGGCGGCATTGGCTATTGGCGGTGCGGGCGCGTTGTGGGTGATCTTTCGCGCCGATGTGCAGGCGCTGCTGGCGTTTCGCATCGGCACCGGCGAAATGATCTATTTCTGGGGCTGTATGGCCCATGCCATTTACACGCCGATGATCCGCAAACTGAACCGCGGAGAACCGGCCGTGGTCTTTACCTTCGGGATGTTGCTGGCCGGGTTCGCCATATTGCTGGTCTATGGCTGGTCCGACCTGCGCGCAACCGACTGGGCGGCGCTTCCGGCGATTGTCTGGATCACCTTGTTCTACATTGCGATTTTCGCCAGCGCGGCAACCTTCGTCTTGTTGCAATTCGCCAGCTTGCGCCTGCCGTCCTCCAAGGTGATGGCCTATACCTACCTGACGCCCAGTTGGGTGATCCTGTGGGAAATCGCGCTGGGCAATGGCGCACCACCTACGCTGGTTCTGGGTGGGGTCCTTTTGACAATTGTCGCTTTGGTCCTGTTGCTGCGCGAAGACTGATTTTTTCCAAACCGTTTGACACAACGCACATGCCACACGCTGTCATGCGGTAGAATTGTTGATGCAGCCAACGCGCTGCAGGCAATACAGGAGGAGGATATGTATCGCAAAATCATGGTTCCCGTTGATCTGCAAATGCAACCGATGGTCGCGAACGCCCTGAAGGTGGCAACCGATCTTGCAGGGCTTTACGGGGCGGATATCACTTTGGTCAGTGTGTCGCCCAGCGTGAGTGACACAGGCACCCCGACGCCGGATCAGGCAGGTGCCGATCTAAAGGAAATGGCGGCCGCCCATGCGCAAAAAAGCGGCCTGACCGTCACAGCGCATCACATGACAACACCGGACCTGCCAGCCGAACTTGACACGATGCTGCTCAAGGCTGTGGAGGCGGTCGCGGCGGATCTTGTCGTGGTTGCATCCCACGAACCGGGGCGAACAGACTATATTTCAGCCTCTCACGCGGGGCGTTTGGCGACCTATGCCAAAGTTTCGGTTCTTGTTGTGCGCTAGCCGTCCTTGGCGGTCTGGTCCAGTTCGCGTTCAAGAAACCGTTCGAACGCGTCCAGATTGACCGGTTCGAATTGCCCGAACCCTTGCATCCAGACGCTGGCGGCACGCAATGCATCGGGTTCCAGTTTGCACCATTTCACGCGGCCCCGCTTTTCCTGCGCGATCAGGCCGGCGCGCGTCAGAATGGCAAGGTGTTTGGAAATGGCCGCCAATGACATCTCGAACGGTTCGGCCACATCCGTGACGGCCATATCATCCTCAAGCAGCATCGTCAGGATGGTGCGGCGCGTTGGATCGGCAAGGGCGGCAAAGCTGGCATCAAGACTATCGTTCATGTGTGATGCTTAGGCGCGGTGCGATATAATCGTCAACCATTTGGTTGAATATGCTCTTGGCGTCGAAACGGGCATCAAGGCCGGCTGCGGCACACTGTCCGCTCGCTTCATCTTTTAAAAAATACTTGTAAATACAGTATCTTATATGCGTGTCACGTTGATATTCAGAGCCGTTGACTCCGCAGGCGGCTGCGCTTAGCTACGGGGCAAGGATCCGTTGGGGGTTTTGCCTGTGGTCACCGACAGCGAAAAGCAGCGAATGGCGCAGCTTGAAGCCAGACTTGCCGCAGCAAAGCAGGGGGAAACCCCGAAGCACCACTCGGATGAACACTATTCGCAGGCCCATCTGGCATGGCGCATGGTGATTGAATTGGTCGCCGGTCTCGGGATCGGTTTTGGCATCGGATACGGGCTGGACAGCCTGTTCGGGACTCTCCCGATTTTTCTGGTGCTGTTTACATTGATGGGTCTCGCGGCCGGAGTGAAGACGATGCTTCGAAGCGCGCAAGAGATTCAGGAAAAGAAAGTGGCCGAGCAGGCCGACAGAGACGAGAGGGACTGACACGTGGCAGAAGAAGCGCATAGCGAAGGCGGCGGTCTTGTTTTTCACCCGATGGACCAGTTCATCGTCAAGCCGTTGTTCGGTGGTGATGCGATACATTGGTACACCCCCACAAACGTGACGCTCTGGATGGGGCTTGCCGTGCTGGCAATCTTTGCCCTGTTGGTGCTGGGGACGTCCAAGCGGGCCATCATTCCCGGCCGGACACAATCGGTCGCGGAAATGGCCTATGGCTTCATCCACAAGATGGTCGAAGACATCTGCGGCAAGGAGGGGCTGAAATACTTCCCCTATGTAATGACGCTGTTCATGTTCATCGTCTTTGCGAACTTTCTGGGCCTGATCCCCGGTGCATTCACCACGACAAGCCACATCGCCGTAACGGCCGTAATGGCGGTGGCCGTGTTTCTGGGCGTGACCATTCTTGGCTTTATGCTCAATGGCGCAGGCTTTCTAAGCCTGTTCTGGGTCAGCGCGGCACCTTTGCCCCTGCGCCCCATTCTCGCGCTGATCGAGGTAATTTCCTATTTCGTGCGTCCGGTCAGCCATTCGATCCGGCTTGCGGGCAACATGATGGCCGGCCACGCGGTGATCAAGGTGTTCGCAGCCTTTGCTGCAATCGCCACCATCGCGCCGCTGTCGATTATGGCGATCACGGCGATTTACGCGCTCGAGGTTCTGGTGTCGTTCATTCAGGCCTACGTGTTCGCAATTCTCACCTGCGTGTATCTGAAAGACGCACTGCACCCGCATCACTAACAACCGGCGCGCAGCACTGTTGCGCGCCTCAAGAAATCAATCAATTCCATCGTAAGGAGAAAAACACATGGAAGGCGATATCGTACAAATGGGTGCCTACATTGGCGCGGGTCTTGCTTGTATCGGCATGGGCGGAGCTGCTCTTGGTGTGGGCAACGTTGTTGGCAACTTCCTGTCGGGTGCGTTCCGTAACCCGTCGGCAGCCGCCGGTCAGACCGCCACAATGTTCATCGGCATCGCGTTTGCAGAAGCTCTGGGGATCTTTTCGTTCCTCGTTGCGCTGCTGCTGATGTTTGCCGTCTGATCCTAAAGGTAACATATCCTTACGGTCGGGCAGGCGTTGCATACGCCTGCCCGGTGTAACGGCAAGTTCCTTCAGGAGAGAACGACATGGCAACCGAAACGCAAAATGCTTCGGGCGACGGATTGGCAGACGCGCTGGGTGTGGAGACACATTCTGCTGCTGATGCTGCACCGGCCATGCCCCAGCTGGACTTCAGTCATTTCCCGAACCAGATTTTCTGGCTTCTGGTCACGCTGGTGGTCATCTATCTAATTCTGTCGCGCGTGGCTTTGCCACGGATCGCGTCCATTCTGGCGGAACGTCAGGGAACGATCACAAACGACATCGCCGCTGCCGAGGACCTAAAGCAAAAGGCCCACCAAGCGGAAGAGGCCTATAATCAGGCGCTGGCCGATGCCCGCAGCGAGGCGCACCGCATCGTAGCCGAAGCCAAAGCCGACATTCAGGCCGATCTGGACAAGGCAATTGCCAAGGCCGATGCCGAGATTGCAGCGAAATCCGCCGAGTCCGAAAAGGCAATTGCCGAAATTCGGGCGGGCGCGATGGACAGCGTCAAGGAAGTTGCCAAGGACACCGCGAAAGAAATCGTGGCAGCCTTGGGTGGCAAAGCAGATGCACGCACCGTCACGTCGGCGGTCACCGCACGGCTGAAAGGATAAGCAAATGAGACACACACTTGCCATCCTGATGACCTTTGCGGCGGCTTCGCCTGTCATGGCAGCGTCGGGTCCGTTCTTTTCGCTCAAGAACACCAACTTCATCGTTCTGATCGCGTTCATCTGTTTCTTCGCGGTTCTCTACTACTTCAAGGTGCCGTCCTTGATCGCCGGTATGCTCGACAAGCGGGCCACAGGCATCGAGTCGGAACTGGAAGAGGCGCGTTCCTTGCGCGAAGAAGCGCAAACATTGCTTGCCAGCTATGAACGCAAGCAAAAGGAAGTGCAGGAACAGGCAAACCGTATCGTTTCGGCCGCCAAGGAAGAAGCGAACGTAGCAGCCGAACAGGCCAAAGCGGATCTTGCCAAGTCCATCACACGGCGTCTTGCCGCTGCCGAAGACCAGATTGAATCTGCAAAAACGGCGGCGATCCGGGACGTGCGCGATCAGGCCGTGGTTGTGGCTGTGGCCGCTGCACGTGACGTGATTGCCAAGCAGATGACAGCCGCCGAGGGCAACGCATTGATTGATGCCGCCATCGCCGAGGTCGAGGCAAAGCTGCACTGATCCGTCAGTCGCCCAAACAAGATTTTAAAAACCCGGTCAGACATGGCCGGGTTTTTTGCTTTTGCGGGTGCTGTGTTTGACGCAGTGCCGGCACATGGCCGAACGGGTCAGGATTGAACCTGACCGGTTTCATGTTCCAGCCGTTGTAACGCGATCTTCTCGTGTTCCTGGGCCTTGCGCTGGTCATTCAACGCCGCCTCGACGAAATTCAGATGCGCTTCGACAGCGGCGCGCGCGGCATCCGCATCACGAAACTGAAGCGCGTCGTTGATTGCCCTGTGCTGGTCCAGCAACATGTCGCGGGTGGTGCGCTGTGCAAACATAACCTGACGGTTATAAAACACGCCGCCCTTCAGCAATTCGTACATGGATCGCATCATATGCAGCATGACGACATTGTGGCTCGCCTCGATGATCGACATATGAAACTGCGCATCCAGACGCGCTTCGTCTTCGGAATCTTTCTTGCTATGGGCGGCGACCATTTTGTCAAAAATGGCCTGGACCACAGCCAGATCGGTATCGGATGCAAGGCGCGCGGCCCGCATGGCCGCCAGCGATTCCAGATCGCGCCGGAACGCAATATAGTCAAACACCGCTTCGTCATGGGTGGCAAACAGGCTGGTCAGCGCGGGCGAAAAGGCCGACCCGAGCACATCAGCCACAAAAATACCCGATCCGGCGCGGGTGGTCAGCAACCCCCGTTCTTGCAGCTCGGAAACCGCATCCCGCAAGGACGGGCGCGACACGCCCAGACGTTCGGCCAGTTCGCGCTCGGCAGGCAGGCGTTCGCCCGCGCGCAGGATGCCACGCAAGATCAGCTTTTCGATTTGCCTGACGACAGAAGTCGACAGTTTTTCCGGTTGGACTTTTTTGAAAGGCATCTGTTCCGCTTTCCGATTGGTCAAATCATATGACCAATGACGCGTTTCAGCAATGGGCTTTCGCCGCTCGGTCGGTCCGGAGCCATATGGCCATTGATGCAAGGCCGAGGCCGTGTGCCCCTAACGGGCTGTTAACCATTGCGCAGACAGGATGGCGACATGAAAGGCGTTTCTGTTCTTGTCCTGATACTGCTTGCCGCTTGCAACGCGCCCGGCCCGCATTTTCGCGACCTGCCTGCAACACGGGTCAGCGTGGCAGACAGCGTGTTTGACGTGCGTGTGCGCGGTGAACTGGCCGAAGCGTTGCGGATCAACCCGCAATACGCCCCGCGACTGGGTGTGATCCGAAACCGCGCTGCCCATGCGATGGCCGCCGTCAGCGGTTGCCGTGTCAAAGAGGTGCGCGGCGATCAGGCGATGGCCACCGGGCTGTTGGATTGTCCCGACACACCCGCAAACGGCCTGATTGTGCCCCAAACGACGGGCGCGTTCGAATGTCTTCGTACGGATCGCGGCCAATATGATCTGCCCGACAGTGTGTACGAGGATTACGATTGTGATCCGGTCTAAGCCTGTTCCGGCTGCCTGCGCTACCCGCTGATCAGGACGGCCAGTAGCGGGGGTTCGATCTGTTCCAGAAACAGAAAAACCCCGACCCCTGCAACCATTGCACCGGCAAGTTGCGTTTGCAGCGTGCTGGCGTGCCGTGCCGCCAATCCGGCCCCGATCGCGATCAGATATTGAACCGCGCCCAACCCGATCAGATAACCGATCAAAACGGCTGCGCCTGCACCACCTTCCTGCGTGGCAACACTGGCCCCGAAGGCCGCCCCGTGAAACAGCCCGAACCCTGCAAACGCGAGCAATATAGCAACACGCCCATCGGTCCGGTTGCGCACCACAAGCCCGCCCAACACGATCAGCGAAAGGGCGATCATACCTTCCTGTAGCGGCAGGGCCAGCCCGGCATAGGTGCCAACGCAACCCAACAGCATCGCCGTAATATAAGTCAGTGGCGCCCCAAAACGCCGGCCCGACAGATGTGCCATGACCCCCATCGCCAGAACAAAAAACAGATGGTCAAACCCCAGCACCGGATGACCGATGCCCGACAGCACACCATGCGAAAATGTTTCCATCGGCAAACCGCCCAAAGGGTGGTGGGCCAGCGCCGGACTGGCGGCAAAGAACGGGGCAGCAAGCAAAAGACGTTTCATCGGGTTCCTTCCGGTTTGATGGAGTGATGTCACGCCCGCCTTGTGAGGTTGTCAACGCCTGTTGTAAGGCTTGGCAGCGCGCGCAGGAACACGGTTTCGGGGCGTTTCGGGCCAAAATAGGCGATATATTGTGGATAAGTCGCAAAATATCCCCACATGAAGTAGCAGAAGCGTTGACATGTGTGGCAATGCACCCTCACCCTGCAAGACGTTCGGAATCAACGACACGAGGGCCCGTTGCGGTTTTCCAAACTCAGACTGACCGGCTTTAAAAGCTTTGTGGACCCGACCGACCTGATTATATCGGACGGGCTGACCGGTGTTGTCGGGCCCAATGGGTGCGGTAAATCCAATCTGCTTGAGGCGCTGCGCTGGGTCATGGGGGAAAACCGCCCGACATCCATGCGCGGCAGTGGCATGGAAGATGTCATTTTTGCCGGGGCCGCATCCCGCCCCGCGCGTAACTTTGCCGAGGTCAGCCTGCAGATCGACAATTCGGATCGTCTGGCACCTGCCGGATTCAACGACAGCGATACGCTGGAAATCGTGCGCCGCATCACCCGCGATGTGGGCAGCGCGTTCAAGGCCGGCGCAAAGGACGTGCGGGCACGGGACGTGCAGATGCTGTTTGCAGACGCGTCAACAGGTGCCCATTCGCCCGCGTTGGTCGGGCAGGGTAAAATCGCCGAACTGATCAACGCCAAACCGAAAAACCGGCGCCGTATTCTGGAAGAAGCTGCGGGTATATCGGGCCTCTATCAGCGCCGTCACGAAGCTGAATTAAAACTGAACGGGGCCGAAACCAATCTGGCACGCGTCGATGATGTGATCGAACAACTGGCCGCGCAACTTGCGCAACTGGCACGTCAGGCCAAGCAGGCCGCCCGCTATCGCGAAATCGGCGAGGAATTGCGCCGCGCCGAGGGGACGTTGTTGTACCGCCGCTGGAAAGAGGCCGACGAAGCCCGCCTGCACGCCGAGGGCGAATTGCGCGACCGTACCACCGCCGCATCGGCGGCGGAAATAGCCGCGCGTCAGGCCGCGAAACTGCGCGCCAGCGCCGAAGACGCCTTGCCTGGCCTGCGTGAGGAAGAGGCGATCGCAGCCGCAATCCTGCAACGTCTTATGGTCCAGCGCGACACTCTGAGCGATCAGGAAAACCGCGCCCGCCAAACGATTGAAACCCTGCAATCGCGTATCGAACAACTGACCCATGACATAACGCGCGAAGCGGGGTTGAACCGCGATGCCGGCGAAACCATCGAACGGCTTGAATGGGAAGCCGGCGAACTGAAAAAAGCCAGCGAAGGGCACGAAGAGCGCCTGACAGAGGCCGAAACCGCCGCACGCGAGGCCGGATCGGTGTTGCAGGCCCGCGAGGCGGACCTGTCGCAACTGACCGAAGATGTGGCCCGTCTGGCTGCGCGCCACCATTCAGCGCAACGTGTTCTGGAAGACAGCCGGAAAACACAAACCAAGGCGGAAATCGACGCAGAAAGTGCACGTGCGGCGGTTGCTGCATCGCAAAGCGCGCTGGATAAGGCGGGCGAGGATTTCTCGGCAGCGCAGACGGCAGAAGCCAGCGCGACAAAAGCCGCACAACTGGCCGACGAGCATCTGATCAAGACAGAGGCGTCACGCGCCCAGACCCAGACCCGCGAGGCTGATGCCCGCGCCGAACGCTCACAGGCCGAAGGCGAAATGAATGCCCTGCGCGCCGAAGTGGGCGCACTGGCCAAGCTGGTCGAACGCGATACGGCCGAAGGTGGCCAGATTCTGGACCGGTTGCAGGTGCAGCAGGGGTTTGAAAAGGCGCTGGGTGCTGCACTGGCCGATGATCTACGCGCGCCCGAAGTGGAAGAAGACGGGCCATCGGGCTGGGCTGTGTTGCCGCGCTATGACCGCGAACAGCCGTTGCCCAAAGGCGTTACCCCGATGACGCAACATGTTTCGGTGCCCGATGTGCTGGCGCGCCGGATGGGCCAGATCGGTCTGGTGGATTCCGATGATGGCCCGCGGCTTCAGCCGTTGCTGAACCCCGGTCAACGGCTTGTATCGCCCGAAGGTGATTTGTGGCGTTGGGACGGGTACCGCGCTTGGGCCGAAGATGCGCCCAGTGCGGCGGCGTTGCGGTTGCAGCAGTTGAACCGGCTGGAAGAATTAAAGCAGGAACTGGAACGCGCATCATCGCGCGCGGAAGGGGCCCGCGCGGCGCATGACACGCTGACGGCCCTGCTGGCCGAGCAGGCGCGCGCGGATCAGGCGGCACGCGATGCGCGCCGCGCCGCAGACACCGCAGTGGCCGACGCCAACCGCGCCCTAAGCCGCGCCGAGGCCGACCGCAATCTGGCACAGGGGCGTCTGGAATCCCTTGGGCTGGCCGTGGCGCGCCACGAAGAAGAAGCGATGAACGCGCGCGCCCAGATGATCGAAGCCGAACGCGCCCTTGCCGAACTGGGTGATCTGGAACAGGCGCGCGCCGATGCCGAAGACATCAAGATGACCGTCGAAGCGGCGCGTATCACCATGATGTCGCGCCGCTCGGCCCATGATGAACTGCGCCGCGAAGGCGATGCCCGCCTGAAACGGTCGCAGGATGTCACCAAGGAAACCAGCGGCTGGCGCCACCGGCTGGAAACAGCGGAAAAGCGGATACAGGAACTGGCGGATCGCAAGGCCGCGACCGAAGAAGAACTGGCCAAGGCCAGCGCCGCGCCGGATGAAATTGCCGCCCAACGCGCGGAACTGAACACCGCGATCAAGACAGCCGAAACACGGCGCAACGCCGCCGCCGACGCACTGGCCGAAGCGGAAAGCGCGACGCGCAATGCGGTGAACGCCGAACGCGAGGCAGAGCGCCGCGCCGGAGAAGCCCGCGAACAACGCGCCCGATCCGAAGCACGCAGTGATGCTGCGCGCGAAGTCGTGGCCACCGCCACTGCGCGGATCAGCGAGGATCAGGAGTGCTCACCGGCGCACTTGCTGGAGCAGTTGAAAACCGACCCCGAAAAAATGCCGGGCGCCGAAGCGATCGAGGCCGATGTGAACCGCCTGAAACGCCAGCGCGATGCATTGGGTGCGGTCAACCTGCGGGCCGAAGAAGACGCCAAAGAGGTTCAGGAAGAACACGATACTCTGGTCAACGAAAAAAATGATCTGGAAGAGGCGATCAAAACCCTGCGCAGCGGCATCGCCAGCCTGAACCGCGAAGGGCGCGAACGCCTACTGACCGCGTTCGAGCAGGTGAATTCGAACTTTTCCATGTTGTTCACCCATCTGTTCGGCGGGGGCGAGGCCAATCTGGTCATGGTCGAAAGCGAAGACCCGCTGGAAGCGGGTTTGGAAATCATGTGCCAGCCACCGGGCAAAAAGTTGAGCACACTCAGCCTGCTGTCGGGCGGAGAACAGACACTGACGGCCACCGCGCTGATCTTTGGCGTGTTTCTGGCCAATCCCGCCCCGATCTGTGTGCTCGACGAAGTTGACGCGCCGCTGGATGATGCCAACGTGACACGGCTGTGCGATTTGCTGGACGAAATGACCCGCCGCACCGAAACACGTTTTCTGATCATCACTCACCACGCCGTCACGATGAGCAGGATGGACCGCCTGTTTGGTGTGACAATGGCAGAACAGGGTGTATCGCAGCTTGTGTCTGTTGATCTGAAAAAGGCGGAAAGCCTGGTCGCCTAAGCGCGCCAGTCACCGGAATGTGACGGGACAACGCCGCAGGATCGCCTAGGCTGAGCGCTATGAAGCTGTTTTACCCAATCCTTGCGGTTCTTGCGTCGACCATTTCCGTGTCGGCGCAGGACTGGCCCTTGCGGGCATCCGATGTTGCCCTGACCACGGACGAGGCAACCGCATATGTCACGGGCCGTACCGTTGTGTTCTACGATGATGGCCAATCCAAATTTTCGGTTGGCGGGGCCTATTCCTACACTTACGCAAACAATGGCGGCAGCGCCTTTGGCACGTTTTCTGTGCGCGATGATGGCGCGGTTTGCATTGACTACAAAAACGGATTCTCGCGCTGTGATCTCTATGTGCGCAGCGGGGATGCCATGGTGATGATCACGCAAAAAGGCGAGCGGTTCCCGATCCGGCCCTGACCTGTCCCTTTACAGTGCGTTCAGCAGCGCCGGCGTCGGCCACGCATCGGCTGGTAACCCCAGCCGCACCTGTTCGGCCTGCACGGCTGTACGCGTCTTTGCGCCCAAAATACCGTCCACCTTGCCCACATCATGGCCCAATGCCTGCAATTTGGCCTGCAACTGTTTCATCTGCGCCCCGTCCAGACCTGTGGCCGGCTGACCCGCATCATACCTATCTGCCCCTTCCAGCCGGGTTGCGAAATAGGCCGCTGTCAGCACGTAAACAAAGCTTTGGTTCCATTCGAAATAGACGTTGAAGTTGGGATAGGCCAGAAACGCAGGCCCACCCACGCCCTGAGGCAACAGAACCGATGCCTGCAGATCATCCGCGCCCAGCGTGCCGGACCGCGCAGTGACACCCATCGCTTTCCACTCGGCGACGGGGCGGGTTGTGTCAGTGCCGGTGGTTTCCAGCGCAAACCCCTGCGGCAGGCGTATTTCCTGCAACCACGGCTGCCCCGCCTGCCAGCCCAGCGACTGCAGCATTTTCGCACCGGACAGCAACGCATCGGGCGCGGATGTTTTCAGGGTCACATGGCCGTCCCCGTCACCGTCGACCCCGTTTTCGATAATGTCGCGGGGCAGCATCTGGACCATCCCGATCTCGCCCGCCCATGCACCTGTGGTGCGCGCGGGATCGAAATCACCCGCTTCGTACAGTTCAAGGGCGGCGAAAATCTGCGGGCGGAACAATGCAGGGCGGCGGCAATCATGGGACAGGGTGACAAGTGCATTCAGCGTGTTGAAATCGCCCTGCACCGCGCCGAAATCGGTTTCAAACGCCCAGAACGCCAGCAACACTCCGCGCGGCACGCCGTATTCTGCTTCCATCCGGTCAAAAACCGCATCGTATTTCTGGCTGTTGCGCTGCCCGTTGTTGATGCGGTTCTGTGAAATCAGGCGGCGGGAAAAATCCAGAAACGGGCGCTGGAACACCCCTTGCGACCGATCCGCCTTTAGAACCGCGGGATCACTCCGGACAGAGGCAAAAAACCTGTCCACACTGGCGGGGTCGTGTCCTTTTGCGACGGCTTCGGCCTTAAGGCCGGAAACGAAAGTACTGAAATCGCCACCGCATTCGGCGCGGGCCAGCGGTACGGGCAAAAGCAGGGAAAGGGCAAAGCCTAGGGTCAGAATACGCATGAACAAAATCCGGTCTTGGAACGAAACACCTGAGCAGACTCTAGATCACATCAGGGCAATGACAAAGCATACTGCAAGGGCCAAGGCCCATGTTTGCCACAACACCATCACGGCAGCGTCGATGTCGCCATGCGTCAGCACCTTGCGGCCCAGCGGGTTCACATAGGCAAAATCGATCTGTTGTCCGTGATAGGATCGTGGACCGGCTAGCGCGATAGTCAAGGCGCGCGCCATTGCCGCTTCGGGCCATCCGGCATTGGGCGATTTATGGCGGCGCGCATCGGTTGCGATACGGCCCCATTGCGCCAGTTGGCCCGAAACGAGCGCGATCATTGCGGCCGTCAGACGGGCCGGTATGAAATTCAAAAGATCATCAAAACGTGCCGCGGCCCAGCCGAAATCTGCGTGGCGCGCTGTGCGATAGCCGATCATGCTGTCTGCCGTGTTGATGACTTTGTACAGGATCAGGCCGGGCAAGCCGCCCACAAGAAACCAGAACGCCGGTGCGATCACGCCATCCGACAGGTTTTCTGCCGCGCTTTCGATGGCCGCGCGTGCCACGTCGCTGTCATCCATGGTGCGTGTGTCGCGGCTGACGATGCGCGCCACCATCAACCGCCCGTCCCCCGTGGACAGGCGCAAACCGTCTGCAACGGCGCGGACATGATCGCACAGGGACCGTTGCGCCAGAAGTATCGCCGCCACTGCGATCTCGGCCAACGGCCCCAAACCGCTGACTGCACCCCCAAGCGCCAAGGCGCCAAGGGACAATACGGCAACCACGCCAATGCCCCTGATCTTGCGCGAACGGCCTGTATTCCAGCGTGCATCGCACCACGCGATGAACCGGCCCATCAACACCGCCGGATGCGGCACCCGATCCCACATCCAGCGGGGTTCGCCCAAAGCGGCATCCAGCAACAGGGCGGCAAAAAGTAGGGCGGCACTGCTCATTGAATGACCCGATCCATGCTGCGCGCGCCCCTTGATGTTGTGCGGTAAATCGCCGATTTCCCGCGCGTTGAAGCGGATTCACGCCACCCGCACAAGAGGTTTCTGTGGATAAGTCAAATGCATATGAAAGCGTTAACGATTTGTTAGGAAATTCAACTCACACCGAAAGACAGTTCCAATTGATCAGTGGTGTGGTGGGCTCCTTGGGGGAAAAATGAATGTTCTAATCGTAGAAAGCCAACATCATCTTGGTGCCCTGTGGCAGCGCCATCTGGAGCGTCAGGGCGCGGTTGTAAGTCGCGCTACCAGTCAGGAAGATGCCATTGCAAGCCTGTATTCGCGGGACTTTGATGTCATCGTTCTGGACCTTGTGCTGGAACAGGGCAGCGCGCTTGCGGTGTCAGATTTCGCAAGCTACCGCCGCCCGAAAGCACGGGTGATCTTTGTCACGAACACCAGCTTTTTTTCGGACGGATCGATTTTTGCCCATAGCCCGAATGCCTGCGCGTTCGTGCAAAGCAGCACGCCACCCGAAGATCTGGCCGCAATGATCGAACACTACGCCGCAGCGCGGTGATTACATCGCGTCCCGCCCGTGCGGGGCGTCATAATCCAGAACGGGATTGATCGGAATGATCCGGTGCGGATTGATGGTTTCGTGGCTGTAATGATAGTGGCGCACGATGTGGGAAAAATTTACCGTCTTTCCAACACCCGGCCACTGGTACAGTTCCCGCACATAGGCCCACAGTGCCGGATAATCCACGATGCGGTTGCGGTTGCATTTGAAATGCAGGTGATAGACAGGATCGAACCGGATCAGGGTGGTGAACAACCGCCAGTCGGCTTCTGTCAATTGGTCCCCCATCAGATAGCGGTGCGTGCGCAAACGCTGTTCTAACCAGTCCAGAGTTTCAAACAACGGCTCTACCGCCGCATCATAGGCGGACTGGGTCGTTGCGAAACCGCATTTGTAAACGCCATTGTTCAAAGTGTCGTAAATGCGGTCATTCACCGGTGCGATGGCATCGCGCAGATGTTCCGGCCAGTAATCATCGCTGTTGCCGGTGATGTCATCAAAGGCCGAATTGAACATGCGGATGATTTCAGAGCTTTCGTTCGATACGATGGTTTCCTGCTCGGTATCCCACAAGATCGGAACGGTCACGCGACCGGAACAGGTTGGATCGGCTTTGGTATAAATGTCGCGCGCAAAGGGCAGGCCATACAGCGTGTCGCCTGTGGCGCCATCAGCATCTGTTTCAAACGTCCACCCGTCGGACAGCATGTCCGGGTGCACGGCTGAAACCCGGATATGATCGCTTAACCCCTTGATCTGGCGAAAGATCAGGGTCCGGTGCGCCCAAGGGCAGGCATAGCTGACATAAAGGTGGTAACGCCCGCTTTGCGCCGCAAATCCGCCTGTTCCGGTCGGGCCCGGCGCGCCGTCAGGCGTAATCCAGTTTCTGAATCCGGCTGAGGAGCGTTCGAAGCTGCCGCCCGATTTCTTGGTATCATACCATTTGTCGTGCCAGACACCGTCAACCAACAAACCCATCGTCGCACTCCTTTTCTACTGGCCTGTTACCTATGGCGGAATGCCCTTTTAATATACCCGAACAGGCGCGCATCGGGCCTGCACAAACGCACATTCACAGCACTGGCGGGTCATTCGCGCGGTATTGTCACGAAAATTGTTAACGATTGTTGCCAAAAATTTACTTGCTTTACGTATCGGTTTGGCGAAGCTGAAATGCCTTAAGGGGATGTATGAGTATGACAACGTTTTTGCCAAAAGAAGTTCAGGACGGGTTGGATGCTGCCCGCCTTGCCAGCCTTAAAAAATCATCGCGTTTGCGCCTGTTTGCAGATGGCATGCCGTATCCGGTGCTGCGGCTTTGGGGCACCGGGTTTTCCCTTGCCGCGCAGGACGCGCCGCATTTGCGCGGCTTTGTCGATCTGTATGACGGGGCCAACCATTTGTATCAGTGCCTGATCATCGCGTCAGAAGAAGAAAACGGCGAGCTGATTTTCGAATTCAAGCGCAATACAGCGGCATCCGACAGCGCGCCGGTCGATTTCTATCGCGATCCCGGCGCGCCTGTGGCGCTGTTGCCCAACACGTGATGGTGCGGGCCGGTTACTGAAGGTCTGAAAACGCCCGTTGCATCCGCGCGCACGCGTCTTCGACGGTCGCGCGTTGCGTTGCAAGGTTGAACCGCTCGAAAAGCGCCCCGCCGGTGCCGAAACTCGGGCCGGCAGATACCGCGATTTTGGCGTCATCGCGGATACGGGTGGCAATCTCGTCAAAGCTCATTCCGGTGCCGGAAAAATCGACCCACGCCAGATAGGTCGCCTGAAGCGGCATCGACCAAAGACCCGGAATGGCGTTGATCGCCGCATCGAAAACCTTCCGGTTGCCTTCCAGATGCGCAATCTGGGCATCCACCCATGCGGCCCCTTCGGGCGAATATGCCGCCTCGATCATCTCGTATTCCCAGATAGCTGGGCTTGTAATCCAGCGTGTTCATGCGCTGTTTCATCGCTGCGCGCAATTCGGGGTCGGGGATGATCATGTTGCCGGTGCGCTGGCCGGCAATGTTGAACGTCTTGGACGCGGCCGTCAGATACACCGCGCGGTCGCGATGATCAGGGGCGGCCACATCCATCGGCACGAATTCATTGCCGGAATAGACCAGATCGTGGTGGATTTCGTCCGACACCAGTATCAGATCGTTGCGCGCGGCAAATTCAGCGACAGCGCGCAATTCATCCTGTTGTCCAGACCCGGCCAGACGGGTTTTGCGGTGAACACCAGATCAGGAGTTTTTCCGACCCGTTCAAACGGCTTTGCGCGTCTTCCAGATCCAGAACATAGGTGTCGCCCTCGCGGACCAGCGGGCATTCCACGACTTTGCGACCTGTCTTTTTTATTTTGACGGCAAATTCGTGATACACCGGCGAAAAGATCACGGCCCCGTCGCCCGGCGCGCTCCAGACATCCAGACACATGGCAATTGCGTTGCCCAACCCTTGCGACGTCAGGATCCAGTCTGTTTCGACCTGCCATTGGTGGCGCGTTTTCATCCACCACTGGATCGGATTCAAAATATGTCGGATACTCGTAAACATAGCCGAAATTGCCATGTTCCGCCGCCTCATGCACCGCATCGATGACACAGGGTGCCGTTGCGAAATCCGAATCAGCCGTCCACATCGCCAGACCGTCATCGGGCGAAACACCATAAAGGCGTTCCATCATGTCCCATTTGCTGCTGTTGGTGCCGCGCCGGTCGATAGGCGTGTTGAAATTCATGTGAAGTCTCCTGAAAGCGTTCGCGCACGCTAACCGGAAAAAAATCGGCTGCAAGGGGGCGTTGCACCGCACCCGATGGTGCCCTAAATCAGAAGCATGAAACGAAATATTCTAATTCACCCCGATCCGCGCCTGAAAAAGCTGTGCGAACCGGTTTCTGACCTGAGCGATACGTTGCGGCAACTGGCCGACGATATGCTGGAAACGATGTACAAGGCGCCGGGCATCGGCCTTGCCGCGCCGCAGGTTGGCGTGCTTGATCGGCTGATCGTGCTGGATTGTGAAAAGGGCGAAGATGCCGCGCCCAAACCGCTGGTCATGTTCAACCCGCAGGTTGTTGCCGTGTCGGATGAACAGAACACCTATGAAGAAGGCTGTCTGTCGATCCCCGATCAATTCGCCGATGTCACCCGCCCCGCCGAGGTTGAAGTGGCGTGGATCGATCGCGATGGAAACGCGCAGCAACAGGGATTTGACGGGCTGTGGGCCACCTGCGTCCAGCACGAGATTGATCATCTGGATGGCAAGTTGTTCATTGATTACCTGCGCCCGCTGAAGCGCCAGATGATCACGCGCCGGATGCAAAAACTGAAACGCGAACTGGCGCGGGCCTGATCCGGTGGCCGTTCTGCCGATCCTGAAATGGCCCGACGCGCGATTGCGCGCACCCTGCGCACCGGTGCAGGACGTGGCGGCCCTGCAGGATCTGGCGCGCGATATGCTGGACACCATGTACGGCGCCCCCGGCCGCGGCCTTGCTGCGCCGCAGGTCGGGCACTTGCACCGTATGTTCGTGATGGATGCGGGCTGGAAAGAGGGCAAACCCGATCCGCTGGTGATGATCAATCCGGTTATTCTTGAATTGGGCGAAGAGATGGCGATCAACACCGAAGGGTGCCTGTCGCTGCCCGGGATCACGGCAGAGGTGCGGCGCCCGACCACGGTGCTTGTGCAGTGGATCACGCCCGAAGGCGCGCGCGCCGTTCAGGGGTTTCAGGGCTTTGCGGCGGTTTGCGTGCAACATGAAATGGATCATCTGGACGGCATCGTCACGCTTGACCATCTGGATCGCGAAACACGTATGTCGCTTGAAGCCGCGTATCAGGCGCAGCAATGAGCATCCGGCGCTGCATTCCTTGGCCGGACAAAAGGTTGCGCATGGTGGCCGCACCGGTGACCGAAATCACCGATGACATCCGTGCCATCTGGCAGGATATGATCGACACGATGGAATCCGTGCCCGGTGTCGGGCTGGCCGCGCCGCAAATCGGCGTATCGCTGCGGTTGGCCGTGGTCGACGCGTCTGACGAACGGGGCCGCGCCGTGCGTATGGCCAACCCCGAGGTTTTGCACGCCTCCACCCAACTGCGCGACCACGACGAAGGCAGCCCGAACCTGAAAGGGGTCTGGGCCAGAATCAAACGCCCGCGCGCCGTGACGGTGCGCTATGCTGATGACACAGGCGCGACGGTGGAAGACGATTATGTCGGGCTGTGGGCCACGTCGGTGCAGCACCAGATCGATCACCTGAACGGCAAGATGTTTTTCGATCACCTGTCCAAGGTCAAACGCGATATGCTTTTGCGCCGCGCGCGCAAACTGGGTTAGGCACAGCCGCACAGCGGCCCGTCCAAAGGGGAAAGACCACAATGCGCATCGTATTCATGGGAACGCCCGACTTTTCCGTGCCTGTCCTGCAGGCACTGGTGGACGGCGGACACGAGATTGCGGCTGTCTACTGCCAACCCCCCCGCCCCGCAGGGCGCGGCAAGAAAACACGGCCCAGCCCCGTGCAGGTCTGTGCACAAAAATCGGGCCTGCCGGTGCGCCACCCTGTGTCGCTGAAAACCCCCGAGGCGCAGGCGGAGTTTGCCGCCCTGAACGCCGATGTTGCGGTTGTCGTCGCCTACGGGCTGATCCTGCCGGAACCGGTGCTGACCGCGCCCGAATTCGGCTGCCTGAACATTCACGCGTCATTGTTGCCGCGCTGGCGTGGCGCGGCCCCGATCCATCGCGCGATCATGGCGGGGGATACGCAAACCGGCGTGTGCATCATGCAGATGGACGCGGGGCTGGACACCGGCGCGGTGCTGCTGCGCGCATCCACCGATATCAGCGCGGAAGACACCACCGGCACCTTGCATGACCGTCTGTCGCGGCTGGGCGCAGACCTGATCCTGCGCGCGCTGGACCAGCTGCCCGACCTGACACCGGTCCCGCAATCGTCCGAAGGCGTGACCTATGCCGCCAAAATCGACAAGGCCGAGGCGCGGCTGGACTGGAACCGGCCTGCGGCAGTGGTTGACCGCCATATTCGCGGCCTGTCGCCCTTTCCCGGGGCGTGGTGCGAGATTGGCGGTGAGCGTGTCAAAATACTGTCATCGCGGCTGGCGGAGGGGCAGGGCGCGCCGGGGGAGGTGCTGGACGATACATTGCGGGTGGCCTGCGCCAGCGGGGCCGTGCAACTGCTGCGCTTGCAACGGGCGGGCAAAGCGGCGCAGGATGCAGCGGAATTGTTGCGTGGCTGGCCGGTGCCCAAGGGAACCCGCCTATCGGAGGATTAAGATGTTCCCGACACTTATGGGCACAGTGGTGATCGCCGGTCTTGTCGGCTATCTGTCGGAAAAATCGGGTTTTACCCATAACGGCATCGTGCAATCCATCATCATCTGTATCGGTGGCGCGTTCCTGTTCTATTTTGTGCGCCTGATGTTCGGGTTCGGATTTTCCAGCCCCGGCGTGAATGCGATCGTGTCGTCCATCGGGGCACTGGTGATCGTGCCGACCCACTGGAGGAAATAGAGACCATGCCCATCATCTGGTTGATCATCGTCGGCGCCGCGGCCGGATTTCTGGCGACACGGTTGATGAAGGTCGAAGCGGACATCGTCACCACGGTTGTGATCGGTATGGCCGGTGCGCTGATCGGGGGATTGGTGCTGCATGCGCTGCTGACTGTCATGGGGGCCATGGCCGGGTTTATCGGGGCTGTGTTGGGGGCGCTGTTGCTTGTGTGGGGCTGGCAGAGGTTTTTTCGCAAGTAGCGCGCGCGGCACATGGGGCGCAGCCCGTATTTAAGGCAAAAAGAAGCGGTAGGATCAGTTTGCGGGCGGGCGACCTTTGTAGACCGGCAGTTTCCACCCAAAGGCAAGAGAGCCTGCGCGCAAGGCCCATGTGACGCCGGCGCAAATGCCCAAATTCAGCAGGGCATTGTCAATCTGGGTTTGCGCGACAACAGCAGACGCCGCGCCGGCAAAGGCGGCCGTGACATAAAGTTCGCCCTGTTTCAGCACCAGCGGCACCTCGTTGCAGACCACATCGCGCAACAGCCCGCCGAAACATCCGGTAGAAATACCCATGATGATCACGATGATCGGGGGCTGTGACAGGGACAGCGCCACACCGGTGCCCGCCGCGACGGCAATGGCCAGTGCGAAACTGTCCAGCCACAACAAAAGGTTATAGCGGCTTTCGACGCGGTGGGCGGTAAAGAACACCAGCACCGACGCGGCAGCGGCCAGCAGGATATAGGCAGGCTGGCCGATCCAGAACACCGGATCACGATTGAGCAGTACATCCCGCACGGTGCCCCCGCCCAAAGCCGTCAGGCAGGCGATAAAGGCAAACCCCACAAGATCAAGCTGCGCGCGGCTGGCCACCAATGCACCGGTCAGCGCAAAGATCAGCACCGATCCGTAATCGAGAAGCGACAAAAGGATCATGCGGATTTGCCCGAGGCGGGATGATTTGAACGGTGCCATTCCGGCCCGCGCAAGGGCGTCGGCGCGTTCGTTTTCGGGGTGGCCGGCGTGGCCCTTGACCCATTCCCACGTCACATCGTGGCGCGCCTGTGCGTCATCCAGCCTTTGCCACAACTCGGCGTTCTTCACCGGCTTTTTCGCGGCGGTTTTCCAGCCATTGCGTTTCCAGCCGTGAATCCAGCCCGTGACCCCGTTTTTGACATAGGTGCTGTCGGTCACGATGGTGACGGGGATGCCGCGCTCAAGGGTTTCAAGGGCATGGATCGCCGCCAACAGTTCCATCCGGTTGTTGGTGGTTTGCGCTTCTCCGCCGGACAGTTCCCGTTCCTTGACGATTGCGCCGTCGCGCATCGCGCGCAGCAACACGCCCCAGCCGCCGGGGCCGGGATTGCCCGAACAGGCCCCGTCTGTATATGCGATCACATCAGGCATGAGCGGACAGGGATATCCAGTCCGAGATGCTGCCGTCCAGCCCTTTTCCACGGCCAAGCGTGACTTCGGTGATGGTGAACCCCGCGGTGTGCAACAGCGCGTTCAGATCATCCTGCGTGTAATAGGTATAAAGACGCCCCAAGCTGTCACGCGCCGATCCGGTGCCCAGCTTCAGCCCCAGATGAAACTGCCCGCCGGGCACAAGCACCGTGGCGATCTGTGCCAGATGTACCGGCATGTCGGCGCGCGGGGCGTGCAGCAGGGAAAAATTGGCCCACAACCCGTCATATGCGTCTTGCGCATCCAGATCGTGAAACGTGGCCTGCCACGCCGTTACACCATCGTGGCGCGCCGCCATGGCGACCATCTCCGCTGATGCATCGGTGGCATCCACCTGCAATCCGGCCTGTGCCATCACCGCTGCCGATGCCCCGGGACCACAGCCCAGATCCAGCACCCTGCCACCTGCGGGTAGCTTGGCAATGAACGCCACAAGCCGCGGATCGGTGGCATTGTCGCGGTCTGTCATGCGGGCATAATCCTGCGCCTGCGTGTCATAGACCTGAACGGTTTCGCGGTCTTTCACAAGAAGACCCCCACGCCCAGACAGGCCACAACCACCGATGTCAGCAACAGACGCAACCGCATCCACCACACCGGCGCCAGGCCCCAGCGGTAGAAGGCAAAATCAAGCACCAGAAGCCCGAGAAACCCGGAAATCAGGTTGATGCCCGCCGCAACCGGCCCGCCGCCCACCATGAAAAATGCCCAGAGGGCCGGAATAACCGACAGTGCATAGCCTGTCGCGGCCTGAGAGCCCTGATGCGCGCGTGGCGAACCCCCACAGCACACCGGACATGAAGCTGAGAATGACAGTGCCGTATGCCAGCCCGACATAGGGGCCGACAAAACGCGGGCCGATAGACTGCACCGTCCAGTCGGCCAACGGGCCGTTCAGGTAGGTAAGCGCCCCCCAGAGAAACGGCAACAGCCCGGCAAGACCGAGATAAAGAGGCGCAGCAGGGATATGTTTGACCAGCGACATTGCGGACTGTGCCACTATGCCGGTTCGCGCAGAACGCGCGGCACTTTGAATTCCACGTTTTCCGTTGCGGTTTCCACATGCTCTACCCGCACGTCATAGCGCTCTTTGAACGCGTCGATCACTTCGTTCACCAGCAATTCGGGGGCAGACGCGCCGGCAGTTACGCCGACAGAGCGGATGCCGTCCAGCGCGCGCCAGTCGATATTGGCCGCCCGCATGACAAGCTGGGCATAGTCGCACCCGGCCTTGCGGCCCACTTCGACCAGACGTTGCGAATTGGAGGAGTTGGGCGCACCGACTACCAGCATCGCATCGCATTGCGGTGCCATTGCCTTGACCGCCTCTTGCCGGTTGGTCGTTGCATAGCAGATGTCTTCCTTGTGGGGGCCGACAATGGCGGGAAAACGGGCCTGTAACGCGGCGACGATATCGGCGGTATCATCGACCGACAGGGTGGTTTGTGTGACAAAGGCCAGTTTATGCGCGTCGCGCACCTGTACGTTGGCAACATCGTCGACGGTTTCCACCAACAGCACTTCGCCTTCCGGCAACTGGCCCATCGTTCCAACGGTTTCAGGGTGGCCCGCATGGCCGATCATGATCATTTGCAGGCCGTTTTCTGAATGGCGCTGGGCTTCGATATGGACCTTGCTGACCAGTGGGCAGGTGGCATCGACATAAACCATGTTGCGCGCCGCCGCCGCACGCGGAACCGATTTTGGCACGCCATGGGCCGAAAAAATCACCGGACGGTCATCGGGACATTCCGCCAGTTCCTCGACAAAGACGGCACCTTTGTCGCGCAGGGCATCCACCACGTATTTGTTATGCACAATTTCGTGGCGCACGTAGACGGGTGCGCCCCATTTGGCGATGGCCATTTCCACGATTTTAATTGCCCTGTCCACACCGGCGCAAAAACCGCGCGGGGCGGCAAGGTAAAGCGTCAAGGCGGGTTTGGTCATAAGCGTGTCTCCTGAAGGGAACACGTAAATCGTTGTGACGCCTGCGTAAAGGGCTGCAACCCGAGAGGTTGAACCGGAACGGGTGAGTGGCCCGTTCCGGTTCAGGTTTTTAGGTGGCTTCCAGATCGTCCACGCCTTGCGGCGCGGCATAGGGTTCGCGGGGCGGGCGCCCGATCACGTCTTTCAGTTCATTCAGTTCGATAAAATTATCGGCCTGACGACGCAGCTCATCCGAGATCATAGGCGGCTGGCTGCGGATCGTTGAAACAACCGAAATGCGCACACCCTGTCTTTGCATGCTTTCCAGCAGTGGGCGAAAATCGCCATCGCCCGAGAACAACACCATGTGATCTATATGGGGCGCAAGTTCCATCGCATCGACTGTCAGTTCGATGTCCATGTTACCTTTGACTTTGCGCCGCCCCATGCTGTCCGTGTATTCCTTTGCAGGCTTTGTCACCATTGAAAATCCGTTGTAATTCAACCAGTCGACCAGTGGCCGGATCGGCGAATATTCGTCATTTTCAAGCAGTGCGGTGTAATAGAAAGCCCGCAAAAGCTTTCCGCGACGCATAAATTCCTGACGCAACAATTTGTAATCAATATCAAAGCCAAGGGATTTTGCAGCCGCATATAAATTGGAGCCGTCGATGAACAGCGCAAGCCGTTCGTCCTTGTAAAACATAAATTGTCCTTTCAATAACCCGTTTCGCCTGTGATTTCCGTGAGTGAGCTTTTAAATGTGCGAAACAGGTGCACTTTATTTAGGATATTTTCTGCATGGCTCAAGCCCGAACCACCGCGGATATCGGCGGTCTCTCGCCTGTGTCGGACAGGCTGGCTTTGGTGGCGATTGGTGGGAATATTCCATCTGACGTCGGGGAAGTAAGCAAGACGATCTCGGAATCTCTTAAGCAATTTCAAATGGTTGGTCTGAATATCCGGTCCATCAGCGGATTTTACAAAACGCCGTGTTTTCCGGCAGGGGCCGGGCCGGATTACATAAACGCTGCCGTGGCGTTAACCACACAACTGACGGCCCGCGAAACACTGGACGCGCTTCACAAAATTGAAAATTCGTTCGGGCGGCAGCGAATTGAACGATGGGGGCGGCGCACGCTGGATCTTGATCTGGTTGCCTATGACAACGCTGTTTTGCCGGATAGAAAAACCTATGACCACTGGCGTGCCTTGCCAGCGGAAACGCAGGCAAGTGCCGCTCCGGATCAGCTTGTTTTGCCGCATCCAAGAGTGCAGGACAGGGCTTTTGTGCTGATTCCTTTGGCAGACGTGGCTGCTGGATGGGTACATCCGGTTCTGAAGACAACAATTTCCGACATGTTGGCCGCGCTGCCCGGTGACGCGCGCGCAGAAGTCCGGAAACTGTGACATTTTAACTTGGAAAAGCGCTTGTCAATGGCGGCGAAGCCCCTTAAATACGCCTCTTCTGACCGATTTTTGAGACATTGGAGCATCCATGGCCCGCGTAACTGTAGAAGACTGCGTCGACAAGGTTCCGAACCGATTTGAACTGGTTATGCTCGCGGCACACCGTGCGCGCGAAATCTCGGCCGGATCGGCAGTGACCGTGGATCGTGACAACGACAAGAACCCCGTTGTTTCGCTGCGTGAAATCGCGGACGAAACACAATCGGCTGATGCGCTGCGCGAACGCCTGATCGAAAGCAACCAGACCCAGATCGAAGTGGACGAACCCGAAGAAGACGCAATGGCGCTTTTGATGGGCTCCGAAGTGGACAAGCCCGCAGAGGACGACATGTCCGAAGAAAAATTGCTGCGCGCGTTGATGGAAGCGCAAGGGCAGGGTTAAGCCTGCCCGAACAAAGGGCACGGACCGGAAATGATTGCACCAGACGACCTGATTGCCCTGGTTCGTAACTATAACCCGAAAACCAATGATACCCTGATCCGCGCGGCCTATGACTACGGGCTTGAAATGCACGCGGGTCAGTTTCGCCATTCGGGCGAACCCTATTTTTCGCACCCTGTCGCCGTGGCGGCCATTCTGACCGAACAGCGGCTGGATGATGCCACCATCATCACGGCCCTGCTGCACGACACGATCGAAGACACCAAAGCATCCTATTCCGAAGTGGCCGACCTGTTTGGCAACGAGGTGGCGATCCTTGTCGATGGTGTGACCAAGCTGACCAACCTGCAACTGTCCAGCACCGAAACCAAACAGGCCGAGAATTTCCGCAAACTGTTTTTTGCGATGTCCAAAGACCTGCGTGTCATTCTGGTCAAGCTGGCCGACCGTCTGCACAACATGCGCACGATCAAATCCATGCGCGCCGACAAACAAGTGCAGAAATCGCGCGAAACAATGGACATCTACGCGCCGCTGGCAGGGCGCATGGGGATGCAGTGGATGCGCGAAGAGCTGGAAGATCTGGCTTTTCGCGTTCTCAACCCCGAAGGGCGCGCCAGCATTATCCGGCGGTTCATCACGCTGCAGCGCGAAACCGGCGACGTCATCCACCGCATCACCGGCGACATGCGCACCGAACTGGACAAGGCGAACGTGCCCGCCGAAGTGTTCGGGCGGGCCAAGAAACCCTATTCGATCTGGCGCAAGATGCAGGAAAAGGAACAGGGGTTTTCGCGCCTGTCCGACATTTACGGCTTTCGCGTGATCACCGAAAGCGAAGAAGACTGTTACCGCGCAATGGGGGCGATCCACCAAAGATGGCGCGCCGTTCCGGGCCGGTTCAAGGACTATATCAGCCAGCCGAAAACCAACGGCTACCGGTCGATCCACACCACGGTTTCGGGGCGTGACGGCAAGCGGGTCGAGGTTCAGATCAGAACCGGCCAGATGCACGATGTGGCCGAAACCGGCGTTGCGGCGCACTGGTCCTATCGCGATGGTGTACGCGCCAACAACCCGTTTGCGGTTGATCCCGCCAAATGGATTTCGTCACTTACAGAACAGTTTGACGCCGAAGAGGATCACGAGGATTTTCTCGAAGCGGTCAAGCTCGAGATGTATTCCGATCAGGTCTTTTGCTTCACGCCCAAAGGCGATGTGGTCAAACTGCCGCGCGGCGCGACACCAATTGATTATGCCTATGCCATCCACACGCGCATTGGCAGCGGGTGCGTCGGGGCCAAGGTGGACGGCTTGCGCGTGCCGTTGTGGACACGGCTGAAAAACGGCCAGTCGGTCGAGATTATCACCGCCGAAGGCCAGATACCGCAGGCGACATGGCTGGAAATTGCCACCACGGGCAAGGCCAAATCCGCAATCCGTCGCGCCCTGCGCGAGGTTGATCGCGACAGGTTTATCAAGCTGGGGCACGAACTGGCGCGCTCGGCCTTTGAGCATGTTGGCAAAAAGGCCACCGATAAGGTTCTGGAAACAGCCGCCCGGCATCTTCGGCTTGAGGATCGCGAAACGCTCTTGGCCCGACTGGGCAGTGCGGAACTGAACGGGCACAGCGTTGTGCAGGCGGTCTATCCCGA
Source organism: uncultured Alphaproteobacteria bacterium (assembly GCA_963765555.1). GTDB lineage: Bacteria > Pseudomonadota > Alphaproteobacteria > Rhodobacterales > Rhodobacteraceae > JL08. The sequence continues at coordinate 63,392 of CAVXWX010000002.1, forward strand.
TCTGGTACCGGATGTCACCGACCAGATCGACAAACATCGCGCGGTTATCGGTCTGGATGTGGGGCAGAATTTTGATCGCGCGCCCTGTTGCCAACCACTTCCGGGGGAACGGATTGTCGGCATTACCTTTCGCGGTAAAGGCGTTGTGATCCACGCCATCGATTGCGACCGGCTGACAGAATACGAAGACCAGCCCAACCGCTGGCTGGACCTGCACTGGCACAGCGGCAGCCACCCGCCAATCTACACCGCAACGCTGGATTTGACGATCAGCAACGATGCCGGTGTGCTTGGGCGGATTTGCACGTTGATCGGCGAACAAAAGGCCAATATCTCGAATCTCGAATTTTTGGATAGAAAGCCTGACTTTTACCGCCTGCTGATCTATGTGGAACTCAGGGATGTGGAACACCTGCATTCCGTCATGCTGGCATTGGAAGCGGAAAGTCATGTCGCTGCAATAGAACGTTTCCGTGATCCTGCTGCGGTTCAGGCCCCAGCGGAACAAGACAAGTAGTAAGGACGCCGGTTTTTTGGTCTTTAAACGTCGCGATAAGAAAAGCCTGCTGCGCGGGACGGCAGACATGGTCTATCCCAAGGGCGGTTGGGCGCGGGCGTTCCACTATGTAAAGCATCGCGTGCGCCGGTTGCCCGATTCGCCGGAACGTATTGCGCGCGGGATCTGGGCGGGTGTGTTTACGACGTTCACACCGTTTTACGGGCTGCATTTTATCGTGGCGGCGCTTGTCGGCCGGATTATGCAAGGCAACATTCTGGCGGCGTTGATGGCCACGTTTTTCGGCAATCCGCTGACCTATGTGCCGATCGGTGTTGTGTCTCTCAAGACGGGGCACTGGATTTTGGGAACGGACTTCAACGAGGGAGAGCATCGTTCCTTTGGCGGAAAATTCGTGGATGCCGGGCGCGATTTGAAAGACAATGTTCTGGCCTTTTTCAATGGGCAGGAATTGGATTGGACCGGTCTTGATGTCTTTTATGACGAGGTGTTTTTCCCGTATCTGGTCGGCGGCATTGTTCCGGGCATCATAACCGCGACCATCATGTACTATTTGAGTGTTCCGCTGATCCGGGCCTACCAAAAACGCCGAAAGGGCGCGATAAAGGCCAAATTTGAAGCGATCAAGAAAAAGGCCGCGGCCAAGGCCGAAGCCAAGCGCAATGCGGACTAGGCGCGCTGACAACACGACAGAAAGGGCCACAGGATGACATCGACAGGTAAATTGCGGCTGGGCGTGAATATTGACCACGTGGCCACGGTGCGCAATGCGCGTGGTGGCAAATACCCCGATCCGCTGCGCGCCGCGCGGATCGCACAGGAATCGGGTGCGGACGGGATCACAGCGCACCTGCGCGAAGACCGCCGCCATATTTCGGATGCCGATATCGAAGGGTTGATGGATATTCTGACCGTCCCGCTGAATTTTGAAATGGCGGCGACACCGGAAATGCAACAGATCGCATTGCGCCACAAACCCCATGCCGTCTGCATCGTGCCCGAAAAGCGCGAAGAACGCACAACCGAAGGCGGGTTGGAAGTCGCGCGCGAGGAAAACCATCTGGCCCACTATATTGCGCCGCTGCGCGATGCCGGATGCCGCGTGTCGATCTTTATCGCCGCTGACCAGCGCCAGATCGAAGCCGCCCACCGGATCGGGGCGCAGGTGATCGAACTGCACACCGGTGCCTATTGCGATCATTTTGCCGAAGGCGATTTCAAATCCAGCCAGAATGAATTGCGCAAACTCGAGGAAATGTCCGCATTCGCCCATTCTCTCGGGCTTGAGGTGCACGCCGGACACGGGCTGACCTATGACACGGTCGCGCCGGTTGCGGCCTTTCCAGAGGTGATGGAACTGAACATCGGCCATTTCCTGATCGGCGAGGCAATCTTTCGCGGATTGGAACCGGCGATCACCGAAATGCGCAGATTGATGGACGAGGCGCGAAAGTGATCCTTGGCATCGGGACCGATCTTGCCAATATCGACCGGATTCAAGGCACGCTTGACCGTTTTGGCGACAGGTTCCGCAACCGCGTTTTCACAGAAACCGAACAGCGCAAGGCCGAACGGCGCAAGGATACGGCGGGCACTTATGCCAAACGCTGGGCCGCGAAAGAGGCGTGTTCCAAGGCGCTGGGCACCGGATTGCGGATGGGCATTTCGTGGAAGGATATGGCCGTCAGCAATATCCGCAGCGGACAGCCTGTGATGACCGTTACAGGGTGGGCCGCACAGCGCCTTGCCGAAATGACCCCGCCGGGGCACGAAGCGATTATTCATGTCACCCTGACCGATGATCACCCTTGGGCACAGGCCTTTGTCCTGATCGAGGCGCGTCCCTTGACTTAACCTTGGTGGCCCCTCATGTAGCGGGCCACTATCACCGGTATCGGAGAGGCGAAATGGCCGCCAAGGCAAAGAAAGAAAACGGGTTTGTCGAAACGATCAAAACGATCGTTTATGCGCTGCTGATCGCCGGTGTTTTCCGCACGCTGTTCTATCAACCGTTCTGGATTCCATCCGGGTCCATGAAGGAAACGCTGTTGATCGGTGATTTCCTGTTCGTGAACAAAATGGCCTATGGCTATTCTTATGCGTCCTGCCCCAGCCTGATCATCCCGTCTGTCGGGCTGAACGTGGACGCCGAAGATATCTGCGGCGTGTTCAAAGGCAGCAACAACCGCCTGTTTGGCGGTGATCCCGAACGCGGTGATGTGGTGGTGTTCCGCCACCCTGTATCCGGTCAGGATTACATCAAACGGCTGATCGGCTTGCCCGGTGATACGATCCAGATGAAAAATTCGGTGCTGCACATCAACGGCACACCAGTTGAACTAAAGGATGACGGCGTGTTCAGCGAACCCGCCATCGCCCAAGGCCCCCAACGTCTGCGCCCGCGCTGTGAAAACGGCCCCGTGGGTGAAGGCGGCGTTTGCACGAAGTCCAGACAGATCGAAACACTGCCCAACGGCGTGTCGCATGCCATTTTGAACGTCACCACCCAATCGTCTGACAGCACTGGAGTGTTCACGGTTCCGGCGGGTGAATATTTCTTTATGGGCGACAACCGCGATAATTCATCCGACAGCCGCCTTGACCAGCGCGTTGGCGGTGTCGGCTTTGTGCCCTATGAAAATCTGATCGGACGGGCTGACCGGATCATGTTTTCATCGGCGGGCAATTCCATGCTGTTTTTCTGGACGTGGCGGTCGGACCGGTATTTCAAGAGGGTCGATTGAAGCTGTCATCGGATTTGCATGCGTTCGAGACGCGGATAGGACACAGTTTTTCCAGTCCTGATCTGTTGGTGCGCGCGGTCACACATTCTTCGATGTCCTCGCCAACCCGCGACGATAACCAGCGGCTGGAATTTCTGGGCGACCGTGTGTTGGGCCTTGTGATGGCGCAGGCGCTGTTGGAACAGGATCAATCCGCACCCGAAGGCACGCTGGCCCCGCGCTATAATGCGCTGGTGCGCAAGGAAACCTGCGCCGATATCGCGCGTGATATTGACGTTGGCGCGGTGCTGAAACTGGGCCGGTCCGAAATGAAATCGGGCGGGCGGCGCAAACAGGCGCTGCTGGGTGATGCCATGGAAGCGGTGATTGCCGCCGTGTATCTGGACGCAGGGTTTGACGCGGCGCAGGCGATGATCCTGCGCCTGTGGGGCAGTCGCATCGGCGCCGTCGAAGAAGACGCGCGCGATGCCAAAACCGCGTTGCAGGAATGGGCACAGGCCCGCGGACAGGTGCCCCCGTCTTATACCGAGGTTAAACGAACAGGGCCGGACCATGCGCCGGTGTTCACCATTCAGGTCACACTGGCCAATGGGCAGACCGAAACCGCGACCGCAGGGTCGAAACGGCAGGCCGAACAGGCCGCTGCCAAAGCTCTTTTATCCCGATTGGAAACACCATGACCCGCGCCGGATTTGTCGCCCTGATCGGAGAGCCCAATGCGGGCAAATCGACATTGCTCAACCGCATGGTCGGCGCAAAAGTGTCGATTGTGACCCACAAGGTGCAAACCACGCGCGCCCGTGTGCGCGGCGTGGCGATGCAAGGTGACACCCAGATCGTGTTCGTCGACACCCCCGGCCTGTTCCAGCCCAAAAGACGGCTGGACCGTGCGATGGTCGCGGCTGCATGGGGCGGGGCATCGGATGCGGATGTGATCGTTCTGATGGTCGAGGCGCATCGCGGCGTGACCGAAGGGGTGGAACGTATCCTGACCGGTCTGGAAGAAATCGGCAAAGGCCGCACCGTTGCACTGGCCATCAATAAAATCGATCGCGTCGCATCCGAGGTGCTTCTGGGTCTGACCAAAGACCTGAATGACCGGTTTGATTTCGCCGAAACGTTTATGATCTCGGCCGAAAAAGGCCACGGCGTCGATGCATTGCGCGAATGGCTGGCACAGGCCCTGCCCGAAGGGCCTTGGCTTTACCCCGAAGACCAGATTGCCGATCTGCCGATGCGCATGATTGCCGCCGAAATGACCCGCGAAAAACTGACGCTGCGCCTGCATCAGGAATTGCCTTATCAGCTGACCGTAGAAACCGAAAACTGGGAAGAACGCAAAGACGGCAGTGCGCGGATCGACCAGATCATTTACGTGATGCGTGACGGGCACAAAGGCATTGTTCTGGGCAATAAGGGCGAAACCATCAAGGCCGTGTCCAAAGCCGCCCGCGCCGAGCTTGAGGCGTTTCTGGACCGCAGGATACATCTGTTCCTGCAGGTCAAGGTGCGGCCCAACTGGCTTGAGGAATCCGAGCGGTATTCCGAAATGGGGCTGGATTTCAAAGACGGCAATGAATGACACGCCTGACGGCAGAATTCTGGGTGCAGGCCTATCTGGCGCGCCTGCGGCTTAACAATATCCCCGCTTTTGTCGTTGCCCATGGTGACAACACGGCAGGGGCGGTTCTGGTCAAACTGAACACGCTGGACGGCAACGCCACCTGTTTTCAACGCGGGTTTGATCTGATGTCGGGCGCGCGGCAATGGGATACGCTTGTGTCCGGTGCCGAGGCGGACGTAGACGCAGCCGTGACCCGGCAGCGCGGATTTGATCCCGATCTGTGGGTGATCGAGGTGGAAGACCGCGACGGGCGCCATCTGCTGGATGAACCCGGTCTTGAATAGCGGGTGCCTTGCAAGACGGCGGCTTACGCAACGCGCATCGGCACGATAAAGTGCTGCTATGGAATGGCGCGATCATGGCATTTTACTGAACGTGCGACGCCACGGGGAAACCGCGGCGATTATCGAGGTGTTTACCGAACACCACGGGCGGCACGCCGGTGTTGTACGCGGCGGCACCAGCCGCAAAATTGCACCGATCCTGCAACCGGGGGCGCAACTGGACGTGACATGGCGCGCCCGGCTTGAGGATCATATCGGCAGTTACACGGTGGAACCGATCCGCAGCCGCGCCAGTGCCATGTCGGACCGGTTGGCGCTTGCGGGGTTAAACGCCGTGACCGCACTGTTGGCGTTTTGCCTGCCCGAACGCGAGGCGCACAAAACCCTATATTAACGCAGCGAACAGGTGCTGGACCTGCTGGATCAGGGCGATATCTGGCCGCTGGCCTATCTGCGCTGGGAACTGGCCCTGCTTGAAGACATGGGGTTCGGGCTGGATCTGAGCGTGTGCGCCGTAACCGGAACCACGGATGATCTGGCCTATGTGTCGCCGCGCAGCGGGCGCGCGGTGGCGCGCGGTGCGGCGGGCGAATGGGCCGACCGTATGCTGGCGCTGCCCGATTGCCTGCGCGGCATTGGCACCGCACCGGATACAGAGGTTTCGCAGGCCTTTGATACAACGGGCTATTTTCTGGAACAGCGTCTGGCACCGGAGCTGGGTAACAAGCCCTTGCCGGATGCGCGCGCCAGATTTGTTGCGGCGTTCAATCGCCGGCTTTGAACACCATCTGGCGGCCTGCATCGTTGGACAGCAGCATGACATCACCCAGCACTTCAATCAGGCTCATCTCGTCCAGCGACTGAAAGTATCGGGTTTCCTGCGCCAGATCGGGGCACGCCGTCTTGGTCGACACCAGATTTTCCGCATCAAACCACGGATAGGGCACCCGCAGTTTCGCGCTGAACCCGTTGCACGGGCCTTGGCCGCTGATCTGCCCCGGTTCCGGAAAGGCCAGTGTGGCGCGCGCTGGAAAGGTTGTGTTGTCAATTTCGCGCAGCACCCATGTTTTGCCCGCCGCACCATAGGCCGATACGGTTTCATCGCCCTGACAGGCCGAAAGAACGATAACCGCGGCAGACAATATCAGGCGCATGCAGGTCATCGCAGGGCGAGGATCAGATCAACCAGCGTTTCCATGGCGTCACGCTGGCGTGGGTGGTTCTGCATGTGAAGCCCGATGCGCGCGGCAAACAGGACGGCGGCAAAATCGCTGTCCGTCACGCCCAACTGGCGCAACAAATCTTTAATCATCTGCGTGCGCCGTTCATCCGCTTCGGCAATAACATTCGCTACCGTATGGTTACCGCAGGCCCATGCCCGCAAGGCCGCTTCAACCTGTGGGTCTGACAGTGCTGTATTGGTATCAGGTGCCCTGGCAATCTGGCGCAGCTTCAGCGGCGCGGTATCGGCGGCATTCAAAGTGGCGGAAAAATCATCGACCACACCGGTCAGCCACAGCTCCAGAAGCGCGTCGTGATAGGCGGGAATATCCTTGAAATGCCAGTAAAAAGACCCTTTGGTGGTGCCAAGCTGACGGGCCAATGCCTCGGCCCTGAGCGCCTCTGGCCCATGGTTTTTAAGGGCCGCAAATCCGGCGTTGATCCAGATGTCTTTTGTCAGGCGCGTTTTGCTCATGCCTCACCATACGATAGCGTATGGTAGGTGCAATCCGGCATTGCATACGGATGCGTATGGTTCGCCTTATGATAACAACCGGCGTGCAATCACCTGCGCCTGAATTTCTGCCGCACCTTCGAAAATGTTCAGGATACGGGCATCGCACAGCACGCGGCTGATCTTGTATTCCAGCGCAAAACCGTTGCCGCCATGAATTTGCAACCCGTTGTCGGCACAGGCCCACGCCACACGTGCACCCAGCAGCTTGGCCATGCCCGCCTCAAGATCGCAGCGGCGGCCTTCGTCTTTTTCGCTGGCGCTGAAATAGGTCAACTGCCGCGCGATCATGATCTCGACCGCCATCATCGCCAGCTTGCCCGACACGCGCGGGAACGCGATCAGGGATTTGCCGAACTGTTTGCGGTCCTGCGCGTATTGCATCGCGATATCCAGCGCGGATTGCGCCACGCCGATGGCGCGCGCGGCCGTCTGGATGCGGGCGGATTCAAAGGTTTCCATCAATTGCTTGAAGCCTTTGCCCTCTTCCCCGCCCAACAGGTTTTCACCTTTGACATGGAAGCCGTCGAACGCCAGTTCGTATTCCTTCATGCCGCGATAGCCCAGCACTTCAATCTCGCCGCCGGTCATGCCCTCTGTCGGAAACGGCGCTGCGTCGGTGCCGGGTGTCTTTTCGGCCAGAAACATGCTCAGCCCGCGATGATCGGTGCTGTCGGGGTTGGTGCGCGCCAGCAACGTCATCACATGGGTGCGCGCGGCATGGGTGATCCACGTTTTGTTGCCGGTGATCTTGTAATCGTCCCCGTCCTTTACCGCGCGGGTGCGCAAAGACCCAAGGTCAGACCCTGTATTGGGTTCGGTAAAGACGGCTGTCGGCAGCGTTTCGGCCGAGGCCAGACGCGGCAGCCACTTTTGTTTCTGTTCTTCCGTCCCGCCGCACAGGATCAGTTCTGCGGCAATTTCCGAACGTGTGCCCAGCGATCCAACACCGATATAGCCGCGCGACAATTCTTCGGACACGACACACATCGATGCCTTGGACAGGCCGAACCCACCGTATTCTTCCGGAATGGTCAGGCCGAATACACCCATTTCTGCCAGTTCCTCGATGATTTCCATCGGGATCAGTTCGTCCTTAAGGTGCCAGTCATGCGCGTGGGGTTCCACCTTGTCGACGGCAAAGCGGCGGAACTGTTCGCGGATCATTTCCAGTTCGTCATCCAGACCGGACGTGCCGACCATGATATTGGCCGAATGTTCCTGCATCAGTTCAACCAGTCGCGTGCGCGCAGCTTGTGTGTTGCCTGTCTGTGTCAGGGTCTGGATTTCGGGCGTCATCATGGCGCGCATATCGTCCTGCGACAGACCGATATCCTGCGGCCGCAGCATTTCGCCCTGCGACATCGGGATGCCGCCATATATCTGCCAAAGGTATTCGCCGAACGCGATCTGGTGGATGATCTGTTCGGTTTCGCCGAATTTGCCATCGCTTGTCAGCCGTTCGGCCCAGTTTTGCATTTGCTGCAACGACTGCACATAGGTCGCCAGCCACGCCAGCCCGTGGGCAGCTGTCTGGTGCTCTTCCACGCGCGCGCCTGAAACGCGGCCATCTTCGCTGACCAAATTCAAAACCTTGGCCCGCGCCGTTTCCAGAAGGGTCTGGACCGGCGGCAGCGCCTTGGCCGTCAAAGTGATCAGGTCATCCAGCACAGGTATGGCAGTCATTGAAATATCCTGTCCGTCATGGGGCATAGCAAACATCCTTTTCCAGGCTCGCACCCCGATAATCATTTCGCAGGTGCAGCGCAACTTAAATGCTAGGACGTGCGGCCATTTGTTCAATTGTTGCGCGTCAGATTTTAAAAAATCCGTGTCCCGCGATGGAAAAGGGCCGGATGATCCGGCCCTTGTCTGATACTCAGCCGATTGCAGCGGCTTTTACGTCGTCATCTATATAGGGCACGTATTGGGCAAAGTTGTTGGCAAACATCTTGACCAGTTTGGCCGCCTGACGGTCATAGGCTTCGGGGTTGTCCCACGTTCTGCGCGGATCCAGCAGAATATCGGCCACCCCGTTGACCGAAACCGGCACTTCAAATCCGAAATTCGCGTCCTTGCGATAGGTCGCATTGGCCAGCGATCCTTCCAGTGCGGCCGTCAAAAGGCCGCGTGTCGCCTTGATCGGCATCCGGCTGCCCGTGCCATAGGCACCGCCGGTCCAGCCTGTGTTGACCAGCCAGCATGTGGCGCCGTGGGTTGCAATCTTTTCGCGCAGCAGGTTGCCGTACACCTCGGGGCGGCGGGGCATGAACGGGGCACCGAAACAGGTGCTGAACGTTGGTTCCGGTTCTGTCACACCGCGTTCCGTGCCGGCCACCTTTGACGTAAAGCCCGACAGGAAGTGATACATCGCCTGCGCCGGTGTCAGCCGTGCAATCGGGGGCAGAACGCCAAACGCATCACAGGTCAGCATGATCACGTTTTTGGGATGGCCACCCAACGCTGTCGCGGATGCATTGGATATATAATGCAACGGATAGGCGCAGCGCATGTTCGCCGTCAGGCTGTCATCGTCGAAATCCAGTTCCTTGGTGTCGGGATCAAACACCATGTTTTCGATCACAGTGCCGAATTTCTCGGTCGTGGCGTAAATCTCGGGTTCGGCCTCGGGGTTCAGGTTGATGGTCTTTGCGTAACACCCGCCTTCAAAGTTGAAGGTGCCGCGATTGGACCAGCCGTGCTCGTCATCCCCGATCAGCGTGCGCGCCGGATCGGCCGACAGGGTGGTTTTACCGGTGCCCGACAGGCCAAAGAACACAGCCGTGTCCACAGGGTTGCCATGGGCATGGTTGGCCGAACAGTGCATCGGCATGATACCTTTTTCCGGCAACAGGTAATTCAGCAGCGAAAACACGGATTTCTTGTTTTCGCCGGCATATTCCGTGCCACCGATCAGGATCAGCTTTTTGTCAAAGTTCATCGCAATCACGGTTTCGGACCGGCAATTGTGGCGTTTGGGGTCTGCGGAAAAGCTCGGGCAGTTGATCACGGTGAAATCTGCCACAAAATCGTCCAGATCGGCGCGGTCGGGGCGGCGCAGCATGTGGCGGATGAACAACCCATGCCACGCCAGTTCGGTGATCATGCGCACATCGATGGCATGGGCCGGATCGGCACCGCCCACCAGATCCTGCACGAAATAATCGCGCCCCTTCATATGTTCCAGCATATCGGCATAAAGCGCATCAAAGCCTTCGGGGCTCATCTCGGCGTTGTTGTCCCACCAGATCGTGTCGGCAACGCTGTCTGTCTTGACCACATGCTTGTCCTTGGGGGACCGGCCGGTGAATTTTCCGGTTGTCACCAGAAATGCGCCGCCTTTGCCCAGCGTGCCTTCGTTGTTGCGCAGCGCGGCCTCGATCAGGGACGGTTCGATCAGGTTGTAATGCACGTTGCCCAGCCCTGTGATCCCTTGATCTTCGAGGCGAAACTTTGGGTTAACCCGTCCTGAACTCATGTGCTTTGGTCTCCTGTGGGCGCATGCGGAACTGTGGCAAACACGTGCCGCCGCATCGGGCGCGTTACACTGTTGCGGCGTCTTAGCATGGCGGATTCAGGCATGAACAGGACGCTTTTCCCCAGTTAGCGCCATCATTGATTAGTTTTTCGCAACAATAGCCAAAACTGGCCATACAAATGTCCGATTGTGAGACAATTTAGTCATTCGTAAGCATTTTTTGGAGAAATCGCAGACGATTGCCGGGCCGATTCGCAGTTAAAGATTGATTCTAAGCACTGAAAAAGTGAAGTATCGCGAAAAAAGCAGGCAAAACGAGCAGAATAAGGAAATTTACCATGTCGAAAATCGCATTGGTGGACGACGACAGGAATATCCTGACGTCTGTATCCATGACTCTCGAGGCAGAAGGTTTCGAAGTTGAAACCTATAATGACGGTCAGGCCGCTCTGGATGCCTTTAACAAGAAACTGCCTGATATGGCCGTGCTTGATATCAAAATGCCGCGCATGGACGGAATGGACCTGTTGCAGCGCTTGCGCCAGAAAACCAGCATGCCGGTGATCTTTCTGACATCGAAAGATGACGAGATTGACGAAGTTCTTGGCCTGCGGATGGGGGCGGACGATTATGTCAAGAAACCGTTCTCGCAACGGCTTCTGGTCGAACGTATCCGCGCCTTGCTGCGCCGTCAGGATGCAGTGGCCGGTGATATTGTCGGCGATACCGAAGACACGAAAGTGATGGAACGGGGCGAATTGCGGATGGATCCGCTGCGTCACGCCGTCAGCTGGAAAGGCCGTGACGTGTCACTGACTGTCACAGAATTTCTGTTGTTGCAGGCACTGGCCCAACGCCCCGGTTTCGTCAAAAGCCGTGATCAGTTGATGGATGTCGCCTATGACGATCAGGTTTACGTGGACGACCGCACCATCGACAGCCACATCAAACGCCTGCGCAAGAAGATGCGGACCGCAGATGATGAATTCTCGGCGATTGAGACACTTTACGGGATCGGTTACAGATATAACGAAGAGTAAACCGGCAGAAGAAGGCTTTGGCCGAAAGGATGTCCGTGAAGGATACGGCCCCACCTACGCGTAACGGTGATGTGGTTCTGGGCGACGATTGGGTCGCCCCGGACAGCAACGTCGAAAACGAATTGCGCGTGCGCCGTGAACGGCGCGGGCTGTTTTCGCTCAAGGCATCGCCGCTTGCCCGCAAGATCATCACCTTCAACCTGATCGCATTGAACGTTCTGGTGGCGGGTATTCTGTACCTGAATTCGTCCCGCGACAGCCTTGCGCTGCAGCGGGCAAATGCACTGGTCAGCGAGGCGGAATTGATCGCCGACGTGTTCGAGGCGCAATTGTCCGCAAACGCGGCTGTCAATCTGGGCAGCACCGATGCGCTGGACGTATCGGATACTCTGGCCGGTCTTGATCTGCGCAGCGGTATCGAAGTTTTTGTCTTCAACGTTGACGAAACCCTGATTTCAATGACGGAAGGGCGCACAGACGGTGGTGTGCTGGGCGGGACCAAGGCCAATGAAAACAGCAAGACCCTGATCACAGACGGCTTGTCGTCCATCTGGAACGCGGTGTCGCGTGTGTTTTCATCCGGCCAGAGTGACGCTGACATTCCCATACAGGACCAGTTGAAAGAATTCCTGCCCGATACACTGGCCAAGCGGAACACAGGTCGAAAACTCGCAAGATGCCGGTGGCGGTATTTTGTTCAGTGTCACAACCCCGATCTTGCACAACGGGCAGGCCATCGGTGTTGTCGCGGTGACCAGCGCTGCTGGCGAAATCGATAATCTTGTACGCGGTGAACGGGAACGTGTGTTGCAGATGTTCGTGATCGCCACTTTGGTGTCTATCGGTCTTAGCCTTGTTCTGGCGTCGACCATTGCGAACCCGATCTCTGATCTGGCCGCCGCTGCCGAACTGGGCCGCGACAAAGACGCGCGCAAGATGAACCCCGGGCGTATCCGCATCCCCGATCTGACAGCCCGCCCCGACGAAATCGGCCGGCTGTAGCGGCGCACTGCGTGGCATGGTGGCGGCGCTGTACAACCGCATCGACGGGAACGAACAGTTTGCCGCCGACGTGGCGCACGAAATCAAGAACCCGCTGGCATCGCTGCGGTCAGCCGTGGGCACGATGCGCCGTGTCAAACGTGATGATCAGCGCGAAAAGCTGCTGGAAGTCATCGAACATGATGTCCGCCGGCTGGACCGGTTGGTCAGCGATATTTCCAATGCTTCGCGTCTGGATTCCGAACTGGTCAAGGAAGAAGAAGAACCCTTTGACCTGCTGAAGATGCTTGGAAACCTTAGCGAATATCTGGGCGAAGAAGCAAAATCAAAAGGTATCGATTTCATTTCCGACCTGCCCGGCGACCCGATCGTCGTGCACGGGCTAGAAGCGCGTCTGGCCCAGGTGTTCGTGAACCTGATCACCAACGCCATTTCGTTCTGCGAAGACGGCGATGCCATCCGTGTCTGGGCACGCAAACGGCAAAACCGTGTTCTGGTGGTGATCGAAGATACCGGCCCCGGGATACCCGATCAGGCCCTGGGCAAGATTTTCAAACGCTTCTATTCCCAACGCCCCGACGAACATTTCGGCAATAACTCGGGTCTTGGTCTGGCGATTTCCAAACAGATCGTCGAAGCGCATGGCGGCGTGATCTGGGCCGAAAACATTCGCCCGACCGATGCCGATATCACGTCTGATCCACTGGGCGCGCGGTTTGTTGTGGGCCTTCCGGTCTGACACGTGGCGCGATCCGGAAACCGCGAAATCAACCCTGCCGCGCCCTTGGGCGAAACCCCTTTTGACAGCGCGGTTCACGCCACATGTATCGCAATGCAGGATCGCGGATTGCTTGTTCTGGGCGCGGCAGGCAGCGGGAAATCGGCGCTGGCACTACAGATGATCGCCCTTGGGGCCGCGCTGGTGGCGGATGACCGGGTTCTTTTATCGGATCAGGGCGGCAGCCTCATGGCCACCGCCCCCGACCCCATCGCCGGATTGATCGAAGCGCGCGGCGTTGGTGTGCTGAACGCACCAGCGTGCACACGCGCCCCGATCCGGTTGGTGGTATCGATGGACCACGTCGAAACCGACCGCATCCCGCCGTTTCGCACCTGTCAGATTGGCCCGTACCGACTTCCGTTGGTTCACAAATCTGACAGCGGGCATTTTCCCGCCGCGTTGGCGTTATATCTGTTACACGGTCGAAAGGAGTGAGGATGCCCGATCCCGGACCAACAGATCAGAACCGATGCCGGTTTGTGCTTGTCACCGGCCCGTCAGGGGCGGGGCGATCCACCGCAATCAACGTACTGGAAGATCTGGGGTTCGAGGCGATAGACAACCTCCCGCTGCGCTTGCTGCCAACCCTTCTCGACGGTCCCGCCGAAGACCGCCCGATGGCCTTGGGGGTCGATACGCGCAACCGCGATTTTTCAACCACCGCGCTGATCGACTCGGTGGAAAATCTGGTCCGTCTGTCGCATCTGTCGCCCGAGGTTCTGTATCTGGATTGCAGCCGCGATGTATTGCTGCGCCGGTTTTCCGAAACGCGGCGGCGGCACCCGCTGGCCCCCGCCGAAAGCCCGGATGTGGGCATAGATCGCGAATTCGATCTGCTGGGCCCGATCCGCGCCCGTGCCAGCATCCTGATCGACACCTCCGATCTGAACGTGCACCAGTTGCGCGCCGAAGTGGAACGCTGGTTCGCACCTGTCGGGCCCGGACGAATGGCTGTTTCGCTGCATTCCTTTTCCTACAAACGCGGGTTGCCGCGCGGCATTGATATGGTGTTTGACTGCCGGTTTCTGAAAAACCCCTATTGGGCCCCCGAATTGCGCAGCTTTGACGGGCGCGATGCCCAGGTGGCCGAGTATGTCGCTGCCGACGCGCGGTTCGCGCAGTTTTTCGAAAAAACGCTGGATTTTACCGAATTCCTGTTGCCCGCCTACGCAGAAGAGGGCAAAGCGCATTTTTCAATCGGGTTCGGATGCACTGGCGGCCAACACAGATCCGTCACAGTGACGGAAAGATTGGCGCAAGCCCTTGCAGAAAAGGGGTGGCAAGTGTCAATTAGGCATCGCGAGCTTGAACGCCGCGCGGCAGAGGGTAAAAAACAGGCGTGATCGGAATTGTTATTGTCGCGCATGGCGGGCTGGCCAAGGAATACTTGTCGGCGGTGGAACACGTTGTGGGCCGCCAGCCGGGCATTCGCGCCATCGCAATCGAAGCAGACCATGATCGCGACGCAAAACAAACTGAAATCTGTGTGGCCGCCGATGCGGTTGATACCGGGGACGGCGTTGTTGTCGTAACCGATCTGTTTGGCGGTTCGCCCTCGAACCTGAGCTTGCGCGCCTGCAAACCCGAAGACCGCCGGATCATTTACGGCGCCAATCTGCCGATGCTGATCAAACTGGCCAAAAGTCGCGACCTGTCGGTGTCTGACGCGGTACGGGCTGCGCTGGAGGCGGGCAAAAAATACATCGACAGCCAGAATGTGTCTTCTGATGCGTAAGAAATTCAAGAAAGCAGTACCCTTATGACCCAGCGCAGTTTGAACATTGTTAACGAAAAAGGCTTGCACGCCCGCGCGTCTGCGAAACTGGTCGAGGTTGTCGAAGCCTTTGATGCGACAGCCGAGGTTTCGCGCGACGGGATGTCAGCCTCTGGTGACAGCATCATGGGGCTTTTGATGTTGGCAGCGTCCAAGGGAACGACTATTGACGTGCAAACGTCGGGGCCGGATGCTGATGCTCTGGCGGATGCGTTGGAAACGCTTGTGGCTGACAAATTCGGCGAAGGGTACTAAGCACGCGATGTGCGCCCGGGCAAAGGAAAGAACGTTTTGGTAAATACGGTTCAGGACAATACGTCGGGTCTTGCAAAGGACTCTGATCAAGAAACCGGCGAAATCTATGATCGCCGCACCCTGACCTATGCCAACTCCTTTGATGATCCATGGACCAGCTTCGCGATCCGCGCCATCGAATGGTGTACCGGCAAGCTGACGATCCTGCGCATGGTCAACAAGTTCGAAAAAACGAACGAGGCCCATCGCGGACAAAAGTTCTGGCGCGGCGCGCTGAACATCATGGGTATTGATCTGCTGACCCCGCCGGAACAGTTGGCCAATATTCCCGCAAACCGGTCCCGTTGTCGTCGTGGCCAACCACCCGCACGGCATGGTGGATGGTATGATTTTCGCCGACATGATCGGGCGTGTCCGTCTGGATTATCGCATTCTCACACGCTCGGTGCTGACCGGTCTGGACGAAGCGGCGACATCTTTCATGATCCCGGTGCCCTTTCCGCATGATCCCGAAGCACAGGCCAAAATGGTTGAAATGCGCGCCAAGGCGATGGCCCACCTGAAAGACGGCGGTGTGGTGGCCCTGTTTCCATCAGGTGTGGTTATGTCGTCCGATACATGGTTCGGCCCCGCAATCGAACGGGAATGGAGCCTGTTCACCGCGAAAATGATCCGCCGTTCGGGCGCGCGCGTGGTGCCGATCTTCTATCCGGGGCTGCAATTCGCGCTGGTATCAGATCGCCAACCGGATTTCCCCGATCCTGCGGCAGGGGCTTTTGCTGCACGAAATTGTACGCTCCTGCAACAAACCGCAGGCCCCTGTCATCGGCGCGCCCCTGAACGACGAACAGATGGCGATGCTGGAAACCGATCCGCGCGGCTTTATGGCGTGGCTGCGCGCGCACACGCTGGCGCTGGGCAACAAGGCCTGATCGCAGGCGTTTAGCGTGTGGGCACCGGCATCTCGCCGCGATAATCATAAAAACCGCGCTGCGATTTGCGCCCCAGCCAGCCCGCCTCGACATATTTGGTCAACAGCGGGCAGGGGCGGTATTTTGTATCGGCCAGCCCGTCATGCAACACGTTCATGATGGCAAGGCAGGTATCCAGCCCGATAAAATCCGCCAGTTCCAGCGGCCCCATCGGATGGTTCGCGCCCAGTTTCATCGACTGGTCGATCGACAGGACAGATCCAACCCCTTCATAAAGCGTATACACCGCCTCGTTGATCATTGGCATCAGGATGCGGTTCACGATGAACCCGGGAAAATCTTCGGCTGACGCGGATGTCTTGCCCAGCCGGTCCACCACGGTCTTGCACGCGGCATAGGTGGGTTCATCGGTTGCAATGCCACGGATCAATTCAACCAGCTGCATCACCGGCACCGGATTCATAAAGTGGAACCCCATGAATTTTTCCGGCCTGTCGGTCCGGCTGGCCAAACGGGTGATCGAAATCGAAGACGTGTTCGACGTCAGGATTGTATCGGGCTTGAGATGCGGCAAAAGGTCTTCGAAAATGGCCTGCTTGACGGTTTCACGTTCTGTCGCCGCTTCAATCACCAGATCGGTCTGGCCAAGCTCTGTCAGGGTCACGGTGGTCTTGATCCGCGCCATCGCCTTGGTTTTTTCTCCCTCGTCGATCTTGCCGCGGCCCACCTGCCGTTCCAGATTGCGATCGATCAGATCAATCGCGTTCTGAAGCGCGTCGGCACTGATATCCGTCAGCAGAACATCATACCCGGCAAGCGCCATAACATGTGCAATACCGTTGCCCATCTGGCCTGCGCCCACGATGCCAATTCTCTGAATATCCATGTCGCGTGTTCCCTTGTGTTCAGGCCCTAACATAGGGGGCAGAGCAGGGGGGCCGCAAGGGCCGAGGACCGATCAAACTTGTGGCAAATTCGCGGGGCTTGGCGCGCACCGGTTAGGGCTTTGGTAAGGCCGGTTGCACAATCTGGGGCCGGGTGAGAACGAAGGTGGGCAAGATGACCTATGAAGGATTGGGCACACGTGCCCTCGATTATTTTCCGTGCCGGTATGGCGCATCCAAACTGTTGTTCCGCGGGCCACGGCGCAGCCTTGAAACAGCCTATTGTGCTTTTATCGGCGGCACCGAAACCTATGGCAAATTCATCGCCAGCCCGTTTCCGTCCATCGTTGAACGTGACATCGGGATGCCATGTATCAATCTGGGCTTTCCCAATGCGGGGATTGATGTGTTCTTGCACGATCCGTTCGTACCGGTTGCCGCCCTCGGTGCACAGGTCAGCGTGGTACAGGTGATGGGGGCCCAGAACATGTCAAACCGGTTCTATTCCGTGCATCCGCGCCGCAATGACAGGTTCGTCAAGGCCAGCCAGATGATGCAGGCTGTTTATGGCGATGTGGATTTTACCGAATACCATTTCACAAAGCACATGATCAGGGCGCTGATGGCCATGTCGGCGGATCGGTTTTCCTGCGTCCGGCGGGAACTGCAACAGGCGTGGCAGGCGCGGATGGCCCTGCTTTTGTCCAAGCTGGGGGGCAAGATCATTCTGCTCTGGTTCGCGCGCCACAGCCCTGATGAGGACCGGTCGTGCACAACGGGCGACCCGATGTTCGTGACCCGCAAGATGATCGAAACCCTGCGCCCGCACGTCGCCGATATTGTCGAGGTTGTGGCCAGTCCGGCGGCGCAGGCGCAGGGCACGCGCGGCATGGTTTTTGCCCAGATGGAAGCCCCCGCAGCCGGACACATCATGGGGCCAGCCGCACATGGCGAAGCCGCGGATGCGGTGTCGCGCAGTCTGGCCCGTTTGTTATAAAAAAGGCCCGCCGTGACAGGCGGGCCTTTAAGGCGCAGCAACACGCGAAACGTGCGCGTCCTTACAGTTTTTCGATCAGTTCTGGGACGGCGGTGAACAGGTCTGCGACCAGTCCGAAGTCTGCGACCTGGAAGATCGGGGCTTCTTCGTCCTTGTTGATCGCCACGATCACCTTGCTGTCCTTCATGCCGGCCAGGTGCTGGATCGCACCCGAGATGCCGACGGCCACATACAGATCAGGGGCCACCACCTTGCCGGTCTGGCCCACCTGCCAGTCGTTGGGGGCATAGCCGCTGTCCACCGCCGCGCGCGAGGCACCAACGGCCGCGCCCAGCTTGTCCGCCAGCGTTTCGATCAGCGCAAAATCGTCTTTCGATCCCACACCGCGCCCGCCGGACACAACCACACCGGCCGAGGTCAGCTCGGGCCGGTCGCTCGCCGCGACCTTGTCCTCGACCCATTCGCTCAGACCCGGATTGCCCGCAGCCCCGATGGTTTCCACCGGCGCAGAGCCACCCATATCAGCCGCGTCAAAGGTCGACACCCGGAACGACACAACCTTTTTGCCATCGCCGGATTTCACCGTCTGGATCGCGTTGCCCGCATAGATCGGGCGTTCGAACGTGTTGGCATCCACAACGGCCGACACATCGGTCAGAACCATCACATCCAGCAGTGCCGCCACACGGGGCAGTACGTTCTTGGCATCCGTCGTCGCGGGCGCAACGATATGCTCGTAATCGCCCGCCAGAGACACGATCAGATCGGCGGTGGATTCCGCCAGACGGTGGCCCAGTGCCGGATCTTCGGCGCACAGCACCTTGGACACGCCGGAGATTTTCGCCGCCTCGGCCGCCGCCGCCGCCGCAGACCCGCCCGCACACAGCACGGTCACATCGCCCAGTTGCGTCGCCGCTGTGACCGCCTTGGCGGTGGCATCCAGTGACAATTCACCATCATTGACTTCGGCAAGAAGTAAAACAGCCATTATACAGCCCCCGCTTCCTTGAGTTTCGCGACCAGTTCATCCACCGATCCCACCTTGATCCCCGCCGCGCGGCTTTCGGGCTCGCCGGTTTTCACGATCTCAAGGCGCGGCGTCACGTCCACGCCGTAATCCGCCGCGGTCTTTTCATCCAGCGGCTTCTTCTTGGCCTTCATGATGTTCGGCAGCGACGCATAGCGCGGCTCGTTCAGGCGCAGATCAACCGTCACAACGGCGGGCATCTTCACCTTGATGGTCTGCAATCCGCCATCCACTTCGCGCGTCACCGTGGCGCTGTCGCCCGCAATCTCAAGACCCGAGGCAAAGGTCGCCTGCGACCAGCCCAGAAGCGCGCTCAGCATCTGGCCGGTGGCGTTCAGATCATTGTCGATCGCCTGCTTGCCGCACAGCACCAGACCGGGCTGTTCCGCGTCCACAATCGCCTTCAGGATCTTGGCCACCGCCAGCGGTTCGATGTCATTGTGCACATCCTCCGCCGCCACCACCAGAATGGCACGGTCCGCGCCCATCGCCAGCGCCGTGCGCAGCGTTTCCTGGCTCTGCTTGACGCCGATCGACACCGCAATCACCTCGTCCGCCGCACCGGATTCCTTCAGACGGATCGCCTGTTCAACCGCAATCTCGTCAAACGGGTTCATCGACATTTTCACATTCGCAAGATCAACTCCCGATCCGTCCGCCTTCACACGAACCTTCACGTTGTAGTCAATCACGCGTTTGACAGGTACCAATACCTTCATGGGCGCTTTTCTCCTTACTTGGTAAATCGCCGGGGCGACTCGGTCTAATTCATTCCCGCTGTTGATAGCGACAGGTGTGTCCGCGAAACAGGGTAAAATCGTCACCCCATGGCCTGCGGACGTCGCGTTTTTTGCTAATCCCGTTTTTTCGCAAGTGTTTTGCTCTTATCGATTGGCCCCCGGCACCCACAACACATCATCCTTGCCATCATTGTTTGCGATCCGTGCGGCGACAAAAAACCAGTCTGACAACCGGTTCAGATACGTCACGGCAGCGGGGTTGATCGCTTCGACGGTCGCCAGTTCCACGGCAAGCCGTTCGGCGCGGCGCGCAACGGTGCGGCAGACATGCAAGTGCGCGGCCAGCGCGGCACCGCCGGGCAGGATAAAACTGCGCAGCGGTTCCAGAATGTCATTCATCCGGTCAATTTCGCCTTCTAGGCGGTCCACCTGTTGCGGGGCCATCCGCAGGGGCGGGTAGTCAGCCGTGGCATCCTGTTCCATATCGGGCCGGCACAGGTCTGCGCCCAGATCGAACAGATCGTTCTGGATGCGCGACAATTGCGCATCCATGTCGCCGCTGGCGTGCAACCGGGCGACGCCGACAAAGCAGTTCAGTTCATCCGATGTGCCATAGGCCGTCACCCGCAGCGCGTGTTTTGCCACCCGCGCCCCATTGCCCAGTGCGGTTTCACCCGCGTCACCGGTTTTTGTGTAAATCTTGTTCAGTACAACCATGTCATTGCCCCCCTGTTCCGCGCAGATACACATAAAGGCAGATCAGCAGCACAGCGATGAACTGTGCGATCAGCCGGTAGCGCATCATTTTGTTTCCATATTTCCGGTTGACCTCACCCCCCTTGGCAAAACCGCCGATCCCCAGCATCAGGATGACGACAACGGCCAGAACCGCCAGAACGACAAGTACAAAAAGCGGGTCAGATGGCATGTAAACAATCCTCGTTGTGGGCTTGCGCCGTCATGTAGCCGTCTGGCGCGAAAAAGCGAACCGATTTCTTTGCGCGGGCGTGCGTTCAGGCGCGACACCGCAAGGCCGATCAGGCTTTGGCCAGTATCCAATCCAGCGCACGTGTCGGCAAAACGCGGCGCAGAATGCCGAACAGATAGGTGGGTGTGGTGACATAATACCTTGGTTTGGGGCGGGATGATTCCAGCGCATGCACCAGTTTTTGGGTCACGGCTTTTGCCGGCAATTCAAACGGCGCCGGCCCGCTGCTTTCGTCCCTGCGTTTGGACATCTCTTTTTCATAGGCGTCGGCGTGCGGGCTGTCCTGCCGTTTGATCCAGCGATCAAACTGCGTGATCGCATTGGCGCGGAACCGCGAGGTGATCGGCCCCGGTTCGATCAGGATGATCTTGATCGGCGTGTCGCGCATTTCGATCCGCATCGTATCGGTCAGCCCTTCGAGCGCAAATTTTGTGGCATTATACGCGCCACGATACCGCATCGTGACAAAGCCCAGAACAGATGAACACTGAATGATCCGGCCATGCCCCTGCGCGCGCATCACCGGAATGACGCGGCAGGTCAGATCGTGCCAGCCGAAAAAGTTGGTGTCGAAAATGGCGCGCAACCCGTCCATCGGCAGGTCTTCGACCGCGCCGGGCAGGCCATAGGCACCATTGTTGAACAATGCGTCGAGCGTGCCGCCCGTGGCTGCCAGCACTTCGGCCAGTGCGGTTTCCAGCGTCGCGGGGTCGGTATAATCCAGCAGCGGGCTTTCAAACCCTTCTTCAATCAGGCGCGCGCAATCTTCGGGGCGGCGACAGGCGGCAAACACCCGCCATCCCCGCGCCTTAAGCCCGTGCGCCGCATCATAACCGATGCCGGATGAACAGCCTGTAATCAGTATGGATTTTTGCATTTCTTACCCTTTTGGGCCACTTCTGACCTGTCGCGCACCAAAGCGCAACCGGTGCGGCCCGTTGGGTGTTATTGCCGCAACAAACCGGCGGAAATCCAACCCATTTCGCGGCTTTCAGGGTTCTGCATCCTGATCCAGCCCGCGCCGGGGTCTTCCAGTATTTCGACCTCGGTGCCGCCTTGCAATTGCAGGATCACCGGATAGTCGGTGCCCGGACCAGAGCGGATGTTAACCAGTGTGCCGTCAATAATGCGGATGTCTTTCGCGGGGGCCGGGACCGTTCCGTCCGAAATGCTGTCCAGTGACGCAAGGGACAGAACTACATCCGCAACAGGGGCCGGCGCGACCCCGGCGGTTGCTACCGGTTCCGGTTCTGGTTCCGGCTCTGGCGTGGCGACCGGTTCGGGCGCGGGGGGCGTATTGCCCAGAACAAGGCGCGTTCCGGCCGGATCGGGTTCTGTATTTGATCCCTGAACAAAGACAGGCGCACGGGGGGCTTGGGTGCCGGTGCCCGGCTCTGACGCGGGCGGGTTTTCCGCAGCAGCCTCAAGGCGTGCACTGGGCGGGACGAAATCGGCCCCGCCGCTTAACTCGTAAAAGGCCCAGCCCATGAAAAGGAAGGACAGAAAAACAAACTTGTTCATAACGCTCCTCCCGCTTGTTCTGACGGGCCTTTGATGCCGCGACCCTGTTCAAATTATCGCACCGGATCACAATATCAAATCCGGCGCGGATTCGGCAGCGGAAAAAACCGCGCATAATTCCCCGTCATGGTGCACAAAACTGCGATGTCCTCGCTTTACCCTGCTGCGGTCACGGCGTATCAGATGGGGCATGAACGACATCACAGACGATACAGACTTGCCCACACCCGATCTGACAGAACCGCTGCGCCGCGCGATCGGGGACAGGTATCTGACCTATGCGCTGTCCACGATCATGCACCGCGCGCTGCCCGATGCGCGCGACGGGCTGAAGCCTGTCCACCGCCGTATTTTGTACGCGATGCGCGAACTGCGCCTGTCCAGCAACGGTGGCTATCGCAAATCAGCCAAAATCAGCGGTGATGTGATGGGCAACTATCACCCGCATGGCGATGCGGCGATTTACGATGCGATGGCGCGGCTCGCGCAGGATTTCAACGTGCGCTACCCGCTGGTCGACGGGCAGGGCAATTTCGGCAATATCGACGGCGATAACCCCGCCGCATCCCGCTATACCGAGGCGCGCATGACCATCGTCGCCGAGGCCATGCTGGAAGGGTTGAACGAAAACGCGGTGGATTTCCGCGACAATTACGATGGCACCCTGACCGAACCGGTGGTGCTGCCCGCGTCGTTCCCGAACCTTCTGGCCAACGGGTCAAGCGGCATTGCAGTGGGCATGGCAACCAACATTCCGCCCCACAATATCGCCGAACTGTGTGATGCCTGTATCCACCTGATCAAAACGCCCGATGCGCGTGACGATACATTGCTGAACTACGTGCCCGGCCCCGATTTTCCGACCGGCGGCACCATTGTCGAACCGCCCGAAAACATCGCACAGGCCTACCGCACAGGGCGCGGATCGTTCCGCCTGCGCTGCAAATACGAGGTCGAGGATCTGGGCCGCGGCCAGTGGCAGATCGTGGTCACGGAAATCCCCTATCAGGTGCAGAAATCCAAGCTGATCGAAAAGATCGCGGAGCTGATCCAGACCAAGAAAATGCCAATTCTGGCCGATATCCGCGATGAAAGCGCCGATGACATCCGCATGGTTCTGGAACCGCGTTCCAAAAACGTGGATCCCGAAGTGCTGATGGGCATGCTGTTTCGCAATTCCGATCTGGAAATCCGGTTTTCGCTGAACCTGAACGTGCTGATTGACGGGCTGACGCCCAAAGTGTGCAGCATGAAGGAAGTGTTGCGCGCGTTTCTGGACCACCGCCAAGAGGTTCTGATCCGCCGTTCGACCCACCGGATGGAAAAGATCGACCACCGGCTTGAGGTGCTGGAAGGGTTTATCATTGCCTTCCTGAACCTTGACCGCGTGATCGACATCATCCGCTATGATGATGATCCCAAATCCGGCCTGATGTACGAAGACTGGTCAAAGGATCACCCCCGCGCGCGGGACGAGGCCGATTATGTGCCGCCCGTGGTCAACCCCGAAGAAGAACCGTCCCTGACCGAAGTGCAGGCCGAAGCGATCCTGAACATGCGCCTGCGGTCCTTGCGCCGTCTGGAAGAGATGGAGCTTTTGCGCGAACAAAGCGCCCTGATGGAAGAACGCGCCGGGCTTGAGGATCTGCTGGACAGCCCCGACCTGCAATGGGACAGCATCGCCAACCAGTTGCGCGAAACCAAAAAGCTGTTCGGCAAGGATTACGAAGGCGGCGCGCGCCGCACGCAATTCGCCATCGCGGGCGAGGTCGAAGACGTTCCGATCGAGGCGATGATCGATCGCGAACCCATCACCGTGGTGTGCAGCCAGATGGGCTGGATCAGGGCGATGACCGGCCATATCGATCTGACGCGCGAATTGAAGTTCAAGGACGGCGACGGGCCGCGGTTTGCCTTTCACGCCGAAACCACCGACCGTCTGCTTGTGTTCGGCGCAAACGGGCGGTTTTACACGCTGTCGGCGTCCAACCTGCCCGGTGGGCGGGGCATGGGCGAACCGCTGCGCCTGATGGTCGATCTGCCCAATGATGCGGACATTGTGGGGCTGTATATCCACAAACCGGATCGCAAGCTGCTGGTCGCCTCTTCGGCAGGGGATGGGTTCATCGTGCCGGAAAACGATGTTGTGGCGCAAACCCGCAGCGGCAAACAGGTCCTGAACGTGCGCGATGGCGTGCGCGCGCTGGTCTGTACCCCGATGACGGGCGATGCGATTGCCGTGGTCGGGGAAAACCGCAAGGTTCTGGTGTTCCTGGCCGATGAACTGCCTGAAATGGGGCGTGGAAAAGGTGTGCGTCTGCAAAAGTACAAAGACGGAGGCCTGAGCGATGCGACCAGTTTCACCTTGGCGGAAGGCCTCAGCTGGTCCGATCCCGCCGGACGCACAAGAACAGAAACCGATCTTGCCGAATGGACCGGAAAGCGCGCCAGCGCCGGGCGTATGGCCCCGCGCGGCTTCCCCCGCGATAACAAATTCACCTGACAGGTGGGCAACTGAATTTGTCGGCAGGCGCGGCGCGCTGTTCTGGCTGGCGCTGAAAACCGGCATCCTGTCGGTGCTGACACTGGGAATTTACCGGTTCTGGATGAAAACACGGCTGCGGCGCTGGTACTGGTCCGCCATCCGCCCCGGTGGTCGGCCACTGGAATATGTCGGCGATCCGGTTGAAAAGCTGCTGGGGTTTTTCATCGCCGTTGTCATCCTTGCCTTTTACATCGGCATTGTGAACCTGCTGCTGATGTTTGTGAGCTTTTCACTGTTTCAGGGCAACGGCATCGCTTACCTGATCAGTTTTGTCGGGGTGATACCGATCTGGTTTTATGCCCGCTACCGCGCCCGCCGCTATGTGCTGGGGCGCACCCGCTGGCAGGGCGTGCGCTTTGGCCTTGAACCGGGGGCATGGGGCTATGCACTGCGCGCCCTGATGCACTGGGCCATAACGATCCTGACGCTTGGCCTGCTGTGGCCCCGCATGACTTTCGCGCTGGAAAAATACAAAACAGATCGCACCTTTTACGGGTCGGCCAAGCTGCAACAGGGCGGGTCGTGGCGGATGTTGTATTCTGCGGCCACTCCGGTTGCGGTCGGTATGGCGGCGCTGTTTCTGGGCGGCCTCTGGGTTCTGTGGCTGGATCCCGTTCTTCCCGCCGACAGCAATTTTTTCGCCGCCTTGGATGATATGGTGAGTGACACCGGCCAGCAGGATCTGAACGCACCACAGCGCGTTCTGCTGCTGCCCATCGTGCTGTTGATGCTGGTCTATGGCGGTGTGCACTACAACGTGGCCAGCACCCGAATTCTGGCCAATCACAAAACCGCGGACGGTATCGCGCTGTTTTCACACCTGCGCCCGACCCGCGTGTTCGGCATCTATTCATGGGGCAATACGATCAGCTATCTGGCCCTTGTTCTGGGTCTGGTCGGGGTGTTTTTCCTGGCCATCCCGTTGATCGGGCTGGACGGATTGCTGGCCATTGGGGGTGAAAACCCGATATCGGACATGAACGTGCCGCGCTGGATGGCCATCGCTATTCTGGCGATGGTCTATTTCGGCGTTTTCCTGATGTGGTCGGTGCTGTCGCATGTGTTCGTGACCTTTCCGCTGATGCGCCACTATGCGCAGACGCTGGAAATCGTGAACCCTGCCGCGCTGGCCGCGATCAGCCAGCGGGCGCGCGATGAATTTGCCGAGGCCGAAGGCTTTGCCGAAGCGCTGGATCTGGGGGCAGCGATATGAACGGCGTCGCGCCCACCGGCACATATTACTTTGATGGTGATCACGCGGTGGCGCGCGCCGCCACCCTGCAATTCAGTTCTGATTACCGCGAACTGCGCATTGCCGTGAACGGGCAGGCCCCATTGGTCTGGATCACGGCCGATATCCGTGCGGTGCCCGATCAGGCGGGGCGCGACAAACCTGTGTTGCGCCTGAAATCTGATCCGGTGGCACGACTGATCGTGTCGGATCGTTCCATTCTGGCCATGCTGCCCAACAAAAACCGCCCCGCGCCACCAAAGGGGCGGGGCCGCCTGTTCGGCTGGGCGCTGGCCGCTGTGGCATCGGTGGCCCTGATCGTGGGGGTTCTGGTGCCCACCATGGCAGACCAGTTGGCCGCCTATATCCCGCCCGAAGGCGAACGCGCCCTTGGCGAAACCACATTGGACCAAATCCGCGATACGCTGGATGATACCGGCTTTGGCCCTGTCGCGTTTTGCGAAAACGGGTCCGGCATGGCGGCCCTTACCCGGATGGAACAGAAGCTGACCGTCGGTCTTTCGCCGGAAACCGACCTGTCCGTGCATGTGCTGGATCATGACATGGTCAACGCCTTTGCGCTGCCCGGCGGTTTTGTCGTGCTGTTTCGCGGGCTGATTGACGCCGCAGAAGGCCCTGACGAAGTCGCCGCCGTGCTGGCCCACGAAATCGGCCATGTGATCAGCCGCGACCCAACGCGTCATGCGCTGCGCTCTGCCGGATCAATCGGGGTGCTGGGCCTGTTGTTCGGGGATTTCGCGGGCGGCGCCGTTGTGCTGTTCCTGACCGAACGGCTGATCGATGCGCGCTATTCCCAAGGTGCAGAAAAAGCGGCGGATGAATTTGCCTATGGCCGCCTGCAGGCCGCCGATGTGTCGCCCGCAGCGCTGGGCGATATGTTCGAACGGTTGCGCGCAAAGTATGGCGACAGTGAAGGCATCGTGGCGCATTTTCTGTCCCACCCCGCGCTGAGCGACAGGATCACCGCCGCGCGCGACGCCGCACCAGAGGGGCGCACATTTGCCCCGATCCTGTCAGACGCAGAGTGGACCGCCTTGCAAGCCGTATGTGATTAGGCATCGGCCCACAGCCGCAACAGGTTTGACCGGGATTTGGCCAGCAGATCGAAGGCTTCGGATTTTCCTTCGCGGTCATGCAGATGCTGCAATGTGCGTTCCAGATCGAACAGAATTTCACGCTGTCCGGCGTCGCGTATCCAACTGGTGGCCCAGCCGACAATGGCCAACCGTTCCCCGCCCGTCACGGGCGCCACGCGGTGCAGGCTGGTGGATGGATATAAAAACAGATCGCCCGCGTTCAGCTTGATCTGCGCGGGTTTCCATCGTGTCCTCGATCATCAATTCGCCGCCCTCGTATGTGTCAGGGTCGGACAGGAACAGGGTAAAGGACACATCAGTGCGCACGCCCCGCATCAGCGCATCATCGACATGAAGACCATAGGTTTCGCCACGTCTGTAACGTGACAGGATCAGCGGCGTCAGGTGGCGGGGGCGCACCGCTGTCTGGAACAGCCCGTTTGCGGCCAGCGCCTTGCCCACCTGAGCGCGGACCGCCTCCAGTTCTGCGCTCTCAGAGGCCTGATGGTTGGCCTTGACCTGTGCGGCAAACCGGCCCGCCGTGGCGCGCCCGTCCTGAAAATCCATGTCGGCGGCGGCTGCGCGTAAGACACCCGCCTGCGTGCCATCCAGCAGGGTTTCGATGACCAGCATCATGGGCTACTTCACCGCAGCGCTGGCGAATTCGGCCTGGGCAGCCACAGCATAAAGAAGCGACGCATCCCCGGCCAGCAGCGTGGTCTCCGCCATATCCCCAAAGGCCGCATCGGTTTCGGGCAAAGCCGCCGTAATGCGCGCGGCGGCCTTGGCTGCAACCGGATCATCATAGACCGAAAGCGCACCCGCCTCCCGTTCGGCAATGCGGATGAAACCATAGGCCTCGTGATAGGCCATCGGATCGCTGACCGCCCCGTTTTCGATTGATCCGGCATATTCCCCCGCAGCAGCGCGCAGCAATGCGATCATGGCGTCAAACCGCACGCGCAGCGGAACATTGTTCGCATTGGCTGCCGTGGCAATCGCGCGGCTCAGTTGTGCCATCTTGGCGTCCACCTCGGCTTGGGGCGCGCCGTCATACATGGCCTCGCCCACGGCCTCCAAATCCGGCGTGAAATCGGCGGCGGCCCTCTGCGCAAGCCCTGCGCGCACTTCGTCCATCATTTCCGCCTCGGGGTGTCCTGCTAGGCCGACGGCCTCGTCTGTCATGCCTTTTGCGTACAGGTTTACGGCAGCCATCAAATGCCCTTCGACCAACGCCAGACGGGTCAGGTGGGCCACGTCGGGCGATGCCCCTTCAATAGCACCGGATTCGCCACCTTCCCCGCCTTCGGAGGCTGCGAACCAAAGGGTTTCGGGCCTGTCCGGCGCGATCTGTGCCAGTGCGGGATGGCCGACAACCAGCCCCGCCGTGGCCCCTGTCAGGGCCAGTGTTGTCCATTTTTTTAAGGTCACAACGCGCGTCATTTCAGGAATCCCCATGTGAATTTTAAATTCCTGATAGATTTAGTCGGGTTTATAAGTCAAGCGGAAAATCTGTTCCCCTAAACAGGCTCCGCAGTCAGCCAGACACCGCCTTCGGGACGCAATGTCAGGATCATCACGGGGCTGGGATCTTTGCCCGCAACCGGATTGAACCGGAACCGCCCCAGCAACGTGGCCAGAATAATCACCGCCTCCTGCAGCGCGAATGACGCGCCGATGCAGATGCGCGGCCCGTCCCCGAACGGCAGATAGGCATACCGGTCAATATCCTTTGGCGCGGCAAACCGGTCGGGGTCAAAACTGTCGGGATTGTCCCACAACACATGGCTGCGATGCAGCGCATAGATCGGGATGATCACCGTATCGCCCTTGTGAATGTCCCGCCCGCACAACGTATCCGGCGCCATGGCCGTGCGCGACACCATTGCCGCAGGCGGATAAAGGCGCAGCGCTTCGTCGATGATCTGGCGCACATAAGGCAGCTTTGCCACATCCTCGCCGGTCACAGGACGGTCTGCACAGACCGATTTAATCTCGGCGCGTGCGCGATCCTGCACATCCTGATCAAAGGCGCACAGATACAGCGACCACGCCAGCGTCAGCGCAGTGGTTTCGTGCCCCGCCACAATAAAGGTCAGCAGATTGTCGCGCAGTTCCGCGGTGTTCATCTTGCGCTTTGATTTGGGGTCTTCACCCTCAAGCAGCAGATCCAGCAGATCGGGAACACCGTCAGCACCACGCGCCGCGCGGGCATCTATGGCCGTGTCTGCCACAGTTTTCATCTGCTTCAATGCCTTGCCCGACATCATGCGCCCGGGGCGCGGCACCCAATCCGGCGCGCCCAGAATATCGAACAGCGAAATCTTTCCGGCCTCGGAAATATAGGCATCAATGGCCGTGTGCACGGAATCGCGGTCAAACGATCCGTCCCCCGAAAACGTGACATCGGAAATCACGTCGAATGTGGTTGTGACCATTTCATCCAGCATATCCACCGCGCGGGGGCCTGCATCGGCAATGCGCGCCGCGGCGCGATCGGCCGCGCCTGTCATGATCGGGGCAAGGTTCATCACGTTGCGATGGGAAAACACCGGCGCGGCGGTGCGCCGTTGCCAGCGCCAATGCGCGCCTTCGGCAATGAACAGCGATTCCCCGATGGCAGGGCGCAACAGGTTCTTGGTGACCAAAGACTTGGGATACTGGTCCAGCCGCTCCAGCAACATGATCCGGATCGCTTCGGGATCCATCACCATATGCCAGCGTTTGCCGGTCTTGCCCGACACCATCGGCTGTCTGGTGGCAATCTCGGGGATAATGCTCAGCACGTTCTGGCGCGCGGCATTCAGGCTTTTGAAAATGCCCCAAGGCTCGCGCACAAGAGGAACTTTGACCGGTTGCCTGTTTTCGATCTGCATGTGCAAGGCCTTTCATGATCCTATCTCACATATAGGTGTAGAGCAGCGGACGGCAAAGGTTTGCACCCTTGGCCGCGCTGGGCTATCTGACAGGAAGAGTCCCAGAACGAGAGATCACATGCCCCGGATTTTCGCCTTGCTGACAGCCCTGTTGCTTTTGACCGCTTGCGGTGCGCAAACCCTTGAAGGGCCGCCTGTGCCGCTGGGGGATTTTAAACTGGGGCACAATGTCGTCGTTGCCAGCAAAATGCAGATGGGGCCTGTTTCGCGCGCCGCGACAGAAGAAGAATGGACAGCGTCCATGACCAAGGCGATCGGGGACCGGTTCGGCCGATATGACGGCGAACAACTTTATCATCTGGGCGTCAGCGTCGAGGCGTTCATGCTTGCCCCGCCCGGAGTGCCGGTTGTTTACACGCCCAAATCCGTGCTGATCGTCAAGGCCACATTGTGGGATGATACGGACGGGCGCAAACTGAATGAAGTGGCGCATCAGATTGCGGTTCTGGAAACCACCAGCGGTGAATCCGTCTTGGTCGGATCGGGATGGGGGCGCAACAAACAAAAACAGCTGGACGGTCTGTCTTTTAACGCAGCAAAGGCCATCGAAACATGGTTGCTGGAAGGTCAGGAAAAATACGGCTGGTTCGGGCCGGATGAACGCGTCATGCCTGCCGAGGATGAAACCAACGAACCGGTGTTGCAGTCGCCGTCCTGACGGGGCCCGATCCGGTGACAGGAACAGCTTGATTTTCCCACCGGAACGCCATATGTCGCCCGCGCAGAGGAAACAGGGTCGCAAGGACCCCATAATGCAAAAAGGGCGCCCAAAATATGGCTAAGGCAAAGTTTGAACGCAATAAACCGCACGTTAACATTGGCACGATTGGTCACGTTGACCACGGCAAGACGACGCTGACGGCTGCGATTACGAAGTATTTTGGCGATTTCAAAGCCTATGACCAGATTGACGGCGCGCCGGAAGAGAAAGCGCGCGGGATCACGATCTCGACAGCGCACGTGGAATACGAAACCGACGCGCGCCACTATGCGCACGTCGACTGCCCCGGCCACGCGGACTATGTGAAAAACATGATCACCGGTGCGGCGCAGATGGACGGCGCGATCCTGGTTGTGAACGCGGCCGACGGCCCGATGCCCCAGACGCGCGAGCACATTCTGCTGGGCCGCCAGGTCGGCATCCCGACGATGGTTGTCTACATGAACAAGGTGGATCAGGTGGACGATCCCGAACTGCTGGAACTGGTGGAAATGGAAATCCGCGAGTTGCTGAGCAAATACGATTACCCGGGCGACGACATTCCGGTCATTCCGGGTTCGGCTCTGGCCGCGATGGAAGGCCGTGATCCCGAGATCGGCGAAAACTCGATCCGTGCGCTGATGGCAGCGGTTGACGAGTTTATCCCGACACCGGCGCGCGCTGTTGACCAGCCGTTCCTGATGCCGGTCGAAGACGTGTTCTCGATCTCGGGCCGTGGTACGGTTGTGACCGGCCGTGTCGAGCGTGGCGTGATCAACGTGGGCGACGAGATTGAAATCGTCGGCATCCGCGACACCAAGAAAACCACCTGTACCGGTGTTGAAATGTTCCGCAAGCTGCTGGATCGCGGTGAAGCGGGTGACAACATCGGCGCGCTGCTGCGCGGTGTGGAGCGTGACGGCGTTGAGCGCGGTCAGGTTCTGTGCAAGCCGGGTTCGGTGAAGCCGCACACCAAGTTCGAAGCGGAAGCCTATATTCTGACCAAGGAAGAGGGTGGCCGTCACACGCCGTTCTTTGCCAACTACCGTCCGCAGTTCTACTTCCGCACCACGGACGTGACCGGCACGGTGCAGCTGGCCGAAGGTACGGAAATGGTGATGCCGGGTGACAACGTGTCCTTTGGCGTTGAACTGATCGCACCGATCGCGATGGAACAGGGCCTGCGCTTTGCGATCCGCGAAGGCGGCCGCACCGTCGGCGCCGGCGTCGTCTCCAAAATCGTCGAGTAAGCGGCGGTTTGACAACCGGGCCGGTCGATCCGGTCGCAGATAGAAAAATTTAGGCCGCCCCGAAACGGGCGGCCTTTTTCTTGCAGATGTGCGCCCGGACGTGGCGACAGGCCGCGCGCCTCTGACGGGCCTATGCGCTGTTTCGCCCGCAGGCCGCATCGCCCCTGTCGGTGATCGCATCAAGGGCCTCTTGCAAAGACAGCCGCAGCGTTTCCATCTCGGCATCGCTGCATTTGCGCGGCACGGTCTTGTCCCATTCGCGGCACAGCATCACACCACGGGTCCATGGCAGGGGCATCATCATCTGATCCCATGTTGGCAGTTTCGCAACGCGGTTTGCCGAAAAGGTCACGACAAACACGCGTTTGCCCGAAACGCGGGCCCAGATCAGCGGCACGGTCGAGGCAACACGCGCCGGTCCGCGCGGGCCGTCTGTGGCGATACCGATTGAAACGCCATCGCGGATCCGCCCCAGCACCTCGCGCGACAGGGCAACATGGCGTTTGTGGCTGGACATGGAAATGCTGTCGAACCCGAATTCCTTTTGCAACTGTCCCGCCATCGTTCCGGCCCGCGCCGACGAGGTCAGCGTACAGACCGGACCCAGCGACAGATCGACGATAAAGGGGGCCATCATCAGGCGCTGGTGCCAGATGGCGATGATCACCGGTTCGCCGGATTTAACCAGCGCGTCCATTTCATCAAACCCGTCGCGGCGCCAGCTGGACGTGCGATAGCAAAATTTCAAATACCATTTGAACAGCGCCGTCAGCCAACGGGCAAGGGTTTTGCTATCTGCTATTCTTTTTCGAAGGCTCACACGACCAATCCACATTTGACGGGTCAGTCATAGCCAAACCATGGCCCAACGCAAGCGCCCCTACCGGTTGAATTCAATCGGGAATACACTGTTGCGGCCTTGACCGATATGCACAACCCCTTTCAGAATTCGCGGACCTGTCACATGATCGACGCAGAACGCACCGCCCCAAACAGGACAATGCCATGACCCTTGATCCCGATCAGACCCATCCGATCCGGTTTCCCGACGGGGCGGTACATGACGGCACGGTGTATCTGAACCGTGTGCTGGAGCATCCCGATATTCTGGTCGGCGATTACACCTATTACAGCACATTTGATCCGGCGGCGGACCCACGCGATTACGCCGCGCGACTGGCCCCCTATCTGTTTGCCGGCGCGCCCGAAAAAATCCGCATCGGGCGGTTTTGCCAGATCGCCCACGGCACACAGTTTATCACCCAGAGCGCCAATCACCGGATGGACGGGCCATCCACCTATCCGTTTGCGATTTTTGATCCGGACCGCATCGCGGGCTACCGCCAAACGCTTGACGCGGGCCGTGATACGGTTGTGGGGCACGATTGCTGGCTGGGCCACGGCTGTACGATCCTGCCCGGCGCGCAATTGGGCAACGGGGTTATTGTGGGGGCGGGGGCCGTGGTGGCCGGAACAGTTCCCGATTACGCGATTGTGGCAGGCAATCGCGCCCAGATCGTGCGCATGCGATTTGCCCCCGATGACATTGCCGCCTTGAACCGGATCGCGTGGTGGCACTGGCCGATCGACAAGATCGTGGCCCTTGAGGATGCCATTACCGGCGGGCGGATCGCCGATCTGGCGCGGCTGTGACAGCAATGGCCCCGCCCGCGTGTTCTGCCGGGCACAGTTCATTCGATTGCCGCATGAAAAAGACAGGGCGCGGCGGTTTCCGCCAGACTGCCTCTTGATCTTGGATCAGCCATCCCGTACCAGCATGCGTGGTCGGAGGGGTTTAGCTCAGTTGGTAGAGCATCGGTCTCCAAAACCGAGGGTCGTGGGTTCGAGTCCCTCAGCCCCTGCCACGACCACCGGCCAGACCGCCAAAACGGTGCGCTGCCTCATTATTGCCTTAATTTTACCTTAATCAGATTCGCGAACGCACAGCCATTGTTTCGGCTGTCTGCCTGCGCTCTTGTTTTTTTATGGTTCGAGTTGGAGTTTGCCCTGTGACCGATACAAACACTGATGAAGCCATCCGAATGCTGTTGCGCGAAACCGGGCACAGCACCACCAAGCAACTTGAGTTGCGCAAGAAACTTCCGCCTTTGGTCGAACCGGAAGTGCAGGCCCGCACAGGTGGTGCCCAAGACAACTCTGCACAAACGCGCGGCTGGTTTTCCAAACTGGGCTTGCGGCCAAGGCATTTCGTTCTGATCGCGCTGGTGGTGGCGGTGATTCTGCGCCCCTGGCTGGTGCTGTGGGGCAGCCTGCTGTTCTTTGCTGTCGCCATTATCATGTATTTTTCCCTTGGTCCGGAGTTCTGGACCAACAAGATCACGCGCCTTTACATGTGGCTGCTGCGCAAAAGCCCTGCATCGGCGGAAAAAATCAGACTGGCCGCGCGGCGCACCTCGCGCCGGATGGAGGTGATGCTTGAAAAGCTGCCGGCGCGCTGGACATCGGGGCTGTACCTGCCGGATTTCGATCCGCCGTCACAGAACGATCCGTTCGACAACCGGCCCGATCCGTTCGAACGCCTGCAACAGGTGGCAAACGACGTCGAAAAGACCGCCTGATCCTAGCTGCCGCGGGGCTGTGTGCGGGTGACATTTGTGCCACCTGCACAGGGGGGAACGTATATGTCAGCGCTCCATTTCTGTTTTGCTGCCTTGAATTCGGCGCTGTCGCCGGTTACATGCGCCCCACCGCTAGCAGAAAGCATATTCAAAATGGCCACCAGCAACCCGTTCCAGTTCCTTCAGCAAGTCCGCGCAGAGGTGTCCAAGGTTATTTGGCCAACCCGCCGCGAAGTGTTTCTGACCACGGTCATGGTTTTTATCATGGCGGCGCTGACGGCTGTGTTCTTTGCGCTGGTTGATCTGATCATCCGGGGCGGGCTGCAAACGCTTCTGGGCTACTTCGGCTAACACCTGACTGGCAGGCGAAAAATGCCGTTGCCCTCTTGATCATTTTGCAGCGCGGCGTTAGGTGACGGCCTACCTTCAAACAATGGCGTGCTGCGATTCGTGCTGCGCGCCGATTTTTATTGTGGGTGAACAGGCGATCACGAACAGGTAACCGCTTGTGATTAATTGAGAATTTTGGTCCGGGACACTCCGGAATTGTACAAGAACAAAGGCGAGTTGGCAGATGGCGAAACGGTGGTATTCGGTTAGCGTACTCTCGAATTTCGAGAAAAAGATCGCCGAACAAATCCGGACCTCGGTCGCTGAACAGCACCTTGAGGACGATATCGAAGAAGTGCTGGTGCCGACCGAAGAGGTGATCGAGGTGCGGCGCGGCAAGAAGGTGACGACAGAGCGCCGCTTTATGCCCGGCTATGTGCTGGTGCGCATGGAGATGTCGGATCAGGGCTATCACCTGATCAACTCGATCAACCGCGTCACCGGTTTTCTGGGCCCGCAGGGGCGCCCGATGCCGATGCGTGATGCCGAAGTAAACGCAATCCTGAACCGTGTTCAGGAAGGTGAAGAAACGCCAAGAACGCTGATCCATTACGAGATCGGCGAAAAGGTCAAAGTCAACGATGGTCCGTTCGAGGATTTCGACGGCACTGTGGAAGAAGTTGATGACGACAACCAACGGCTCAAGGTGTCCGTGTCCATTTTCGGGCGCGAAACACCGGTCGAACTGGAATTCACTCAGGTCACGAAACAGTCCTGAGTTGAGCACTGTGGGAGGCGAGGGCATCGCGATGTCCGGACCGAACCACACAACCGTAAGCCACCCCGACGCGTCAGGGTGGTGTTGAAAAAGGAGAGGCCAAATGGCCAAGAAACTCGTCGGTACGATGAAGCTGCAAGTGAAAGCTGGTCAAGCCAACCCATCCCCGCCCGTCGGCCCTGCACTGGGTCAGCGCGGCATCAATATCATGGAATTCTGCAAGGCGTTCAACGCCAAGACAGCGGATATGGAGCCCGGCGCACCGTGCCCGACCGTGATCACCTATTATCAGGACAAGTCCTTTACGATGGAAATCAAGACGCCCCCGGCGTCGCATTACCTGAAAAAGGCTGCTGGTCTGACATCCGGTGCGAAAACCCCGTCGCGTGAGACAGTGGGCAGCGTCACCGTCAAACAGGTCCGCGAAATCGCCGAGGCGAAAATGAAAGACCTCAACGCAAACGATATCGAAGGCGCGATGAAGATCATCGTCGGGTCGGCGAACTCTATGGGCATCGAGGTTAAGTAAGATGGCGAAACTTGGAAAACGTACAGTCGCGGCACGCGCGGCACTTGCTGGCAAAGACAACCTGTCGGTTGAAGAAGCCGTTGCGCTGATCAAAGGCAATGCGACCGCGAAATTCGACGAAACTGTCGAAATCTCGGTTAATCTGGGCGTTGACCCGCGCCACGCGGACCAGATGGTGCGCGGCGTTGTCGGCCTGCCCAACGGCACCGGCAAAACCATGCGTGTTGCTGTGTTTGCCCGTGGCCCCAAAGCGGACGAAGCCAAAGAAGCCGGTGCCGATATCGTGGGTGCAGAGGACCTGATGGAAATCGTGCAGGGCGGCAAGATCGAATTTGATCGCTGCATTGCAACGCCGGACATGATGCCTGTTGTGGGCCGTCTGGGTAAGGTTCTTGGCCCGCGCAACCTGATGCCGAACCCCAAGGTTGGCACCGTGACAATGGACGTCGCGGACGCAGTCAAAGCGGCCAAGGGCGGCGAAGTGCAGTTCAAGGTTGAAAAGGCCGGCGTTGTGCACGCAGGCGTTGGCAAGGCGTCGTTCGACGAAGCCAAACTGGTTGAAAACATCCGCGCCTTTGTCGGTGCTGTGTCCAAGGCCAAGCCGACCGGATCAAAAGGCACTTATATGAAAAAGATCTCGCTGACCTCGACAATGGGTCCGGGCGTATCTGTTTCAGTCGATTCCGCAATGTCGGAATAAAGAATTCGGCACTTCGGTGCCGGATAGTTGGGCCAGACGACCGGCCCGACTTCTGTCCGAGACGGAGGGTGCGGCATCTGCTGCATAATTCCTTCCTGAGATGGGAAACGAGACATTTTTCACCTTCGGGTGATTTTGGCCTCGGGACCCTGAAGTTGGACCCGAAACGTTCCGGATCTGATCCGGAACTGAACTGAGCCGGGGGGCAACCCCCATAATTGGAGTGAAACTGTGGATAGAGCCCAGAAAGAAAAATTGGTCGAGGAACTCGGCCAGATCTTCGAAAGCTCTGGCGTCGTTGTGGTAGCCCACTACGCCGGTCTGACAGTTGCCGAGATGCAGGATCTGCGCGCGCGTGCACGCGACGCGGGTGGATCTGTGCGTGTTGCCAAGAACAGGCTCGCCAAAATCGCCCTTGAGGGACAGCCGTGCGAAAGCATTGCAAGCCTCCTTTCGGGTATGACCGTTCTGACCTATTCCGAAGACCCCGTGGCAGCAGCCAAGGTGGCCGAGGACTTTGCCAAGGATAACAAGAAGTTTGAGATTCTTGGCGGGGCAATGGGATCGAACGCTCTGGACCGGGCCGGTGTTGAGGCCGTGTCGAAAATGCCGTCGCGCGATGAACTGATCGCGACAATCGCTGGCATGATCGGTGCACCTGCATCCAACATCGCCGGGGCCATTGGCGCACCTGCTAGCAATATCGCGTCCATCTTGTCCACGATCGAGGACAAGGCGGCCGCCTAAGCAACTGAAAGACCGACGGGTGGTTGAAACTACGTCGTTGGAACACATTTAGTAGAAACGGAAAGAGCTAATCATGGCTGATCTGAAAAAACTGGCAGAAGAGATCGTTGGTCTGACCCTGCTGGAAGCACAAGAACTGAAAACAATTCTGAAAGACGAATACGGCATCGAGCCCGCCGCTGGCGGCGCAGTGATGATGGCCGGCCCTGCAGGCGGTGACGCCGGCGCGGCAGCTGAAGAGCAAACAGAATTTGATGTCATCCTGGTCGCCGCTGGCGCATCCAAGATCAACGTCATCAAAGAAGTACGCTCGATCACAGGCCTGGGTCTGAAAGAAGCAAAAGACCTGGTCGAAGCCGGTGGCAAAGCCATCAAAGAAGGCGCGTCCAAAGAAGAAGCAGAAGAGATCAAAGGCAAGCTGGAAGCAGCTGGCGCAGAGGTCGAACTGAAGTGATCGGTGCCGGGGCAACCCGGACCTGATGGGAAGGCTGGGCACGTGACCGCGTGCCCAGCCGAACCTGTCTTAGCAAGGGCTTTGTGACAAAGCGTTTTCTAAGGTGCGGTTCAATGATCGGGAGGCCTCCGGTGGGACGGAAGCCGTGAATAGATCGAAACGTACCGTCTCGTATGGGCGAGATGCCGTAGCCCGACGGCAGTCTTGTCCGGTGAGAAACAAAAAAGGTGACACCTGATATGGCTCAATCGTTCCTTGGCCAGAAACGTCTTCGTAAATACTATGGCAAAATCCGTGAAGTTCTGGAGATGCCGAACCTGATCGAGGTCCAGAAATCCTCGTATGATCTGTTCTTGAAATCCGGTGATGCCGATACCCCGACCGAGGGTGAAGGCATCATGGGTGTGTTCCAGTCGGTGTTCCCGATCAAGGACTTCAACGAAACATCCGTGCTGGAGTTCGTGAAATACGAGCTGGAAAAGCCGAAATATGACGTAGAAGAGTGCCAGCAGCGCGACATGACCTATGCCGCTCCGCTGAAAGTCACCCTGCGTTTGATCGTGTTCGATATCGATGAAGATACCGGCGCGAAATCGGTCAAGGATATCAAGGAACAAGACGTGTTCATGGGCGATATGCCCCTGATGACACCGAACGGCACCTTTGTCGTGAACGGCACAGAACGTGTGATCGTGTCGCAGATGCACCGCTCGCCCGGTGTGTTCTTTGACCACGACAAGGGCAAAACCCACTCTTCGGGCAAATTGTTGTTCGCCTGCCGCATCATCCCCTATCGCGGCAGCTGGCTCGACTTTGAATTTGACGCAAAAGACATCGTATTCGCGCGGATCGACCGCCGCCGCAAACTGCCTGTGACCACCCTGCTGTATTCGCTGGGCATGGACCAGGAAGCGATCATGGATGCGTATTATGAAACCATCCCGTTCAAGCTGAAAAAGGGCAAGGGCT
This sequence comes from uncultured Alphaproteobacteria bacterium, assembly GCA_963765555.1. Lineage (GTDB taxonomy): Bacteria > Pseudomonadota > Alphaproteobacteria > Rhodobacterales > Rhodobacteraceae > JL08. Next base: position 102,560 of record CAVXWX010000002.1, read on the forward strand.
GGGTCACACCGTTCTTCCCGCAGCGCGTGCGCGGCACCCGCCCGACCTATGATCTGGTGGATGCAAAAACCGGCGAAGTGATTGCCGAAGCGGGCAAGAAAGTAACACCGCGCGCCGTCAAGCAATTGATCGACGACGGCAAGGTCAAGGATCTGTTGGTTCCGTTCGAAAATATCGTTGGCCGCTTTGTTGCCAAGGATATCATCAACGAAGAAACCGGCGCGATCTATGTCGAAGCCGGTGACGAACTGACGCTGGAATACGACAAGGGCGGCGATCTGATCGGTGGATCGGTCAAGGACCTGATGGATGCCGGTATCACCGACATTCCGGTTCTGGACATCGACAACATCAATGTCGGCCCCTACATGCGCAACACCATGGCCGCCGACAAGAACCTGAACCGCGAAACCGCGCTGATGGATATCTATCGCGTCATGCGCCCGGGTGAACCGCCCACCGTCGAAGCGGCCAGCGCCCTGTTTGACACATTGTTCTTTGATTCAGAACGCTATGATCTGTCGGCCGTGGGCCGTGTCAAAATGAACATGCGTCTTGATCTGGATGCGGAAGACACCCAGCGCACCCTGCGCAAGGAAGACATCGTGGCCTGTATCAAGGCCTTGGTCGAACTGCGCGACGGCAAGGGCGATATCGACGATATCGACCACCTTGGAAACCGTCGTGTGCGTTCGGTTGGCGAGCTGATGGAAAACCAGTACCGCGTCGGCCTGTTGCGCATGGAACGTGCGATCAAGGAACGTATGTCGTCTGTCGAGATCGACACGGTGATGCCGCAGGACCTGATCAACGCCAAACCGGCAGCCGCCGCTGTGCGTGAATTCTTTGGCTCCAGCCAGCTGTCGCAGTTCATGGACCAGACCAACCCGCTGTCCGAAGTGACGCACAAGCGCCGCCTGTCCGCGCTTGGGCCGGGCGGTCTGACCCGCGAACGCGCCGGGTTCGAAGTGCGCGACGTGCACCCGACCCATTATGGCCGGATGTGCCCGATTGAAACGCCCGAAGGCCCGAACATCGGTCTGATCAACTCGCTGGCCACCTTTGCCCGCGTGAACAAATACGGCTTTATCGAAACACCGTACCGCGTCGTCAAAGACCGTCAGGTGACGGATGAAGTCCACTATATGTCCGCAACCGAAGAAATGCGCCACACCGTGGCGCAGGCCAACGCGCAGCTGGATGACAGCGGCAAGTTCAAGAACGATCTGGTGTCGACCCGTCAGTCGGGCGACTACACGCTTGCGCCGTCCGAAAACGTCGATCTGATCGACGTCAGCCCCAAACAGCTGGTTTCGGTTGCGGCATCGCTGATCCCGTTCCTTGAAAACGATGACGCCAACCGCGCCCTGATGGGTTCGAACATGCAACGTCAGGCGGTTCCGCTGTTGCAGGCCGAAGCCCCGCTGGTCGGCACCGGTATCGAAGAAGTTGTGGCACGGGATTCCGGCGCGGCCATCATGGCCAAACGCGGCGGTATCATCGATCAGGTCGATGCGACCCGGATCGTTGTGCGCGCCACCGAAGATCTGGAACTGGGCGATGCGGGTGTGGACATTTACCGCATGCGCAAATTCCAGCGCTCCAACCAGAACACCTGTATCAACCAGCGCCCGCTGATCAAAGTGGGTGACATGGTACAGAAAGGCGAAGTGATTGCCGACGGCCCGTCCACCGATATCGGTGAACTGGCTCTGGGTAAAAACGTCGTCGTCGCGTTCATGCCGTGGAACGGCTACAACTACGAAGACTCGATCCTGATTTCCGAGCGGATCGCGCGGGATGACGTGTTCACCTCGATCCATATCGAGGAATTCGAAGTTGCCGCCCGCGATACCAAGCTTGGGCCGGAAGAGATCACCCGCGACATTCCCAACGTCGGTGAAGAAGCGCTGCGCAACCTTGATGAGGCGGGCATCGTTTACATCGGCGCCGATGTGGAGCCGGGCGATATTCTGGTGGGCAAGATCACGCCAAAGGGCGAAAGCCCGATGACACCGGAAGAAAAACTGCTCCGCGCCATCTTTGGCGAAAAGGCATCGGACGTGCGCGATACGTCGCTGCGTGTGAAACCGGGTGATTTCGGCACCGTTGTCGAAGTGCGCGTGTTCAACCGCCACGGCGTTGAAAAAGACGAACGTGCCTTGCAGATCGAGCGTGAAGAAGTCGAACGTCTGGCCCGTGACCGGGATGACGAATTGGCCATTCTGGATCGCAACATCTACGCGCGCCTGAAATCGCTTATTCTGGGCAAGGTGGCGGTCAAAGGCCCCAAAGGCGTCAAAGCCGGGTCCGAGATCACCGAAGACATGCTGGAAATGCTGATCCGCAGCCAGTGGTGGCAATTGGCCCTGAAAGACGAAAAGGATGCCCAGATCGTCGAGGCCCTGAACGAGCAGTACGAGGTGCAGAAACGCGCCCTTGATGCCCGGTTCGAGGACAAGGTCGAAAAAGTCCGCCGTGGCGACGATCTGCCCCCCGGCGTGATGAAAATGGTCAAGGTGTTCGTGGCGGTAAAGCGCAAGCTGCAACCGGGCGACAAAATGGCCGGCCGTCACGGCAACAAAGGTGTGATTTCCAAGGTTGTGCCGATGGAAGACATGCCGTTCCTTGCCGACGGAACACCGGTTGATTTCTGTCTGAACCCGCTGGGCGTGCCGTCGCGCATGAACGTGGGCCAGATTCTGGAAACGCATATGGGCTGGGCCGCACGTGGTCTGGGTGTGAACATCGACGAAGCGCTGAAAGAATATAAGCGCTCCGGCGATCTGACACCGGTCCGTGAGGCGATGAAACTGGCCTATGGCGATGATGTCTACGACGAAGGCATCGCCGGCATGGACGAAGACACGCTGATCGAGGCGGCCGGTAACGTCACCCACGGTGTGCCGATTGCAACGCCCGTCTTTGACGGCGCGAAAGAGGCGGACGTGAACGACGCGCTTGTGCGCTCGGGCTTTGACACCTCGGGCCAGTCGGTTCTGTTTGATGGCCGCACCGGCGAGCAGTTTGCCCGCCCTGTGACCGTCGGCGTGAAATACCTGCTGAAACTGCACCACCTTGTGGACGATAAAATCCACGCGCGTTCGACAGGGCCATACAGCCTTGTCACCCAACAGCCGTTGGGCGGTAAAGCGCAGTTCGGTGGCCAGCGGTTCGGGGAAATGGAAGTCTGGGCGCTGGAAGCGTACGGCGCGGCCTATACCCTGCAGGAAATGCTGACCGTGAAATCGGATGACGTGGCCGGACGGACGAAAGTCTATGAAAGCATCGTCAAAGGCGAAGACAACTTTGAAGCCGGTATTCCGGAAAGCTTTAACGTGCTTGTCAAAGAAGTCCGCGGCCTTGGCCTGAACATGGAACTCCTGGATGCGGAGGAAGACGAGTGACGGGTTAAACCCCGTCACCATACTCCCCACGCTCCCAATTCAAGGAATTGAAAATGAACCAGGAACTGACAAACAACCCGTTTAACCCGCTGACGCCGCCCAAGGTGTTTGACGAGATCAAAGTATCGCTGGCCTCGCCCGAGCGTATTCTGAGCTGGTCCTTCGGCGAGATTAAAAAGCCCGAAACCATCAACTACCGCACGTTCAAACCCGAACGTGACGGCCTGTTCTGCGCGCGTATCTTTGGCCCGATCAAGGATTACGAATGTCTGTGCGGCAAATACAAACGCATGAAATATCGCGGCGTTGTCTGCGAAAAATGCGGTGTCGAGGTGACGTTGCAAAAGGTCCGCCGCGAACGGATGGGCCACATCGAACTGGCGGCACCTGTTGCGCATATCTGGTTCCTGAAATCGCTGCCGTCCCGCATCGGCCTGATGCTGGACATGACATTGCGTGATCTGGAACGGGTTCTCTATTTCGAAAACTATGTGGTGATCGAACCCGGTCTGACAGACCTGACCTATGGTCAGATGATGACCGAAGAAGAATACATGGACGCGCAGGACGCCTACGGTATGGACGCGTTCACCGCCAATATCGGTGCCGAAGCGATCCGTGAAATGCTGGCCCAGATCGATCTGGAAGCCGAAGCAGATCAACTGCGCGCCGATCTGGCCGAAGCGACGGGCGAACTGAAGCCCAAGAAGATCATCAAGCGCCTGAAAGTGGTGGAATCCTTCCTTGAATCCGGCAACCGCCCGGAATGGATGGTTCTGACCGTGATCCCGGTGATCCCGCCGGAACTGCGCCCGCTGGTGCCGCTGGATGGCGGCCGCTTCGCCACGTCCGATCTGAACGATCTGTATCGTCGTGTGATCAACCGGAACAACCGTCTGAAGCGTCTGATCGAACTGCGCGCGCCCGACATTATCGTGCGCAACGAAAAGCGGATGCTGCAGGAATCTGTGGATGCGCTGTTTGACAACGGTCGCCGTGGCCGCGTGATCACCGGTGCCAACAAACGCCCGCTGAAATCGCTGTCTGACATGCTGAAAGGCAAACAGGGCCGTTTCCGCCAGAACCTTTTGGGTAAACGCGTCGACTTTTCGGGCCGTTCCGTCATTGTGACGGGTCCGGAACTGAAACTGCACCAGTGCGGGTTGCCCAAGAAGATGGCGCTCGAACTGTTCAAGCCGTTCATCTATTCGCGCCTTGAAGCCAAGGGCCTGTCCTCCACCGTGAAACAGGCGAAAAAGCTGGTTGAAAAGGAACGCCCCGAGGTGTGGGATATTCTGGATGAGGTCATCCGCGAACATCCCGTTATGCTGAACCGTGCGCCAACGCTGCACCGTTTGGGCATTCAGGCGTTCGAACCGGTCCTGATCGAAGGCAAGGCAATCCAGCTTCACCCGCTGGTCTGTTCGGCCTTTAACGCCGATTTCGATGGCGACCAGATGGCCGTGCACGTCCCGCTGAGCCTTGAGGCACAGTTGGAAGCACGCGTTCTGATGATGTCGACAAACAACGTTCTGTCGCCTGCAAACGGCGCACCGATCATCGTTCCGTCGCAGGATATGATCCTTGGCCTGTATTATACCACGCTGGAACGCGAAGGTATGGTCGGCGAAGGCATGTCGTTCGCGTCAATCGAAGAAGTGCAGCACGCACTGGACGCCGGTGTTGTTCACCTGCACTCCAAAATCGTCGCACGCATTCCGCAGATCGACGATGAAGGCAACGAAGTGCAGGTACGGTTTGAAACCACACCGGGCCGTGTGCGTCTGGGGGCCTTGCTGCCGCTGAATGCCAAGGCACCGTTCCATCTGGTCAACCGTTTGCTGCGCAAGAAAGAAGTGCAGCAGGTGATCGACACGGTCTATCGCTATTGCGGACAGAAAGAATCTGTCATCTTCTGCGACCAGATCATGACAATGGGCTTCCGCGAAGCGTTCAAGGCGGGCATTTCGTTCGGCAAGGACGACATGCTGATCCCCGATACCAAATGGCCGATCGTGGATGAAACCCGCGAACAGGTGAAAGACTTTGAACAGCAGTACATGGACGGCCTGATCACTCAGGGCGAAAAGTACAACAAGGTCGTCGATGCATGGTCAAAATGTAACGACAAGGTCACCGAAGCGATGATGGGGTCGATCTCGGCCAGCCGCCGCGACGAAGCGGGTGCCGAAATGGAGCCGAACTCGGTTTACATGATGGCCCACTCCGGCGCGCGGGGCTCGGTCACGCAGATGAAACAGTTGGGCGGCATGCGCGGCCTGATGGCCAAGCCGAACGGCGACATCATCGAAACGCCGATCATTTCGAACTTCAAGGAAGGCCTGACCGTTCTTGAATACTTCAACTCGACACACGGCGCCCGTAAAGGCCTGTCCGATACGGCCCTGAAAACGGCCAACTCGGGCTATCTGACACGGCGTCTGGTGGACGTGGCACAGGATTGTATCGTGCGGATGCGCGATTGCGGCACCGATGCCTCGATCACAGCCGAAGCGGCGGTGAACGATGGCGAAGTTGTTGCGTCCCTGGCTGAACGTGTGCTGGGCCGTGTTGCCGCAGAAGACATCCTGCGCCCCGGAACCGACGAAGTGTTGGTTGCACAAGGCACCATGATCGACGAATTGATGGCCGATGCCATCGACGAGGCCGCCGTTGCCAGCGCCCGCATTCGAAGCCCGCTGACCTGCGAGGCCGAAGAAGGCGTGTGTGCAATGTGTTACGGTCGTGACCTTGCACGCGGTACTATGGTGAACACCGGCGAAGCCGTGGGCATCATCGCCGCACAGTCGATCGGTGAACCCGGAACACAGCTGACAATGCGGACGTTCCACATTGGCGGCGTGGCACAGGGTGGACAACAGTCGTTCCAGGAAGCATCGCAATCCGGTAAAGTGGCCTTTGATAACGCCCAGACGCTGAAAAACTCGGCGGGTGAAACCATGGTCATGGGTCGGAACATGAAGATGTCGATCCTTGACGAAAACGGTGAAGAACGCGCCAACCACAAACTGGGTTACGGCACCAAACTGTTTATCAAAGAGGGTGATACCGTTGCCCGCGGCGACAAGCTGTTTGAATGGGATCCCTACACCCTGCCGATCATCGCCGAAAAGTCCGGCACAACCAAATATGTCGATCTGGTATCGGGCATCGCCGTGCGCGACGAAACCGATGATGCCACCGGCATGACCCAGAAAATCGTGATCGACTGGCGCGCGGCCCCCAAAGGCAACGAGTTGAAGCCCGAGATCATTCTGGTGGGTGAAGATGGCGAACCGGTCCGCAACGATGCGGGCAATCCGGTGACCTATCCGATGTCGGTCGATGCGGTTCTGTCCGTCGAAGACGGTCAGGAAATCGCCGCAGGTGATGTTGTCGCGCGGATCCCGCGCGAAGGGGCCAAAACCAAGGACATCACCGGTGGTCTGCCGCGTGTGGCCGAACTGTTCGAGGCACGCCGCCCCAAAGATCACGCGATCATCGCCGAAATCGACGGGTATGTGCGCTTTGGACGTGACTACAAGAACAAGCGTCGCATCAGCATCGAACCTGCGGATGAAAGCCTTGATCCAGCGGAATACATGGTGCCCAAGGGCAAGCATATTCCGGTGCAGGAAGGCGACTTTATCCAGAAGGGCGATTACATCATGGACGGCAATCCCGCGCCGCATGATATCCTGTCCATTATGGGTGTCGAAGCGCTGGCGGACTACATGATTGACGAGGTTCAGGACGTCTATCGCCTGCAAGGTGTGAAAATCAACGACAAGCATATCGAAGTGATCGTGCGCCAGATGCTCCAGAAATGGGAAATTCTGGACAGTGGCGAAACCACGCTGCTGAAAGGCGAACACGTCGACAAGGCCGAATTCGAAGAGGCCAATGCCAAGGCGATCAAGAAGGGCGGGCGCCCCGCATCGGGCGAACCGATCCTTCTGGGGATCACCAAGGCGTCGTTGCAAACACGCTCGTTCATCTCGGCGGCGTCGTTCCAGGAAACCACGCGGGTTCTGACCGAAGCATCGGTTCAGGGCAAACGTGACAAGCTGGTCGGCCTGAAAGAGAACGTGATCGTGGGCCGTCTGATCCCTGCGGGCACCGGTGGGGCAACCCAGCACGTTCGCAAGATCGCGACAGATCGCGACAACGTCGTGATCGAGGCCCGCCGCGAAGAAGCCGAAGCCGCCGCTGCCCTTGCAGCCCCGGCAGAGGATGACGTGGTTGGCGGTGACGTGTTCGATACGGTTGTTGAAAGCACCGAAAGCCGCGATTGATCCACACCCGGAACTGAAAACCTTTCGCCCCCCGCATCCACCGTGATGCGGGGGGTTTTCTTTGTCCGGAAAGACGTGCTTTGTAGGCGCAGATATTTCGGCATAATCGGGGAACGGGATGACACATAAGACGATCATGATCGGCTTGCTGCGGTTTTCAGTTCTCACACCCACCTATTATTCCGAACGCTTCGATACGCTGGACAAGGTGGCAGAGCACCTGTTTTCCGACGACCGTATGGCCCTGCGGTTCCGCCTGTTCGAAAAACTGTGCCTGCCGTCACTTGCGGGGCAAACCGATCCCGATTTTCACTGTGTCGTGCTGACGGCCGAAACGATGCCGGATGTGCACAAAAAGCGGCTGGAAACCTTGCTGGCCCCCTATCCGCATATCACCTGTCGCCCCGTCGGCACCGACCGGCATTACCAGTTGATCAAGCAGGGCTATAAATCTGTGCCGACCGGGGATGCCAGCCACAAGATCCTGTTCCGTCTGGATGATGACGATGCGGTTGATCTGGGCTTTGTCGAACGCACCAAACGTCTGGCAGCAGGTTTGCTGGCCTTGGGCAATCCCGATGTGCCAACCGCGATTTCCTATAACCGCGGCTATTATGCCGATCTGACAGGCGACAGCGTCGATGTGTTTGATGCCTGCGAACGCGCGCCCTTGTCCACGGGCACCGCGCTGCTTGCCCCTGTCGGGTTCGCCCGCAATCCCTATCGTTACAATCACCGCGCGCTGGCGCAGCATTTCAATCTTTATTCCGATATCTCCGTTCCGGGTTTTATCCGCACGATCCACGGCGACAACAAATCCAGACCGACCCAGATGGGGATCACGCGCAAACAGGGGGACGATGTGATCAATCGCAATCTAAAGCGTCATTTCGCGCTGTCCCTGACCGATCTCAGGGCGCTCTGAATGTCTGCGAACCTCAAGGGCGCGCTGTTCATGATGATCAGCATGGCGGCCTTTACCCTGAACGATGCGTTCATGAAGCTGACGAACGGGGATATTCCGCTGTTCCAGCTTGTGTTTTTGCGGGGTGTTCTGGCCTCGGTCCTGATCTTTGGTCTGGCGCGCTATCTGGGTACGATCCATCTGCGGATCGCGCGGCGCGATTGGGGGCTGATCGCCCTGCGCAGCAGCGCTGAAATCGGCGCGACCTATTTCTTTCTGACGGCGCTGTTCAACATGCCGCTGGCAAATGTCACGGCCGTGTTGCAGGTGTTGCCGCTGACCGTGACGCTGGCCAGCGCACTGGTGTTTCATGAAACCATCGGGTGGCGGCGGATGCTGGCGATTGTCGTGGGCTTTGCCGGTATGTTGCTGATCGTGCGCCCTGGTCCCGACGGGTTCAACATCTATGCGCTTTATGCGCTGGGGGCGGTGGCCTGCGTGACGGTGCGTGATCTGTCGACGCGCAAAATGTCTGCGGGGGTTCCGTCAATGACGGTAACACTGGTCGCGTCGCTGACCATCACAACCGCGGCGGGTCTGGCCTCGCTCGGGGCCGATTGGGCACCGGTGTCGGGGCACAATGCCAAACTGATCGCCGCCGCCTCGTTCTTTATTCTGGGCGGCTATCTGTTCAGCGTCATGGTCATGCGCGTGGGCGATGTGTCGTTCGTGGCCCCGTTTCGCTATACCGGGCTGGTCTGGGCGCTGGTGCTGGGATGGTTCATGTTCGGCGACTGGCCCACACCGCTCACCCTGCTGGGTGCGGGGATCGTCGTGTCGACAGGGTTGTTTTCGCTTTACCGCGAACGGGCGCTGTTACGGCGCTGAAAACACACGCCGCACATGATCGGCGCTGATATTGTACGTGTCTTGAAATAACGCTTCGCCTGCCGCGTCCAACGGGGTCAGCGTGACAGGCTGCACATTCGGCTTTTGGCGGGAATCGTTGAAATCATTATGGCCGCGCAACATCATATCAGCGCCGGTAAAGGTCACGGTCGGCATCCGGCGCACAACCGCCTGATGGCTGAAATTCATCACTGAAAGATCAACATCAGGGCGAAACATGAACCCAAGCCCTGCGGTCCAGTAGGGCTTGCGGATGGCGCAGGCCGCGATCCCGTCCGGTCCGGGTTGGGCGATGTAGCCCTGATTGAAATCGATCGCGATATGGCGGTTGTCACGCAGAAGGCCCGCGACATCGGCGGCGGCCTGTCGCAACTGCGCGACAAAGCTGATCGCGACGGCATCATCGTCATCCAGCCGGAATTGCAGGCACGGCTGATCGTCAAAGCGCCGGACAGAATTGATGGCATCGCGCATCACCTGCCGGTGCCGGCCCGGTGGATGGGCCTGAACAATCACTTGCGGGATGTCCGCCACCAGCGCCGCAAGCCGCTGGCGATGGGCCTGGGGCAAGGATTCTCCGATCACAACCAGATAGGTGAAATCCTGATCTGTCTGGGCGCGCAGGCCGGGCAGGGTGAAGGTTTCGAAAAACCGGAACCGTTCTTCCAGCCGCGTTTCTTCATAAAGATAATCGATGCGCGATTGCAGATCGTCATGTTCTACCTGAAACCCGCCAATCCCGGGATATGAAAACCGGCAAAGCCCGATCACCTGCATTTCACTGTTGCTCCTGCTGGGTTTGGTATAAACCGGCCTATGTCAACATTGCAGGGCTACGCTGCGCGCGCAAGCGGCGAGGGGCTGTTGACAGGGGGTGCGACTCCCCCTATACGCGCGCTATCTCGGCTTAAGGGTTCATCCTTTTCGTCCGAAATCAGAACTTAAGTGGTCACGATCCGACCTAATGCTGGTCCGATCCTCTGTAAGCCCACCGCGTCGTTTCCTCGGTACGGAAACGTGGCGGTCTTTTCGCTTTGCGGACGCGTAAAGTGAGTGATTTGAAACCGCGGGGCCGCCCCGCATGACACATGTGTTGCGAAACGGGGAAAGAACCGGAATGCCAACGATACAACAGCTGATCCGCAAACCGCGCCAGCCGAAAATTAAACGCTCGAAATCCATGCACCTGCAAGAGTGCCCGCAAAAGCGCGGCGTCTGCACACGGGTTTATACAACAACACCGAAAAAGCCGAACTCGGCCATGCGGAAGGTTGCCAAAGTGCGCCTGACAAACGGGTTTGAGGTCATCAGCTATATTCCGGGTGAAAGCCACAACCTTCAGGAACACTCGGTTGTCCTGATCCGCGGCGGTCGTGTGAAAGACCTTCCCGGTGTGCGCTATCACATCCTGCGGGGTGTTCTGGATACGCAAGGCGTTAAAGATCGTAAACAACGTCGTTCGAAATACGGCGCCAAGCGTCCGAAGTAAGGAGAGACTGGTATGTCCCGTCGTCACGCCGCTGAAAAGCGCGAAATTCTGCCCGACGCCAAATTCGGCGATCTGGTTCTGAGCAAATTCATGAACAACCTGATGATCGACGGTAAAAAGTCGGTTGCCGAAACCATCGTCTACAACGCGCTGGATCGCGTCGAAGACAAGATCAAACGCGCCCCCGTCGAAGTGTTCCACGAAGCGCTGGACAACATCCAGCCCTCCGTCGAGGTGCGTTCGCGCCGTGTGGGTGGTGCCACCTATCAGGTTCCGGTCGAAGTGCGCCCCGAGCGCCGTCAGGCTCTTGCCATCCGCTGGCTGATCAAAGCGGCACGCTCGCGCAACGAAAACACAATGGAAGAACGCCTTGCCGGCGAACTGCTGGATGCTGTGAATTCCCGTGGTTCCGCTGTGAAAAAGCGCGAAGACACCCACAAAATGGCCGATGCGAACAAAGCATTCAGCCATTACCGCTGGTAATTTTTTACACTGAGGCACTGACCCATGGCACGCGACTATCCGTTAACCCGTTACCGTAACTTCGGCATCATGGCCCATATCGATGCAGGTAAAACCACCTGCAGCGAGCGGATCCTGTTTTACACCGGCAAGTCCCACAACATCGGCGAAGTGCATGATGGCGCGGCCACAATGGACTGGATGGAGCAAGAGCAGGAGCGTGGCATCACGATCACGTCTGCCGCGACCACCACGTTCTGGCAGCGTCAGGAAGAGCCTTCTGCCGAAGGCACGTCCGACACCAAATTCCGCATGAACATCATCGACACCCCCGGCCACGTGGACTTTACCATTGAAGTCGAACGTTCGCTGGCGGTTCTGGATGGCGCGGTTGCCGTTCTGGATGCCAATGCCGGTGTCGAACCGCAAACAGAAACCGTTTGGCGTCAGGCCGACCGGTACAAAGTGCCGCGGATCGTGTTCGTCAACAAAATGGACAAAATCGGCGCGGACTTCTTCAACTGCGTGAAAATGATCAAGGACCGCACCGGCGCCACACCGTGCCCCGTGCAAATCCCGATCGGTGCGGAAAACGAGCTGGAAGGCATCGTTGACCTGATCACCATGGAAGAATGGGTCTGGGAAGGCGAAGATCTGGGCGCGTCCTGGGTGAAAAAGCCGATCCGCGACAGCCTGAAGGATCAGGCCGACGAATGGCGCGCCAACATGATCGAAATCGCCGTCGACATGGACGACGACGCGATGGAAGCGTATCTGGAAGGCAACGAGCCTGACGTTGACACGCTGCGCAAACTGATCCGCAAGGGCACTCTGGCGATCAAGTTCATTCCTGTTCTGTGTGGCTCGGCCTTCAAGAACAAAGGTGTCCAGCCGTTGCTGAACGCCGTGATCGATTTCCTGCCCAGCCCGCTGGACGTGGTCGATTACATGGGCTTCAAACCCGGTGACGAGACAGAAACACGCGACATTCCGCGCCGTGCGGACGATGCGATGCCATTCTCGGGTCTGGCGTTCAAAATCATGAACGACCCGTTTGTCGGCTCGCTGACCTTCACACGCATCTATTCGGGCGTGCTGAAAAAAGGCGACACGCTGCTGAACTCGACCAAAGGCAAAAAAGAACGCGTTGGCCGGATGATGATGATGCACTCGATCAACCGCGAAGAGATCGAAGAAGCGTTTGCAGGCGACATTATCGCGCTGGCCGGTCTGAAAGACACCACAACCGGTGATACGCTGTCGGATCCGAAAGATCCGGTGGTTCTGGAAACCATGACCTTCCCCGATCCGGTGATCGAGATTGCTGTGGAACCCAAAACCAAGGCAGACCAGGAAAAAATGTCGCAAGGTCTGGCGCGTCTGGCGGCAGAAGATCCGTCATTCCGCGTGGAAACCGATATTGAATCCGGTCAGACCATCATGAAGGGCATGGGTGAACTTCACCTTGATATTCTGGTGGACCGCCTGAAGCGCGAATTCAAGGTCGAAGCGAACATCGGTGCGCCGCAGGTGGCATATCGCGAAACCATCAGCCGCGAAGTCGAACACGCCTATACCCACAAGAAACAGTCGGGTGGGTCGGGCCAGTTCGCCGAAGTCAAACTGCTGATTTCGCCGACAGAGCCGGGCGAAGGCTATTCGTTTGAATCGCGCATCGTCGGTGGTGCCGTGCCCAAGGAATATATCCCGGGCGTTGAAAAAGGCATCAAATCGGTGATGGACAGCGGCCCTCTGGCCGGCTTCCCCGTGATCGACTTCAAGGTCGCGCTGCTGGACGGTAAGTTCCACGATGTTGACTCGTCTGTTCTGGCGTTTGAAATCGCGGCCCGTATGGGCATGCGCGAAGGCATGAAAAAAGCGGGCGCCAAAATGCTCGAACCGATCATGCGCGTCGAAGTGGTGACACCGGAAGAATATACCGGCGGCATCATCGGCGATCTGACATCGCGTCGCGGTCAGGTGCAGGGGCAGGATACACGTGGCAACGCCATCGCGATCGACTGCTTTGTGCCGCTGGCCAACATGTTCGGCTACATCAACACATTGCGCTCCATGTCGTCGGGTCGTGCGAACTTCACCATGCAGTTCGACCACTACGAACCGGTACCGCAAAACATCTCGGACGAAATTCAGGCAAAATACGCCTAATTGAATAACCGCTGTTCGGGCAATGCCCCGAACAGCCTTGAACACTGAAGGAGGCCACCATGGCTAAGGCAAAGTTTGAACGCAATAAACCGCACGTTAACATTGGCACGATTGGTCACGTTGACCACGGCAAGACGACGCTGACGGCTGCGATTACGAAGTATTTTGGCGATTTCAAAGCCTATGACCAGATTGACGGCGCGCCGGAAGAGAAAGCGCGCGGGATCACGATCTCGACAGCGCACGTGGAATACGAAACCGACGCGCGCCACTATGCGCACGTCGACTGCCCCGGCCACGCGGACTATGTGAAAAACATGATCACCGGTGCGGCGCAGATGGACGGCGCGATCCTGGTTGTGAACGCGGCCGACGGCCCGATGCCCCAGACGCGCGAGCACATTCTGCTGGGCCGCCAGGTCGGCATCCCGACGATGGTTGTCTACATGAACAAGGTGGATCAGGTGGACGATCCCGAACTGCTGGAACTGGTGGAAATGGAAATCCGCGAGCTGCTGAGCAAATACGATTACCCGGGCGACGACATTCCGGTCATTCCGGGTTCGGCTCTGGCCGCGATGGAAGGCCGTGATCCCGAGATCGGCGAAAACTCGATCCGTGCGCTGATGGCAGCGGTTGACGAGTTTATCCCGACACCGGCGCGCGCTGTTGACCAGCCGTTCCTGATGCCGGTCGAAGACGTGTTCTCGATCTCGGGCCGTGGTACAGTTGTGACCGGCCGTGTCGAGCGTGGCGTGATCAACGTGGGCGACGAGATTGAAATCGTCGGCATCCGCGACACCAAGAAAACCACCTGTACCGGTGTTGAAATGTTCCGCAAGCTGCTGGATCGCGGTGAAGCGGGTGACAACATCGGCGCGCTGCTGCGCGGTGTGGAGCGTGACGGCGTTGAGCGCGGTCAGGTTCTGTGCAAGCCGGGTTCGGTGAAGCCGCACACCAAGTTCGAAGCGGAAGCCTATATCCTGACCAAGGAAGAGGGTGGCCGTCACACGCCGTTCTTTGCCAACTACCGTCCGCAGTTCTACTTCCGCACCACGGACGTGACCGGCACGGTGCAGCTGGCCGAAGGTACGGAAATGGTGATGCCGGGCGACAACGTGTCCTTTGGCGTTGAACTGATCGCACCGATCGCGATGGAACAGGGCCTGCGCTTTGCGATCCGCGAAGGCGGCCGCACCGTCGGCGCCGGCGTCGTCTCCAAAATCGTCGAGTAAGGCGAAAAAAACAAACCTTCGGGTTCGACGTGGGCCACCGGATGAGCCGGTGGTCCACCTATCAACTCTAAAGCCGCTGAAAGGCTGAAGACATGCAAAGCCAAAATATTCGTATCCGGCTCAAGGCATTTGACTATCGGGTACTGGACGCCAGCACCCAAGAGATCGTCAACACTGCCAAACGCACGGGCGCATCGGTGCGCGGACCTATCCCGCTGCCGAACAAGATCGAGAAATTCACTGTTCTGCGTGGCCCCCACGTTGACAAGAAATCCCGTGACCAATTCGAGATCCGCACGCACAAGCGTCTGCTCGACATCGTTGATCCGACCCCCCAGACCGTGGACGCGCTGATGAAGCTCGACCTCGCCGCTGGTGTGGATGTCGAGATCAAGTTGCAATCGTAATTTAGGAGGGCACCAGATATGTTGCGCTCTGGTATTATCGCAAAAAAAGTCGGCATGACCCGGCTGTTCATGGAAGACGGCAAGCAGATCCCTGTGACCGTTCTTCAACTCGACAATCTTCAGGTTGTGGCCCAACGCACGGCAGACCAGCACGGGTATTCCGCTGTTCAGCTGGGCACCGGCACCGCCAAGGTGAAACGCGTCAGCCAGGCGATGCGCGGCCACTTTGCCGCGGCCAAGGTTGAACCCAAGCGTAAAGTCGCGGAATTCCGCGTTGCTGCGGAAAACCTGATCAATGTCGGCGAGGAAATCACGGCAGATCACTACTTTGAAGGCCAGTTCGTCGATGTGTCCGGCACGTCGATCGGTAAAGGCTTTCAGGGTGCGATGAAGCGCCATAACTTTGGCGGTTTGCGCGCGTCGCACGGTGTTTCGATCTCGCACCGTTCGCACGGTTCGACCGGTCAGTGTCAGGATCCCGGCAAGGTTTTCAAAGGCAAGAAAATGGCCGGCCACATGGGCGCTGCCAAAGTGACCACACAGAACCTGCAAGTCGTGAAAACGGATGCCGATCGTGGCATCATCATGATCAAAGGCGCTGTTCCCGGTTCCAAAGGCGCATGGGTGACAATCAAGGACGCGGTTAAAAAGCCGTTCCCTGAAAATGCCATTCTGCCCGCCGGTCTGCGCTCTGCCGCTGCCGAAGCTGCCGCCGCCGCAGAGGCCGCCGCTGCCGAAGCGGCCGCCGAAGCAGAAGCCGCAGCCGCCGCAGCAGCCGAAGCAGAAGCCGCCGCAATCGAGGCCGCTGCCGCCGAGGAAGCAAAGCCTGATACGGTTGCCGAAGCAGAAGCTGCCGAAGCTCAGAAGAAGGAAGGCGAAGAATGAAACTCGACGTCATCAAACTGGACGGCAAGAAAGCCGGTAGCGTCGATCTGGCCGAGGACCTGTTCGGTCTGGAGCCGCGCGCCGATATCCTGCACCGCGTCGTCCGCTGGCAGCGCAACAACGCGCAAGCCGGTACACACAAGGTCAAGACACGGTCCGAAGACCAGCTACTCGACCAAGAAGATCTATCGCCAGAAGGGCACCGGCGGCGCACGCCACGGCGACACGCAACGCGCCGATCTTCCGTGGTGGTGGTATCTACAAAGGTCCGACACCGCGCAGCCACGGCCACGATCTGCCCAAGAAGTTCCGCAAGCTGGGTCTCAAGCATGCCCTGTCCGCCAAAATGGCGGCCGGTCAGCTGGTTGTGCTCGACGAAGCGTCTTCGAACGGCAAAACCGCCGCTTTGGCCAAACAGGTCAAGGACCTGGGCTGGAAACGCGTTTTGATCATCGACGGCGCGTCGGTGAACGAAGAGTTCCTGAAAGCGTCACGCAACATTGAAGGTCTGGATATCCTGCCGACAATGGGTGCAAACGTTTATGATATCCTCAAGCGTGACACCCTGGTGATCACGAAAGCGGGTATCGAAGCACTGGAGGCACGTTTGAAATGACTGCCAAGCACGAACATTACGATGTGATCCGCAAGCCGATCATCACAGAGAAAGCAACCATGACGTCCGAAAACGGCGCGGTTGTGTTCGAAGTGGCGATGGAAGCGAACAAGCCGATGATCAAGGAAGCGGTTGAAACGCTGTTCGGGGTCAAGGTGAAAGCGGTGAACACCACGATCACAAAAGGCAAGGTCAAACGGTTCCGTGGCCAGTTGGGCAAACGGAAAGACGTGAAAAAGGCCTATGTCACCCTCGAAGAGGGAAACACTATCGACGTGACCACCGGTCTCTGATAGTGAGCCACGAATCTGGTCTGGCCCCGGTTTTTTGCCGGGGCCATGACCGTTTAAAGCCGGGGACCTTCGGGGCCCTATAACCTTGGCACCTTCGGGGGCCTTCAACATAGCGAGACATCTCGCACGGCGGGAAATACCCGCCGAAGCTAAACGGAAGACAGAAAGCATGGCACTCAAGTCGTATAAGCCGACGACGCCGGGCCAGCGCGCGCTGGTGCTGATTGACCGTTCCGAGCTTTGGAAAGGACGTCCTGTCAAATCCCTGACCGAGGGTTTGACAAAGAATGGCGGCCGGAACAATACCGGACGGATCACGATGCGCCGCAAGGGCGGCGGGGCGAAACGCCTTTACCGGATCGTTGATTTCAAACGTAACAAATTCGATGTTGCAGCCACCGTTGAACGGATCGAATACGATCCGAACCGGACTGCATTTATCGCGTTGGTCAAATATGAAGACGGCGAACAAGCCTATATTCTTGCACCGCAACGTCTTGCGGTCGGGGACAAGGTTGTCGCTGCCAACAAGGCCGACATCAAACCGGGCAACGCAATGCCGTTTTCCGGCATGCCGATCGGGACAATCGTCCACAATATCGAGATGAAGCCCGGTAAAGGCGGCCAGATCGCCCGCGCCGCCGGCACCTACGCCCAGTTTGTGGGCCGTGATGGGGGCTATGCCCAGATCCGCCTGTCTTCGGGCGAACTGCGCATGGTACGTCAGGAATGCATGGCCACCGTTGGTGCCGTGTCCAACCCCGACAACTCCAACCAGAACTTCGGTAAAGCCGGCCGTATGCGTCACAAGGGCATCCGCCCGTCCGTGCGTGGTGTGGTTATGAACCCGATCGATCACCCGCATGGTGGTGGTGAAGGCCGGACCTCTGGTGGTCGTCACCCGGTGACGCCATGGGGCAAGCCGACAAAGGGTGCAAAAACCCGGAACAAGAACAAAGCGTCCAGCAAGCTGATCATCCGCTCGCGGCACGCCAAGAAGAAGGGACGTTAAGATATGTCTCGCTCAGTCTGGAAAGGGCCTTTTGTCGACTCTTATGTCCTCAAAAAAGCCGAAGCGTCCCGCGAAGGCGGCCGCAACGAAGTGATCAAGATCTGGTCGCGCCGCTCGACAATCCTGCCGCAATTCGTGGGTTTGACCTTTGGCGTTTACAACGGCCACAAACACATCCCTGTCAACGTCACGGAAGACATGATCGGTCAGAAGTTTGGTGAATATTCGCCGACCCGCACCTATTATGGCCACGCCGCCGACAAAAAAGCGAAACGGAAGTAAGCCATGAGCAAGGATAAAAATCCCCGCCGCGTGGCAGATAACGAAGCAATGGCAAAACTGCGTATGCTGCGTACTTCCCCGCAAAAACTGAACCTTGTGGCGGCCATGATCCGCGGCAAGAAAGTGGACAAGGCCCTGACGGACCTGACGTTCAGCAAGAAACGCATCGCGGAAGACGTTAAGAAATGTCTGCAATCCGCCATCGCCAACGCCGAAAACAACCATAACCTGGATGTGGACGAGCTGGTTGTGGCCGAAGCGTATGTTGGCAAGAACCTGACACTGAAACGCGGTCGTCCGCGTGCCCGTGGCCGGTTCGGCAAGATCGTAAAGCCGTTTTCGGAACTGACGATCAAAGTCCGTCAAGTTGAGGAGCAAGCCTAATGGGTAACAAAGTCAATCCGATTGGTATGCGCCTGCAGGTCAACCGCACCTGGGACAGCCGCTGGTATGCCGACACCAAGGATTACGGTGATCTTCTGCTGGAAGACCTGGCAATCCGTGATTTCATCAACGAAGAATGCAAACAGGCCGGTGTGGCCCGTGTGATCATCGAACGTCCGCACAAAAAGTGCCGCGTGACGATCCACACAGCCCGCCCCGGTGTCATCATCGGCAAGAAAGGCGCAGACATCGAAACCCTGCGCAAGAAAATCGCCAAGATGACCGACAGCGAACTGCATCTGAATATCGTTGAAGTCCGCAAACCCGAGATGGACGCTCAGCTGGTTGGCGAAAGCATCGCCCAGCAGCTGGAACGTCGTGTTTCGTTCCGTCGCGCGATGAAGCGTGCCGTGCAAAACGCGATGCGCATGGGTGCCCTGGGCATCCGGGTCAACGTATCGGGCCGCCTTGGCGGTGCCGAAATTGCCCGGACCGAATGGTACCGTGAAGGCCGCGTGCCTTTGCACACCCTGCGTGCCGACATCGATTACGCAAACGTCGAAGCGATGACCGCCTATGGCATCATCGGGATCAAGGTCTGGATCTTCAAAGGCGAGATCATGGAACACGATCCAGCTGCGCGTGACCGTAAAGCACAAGAACTCCAGGATGGTCCTGCGCCCCGTGGCGCTGGTGGCCGTCGCTAAGGGGGAATAGAAAATGCTTCAACCAAAGCGCACGAAGTTCCGTAAGCAATTCAAAGGCAAGATCAAAGGCCTCGCCAAAGGCGGCTCCGATCTTAACTTTGGCACTTACGGCCTCAAAGCCACGCAGCCAGAGCGTGTGACAGCCCGTCAGATCGAAGCGGCCCGCCGCGCGATGACCCGTCACATGAAACGTCAGGGCCGTGTCTGGATCCGGATCTTTCCGGACGTTCCGGTCACCTCCAAACCCACCGAAGTTCGGATGGGTAAGGGTAAAGGCTCGGTCGATTTCTGGGCCTGTAAAGTCAAACCCGGCCGTGTCATGTTCGAGATTGACGGCGTCGGCGATGACGTCGCCCGCGAGGCCCTGCGCCTTGCCGCGATGAAACTGCCGATAAAGACACGCATTGTCGTCCGTGAGGATTGGTAAAATCCTCACGCGTGCGGCGTAGCGGGGTTTCAACGAAAACCTGCGGGCCGCACAGCGGTGAAAAAACAAAAGCCCCTGCCAAGAGATTGGCGGGGGCTTTTTTGGTTGGAGATTGTGAATGAAGATTACATTTGACTGGAATTGCTTGATCGAGGTGGAAGAGGGCCGCGAACAAGCCGCATTCGTTTCTGCGCTTATTGAGGCGCATAGAAAAGGAGCGGTCGAAGTTGGTCTGTTGGCGGTATCCGCTTCAGAAAACCTCAAATCCAAAAAATTCCCGGGAGCCGCCAAATTATTCAGGCAACGTGTAAATGATCTTGGTTGGTCTGACATACCCATAGTCTTAGCGCCAAGTGTTCACGGTATGACCTTTATCGGATTGACATTCATTGTCGGCGATGCAGACAAGTTCAAAGCGGACGTGCAGGCTTTATGGGCAGTTATTGCGCCAAATATTCCGCGACGCCACTCCGACTATTTGCAAGCTGGTCAGAGAGTTTCCGATGAAATTTTCTGGTCAGAAAATTCATCAAAGTGGCGGAATGCTTGGTGTGATGTTTATTCAGCTTATTCCCACATAAAAGCGAAGCGCGATGTTTTCGTTACACTGAACACCAGAGATTTCCAGAAAAATGCCGACAAACTCGCAAAACTGGGTATGATGCAAATCTGTGATCCAAAAGATGCCTTGAGAATTTTGGACAGCCCATGATCTAGTATTAGAGCATCCTAATGCCCAAGCACAGCTTGGGCCGCACGCCAGTGAAAAAACAAAAGCCCCTGCCGGGAAATCGGCGGGGGCTTTTGATATTGTGAGGGGCATGTCTGCGATGAGCGCGATGCGGTCATCAAGGCCGCCTGTCAGGTGCCCGCCCTATTCTGGCTTTCAACTCTGGTTGGCACCGCGCAGACTTCGAATGCTTCCCCGAATTGCACGCCATTTCTCGGCTTCATCTTTGTTTCCGGCATCCTTGAACCGGTTCTCGCACTGCGCGGCCTCGATTTCTGCTTTATCTCCGTGCGCACGATACAAAGCACGCGCAATTTCAGTGTTTTTGATGACGTCCATGGTTTCACTCCCTTGCTTACATGGCCAGGCGCTGATCAAGAGGATGTACAAAGCTCGTGTGGACGAAACATCTGTCTAGGGCGGTTCAACGCGGGTGTTTGCGATACTTGAACTGTTCGAATGGCTTGGTATTGCGTGCGTATCGCAGTCTCGTCACAGGATGCCGCATCCTCTGTGCCATATGCAGACCATACACAAAATGGCCCAAACGTTCAAATCTGTATCACATGTCCGATCCGGACGTGCCTTTGATCCGGCACCGGACCCACGCGGATTTCGCACATTTCCACCGAGTGCAGAGGGTATGAAAACCTGAGGGGGCTTTTACATTTCCATTCCCAGACCGGTAACACCTGCTCTCAGGCGGTGTTCTCTGTCTGGCTATGTAGCGCAGGATCAGGCGCATCCAGGTTAAGCCAGATCTTGCCCGATCTGTATCCACCCCGAATGACATACCCCGGATCTGAGATTTCCGGATAGTCTGTCATCCAATCACGAAATCGATCGTTCGAAACGATGCGCGCGGACATGTCACGTGCCGCTGTGAGGACAAGCGGATCGGCCGATGTGCCTTTGTGTGCAACCAGCACCCTGTCACGTGGCAGGTTCATAAGTTTCCCAAGGTCGTTGTCGTGCAGATAACGACCCGCGAGCAGATGGCCGGCATTGGCATCAAAGACCACGCCGGGGGCAAAACCCGATATTTCAAGCTGCTGGATCACCTCGATGACCGGCTCGATACTTGGAACGCCTTTGCGCCAGTGCATCACGTTCGACCCGTCAATGACGACCCACTTCTGTTTGCCTGACCAAGAGAATTGCGAAGGTTTCAGCCATATCCGCAACAAAAGCAACAGACTGGCCACGGCACATGGTCCCGACACCAGTAGCAGGCTCGACAGATCTGGATTGGCAAGCGCCACAAAACTGGCAGCCAGCGAGAGGATGAAGAGAACCAACGCAATTTTCATCGTTGCAACCTTGGCAGGGATCAGACGTACCCTTGTCTATTATCCCCAGCGATAATTGAAAGAGACAGAAATCCGGTCGTCATCCGCCATATTCATCGGTACTTCGTGGCGCAGCCAGCTTTCCCAAAGCAGAACGTCCCCGACTTTCGGCGCGACGTAAACGAAACTGCGCATGTCGGCGCGCGCGTCTTTCACCCGCGCGGGGGCGGCCATCATCATCGCAAGTCGCGGGTCTTCGAACTTGATCGCGCTCGCGCCCTTGGGGACGGCCACATAGGTCGTGCCGCTGATCACCGAATGGGGATGGATATGCGAGGTATGGATGCCGCCGGGGGGCAGGATGTTGATCCACAGATCGTCCAGCACCAGCTTTTTGCCGTCCAGATCGAACTGCAAATCCTTGGCGAAGGATTTGACATGCTTGTCCAGCACCTTTTTCAGATCCTTGAAGATCGGAAACCGCCACGGCAGATCGGTCAGTGATGCATAGCTGGTATAGCCGGGAAAGCCGTTTTCCGCGCTCCAGTCCTGTCCGGCCGTGTCATCTTCGGCGATCGACAGGCAAGAGTCTTCAAGCTCGTCCTGATCCACGGGTTTGCCCAGATCGGACAAGGGCGCGTGATACAGGCGGGTGACGAATAGGGATGTGATGTTGCTCATGCCGATATTGCAATCATCCATGGCCAACAAGGGACATTGATAAAACGGGTGGTGTTGGCGCGGTTTATCGCGGCAAATGGCCGACTTGCAGCCTGGGGATCCGAGGCGAAACAGAAGATGCGCAGCCGGGTGCCTGCCCGTGCTGCGGGCTTCTGTCAAGCAAACCCGCCCGGATGTGCCCCCGCGTCGCTTTTATCGCTTAGGGGTTGCGCGACTGCGCGAACCCTCCTATACGGCGCACTTCGAACCCACTCCACCAGAATCATGGTCACCCTGATGGGGCCTGCTGGTGATGTTGAAAGGAATAGGGCGATGGACGCCAAAGAACTGCGTGAAAAAACGCCGGACCAGCTTCGTGAGGAACTGGTCAACCTGAAAAAAGAGAGCTTCAACCTCCGCTTTCAGCAAGCAACCGGCCAAATGGAAGGCACAGCCCGCATGAAAACGGTTCGCCGTGATGTGGCCCGTGTGAAAACCATTCTTAACGAAAAAGCCGCTGCTGCGGCCGCTGAATAAGGGAGCCTGACAGATGCCCAAGCGAATTCTTTCCGGCACCGTGACAAGCGACGCCAACGCACAAACCGTAACCGTATCCGTGGAACGCCGTTTCACGCACCCGGTTCTGAAGAAAACCATCCGTAAGTCCAAAAAATACCGGGCCCACGATGAAAACAACACATTCAAGGTGGGCGACGCAGTGCGCATCATCGAATGTGCACCACGATCGAAAACCAAACGTTGGGAAGTGTTGCAAGCCGCCGAGGCCTGAAGCACCGAACATCTTAATCGAAACCCTGGGGATCAGGCACGCATCGCCCCCCAAAGGTCGGGAGAAACCAAATGATCCAGATGCAGACCAACCTGGATGTTGCTGACAACAGCGGCGCACGCCGTGTTCAGTGCATCAAGGTTCTGGGTGGTTCCAAGCGTAAATACGCATCCGTCGGCGACATCATTGTCGTGTCGGTCAAGGAAGCCATCCCACGCGGTCGCGTGAAAAAAGGCGACGTCCGCAAGGCCGTTGTTGTACGCACCGCCAAAGAAGTTCGCCGTGACGATGGCACCGCCATCCGCTTTGACCGCAACGCAGCCGTTATTCTGAACAACAATAACGAACCTGTCGGCACCCGGATCTTTGGACCGGTCGTGCGCGAATTGCGGGCCAAAAACTTCATGAAAATCATCTCGCTTGCTCCGGAGGTGCTGTAATGGCTGCCAAACTCCGCAAAGGTGACAAGGTCATCGTGCTTGCTGGCAAGGACAAGGGCAAAGAGGGCACAATTACCTCGGTTGACCCCAAAGCCGGCAAAGCAGTCGTGGAAGGCGTGAATGTCGCCATCCGTCACACCAAACAAAGCCAGTCCGATCAGGGCGGCCGCGTGCCCAAAGCCATGCCCATCGACCTGAGCAATCTGTCGATGCTGGACGCCAAGGGCAAAGCCACACGCGTCGGTTTCAAAATGGACGGCGACAAGAAAGTGCGCTTTGCCAAAACCACGGGGGACGTGATCGATGCTTGATACAGCAACCTATACCCCGCGCCTGAAAGCGGCCTATGTGGAAAACATCCGCGCCGCCATGAAGGAAGAGTTCGGCTACAAGAACGAGATGCAGATCCCGCGTCTGGAAAAAATCGTTCTGAACATCGGCTGTGGCGCAGAAGCTGTCCGTGACAGCAAGAAAGCAAAATCCGCCGTCGAAGATCTGTCGACGATCGCAGGCCAGAAGGCCCTGACGACAACGGCCAAGAAATCGATTGCCGGTTTCCGCGTCCGTGAAGAAATGCCGCTGGGCGCGAAAGTGACCCTGCGTGGCGATCGTATGTATGAATTTCTGGATCGCCTGATCACCATCGCAATGCCCCGTATCCGCGACTTTCGCGGCGTCTCGGGCAAAAGCTTTGACGGTCGTGGCAACTATGCGATGGGCCTGAAAGAGCACATCGTGTTTCCGGAAATCGAATATGACAAGGTCGATGAAGTGTGGGGCATGGATATTATCATGGTCACCACTGCACCTACCGACGCTGAAGCCAAGGCGCTGTTGAAGCATTTCAACATGCCGTTCAACAGCTAAGCGCGGGGAGAGAGAGTAATGGCTAAAAAATCAATGATCGAACGCGAAAAGAAGCGCGCCAAGCTGGTCGAGCAATATGCCGCCAAACGGGCCGAGCTGAAAGCGATCGCAAATGACCAGAGCAAGCCGATGGAAGAGCGTTTCAAAGCGCGCCTGAAGCTTGCAAAACTGCCGCGCAACAGCTCGGCGACACGGTTGCACAACCGCTGCCAGCTGACAGGCCGGCCGCACGCGTATTATCGCAAACTTAAAATTTCACGGATCGCGTTGCGGGATCTTGGCTCAAGCGGCCAAATCCCCGGCATGGTCAAATCCAGCTGGTAAGGGAGAGATAGTATGAACGATCCTATCGCAGATATGCTCACCCGCATCCGCAACAGCCAAATGCGTGGCAAGTCGACGGTGATGACACCGGCGTCCAAACTGCGCGCATGGGTGTTGGATGTGCTGGCGGACGAAGGCTATATCCGTGGCTACGAAAAAGTCACAGGTTCCGATGGTCATCCGGCCCTCGAAATCAGCCTGAAATATTACGAAGGCACTCCTGTCATTCGCGAATTGAAGCGGGTCTCTAAACCCGGTCGCCGCGTTTACATGGGCGTCAAGGACATCCCGTCGGTCCGTCAGGGCCTTGGTGTGTCGATTGTCTCCACCCCCAAAGGTGTGATGTCGGATGCCGCAGCACGCAGCGCCAACGTTGGCGGCGAAGTGCTCTGCACCGTATTCTAAGGAGGGCAAGATGTCTCGTATCGGTAAAAAAGCGGTTGATCTGCCCTCTGGCGTAACAGCGTCACTGTCGGGTCAGACGATCGAAGTCAAAGGCCCCAAAGGCACGCGCACGTTCCGCGCCACCGACGATGTAACCATCACAATCGAGGACAACTCGGTTTCGGTTATGCCGCGTGGCTCGTCCAAGCGCGCCCGCCAGCAATGGGGCATGAGCCGCACAATGGTTGCCAATCTGGTGACCGGCGTGACCACAGGCTTCAAGAAAGAGCTGGAAATCCAGGGTGTTGGTTATCGTGCCGCGATGACCGGCAACACCCTGAAACTCAACCTGGGTCTGTCCCATGACGTGGATTACGTACCGCCTGCCGGCGTGACAGTCACCGCGCCCAAGCAGACCGAGATTGTGGTTGAAGGCATTGATGAGCAACTCGTCGGACAGGTCGCGGCCAACATCCGCGCGTGGCGCAAGCCCGAGCCCTACAAAGGCAAAGGCATCCGCTACAAGGGCGAGTTTATCTTCCGCAAGGAAGGCAAGAAGAAGTAAGGAACGGACAAATGGCAAACAGCAAAAGACAACTGTTCTTGAAGCGCCGCCTGCGCGTTCGGAACAAACTTCGCAAAGTGAACGCAGGACGCCCGCGTCTGTCGGTTCACCGCAGCAACAAGAACATCAGCGTCCAGCTGATCGACGACGTGAACGGGGTCACTCTGGCCTCTGCCTCGTCGCTTGAAAAAGACACTGGGCGTTGTCGGCAAAAACAACATCGAAGCGGCCACCAAGGTCGGTGCGGAAATCGCGAAACGCGCGAAAAAAGCCGGTGTTGAAGAAGCATACTTTGACCGGGGCGGTTTCCTGTTCCACGGCAAGGTCAAGGCTTTGGCCGAAGCAGCCCGCGAAGGCGGTCTGAAAATCTAAGACAGCGCAGGCGGCCTGCACAGGGCCGCCTCGATGATCCGGGGGTGTGAACCACCCACCAGGATTGACCAATCAGGGCGCTGACGCGCCGCACCGAAAGGATGATGCCTTATGGCAAGAGATGACAACCGTGGGGGCAACCGCCGCAACCAACGCGACGAAACCCCGGAATTCGCCGACCGCCTTGTGGCGATCAACCGTGTGTCCAAAACCGTAAAAGGTGGTAAGCGCTTCGGCTTTGCCGCACTGGTGGTTGTGGGCGATCAAAAGGGCCGCGTCGGATTTGGCAAAGGCAAAGCGAAAGAAGTGCCCGAGGCCATTCGCAAAGCCACCGAGCAAGCCAAGCGCCAGATGATCCGCGTGCAACTGCGCGAAGGCCGCACATTGCACCACGACATGGAAGGCCGCCACGGCGCCGGTAAAGTCGTGATGCGCACCGCACCGGAAGGGACCGGAATTATTGCCGGTGGTCCGATGCGTGCCGTGTTCGAAATGCTGGGCGTCAAGGACGTTGTGTCCAAGTCCATCGGCTCGCAGAACCCCTACAACATGATCCGCGCCACCATGGACGGCCTGTTGAAGGAGGCATCGCCCCGTTCCGTGGCCCAGCGTCGCGGCAAAAAAGTGTCTGACATTCTGCCCAAGCGTGACGAAGCCCCCGAGGCATCGGCACACGTGGCTGAGGAGGCTTGATCATGGCTAAGACAATCGTTGTAAAACAGATCGGTTCTCCGATCCGCCGCCCCGCCAAACAGCGTGCCACGCTGGTCGGTCTGGGCCTGAACAAGATGCACAAGACCCGCGAACTGGAAGATACCCCTTCCGTGCGCGGCATGGTCAACAGCATCCCCCACCTTGTCGAGATCATCGAAGAGCGTGGATAAGAAATGCCGCGGGGTCGCCCCGCAGTGGTGAAACAACAAACGCCCCGCAGAGCACTGCGGGGCGTTGCGCGTTTTACGGGCATCGGCGCGCGGTTCTGTCACCGCTCTTTAACGCCACCCGCCTAAAACTCCCTCAATCGCGATTACCCGCCGGAAGCCTTCCAACCTTCCGGCACATTTTCGGAGAAGAGGCCCCAACGGGCCACACTGAACCGGTCAGGGTGCAGGGGCCTTTCCCCTGTCTTACATATCCGATCTGGCGGCGCCGCCTTTTACTACGGCCCCTCTCACGATCCAGACAGTCCGAACAGCCCCAACCGCCCCGGCATATGCCGCGCGCGGACCTTTGGCGTGGCGGTGGGGTAGGGTCAACGCCCGCCCGTGCCCCCCGCACGGGCCGCGCCCGACCCTCCCCACGGGAGGGCGCTTTGCACCCACCCAGGGCCGGGCGCTGCCCTTCCGTGGCTCTGTCCAAACACAACGCTTGATCCCCCCACACCCCTCGTCTATACGCACGCGGTGGGCGTTCGCGCCTGCAAGAATCATATCTGAAACGCCGCGTTTGTCCGCTCCCGTCGCTGGGGGACAGTTCCGGCAAAGGAGAAGCGACATGAAACTGCATGAACTTCCGACAACGACGGCGCCACCAAAAAGCGCAAGCGTATTGGCCGTGGTCCGGGTTCGGGCACGGGTAAGACCGGTGGCCGTGGTATCAAGGGTCAGAAATCCCGTTCGGGTGTGGCAATCGGTGGCTACGAAGGCGGCCAGATGCCGCTCTACCAACGCCTGCCCAAGCGTGGCTTTAACAAGCCGAACCGCAAGGCATTTGCCGTTGTCAACCTGGGCCTGATCCAGAAATTCATCGACGCAAGCAAGATCGACGCGAAAAAGCCGATCACCGAAGACGTGCTGATCGACAGCGGTCTGGTCCGTCGCAAGCTGGACGGTATCCGCGTTCTGGCCAAGGGCGATGTCACGTCCAAGCTGACGCTGGAAGTCACCGGCGCATCCAAATCCGCGATTGATGCGGTGGAAAAGGCCGGTGGTGCTCTGACGGTCACAACTGCGTCTGCGGCTGAATAACGGGTTGTGAGCGGCGCTTGCGCCGCTTACATACACACTCAAGGTTTTCCAAACGCCGCCGAGCCGGAAAACGGCTTTGGCGGCGTTGTCATTAAGGAGAGACGCCGCATGGTATCTGCAGCAGAACAAATGGCCGCGAACACAAGCTGGGCGGCCCTTGGCAAAGCCACCGACCTGCGCAACCGCATCCTGTTCACCCTTGGTCTTCTGATCGTCTACCGTCTGGGCACCTTCATCCCGGTGCCGGGCATCGACGGTGCGGCGCTTGCGCGAATTCATGGAACAGGCGGCGGCAGGGCATCGGCGGCATGCTGTCGATGTTCACCGGCGGCGCGCTGGGCCGGATGGGGATCTTTGCCCTTGGCATCATGCCCTATATCTCGGCCTCGATCATCGTTCAGCTGCTGACCTCGATGGTGCCATCGCTGGAACAGCTGAAGAAAGAGGGCGAGCAGGGCCGCAAGAAGATCAACCAATATACCCGCTACGGCACGGTGTTGCTGGCCACGTTGCAGGCCTACGGCCTTGCCGTCAGCCTTGAAGCGGGCGATCTGGCGCACCGATCCGGGCCTGTTCTTCCGCATGTCCTGCATGATCACGCTGGTCGGCGGCACCATGTTCCTGATGTGGCTGGGTGAACAGATCACCGCGCGCGGCATCGGCAACGGCATCTCGCTGATCATCTTCGTCGGCATCATCGCCGAAGTGCCCGCCGCAATGGCGCAGTTCTTTGCCAGCGGCCGTTCGGGCGCGATCAGCCCTGCGGTGATCATCGGCGTGATCGTGATGGTGATCGCCACCATCGCCTTCGTGGTGTTCATGGAACGCGCCCTGCGCAAGATCCACATCCAGTATCCGCGCCGTCAGGTGGGGATGAAGGTCTATGACGGCGGGTCCAGCCACCTGCCGGTCAAGGTCAACCCGGCAGGCGTGATCCCGGCGATCTTTGCCAGCGTCGCTGCTGTTGCTGCCGACCACGATCAGCACCTTTTCGGGCAAGTCAGACCGGCCCGATCATGTCGACCGATCCTGGCCTATTTCGGCCCCGGTCAGCCGCTTTACCTGTTGTTCTTCGTCGCGATGATCGTGTTCTTCGCCTATTTCTACACCTTCAACGTGTCGTTCAAAGCGGATGACGTGGCCGACAACCTGAAGAACCAGAACGGCTTTATTCCCGGCATCCGTCCGGGCAAGAAGACCGCCGAATATCTGGAATATGTGGTCAACCGCGTTCTGGTGCTGGGCTCGGCCTATCTGGCGGCGGTCTGTCTGCTGCCGGAAATCCTGCGCGGCCAATTCGCCATTCCGTTCTATTTCGGCGGCACGTCGGTGCTGATCGTGGTGTCGGTGACGATGGACACGATCCAGCAGGTGCAAAGCCATCTGCTGGCGCATCAGTACGAAGGCCTGATCGAGAAATCGCAACTGCGCGGCAAAGCGCAAGAAAGCGCGGCAAACGGACACCGGCGCGCCGATGAATATCATTCTTCTTGGGCCGCCGGGTGCGGGCAAAGGCACACAGGCACGTCATCTGGTCGAAGAACGCGGCATGGTCCAGCTGTCGCACCGGCGACATGCTGCGCGAGGCCAAGGACAGCGGCACCGAGATGGGCAAGGTCGTGGCCGACGTGATGGCACGCGGCGAGCTTGGTCACGGACGAGATCGTGATCGGCCTGATCCGCGAAAAGCTGGAAGGCGGCAAGGCCGGCGGCTTCATCTTTGACGGCTTTCCCCGCACGCTGGCCCAGGCCGATGCGCTGGGCGACTTGCTGGCGGCGACCGGGCGAAACGCTGGATGCGGTGATCGAGATGCGGGTGGACGACGACGCGCTGGTCGCGCGCATCACCGCCCGCTTCGACCTGCGGCGGCTGCGGCGAGGTCTACAACGACATCACCAAGCCTGATCCCGGCGGATGGCAAATGCGACCAATTGCGGCGGCACCGAGTTCAAGCGCCGCGCCGATGACAACGAGGACAGCCTGCAAACCCGCCTGATGGAATACTACAAGAAGACCTCGCCGCTGATCGGCTATTACTATGCCAAGGGCATGCTGACGACGGTGGACGGGCTGGGCGAGATCGATGCGGTGCAGGGCGACATTGCGGCGGTTCTTGACGCCTGATTCACCGATTCCGCCGCATGCCGGGCAGGTGCCTTGACGCCCACGGCAAAAGCCCATAATCACGCGCTATCTCGAAAGAGAATCGATTTGCCTGACAGGGTCGCACCCGACGGGCAAGATCACCTGATCAGCTGAGGCCCGATGGCAAAACTGCCTCGGGCTTACGTTGTGAAAAAAGGGTCTGGCATTACGGACCCGCAACGAAAAGGAAATGACACGTGGCACGTATTGCCGGCGTAAACATCCCGACTGCAAAGCGGGTTCCGATCGCCCTCACCTATATCACCGGAATTGGCCATACCTCGGCCAAGGCCATCTGCGAAGCCGTCGGCATCGATACGGCCCGCCGGGTCAACGAACTGTCGCGATGCCGAAGTTCTGGCCGATCCGCGAACACATCGACGCGAACTTCACCGTCGAAGGTGACCTGCGCCGCGAAACGCAGATGAACATCAAGCGCCTGATGGACCTTGGCTGCTACCGTGGCCTGCGTCACCGTCGCAACCTGCCGGTTCGCGGTCAGCGCACCCATACCAACGCTCGCACCCGCAAAGGCCCCGCAAAGGCCATTGCCGGCAAGAAGAAATAAGGGAGGCTCGGACCGATGGCACGCGAAAAGACACGCACCAAGAAGAAAGAGCGCAAGAACATCGCCGCTGGCGTTGCGCATGTGAACTCTTCTTTCAACAACACCAAGATCCTGATCTCGGACGTTCAGGGCAACGCGATTGCATGGTCGTCGGCCGGCACCATGGGTTTCAAAGGGTCGCGTAAATCGACACCTTATGCCGCCCAGATGGCCGCAGAAGATGCCGGCAAGAAAGCACAGGAACACGGCGTCAAGACGCTGGAAGTCGAAGTGCAGGGCCCCGGTTCGGGCCGCGAAAGCGCGCTGCGCGCTCTGGCTGCTGTCGGTTTCAACATCACCTCGATCCGTGATGTGACCCCGATGGCGCACAACGGTTGCCGCCCGCCGAAGCGCCGCCGCGTCTAAGCACATTTATTGTTCTGGGGCCGCGCCTTTTGCGCGGCCCCAGTTTCGTCATTTTGAAACCTCGGGCGTCTGGCACTTTTGGACATGGGATGCTGGACAAGAATGGAGGGACGCATGATCCATAAAAATTGGGCTGAACTGATCAAGCCGACACAGCTTGACGTCAAGCCGGGCAACGATCCCGCGCGTCAGGCCACCGTTATCGCCGAACCGCTGGAGCGCGGCTTTGGCCTGACGCTGGGCAACGCGCTGCGCCGCGTCCTGATGTCGTCGCTGCAAGGGCGCGGCCATCACCTCCGTGCAGATCGACAACGTGCTGCACGAGTTTTCCTCGCGTGGCCGGTGTGCGTGAAGACGTGACCGACATCATCCTGAACCTCAAAGGCGTGTCGCCTGCGCATGGAAGTCGAAGGCCCAAAGCGCCTGTCGATCTCGGCCAAGGGCCCGGGCGTTGTGACCGCTGGCGACATCTCCGACAGTCGCGGCATCGAGATCCTGAACCGTGATCATGTGATCTGCCACCTTGACGATGGCGCCGACCTGTTCATGGAACTGACCGTCAATACCGGCAAAGGCTATGTCGCCGGCTGACAAGAACAAACCCGAAGATGCGCCCATCGGTCTGATCCCGATCGATGCGATCTATTCGCCGGTCAAAAAGGTCAGCTATGATGTGCAGCCGACCCGCGAAGGTCAGGTTCTGGATTATGACAAGCTGACCATGAAGGTCGAAACCGACGGCTCGATCACGCCGGATGATGCCGTGGCCTATGCCGCGCGCATCCTGCAGGACCAGCTGTCGATCTTCGTCAACTTCGACGAGCCCGAAAGCGCATCGCGTCAGGACGACGATGACGGTCTGGAATTCAACCCGCTGCTGCTGAAGAAAGTGGACGAGTTGGAACTGTCGGTGCGTTCGGCCAACTGCCTGAAGAACGACAACATCGTCTATATCGGCGATCTGATCCAGAAAACCGAAGCCGAGATGCTGCGCACCCCGAACTTTGGCCGCAAGTCCCTGAACGAGATCAAGGAAGTGCTGTCGGGCATGGGCCTGCATCTGGGCATGGACGTCGAGGACTGGCCGCCCGACAATATCGAAGATCTGGCCAAGAAATTCGAAGACGCGTTTTAAGCGCGTCTTGGCGTCAATGCCCGCGCTGGCGGGGACAACACGGGCAATACCGCCCCAAGGAGAGCGGCTGACACGCATCGATCGGCCGGACAAAGCAAAAAGCCTGTAGAAGGAACAAGAAAATGCGTCACGCACGTGGTTACCGCCGCCTGAACCGGACCCATGAGCACCGCAAGGCGCTGTTCGCCAACATGGCCGGCTCGCTCATCGAACATGAGCAGATCAAGACAACACTGCCCAAGGCAAAAGAACTGCGCCCGATCATCGAAAAGCTGATCACGCTGGCCAAGCGCGGCGATCTGCACGCCCGCCGTCAGGCCGCAACGCAAGCTGAAGCAGGACCAGTATGTCGCCAAACTGTTCGACGTTCTGGGCCCGCGCTACAAAGACCGTCAGGGCGGTTATGTCCGCGTGCTGAAGGCCGGCTTCCGCTATGGCGACATGGCGCCGATGGCGATCATCGAATTCGTCGACCGTGATCGCGATGCCAAAGGCGCCGGCGACAAGGCCCGTCTGGCCGCAGAAGACGTTGCCGAAGACTAAAGACCGGCACACCACCTGAGTATTTAAACCCCCGCCCATGCATTTGGGCGGGGGTTTTTCTTTGCGCGTCGGTGGCAAGACGCTAGGGTTGCGCCAAGGCTGCAAAGGAATGTGTCATGTCCATTGAAACCGATCTGCAGGCGGTGCATTGATCGCTATGTCGATGCCTATAACCGTCACGATCTGGCGGCGATTGGCGCGATCTTTACCGATACAGCATCGCTCTATTCGCCCTATGGCCCGCCCGCTGTGGGCCACGCGGCGATCATGCAAACGCACACCGACTGGTTCGCCGCGAACGAACAGAACAAACGTATGACGGTGATCAGCGCCCAAGCGACAGGCGATCTGGCCTATTGTGTTCTGCACTATGCCGGCGATTTTCCGGATGAGTCGGGCACCCTGAGCACCGAAAGCGGCGTGTCGGTGAACGTGCTGAAACGGCAGGGCGGCGGGCCTTGGAAACTTCATGTCACCAGCCTGACCAGCGATACGCCCGCCCACGGCTGACCACCCGCGCGCCGTGCAGAACCGTTGCAATTCGCGCCGGTCGCGCGCATATCAGGGGCAATCCCACGGGGGCCTGATGATCCGACTTCTGCTTTTCCTGCTGTGCCTGTTGCCCGCCCCGTTTGCGGCGGCTGAAACCCGCGTGCCGCAATCGCAAGCCGGAGATTGCAGCTCAGCTTTGCGCCACTGGTGAAACAGGCCGCCCCTGCGGTGGTCAACATCTATGCCCGTTTCGTGACCGAGGCGCGCCCGAACCCGTTTTCCAGCGATCCGTTCTTTGGCCGCTTTTTCGAAGGGTTCGCCACCCCGCAACCGCGTGTTGCAGAACTCGCTCGGGTCCGGCGTGATCCTGTCACCGGACGGGATCGTCGTGTCCAATTACCATGTTGTCGGCATGGCCACCGACATCCGCGTCGTGCTGGCCGACCGGCGCGAATTCAGCGCCCGCGTGCTGCTGGGCGATCAGGACAGCGATCTTGCCATTTTGCAACTGGACGGGGCGCGCGACCTGCCCAGCCTGGCCTTGCGCGACAGCGACAGCGTTGAAGTGGGCGAACTGGCGCTGGCCATCGGCAACCCGTTCGGCGTGGGCCAGACCGTCAGCAGCGGCATCATTTCGGGGCTGGCGCGTTCGGGCGCGGGCAGGGGGCGCGGGGCATGGCTATTTCATCCAGACCGATGCACCGATCAATCCGGGAAATTCGGGCGGCGCGCTGATTGACATGCAGGGCAATCTGATCGGGATCAACACGTCGATCCTGACGCGGTCGGGCGGATCAAACGGCATCGGCTTTGCCATTCCCGCCGATCTGGTGGCCGCCTTTGTCGATCAGGCCCGCGCCGGAAACAGCGGGTTTGAACGCCCGTGGGCGGGGATGAGCGGGCAAAGCCGGTGGATGCCGACATGGCGGAAACGCTGGGCCTTGATGTGCCCGGCGGCATCGTGGTGTCGGCACTGCACCCTGTCAGCCCGTTCAAGGCAGCGGGGTTTGACGTGGGCGATGTGATCACCGCCGTTGACGGCGCCGCCGTGAACACCCCCGCCGAAATGGTGTATCGGATGAGCGTGGCCGGGCTGGGACAGGACGTGACAATCACGCGCTGGCGCGGGGCAAGCGCAAATGATGTTGCCGTGACGCTGATGACAGCGCCCGAAATGCCGCCCCGTGACACAATCGTGCTGGCGGATGACAGCGGGTTGCCGGGGCTGGCCGTGTCGCAGATCAATCCGGCGGTGATCGCCGATTTCAACCTGCCCTTGCTGGCCGGTGGCGTTGTGGTGTCCGATGCCGGCCCCGTGGCCCCCCGCATCGGGTTGCGCACCGGCGATGTGATTCTGGCGATCAACGGTGAAGGGATCGAAACGCCGCGCGATGTGCGCAAAACCCTGCGCCGGTCTGGGCGCGGGCTGGTGTTTGATATCCAGCGCGGCACGAACCGCGCGCAATTGCGGTTCAGGCGCTGACGCGGTGGCCGATCTGTTCGATCAACCGGGGGCAGAACCTGCCCCGTCCGCGCACCGCCCCCTTGCCGACCGGTTGCGCCCCAAAACGCTGGCCGAGGTGATCGGACAGGATCAGGTGTTGGGGCCGGATGCGCCGCTGGGCATCATGCTGGCGTCGGGCAGCCTGTCATCGCTGGTGTTCTGGGGGCCGCCGGGGGTGGGCAAAACCACCATCGCGCGGCTGCTGGCGGATGAAACCGATCTGCATTTTGTCCAGATCAGCGCGATTTTCACCGGTGTGCCCGACCTGAAAAAAGTGTTCGAAGCGGCCCGCATCCGCCGCCAGAACGGGCAGGGCACATTGCTGTTCGTCGATGAAATCCACCGCTTCAACAAAGCCCAGCAAGACGGGTTTCTGCCGTATCATGGAAGACGGCACCATTCTTCTGGTCGGGGCGACAACGGAAAACCCGTCATTCGAGCTGAACGCCGCCCTGATGTCGCGCGCGCAGGTGCTGGTGCTGGAACGGCTGGACCTGTCCGATCTGGAACGTCTGACCCAGCGCGCCGAAAAGGAACTGGGCAAGACGCTGCCCTTGACCGGTGACGCGCGCGAGGCGTTGCAGGAAATGGCCGATGGCGACGGGCGCGCCCTGCTGAACCTGATTGAACAGGTCGCAGCATGGAAAACCGATGCCAAGCTGGATCGCGATGCGCTGGGCACCCGCCTGATGCGGCGCGCGGCCAAATACGACAAAGGCGGCGAAGAACATTACAACCTGATTTCGGCACTGCACAAATCGGTGCGCGGCTCTGATCCGGATGCCGCGCTTTACTGGTTCGCGCGGATGCTGACCGGGGGCGAAGACCCGCGTTATCTGGCGCGCCGGATCACCCGCATGGCGGTGGAAGATATCGGGCTGGCCGATCCGCAGGCGCAAACCGTGTGTCTGCACGCATGGGAAACCTATGAACGGCTGGGCAGCCCCGAAGGCGAATTGGCGCTGGGGCAGGCGGTGGCCTATCTGGCGCTGGCCCCCAAATCCAACGCCGGCTATGTCGCGTTCAAGGGCGCGATGGCGATGGCCAAGAAAACCGGATCGGAACCGCCGCCCAAACATATCCTGAACGCGCCCACGGCGATGATGAAGGATATCGGCTATGGCGCGGGCTATGCCTATGATCACGACGCCGAAGACGGATTTTCCGGCCAGAACTATTTTCCCGACGGGGTAAAACGCCCTGTGCTGTATTCCCCTGTCGAACGCGGCTTTGAACGCGAGCTGAAAAAGCGGCTGGAATTCTTTGCGGGCCTGCGCGCCAAGCGCAAAACTTGACATCACCCGCGCAAGGCGCGACAGACCGCACATGATGACAACGCTTTTTTCAGTGGCCCTTGGCGGCGCAATCGGGGCCAGCCTGCGCTATGGCGCGGGCGTGTGGCTGTTCCGTGCGTTCGGACCAACCGGTTTTCCCCTTGGGGTGATCAGTGTCAACATCGTCGGGTCGTTCCTGATGGGTGTTCTGGTGGTGCTGGCGGCGCATAAGGGGCTGACCCATCTTAATCCGTTTCTGGCGGTCGGCGTGCTGGGCGGGTTCACCACCTTTTCATCCTTTTCGCTGGAAGCGGTGAACCTGATTGAAAAGGGGCAATTCGGGATGGCCGGTGCCTATGTGGCGTTGTCGGTTATATTGTCCATCGCGGGCCTGATGCTGGGCCTGTGGTGCGCGCGCGGGGTCTGGGCATGAGCAGGGTACAAACCGTTACTGTAGAAGAAGGCGACGGCGACCAGCGGCTGGACCGCTGGATGCGGCGCCTGTTTCCGCAGGTCAGTCAGGGGCGCATCGAAAAGATGTGCCGCAAGGGCGATCTGCGCATTGATGGCGGACGGGTCAAGGCCTCGACCCGCGTTCAGGCGGGCCAGCAGGTGCGTATCCCGCCCCTGCCCGAAGCCGGCCAGATCAGCGCACAGGCCAAAACGTCGATCAGCGCCGCAGACGCCAAGATGATCCAGTCCTGCGTGATCTACCGCGATGATCACATTATCGCGCTGAACAAACCGCACGGCCTTCCGGTGCAGGGCGGCAGCAAACAGACCCGTCATGTGGATGGTCTGGCCGAGGCGCTGACATTCGGTCTGGATGAAAAACCCAAGCTGGTGCACCGGCTGGACAAGGATACATCGGGCGTTCTGTTGCTGGCGCGCACCCGCGCCGTGGCCAGCGCGCTGACGGCGGCGTTCCGGCACCGCGAAACCCGCAAGATTTACTGGGCCGCCGTGGCCGGTGTGCCCCATCCGCGATCCGGCGTGATCAAATACGGTCTGGTCAAGGCGCGCGGCCATGGCGATGGCGGCGAAGGCGAA
Organism: uncultured Alphaproteobacteria bacterium; assembly: GCA_963765555.1. Classification (GTDB taxonomy): domain Bacteria; phylum Pseudomonadota; class Alphaproteobacteria; order Rhodobacterales; family Rhodobacteraceae; genus JL08. The sequence continues at coordinate 139,948 of CAVXWX010000002.1, forward strand.
AAGATGTATTGCGTGCATCCGCGCGACGTGGATAGCACCGAAGGCGCGAAACGCGCCACCACCGATTACACCGTTCTGGCCGCCGCCGCCAAACGCACCGCATGGGTGGCGATGATCCCGGTGACGGGGCGCACCCACCAGTTGCGCGCGCATATGGCCGAAATCGGCCACCCGATTGTGGGCGATGGCAAATATGGCGGGTCGGGTCAGGACAATCTGGGCGATGGCTGGGGTGCCAATCTGGGCGGCGACGTCAGCAAGAAGCTGCATCTGCATGCCCGTTCGCTGACGCTGGAACATCCGGTATCCAAGGCGATCCTGCACCTGACCGCCCCGCTGCCCCCGCATATGGAGCAGACATGGAACCTGTTCCAGTGGTCGGCCAATGATGTGCCTGTGGACCCGTTTGAAGATTTTGAATGAATTCTGCGCTGCGACTGATCATTTTTGATGTGGATGGCACGCTGGTGGACAGCCAGCGCGATATCATTGCGGCCATGACACGGGCGTTTGACGGAGTCGGCCTGCCGCATCCGCCCCACTCCGACATCCTGTCGATTGTCGGGCTGTCGCTGGATGAGGCCATGGCCCAACTGGTGCCCGACGCGCCGCAAGACCAGCGCGCGCACATGGTGACAGGGTACAAGGATGCCTATATCGCCCTGCGCGCGCAAACCGGTGCGGCGCTGTCCTCGCCGCTTTACGCGGGCGCGGCGGATACGCTGGCGATGCTGAACGCGGTGCCGGATAACATTCTGGGCGTCGCCACCGGCAAATCCCGGCGCGGGCTGGATAAACTGCTGGCCGCCCACGGATTGGAACGGATGTTCCTGACCCAGCAGGTCGCCGATTTTCACCCGTCCAAACCGCACCCGTCCATGATCCACGCGGCGATGCGCGACATCGGGGTCGGGCCGGCGCAAACCGTGATGATCGGCGACACCAGCTATGACATGGACATGGCCAAGGCTGCAGGTGTCGGGGCGATCGGGGTCAGTTGGGGCTATCACGATGTATCGCGCCTGCACGCGGCGGACCGGATCGTTGACAGCTTTACCGCGCTTGGCACAGCCTTGCAGGATATTTTGGAGGCCCGCGTATGAGCGAGTGGAAACAGAAACGGTTCTGGAAAAAGGCCGAAACTGTACCTGTCACGGGCGGGTTTACGGTGCATCTGGATGGCCGCGCGATCAAAACGCCGGTCAAGGCCGCGCTGGTTGTTCCGACACGTGCAATTGCCGACGCGATTTCTGCGGAATGGGATGCGCAGCAAGATCTTGTGAAACCGCAGACAATGCCGGTAACCCGCGCTGCGAATGCCGCCATCGACAAGGTCACGCCGCAATTCGGCGAAGTCGCCGATATGCTGGCCGCCTATGGTGATTCGGACCTGTTGTGCTATCGCGCCACCACGCCGGATGCGTTGACCGAACGTCAATCCGCACTTTGGGATCCGCTGTTGAATTGGGCAGAAACGGCTTTGAATGCCAAACTTGTCACCGTTGCAGGCGTTATGCATCAGGCGCAATCGCCGACATCGTTAAAGGAACTGCGCCAACGCACCTACGCGCTGAACGCATTTGAACTGGCGGCATTTCACGATCTGGTCAGTTTGTCAGGCTCTTTGATCATCGCATTTGCCGCGATCAAAGGCCATTTGCCCCCGCAAACGCTGTGGGAACTCTCGCGGCTGGATGAAATCTGGCAGCAAGAACAATGGGGAAAAGACGACGAAGCCCAAGCCGCTGCGGCAATCAAAGCCGAGGCGTTTTTTGCGGCGAAACGGTTTTTTGATCTGTGCCAGTCCCCGTCGGGCACCTCGCACCCTGCCGCATAGCCGGTTGCGGCGGTTCCCCCGCGCCAAGTCCGGGATTTGTCAGTTTCGGTGATGATCCTCTTGACGTTTTGTGATGAATCCGACCAAACTCAGCCCCACCGACGGGGTATCGCCCGTTTTTGGTATCACCTCCGGCTAACATGTCGGATGAACCGCCCCATAAGGCGGCGGACAATCAGGAAGAGGTAAAAATGAAAAAATCCGTTTTTTTTGGCGCGCTGACGATTGCTGGTTTGGCAGCAGGTGTAGCTGCAGCGGGTACGATGGATGACGTCAAGGCCCGTGGAAAGCTGAATTGCGGCGTGACAACCGGTGTTCCCGGTTTTGCGGAGCCGGACGCAAATGGCGTATGGCAGGGGTTTGACGTTGCGGTATGCCGCGCCGTTGCAGCCGCTGTTCTGGGCGATTCTACAGCTGTTGAATTCGTTCCGACAACCGGCAAAACCCGGTTTACGGCTCTGGCGTCGGGTGAAATCGACATGCTGGCCCGTAACACCACATGGACATTCAGCCGTGACGTAGACCTGAAGTTCGACTTCGTAGGTGTAAACTACTACGATGGTCAGGGCTTTATGGTTCCCAAAGCGCTGGGCGTTTCGTCGGCCAAGGATCTGGACGGTGCAACCGTTTGTATCCAGACCGGTACAACAACAGAACTGAACCTGGCCGATTTCTTCCGTGCCAACAACATCAGCTACGAGCCTGTTCCGATTGAAACAGGTGCCGAAGCGGTTCAGCAGTATCTGGCCGGTGCATGTGACGTTTACACAACTGACGCCTCGGCTCTGGCGGCGCAGCGTGCAAACTTTGCAACACCTGCAGATCACGCCCTGCTGCCGGAAATCATCTCGAAAGAGCCGCTGGGCCCGCTGGTCCGCCACGGCGACAACGAATGGGGTGATCTGGTTCGCTGGACACTGAACGCGCTGATCACAGCCGAAGAACTGGGTGTGACATCGGTGAACGCAGAAGAAATGACAACGGGTTCAAGCAACCCCGAAGTCAAGCGTCTGCTGGGTTCCGAAGGTACACTGGGCGAAATGCTGGGTGTTGATGCCGACTGGGCCAAGAGAGCGATCATGGCGGGCGGCAACTTTGGTGAAATCTTTGCCCGCAACATCGGCGAAGAAACCCCCATCGGTCTGGCGCGCGGTCTCAACGCACAGTGGACCGAAGGTGGCCTGATCTATTCGCCTCCGTTCCGTTAAGATACCCAAGTCGAAGGGCGCAGATTATGTCTGCGCCCTTTGCACACCAGACGACCGCGATTGCCAAACAGCCGTAAGAGCTGAAAAAAATAACTGGCCGCACAACGGGGAAGTTCCTAGATGACAACGATTTCTGACCCTCCACGGGGTTCATTCAACCTGTCGATGCTGTTCAACGATACGCGCTACAGGTCCTATACATTTCAGGCCTTGGCGCTTCTGGCCCTGATCGTTTCCTTTTCTTACCTTGGCAGCAATCTGGCGCAGAACCTGCGCGAAGCCGGCCTGAATATTTCCTACGAATTCCTTGGAAATCCGGCGGGCTATGACATCAACCAGCAGCCGATCCCGTATAACAGTCAGGACACGCATTTACGTGCCTCTGTCGTCGGGGCGATGAATACGCTGATTGTTGCGTTTCTGGCCTGTGTCACGGCAACAGTCTTCGGGGTGATCGCCGGTGTTCTGCGACTGTCCAACAACTGGATCGTTGCCAAACTGATGAGTGTTTACGTCGAGATTTTCCGTAACATTCCCGTTCTGATCTGGCTGATCATCATCTTTACGATCACGGCCAACATCTTTCCCAATATCTCGGATTATCGCGGGGAAGATCCCGAACGGTCGCTGATACTGGGCAGCATGGCCTTTACCAACCAGGGCGTTTTTGTACCGGCGCTGATTTTTGAATCTGGCGGCTGGGCCGTATTCGGGGTGTTCGTTGCCTCGGTCTTTGGTGTGTTCATGGTGCGCCGCCACGCGCGTCTGAAACTGTTCAACGAAGGCAAGGTGGTTCCGATCCTGTGGCCGTCCTTGGCCGTTCTGATCCTGCCGACCGTGATTGCCTATTATGCGCTCGGCCGCCCGATCGCGCTGGATATGCCCGAAATGGGCCGGTTCCGGTTCGAAGGCGGGTTGCAGTTACGCACCTCCTTTATTGCGCTGTGGTTTGCACTGGCGATCTATACCGGTGCCTTTATCGCCGAAAACGTCCGCGCGGGTATCCTTGCCGTCAGTAAGGGCCAGACCGAAGCGGCGGCGGCATTGGGCCTGCGCCCGCGCCGGATCATGAACCTTGTGATCCTGCCGCAGGCGCTGCGGGTGATCATCCCGCCGCTGATCTCGCAATATCTCAACATCACCAAGAACTCGTCCCTTGCGATTGCGGTGGGCTACATGGATCTGACCGGCACATTGGGCGGCATCACGCTGAACCAGACGGGCCGCGCGATCGAATGTGTGCTGTTGCTGATGTTGTTCTATCTCACGTTCTCGTTGTCGATTGCGGCGATCATGAACGTCTACAACAACAAAATGAAACTGAAGGAGCGGTGAAATGAGTGAAACACATGCACATACCGTTGCCTTCGTACGCGAAACGCAACTGCCCCAGATGGACCCGCCTCCCGGTGAAACGGGGGCTGTAAAATGGGTGCGTGAAAACCTGTTTTCGGGATGGTTCAACACCATCATGACGGTCATATCGCTTTACGTGATCTACCGTCTGGCCGCGGGTATTTTCCCGTGGATCGTCAACGGTGTCTGGACCGCAGACAGCATCCGCGAATGCCGGACCCTGATCGGGGATTCAGGTGGCGGCTGTTTCGCGGTAATTTCGGAACGCTGGCAGCAGATGTTGTTCGGCTTCCAGTATCCCAGCGAACAGTACTGGCGCCCGACCGTGGCCTTTATCCTGCTGTTTGTCGCCGTGGCACCGGTGCTGTTCACGCACCTGCCGCGCAAGCTTCTGATCTTTACGGGCATTTACCCGTTTCTGGCCTTCTGGCTGATCTGGGGCGGCTCGATCCTTGTGCCGGTTCTGGCGGCTGTGGGTCTGATCGTGGGTTTCTTGGTGTTCAAACGGTTCGAGCGCATCAGCTTTTCCGCAGGTTTGGGGACGGCCCTTTTGGCCACGATCCTGACCTGGTGGATCGGCGGGTTCATCACGTCCGCGGCCTCTGGCCTGCTGGCGCTGGAACCGGTGGCAAGCCGGGATATGGGGGGCTTTATGCTCAACATGATCCTTGGCACGATCTGTGTGTCGCTGTCATTGCCTATCGGCATCATGCTGGCACTGGGGCGGCAATCGCATCTTCCGATTGTGAAATGGATCTGCGTTGTCTTCATCGAATTCGTGCGTGGCGTACCACTGATCACCTTGCTGTTCGTGGCAAACGTGGTTCTGGCCTACTTCTTTCCACCCGGTACGGCGCTCGACCTGATCTTGCGCGTGATCATCATGATCACCATGTTCTCGTCGGCCTATATCGCCGAAGTGATCCGTGGTGCCCTGGCGGCCTTGCCGCGCGGCCAATACGAGGCGGCGGACAGTCTGGGGCTGGATTATGCGCAATCCATGCGGTTGATCATTCTGCCGCAGGCGCTGAAAATCTCGATCCCGGGCATCGTGAACGTGGCGGTGGGCCTGTTCAAGGACACCACGCTGGTTTCGGTGATTTCGATGTTCGACCTTGTCGGCATGATCCGCGGGCCCATCCTGTCGTCAACCGACTGGGCAGGCGTTTACTGGGAGCTTTGGGCCTTTGCGGCCGGGCTGTTCTTTGTCGTCTGCTACGGCATCTCGCAATACTCTCAATGGTTGGAGCGCAAGCTTCAGACCGGCCACCGATAAGGAAGGGCTGATAAAATGGCTGAACAAGCACAAGCAATGAAAGTCTCGAACGAAGTGGCAATTTCGATTGAGAACATGAACAAATGGTACGGCACCTTCCACGTGCTGCGCGATATCGACCTGACAGTGTATCAGGGCGAACGGATCGTGATTGCGGGCCCGTCAGGGTCGGGCAAATCCACGTTGATCCGCTGCATCAACGCACTGGAAGAACACCAGCAGGGATCGATTACAGTGGATGGCACGTTGCTGTCCTCTGATCTCAAGAACATCGACAAGATCCGGTCCGAGGTCGGGATGTGTTTCCAGCACTTCAACCTGTTTCCGCATCTGTCGATCCTTGAAAACTGCACGCTGGCCCCGATCTGGGTGCGCAAGACACCCAAGAAAGAGGCCGAGGAAATCGCGATGCATTTCCTTGAAAAGGTCAAGATCCCCGATCAGGCCAACAAGTATCCCGGCCAGCTTTCGGGGGGTCAGCAGCAGCGGGTGGCGATTGCACGGTCCCTGTGTATGCGCCCGCGCATCATGCTGTTTGACGAGCCGACATCTGCGCTGGACCCCGAAATGATCAAAGAGGTTCTGGATACCATGGTCGAGCTTGCCGAAGAAGGCATGACCATGCTGTGCGTGACCCACGAAATGGGTTTTGCCCGTCAGGTGGCCAACCGCGTAATCTTTATGGACGAAGGCCAGATTGTGGAACAGAACGAACCAGAAGAGTTCTTTAACAACCCGCAATCCCCCAGAACCAAGCTGTTCCTGAGCCAGATTCTGGGCCACTAGGCTTTAATCGAAAAGACGTGACAGAAAGGCGGGCCAAGACCCGCCTTTTTGCTGTCAGACCTCAGGCAATTCGCGCGGAATCACGAAATCCTGCACCGTCCCCTGCCCGAAGCGGACAGCGCGCCAATTTTCCACATCAAAGCGGATCACAGTCGTGGCACCCGTCGGGTAATCCAGAAACCGCGCATGTGCGGGCGATGCGTTGACCAGCCGTTCGACAAAATCGGCAATGCCGGGATTGTGCCCCAGCATCAGCACGCACGCCCCCTGCGCGCCCTGCAACACGTCCAGCATCTTTTCAGCGCCCGCATGGTAAAGGGCGTGTGTATATTCCGGTGTGACTGTCAGGTTCAGACCGTCAAAGGTTTCCTGCGTGCGCGTGGCAGACGAACTGATCACCTGATCGGGGATATGGCCCTTGCCGCGCAGCCAGTCGCCCAAGGCGCGCGCCGAGGCGATACCGCGCTTGTTCAGCGGCCTGTCATGATCGGGCTGCATGAAATCATCCCAGCTGGATTTCGCGTGGCGCATCAGGATCAGGGTGCGGGTCATGGGGCGATAAACCTTTGCATGTGATAGGCCGATTGCGCGGGCAGGCGGCTATAGCTGCGCGATACGGGGCAGGCACGGCGCGCGGCACATCCGTGGGTCATGCAACCGGACCTGTCAACTGTGGTGATATGGTCTTTGCACAGCGGCACATCGTATTTTTGTGACGATAGCGCATCCACCGGACAGGCCGACAGGCAGGGCCGATCGATGCAGGCCAGACAGGGGTTTGGCGGTGGTGCGGGCAGATCGATATGCACCGGCAACGCCAGCGCGCCGCGGATCGACACGAACAATCCGGCGCGGTCATGCACCAGAAACAGGATGGGGGACGGATGCAGGCGACCGGTGCGGGTGGCCCATTTGAAAAACGGCAGATGCGGTGGCCCGCCGAACGGAAACAGGGCTTGCGCCCCCAGTTCTGCCGCCCAGTCGCCAATCACACGCGCCGACCAGCGATCAACAGGGTCGCGCAAACCGTCCCGCCCTTCGGGTGCGGATTGCAGATGGGGCCAGAACGCGGGCTCGTTCGGGCCCAGCAACAGCAGCGTCTTACACGCTGGCAGGTCGGGATCATGGGCATCGGGATGAAACCCGCCCAGAACGGTCAACTGGCGCGCCAGTGCCCCCTGTTCCAGATCGTGATATGTCATTTGCGCCGGAACGGCAGGCGCAGGGACCAGCCCAACCGGCTGGGCCGGTCATCCTGCCATTCCAGCCCGATCTGCATGCCCGTGTGCCCCTCGGCCGGTTGCGCCAGATAGGTGCCGAACATGCGGTCCCACACCGACAGGGCAAAGCCGTAATTGGTATCATGTTCGGCGCGATGCACCGAATGATGCACGCGGTGCATATCCGGCGTGACCAGCACCTTGCGCAACGCCGCATCGAGCCACAGCGGCAGGCGGATATTGGCATGGTTGAACATGGCCGTGCCATTCAGCAGAATTTCGAACAGGATCACCGCCAGCGCGGCAGGCCCCAGCAGATAGACCAGCCCGATCTTCAGGATCATCGACAGCGCGATTTCCACCGGATGAAAGCGGATCGCCGTGGTCACATCAATATCGACATCGGCGTGATGCACACGGTGCAACCGCCACAACAGCGGCACCTTGTGGGTGATCAGGTGCTGCGCCCAGATCGCGAAATCAAGGATCAGGATGGCCAGCACCACCTCGACCCAGATGGGCCAGTCAACCGCGTTGAAAAACCCCCAACCCTGCGCGCTGGCATCCAGTGCCGCGCCCACGGCCAGCAGCGGCAGGCCAAAGGCCAGCGCCCGCAGGGTCAGCGTGTTCAGGATGGTGATGCCCCAGTTGGTCACCCAGCGGGTGCGGCGCGGCTGTCGGCGGTCGCGCCGCGGGGCCAGCGCCTCGACCGTGGCGAACAGGGCGAACAGCCCCAGAAATATGCCCAGACGTATGGTGGCTTCGTGTTCCATGCTGCAAACCTAACCACCGGCGGCGCGCAGGCAAGGGGGCGGGCCACACATTCGCGTTGACCCGCGCCTAACCGGCGCGAATGATGCTGCCCGCGCCATGTTCTGTGAACAGTTCCAGCAGGCAGGCATTGGGTGCGCGCCCGTCCAGAATAACGGCGGCGCGCACGCCCCCGTTCAGCGCATCCAGCGCGGTTTCCGTTTTCGGGATCATGCCGCCGGCGATGATGCCGGCTTTGGTCATCTCGTGGATCTGGGATGGCGGTCAGTTCTGTCACCACCTCGCCGGTGTCATCCTTGACGCCCGACACATCTGTCAGCAGCAACAACCGGTCGGCCTTGAGCGCGGCGGCAATGGCCCCGGCGGCGGTGTCGCCGTTGATGTTGTAGGTCTTTCCGTCCACGCCCACGCCAAGGGGCGCAATCACCGGAATATATTCCCGTTCGCCCAGATCGCGCAGCACGCGCGGATTGACCGTGTCGGGTGTGCCGACAAAGCCCAGATCGGGGTGGGTGGGGGTGCAGGTGATCAGACCGGCATCCTTGCCCGAAAGTCCGATGGCCCGCCCGCCTTGCGCGTTGATGGCCTGCACGATCCGTTTGTTGACCAGACCGCTGAGCACCATTTCAACCACGTCCATGGTGGCCGCATCCGTCACCCGTTTGCCGTTCACGAATTCGGATTTGATATCCAGCTTGTCCAGCATGGCATTGATCATCGGGCCGCCGCCATGCACCACCACCGGGTTGACCCCGACCTGCCGCATCAGCACGACATCGCGGGCGAATTCATCCATCGCCTCGTCGCTGCCCATGGCGTGCCCGCCCAGCTTGATCACTACGGTTGCATCCGCATACCGCTGCAAATAGGGCAGTGCCTGGTTCAGGGTGCGGGCGGTGGCGATCCAGTCACGGTTCATGTCTTGTTTCTTCATCTTGTGGCCCTTTGGAACAGGGGGGGCGAAAACAGCGCGATCTTACCACTAAAGCGTGGCAATGATATTGCGCAATGTGGCGATCCCGTCGCCCTTTTCGGATGAGGTCAGCACGATCTCGGGAAAGGCGGCCGGATGTTTGGCAAGGGCGGCGCGCACCTGATCCAGAACCTTGTCCAGATCGCGCGCCTTGACCTTGTCGGCCTTGGTCAGCACGCACTGGAACGTGACGGCCGCACTGTCCAGCAGGGCCAGAATTTCCTGATCGACCGATTTGATCCCGTGGCGGGCATCGATCAGAACAAAGGCACGGCGCAGCGTCTGGCGGCCCGACAGGTACTGTTTCAGCAGTTTCTGCCATTTCTCGATCACCGGCAGCGGCGCGTTGGCATAGCCGTATCCCGGCAGGTCGACCAGATAATGGCTGTCGGCCAGCGTGAAAAAGTTGATCTCTTGCGTCCGCCCCGGCGTGTTGGAGGCCCTTGCCAGCCCCTTGCGCCCTGTCAGCGCGTTGATCAGCGTGGATTTGCCCACGTTCGATCGCCCGGCAAAACACACCTCGGTCCGGTCGGCGGGGGGCAGGCCCGACATGGCCACGACGCCCTTTAGAAAATCGGTCTGGCCCGCAAACAGGATACGGCCCTGTTCGGCCTCGGCCGCATCAGGTGTTTCCGCGATGGGAAAGGGCAGGGTCATATCGTGCCTTTCACGGCATCACCGATTGCGATTGTCCCGCCCTGAACCACCTGGGCATAAACACCGAAATCCTTGTGATCCCATCCGCTTTGCAGCGCGCCAAGCGTATCTGCATCGCGCAGGCCGGTATTGGGGTTGGCGGCGGTGTGCAGGCAGCGCTCGATCCGCTCTTTCACCTCGAACACCACATCCCCGATCTGGACGGTTTTCCCGATCCAGTCGAATTCTTCCCACGGGGCCATGCCGTCAAACCAGATATTGCCGCGCCAGCGTTCAATTTCCAGCGGGCGGCCCAGTTTCTGGCTGACCGCGCGGTGCGAGCTCATGTTCATGATGGACACAGACGGGAAATCGGAATCGGTCATGCCGCGATCGGTGGCTTTGACCACGGCATTGTGCTGCGCGCGGTTTTCGGGGGCCAGCGGGCGCACCCAGTCCAGAAACCGCCTTGCGTCTTCTGCATCATCGGGGCGGAACTGCAACTCGCCCAATGTGTGATGGCGCAGCGTGACCGATTGGCGTGCTTCGTCATACTGCGCCCACAATCCGGCCAGCGCAGGCGCGCGGGTGCCGATCATGAAATTCTGGCACGGCGCCCAATCGCCGCCCGTATAGGCGCTGTTGTCATGGGTCACGGCCCACACACGATCCCCGGGCACGGTTTTGCCCGGTTGCAATGTCACCGTTTCCAGTGCTTCGCGCCCGTGGCTTTTGACCGGATGACGCCAGAGGGATGTGACAGCGCCGGTCATTTCGCGTCAGGTTTCGGTTTCTTCTTGAAACTTTTAACGATGTTGCCGAACACGTCGGGTTTGTACCCCTGCGAGCGCATGATCAGATATTGCTGGGTAAAGGTGATCGTGTTGTTCGCGATCCAGTAGACCACAAGACCGCTGGCAAACCCGCCCAGCATGAACATGAACACCCACGGCATCCACGCAAAAATCATCTGCTGGGTCGGATCAGTGGGGGCGGGGTTCAGCTTTTGCTGCAACCACATGGAAATGCCCAGCAACAGCGGCAGGATACCGATAAAGATCAGCGCCATGATGGTGCCCGGTTCGGGGCTGGCATTGGGCAGCAGGCCGAACAGGTTGAGCAGGCTGGTGGGGTCGGGTGCCGACAGATCCTGAAACGGGCCAAAGAACGGGGCGTGGCGCAGTTCGATGGTGACAAAGATCACCTTGTAAAGCGAAAAGAAGATCGGGATTTGCAGCAGGATCGGCAAACAGCCCGAGGCGGGGTTTACCTTTTCCTTCTTGTACATCTCCATCATGCCCTGTTGCAGCTTTTGCTTGTCGTCGCCGGCCGCCTCTTTCAGCTTTTCCATCTGGGGCTGAAGCTCTTTCATCTTGGCCATGGACACGTAGGATTTGTAGGCCAGCGGGAACAGCAGCGCCTTGATGATCAGCGTCAGGCCGATGATCGACCAGCCCATATTGCCGATCAGCTTGTTCAATTCGTGCAGCAGCCAGAAGATCGGCTTGGTCAGGAAAAAGAACCAGCCCCAGTCGATGCTGTCGATAAATCCGGCAACACCGGCGTTCTGGTATTCGCGGATGGTTTCCCATTCCTTGGCACCGGCGAACAGTTGCGAGGAGACTTCAACACTTTGGCCGGGCGCGACGGTTTGCGTCGGTTTTACAATCTCGGTCTGGTAGATGTCTGTTTTGGCGACATATTTCGCCGTCAGACGGAACGCGGCGCTTTGATCAGGGATCAGGGTTGTCATCCAGAAGTGATCGGTAAATCCGATCCAGCCTTCGGTGACACCGTCAATCCGTTCGGCGGGCGTACCCTCGCGGTCATCCACGGTAAAATCGGGCATGTCGGAATAGTCGATTTCGGCCAGTTCGCCATCGGCCATCGACACCACACCTTCGTGCAGAATAAAGAAATTCTTTAGATCTTCGGGTTCACCGTGGCGCGCCAGAATACCGTAAGGGGCCATGCTGGCGGGGGCGTCACCGGTGTTTTCGACAGCCTGGGTGATCTTGAACATATAGTCGGCATCCACCGCGATGGTGCGCCGGAAGGTCAGACCCTTGCCGTTGTCCCAGACCAGCGTCACGGGGGTGTCAGGTGTCAGGGTGGTGCCGCTTTCGATGGCCCATTGTGTGTTGGCACCGGGCACATCCTCCAGCGTCAGACCGGCGCCGGGGGCCCAGCCAAACAGGGCGTAATAGGCGTTGTCGCTGCCGACAGGGGACAGCATGGTCACGATTTCAGAACCCGGATCCTGCGTAACGCGGTAATCGGACAGCGACAGATCGTCGATCCGGCCACCCAAAAGGGAAATCGTGCCGCGCACGCGCGGGGTCTGGATCGGAACACGCGGCGCATCGGCCAGCGCGGCGGCGCGGGTTTCTTCGGCCGTTGCGGCCGTTACCGGGGTGCCGGTAGGGGCGGCGGGCGCATCGGCCACAGGCACGCCGTTTTCTGATACGGCGGCGGTTGTTGCAGGATCTGTCGGTGTCGGCTCGGGCGGCGGGAACAGGATAAACCAGACCAGAATGACGATAAAGCTGAGCGCGGTCGCAACAATGAGGTTCTTGTTCTGATCGTCCATCGGGGACTGCTGCCTTCTGCTGATTGGGGCCAATTGCGGGTCACGCCGTTCAACAGAGTGCGGCCCCAAAGGTCAAGCAGATTCGGCCAATTTATCGGGGCAATTTCGCGTGAAACCGGTGCAGGAGCCGCACAAACATACCGGTTTTCATCTGTTTCAGGCTTTGCCGCCGATGCGCGGCGGATCGCTCAGTTTCGCCTCGTGGCGGGTGATCCAGTCCAGCGTCTGGTCAAACGGCATCGGGCGGGCGATGCCAAAGCCCTGCACATGATCGCAGCCCAGTTGCGCCAGCAGCGCATGTTCGCCCACCGTTTCCACGCCTTCGGCCAGTGTTTCAAGGTTCAGCCGTTCCGCCATTGTCAGGATCGCGCCGATCATGCGTTGCTGTTCCGCATCGCGGTCGGCCTTGATTACAAAGGACCGGTCGATCTTGATCCGGCTGATGGAAAACCGCCGCAAGGACGAGATTGACGCGTGGCCGGTTCCGAAATCATCCAGATCGATCGGGCAGCCAAGCGCCGCCAACCCGTTGATATTGCGCGTTACCGTATCATCGGGTGTGTCTGTGACCACGGTTTCCAGAATTTCCACGGCCAGCCTGTCCGGCGTCAGGTCAAAGCGGTCCAGTTCCCATTTTACCTTTTCCACAAGGCGGGGATTGTGCAGTTCGGGGCCGGCGAAATTCACCCCGACCTGAGGCACGCTGACACCGGCCCCGTCCCACGCCTTGAGCGCGGTCAGCGCATGATACATCATCACTTCGGCGAGCCGTTCCAGCAATCCGGCCTGTTCCATCACCGGCAGGAATTCTTCGGGCGAAATCAGGCCGCGTTCCGGATGGGTCCAGCGGGCCAGTGCCTCGAACCCGGTAACCTTGCCTGTGTCGGTTGAAATCTGCGGTTGATACCACGGTTGAAGCTGGCCGGTTTCAAGCGCCTTGACCGCATCCTCGCGCAAGGACGACTTGAGCGTTTCCCGGCGCTGCATATCGGCTGAATAGGCGCGGATCGAAGACGGCCCGTGGCGTTGCGCCTCGGCCAGGGCGGATGCGGCGGCCTGTACCCAGCCGTTGGCGGTTTTGCCAGACGCCTTGCTGCGCAGGCAAAACCCGACCGAACAGGACAGATATAGCGCCGTACCATCGACTGGTACCGGTTCTTCCACGGCAGATTGCAAGCGGGCGGCCAGTTGGATGCACAGTTCCAGATCAAGCTGGCGCACCGGCATCAGGCAGATCGAAAACTGGCAATCGCCATACCGCGCGACGCTGTCATTGTCGCGCAGCACGGCCACGATGCGTTCGCCGGTGCGCGCAATCACATGATCGGCGGCGGCCTGCCCGTGGCGCGCCACAAGTTCGCGATATTCGTCCAGTTCCAGCATGAAGGCCGCCGATTGGTGCCCTGATTGCGCCGTCAGTTCATGCACTTGCGACACGATGCCGTCAAACCCGTCACGCAGCAGCAACCCCGATACGCTGTCACGCGGCAGGGACATACCACGCTGCACCACGGGGAATATCCCCCCCAGCGCAAAAACCAGCGGAATGGCCAGCGCCACCGCCATCAGTGCCAGTTCACCCCCGATCCAGTACGCGGCAAGGGTGGCCGCCGGCAGAAAGGCAAGCAAGGCCGGAGACAGCAGCACCGATTGCATCCTGTCGCGCAAAGGGGCCGGTTGGGGTTTTGGATGCCGCTGCATAGATGGGCCTTTCGATCGACGGTGAACAACACGTCGCGCAAAATAGCGCCGCAAGGATCAGGGCGGGGTTAACGCAGGCACAGGAAGTTGCAGGTCTTTGCCTAAACTTGTTCCGAAGTGTCGCCGCTGTGGCGGGTCAGACCGGCAAAATCGAACAGCGCCGGATCAAGCAGGTGCGAGGGGCGCGCGTTCATCAGCGCGCGAAACATCACCTGACGGCGTCCGGGGCTGCGGCTTTCCCAACCATCCAGAATGGCCTTGACCTGCTGGCGTTGCAGCCCGTCCTGCGATCCGCACAGATCACAGGGAATGATCGGATAGTTCATCGCATTGGCGAATTTTTCGCAATCCGCCTCGGCCACATGGGCCAGCGGGCGATAGACGAACAGATCGCCGTCTTCGTTCAGCAGTTTGGGCGGCATCGTGGCCAGACGCCCGCCGTGAAACAGGTTCATGAAAAAGGTTTCAAGAATATCGTCGCGGTGATGGCCCAGCACGACGGCGCTACAGCCTTCCTCGCGCGCGATCCGGTAGAGGTTGCCGCGCCGCAGACGGGAACACAGCGCGCAAAAGGTGCGCCCCTGAGGCACCTTGTCCATGACGATGGAATAGGTGTCCTGATATTCGATCCGGTGCGGCACTTCCATGCGTTTGAGGAAATCGGGCAGCACCGTTGCGGGAAACCCCGGCTGGCCCTGATCCAGATTGCAGGCCAGAATATCAACCGGCAACAGCCCGCGCCATTGCAGTTCGTGCAGCACGGCCAGCAGGGTGTAACTGTCCTTGCCGCCGGACAAACACACCAGCCAGCGCGCGCCCCGTTCGATCATGCCGTATTGTTCGATCGCCTCGCGCGTGTAGCGCACGATCCGTTTGCGCAATTTCTTGAATTCGGTGCTGCGGGGGGCACCGGCAAACAGGGGGTGGATATCTTGGTTATCGTCCAGCATGGCACGGCTTTAGTTGAGTTGCGCAGCCCAAACAAGAGCAAGACAGCAGACCCGCCACAGCCGGCCCTGCGCCTTGGGTAAACCGAAACGGGCCGGGGCGCGTATAAGGGAAAAAGGATATACCCATCATGCGCCGCCTTGCCCTTGTCCTGATCACCCTGTTGGGCCTTGCCGCCTGCACTGGAAAACCGTCCCTGACCGATGACACCCTGTCAGATCGCAAGCTTGATCTTGAGGTGTTTTTTGCCGGTGAAACAGTGGCCTATGGCCAGTTTCAGGACGTGTTCGGCACCGTGCGCCGCCGGTTCGAGGTGGACATTACCGGTGACTGGGATGGCAAGACGCTGACCCTGACCGAAGATTTCCTGTATGAGGACGGATCGACGGAACAGCGCGTGTGGTCGCTGGTGAAAACCGGCCCCGACAGCTGGCAAGGCACCGCGCCGGGTGTGATCGGCGTGGCGACGGGGCAGGAAAACGGCGACAGTTTCAACTGGCAATACGAAATCGACCTGCCGGTGCCCGACGGCACCTTGCGCGTCACATTCGACGACTGGATGTGGCTGCTGAGCGACGACCGCCTGCTGAACCGCGCCTATATGAAACGGTTCGGTGTGCCGATTGGCGAGGTGATCATTACGTTTGAAAAGCGGTGACGGGTCTGCGTTTGGGGGGGGTGAGTGTGCTGGTGGGATGGTTCGGGGCGTGGATAAAGGCACGATGAATGCGTTAAGGCAATTGCGCAGCGCGTTGTTCAACCCCGTCGTTGAACAGCACCGGGGCAACATCGTCAAAAGTCTGGGCTGATGGCTGGCTTGTCGAATTTCCGTGAATTGCGGATGCGTCACATGTGCGATCGCCGTTCAAACCGGTTTGATCGGCCATAATGTCGTTAGGCTGCGCATTGGCATTCACACCGGCGAGGTGGTTTTCGAAGCGGGCGATGTGTTCGGCGAAGGTGTGAATGTCGCCGCGCGTCTTGAGGCTTTGGCCGAACCCGGGCAGGTGCTGATTTCGGACACTGCAATGAACAGTCTGGACCAAAAGGCAGCAGCACAGTTTCAGGGTGGTGCGGCGCAACACCTGAAAAACATAGCGCGCCCGGTCGGCGTTTGGAGCTGGCCGCACGCAGGCGCCGTCAAACCCGCGATCGGAACCAAAACGCCCGAGCCGGCACGCAGACCGAGCATCGCCGTTCTGGCCTTTGACAATCTGTCACGCGATCCCGAACAGGAATATTTTTCGGACGGGATCACCGAAGACATCATCACCGACTTGTCGAAGGTAGGCAGCCTTCTGGTTATCTCCCGAAATTCCAGCTTTGCCTACAAGGGAAAGACCCCCGACATCCGTCAGGTCGGTCGCGAGCTTGGCGTGAGCCATGTCCTTGAAGGGTCGATCCGCCGTATTGCGGACCACATTCGGGTAAACGCCCAGCGGTTGATACGCAAAGTGGTACGCATCTGTGGGCTGAACGTATGATCGCCAGATTTCAGATATTTTCGCCGTTCAGGATGATCTGACGCGCAGCATCGTGGCCGCGCTTAAGCTCAAACTCACGACAGCGGAACACAGGCGTATCAGTGCGGTTCCAACTGCCAACCCCGAAGCGCATGACCTGTTTCTAAAAGGCCGCGAAGCGGTGCAGAGCACGCCAATACAAAAAGATGTTCGAGCTGTCCTTAAGATGCTCAACCGCGCGATCGAGCTTGATCCAGACTATGCGAACCTATGCGGTCTTGCGAATGCCTACAACCGGGAATTCCAGAACAAGTGGCTGGGTTTTCCCAACAGCCTGGAAATTGAAAGCTTCATGGAAACGACGATGAAAAAGAACTGCATATGCACGAATTAGCTGGATGTCGAAAACATATTTTGGCGAGGTGAACCGAAAGCGTCCAACGCGGCCATTATCGGGCTTAATGTTGAACCAAGACCTATGCAATGGCCATCGGGATGCGGGGGATCAATGCGGTCAACTCGGTGGCCCCTCTCGACGGTATTCCTGACCTTGAGCGCGCCGTGCAATTGGAACCCCGCGCAGGCCATCTTTATATTCATTTCATCGGCATGGCTCATCTGCTGGCAGGAGACTTCGACACCGCAGTCCTGCGCTTCAAAGAGCGCATAGAGGCGTCACCCACCACCGATCTGAGCCGCGGCCTGATGATCTCGGCGCTTGGGCATCTTGGACGGGTGGATGAAGCCAGGGACGTTCGTCGTGAACTGAAAGAAATCAATCCCGACTATTCGTTCGTCAAACATGTCGGGCGTCTGCCCCTGAAGGACCGCGCCGTTCTGGAACTGCTTCTGGACGGCTACAAAAAAGCGGGGTTAGAGGACTGAACGGCCCCTAAGCCGTACGGTCGCCGTTTTTGCAGAATTCTTGATGTGAACGCGGTAAATCGGTCGCCCGATCTGCCCCCCCCTTTGGTCCAAACGACCGAACCAAAAACCACATCCCCCCAGCCCTCCGCGTCCCTCCACGGTATGTTATACCTGACTTTGCGTCAGCTTCGCGATCGGGCACACTCTTCCTGTCAGGGTCGGGGTGCGAGATCACAAAGGGGATCAGCAATGGATTATGTCTTTAGTGCGCGCCGTGTGCGTCAGGGTGCGTTTGATGATGAACCGGGCAGCACCTATTTTCTGGCCGTGCCCGACAACGCCGCCGACATCGCGCCGGAACAGCGGATCGGGGCGGCGGGGGGCAATATGCCGGATAAATGGGCCAACGCGGTTCTGGCCGAGGCCCGATCAGGGGTGAACCCGCGCACCGGCCAGCCCAAGGGCGATATCGTGATCTACATCCACGGGTTCAACACCCCCACGGCCACGATGCTGCAACGCCACAGGCTGATCAAAAAAGGGCTGGGCGATCAGGGGTTCAAGGGGATCGTCGTCAGCTTTGACTGGCCGTCGGCATCCTCGGCGCTGAATTATCTTGAAGATCGCAGCGATGCGAAAGTTACCGCGCGTCTGCTGGTGGATGCCGGTATTTCCGGTTTCGCGGCGCGCCAGTCGCAAGAGTGCGAAATCAACCTGCATATTCTGGCCCATTCCATGGGCAGCTACGTTCTGCGCGAGGCGTTCGATGATGCCGATGACAGGCCGGCCGTGGCGGCCACCAGTTGGTCCGTCAGCCAGATCATGCTGATTTCGGGCGATATCTCGGCGTCCTCCATGGGCAGCGACAACCCCAAGACCAGTTCGCTTTACCGTCATTGCGTGCGGCTGACGAATTATCACAACCCGTTTGATTCCGTGCTGTCCCTGTCCAATATCAAACGCGTCGGCGTATCGCCCCGCGCGGGGCGGATCGGATTGCCCGATACGCGCCCGTCCAAGGCGGTGAACGTGGATTGCGGGGCGCATTACAACGCGCACAAGGATGCGTTTGATCATCTGAGCAACGATGATCACATCTGGTATTTCTATGATCAGACATTCATGCGCGATGCGTTCGAAACCATCGAAGGGCATGTGGACCGGAACGAGATTTCCACGCGGGTGGGCGCGCACAGCCAGTTGATATTGCGCAAACCCGGATAGCGTTTACCGGTCGGTTTTTTCCTTGTCCGGCACCGGATCATAGCCCTGCCGCCCCCAGGGATGGCAGCGCCCGATCCGGCGTGCGGCCAGCCACGTGCCCTTGATCGCGCCGTGCTGTTGCAGCGCGTCCAGCGCATAGGCGCTGCAGGTGGGCTGATAGCGGCAGTTGTGCCCGACCCACGGGGAAAACACCAAGCGATAGGCGCGCACGGGCAGGGCGACGATATGGGCCAGCGGGGTCATTTGGGGCGTGCGCCGTGGATTTTGTGCAGGGCATGGACGAGATCGGATTTCAGATCGGCAAAGTCACGGGTCGCGGTGACATCGGGCCGCCCGATCAGCACATAATCCCATCCGTCGTGTCCATGCGTGGGCAGCAGCGCGCGCGCCACTTCGCGCAGGCGCCGTTTGGCGCGGTTGCGGGCCACGGCATTGCCGACCTTTTTGGAACAGGTAAACCCGACGCGGATACCGGTATCGGGTTCGCCCTGATGGCGGCGGCGGGCCTGCACCATCATGCCGGCCGTGCCCTGCCGTTTGGCCCGCGCGGCGCGCAGGAAATCGGCGCGCTGGGCAAGAACCGTCAGACAAACGGAAACCGCCGGGGGCGTATCCCCAGCGGCAGGTGTTCCTGCGTCGGGGGCCTCCGGCGGTGTCATGCCTGAACGGTCGGTGGGCGCTTTACGCGCTCAGCGACTTGCGCCCACGGGCGCGGCGTGCGTTCAAAATCTGGCGGCCCGACTTGGTTGCCATGCGCGCGCGAAACCCGTGACGCCGTTTGCGGACCAGGTTCGAGGGTTGATAGGTGCGTTTCATCGCTCCGTCTCCAATATTCGGTTCCGGGCTCGCGGATTCGGCCCTGGATGTGTATTCGAAGCCCGTCCTTTAAGGGGGGAAAACGGGTAAGTCAAACCATTGTCGCCGCATTTTGCCGGGTTTTTGCAACAAATATCCTGCGCGACCTTACACCAATTGTTTCAATATCCCAAAGAACGGCCAAAATCATCACGCCTGCCGTCACCAAGGATCAAGCGCGCGTGATCGCCCTATCGCTGTGTCCCCCGCACCGTCATGTAAGGTGCAGATTGTAAGAGCAGCGAAACAAAGGCACTGTGATGATTGAGATGGCAAATACACCTGATCCGACCGACAAACCGTCGTTCCTGCGGCATCTGCCGCTGATCATCATTGTGGCGGTGGCGGTGATCGGGGCGTTTACCTTGCGCGACTATCTGAGCTTTGAGACGCTGCGCGCCAACCGTGAGGCGCTGTTGGCCTATCGTGATGGCCATTTCGCCGCAATGGCGGTGCTGTTTGTCGTGATCTATGTGTTGATTGTGGCCTTTTCCCTGCCCGGTGCGGCGGTGGCATCTGTCACCGGCGGGTTTCTGTTCGGGCTGGGCTTTGGCACCGTTTTTAACGTGGTTGCCGCCACTATCGGGGCCAGCGCCATCTTTCTTGCGGCGCGCTGGGGGTTGGGCGCAACCCTGACGCAAAAAATCGAGGCCTCGGACGGAACGCTGAAAAAGCTGAAAAACGGACTGCGTGAAAATGAAATCAGTGTGCTGTTCCTGTTGCGGCTGGTGCCGGCGGTGCCGTTTTTTGTCGCCAACCTGCTGCCCGCGCTGGTGGGTGTGAATTTCCGCAATTTTGTGTGGACAACGGCGCTGGGCATCATCCCCGGCGCGCTGGTGTTTACGTGGATCGGTGTCGGGTTGGGCGAAGTGTTTGATCGCGGCGAAAGCCCCGACCTGTCGCTGCTGTGGGACCCGATGATCCTTGGCCCGATCCTTGGCTTATGCGCTCTGGCGGCGATGCCGATGGTGATCAGGGCCGCGCGCAAAAAGAAAGGCGGCCCGCTGTGACGCGCATCAAAACCGATATTCTGGTCATTGGCGCGGGGTCGGGCGGATTGTCTGTTGCCGCCGGTGCCAGCCAGATGGGGGCCGATGTTGTCCTGCTGGAAGGTCACAAGATGGGCGGCGATTGCCTGAATTACGGCTGTGTGCCGTCCAAGGCGCTGATCGCAAGCGGCAAGGCAGCGTACGGGCAGGCCCACGCCAGCGCCTAT
Source organism: uncultured Alphaproteobacteria bacterium (assembly GCA_963765555.1). Lineage (GTDB taxonomy): Bacteria > Pseudomonadota > Alphaproteobacteria > Rhodobacterales > Rhodobacteraceae > JL08. Next base: position 160,875 of record CAVXWX010000002.1, read on the forward strand.
GGTGTTGCCGATGTGGTGCCAAAGGCCGATTACGCCGCCGCCAAGGATCATGTGGCCGATGTGATCGCCACCATCGCACCTGTCGACAGTCAGGAGCGGTTCGAAGGCTTCGGCGTGCAGGTGATCCGTGAATTCGGGCGGTTCATTTCCCCGACAGAGGTTCAGGCCGGCGATACGGTGATCACCGCGCGCCGGATTGTGATTGCCACCGGATCGTCGCCGCTGGTCCCGCCGATTCCCGGGATTGGAGGACGTGCCCTATGACACCAACGAAACCCTGTTTGACCTGCGCGAAAAGCCCGATCATCTGCTGATTGTCGGGGGCGGGCCGATTGGCATGGAAATGGCGCAGGCCCATATCCGTCTGGGCAGCAAGGTCACAGTGATCGAAGGCGACACCGCGCTGGGCAAGGATGATCCGGAACTGGCCGCCATCGTGCTGGACAGCCTGCGCGCCGAAGGGGTCGAGATTGCCGAAGGGGCGATGGCCGCACAGGTGCGGGGCACCAAGGGCGCGATCGAGATCGAGTCCAAGGACGGGCGCGTGTTCAAGGGCAGCCATCTGCTGATGGCGGTGGGGCGCAAGGCCAACACCGACCGGCTTGATCTGGACGTGGCAGGCATTGAAACCACGCGCAGCGGCATCAAGGTGGACGACAGCCTGCGCAGCACCAACAAAAAGGTCTATGCCATCGGCGATATTGCGGGCGGTCTGCAATTTACCCATGTCGCGGGCTATCACGCCAGCGTGGTGATCCGGTCCATCCTGTTTGGTCTGCCATCCAAGGCGAAAACCGCCCATATCCCGTGGGCGACCTATACCGATCCCGAACTGGCGCAGGTGGGCCTAAGCGAAGCACAGGCCCGCGCGCAGCATGGCGACAAGCTGGAAGTGGTGCGCCATGAATACAGCCATAACGACCGCGCCATCGCTGAACGCAAGACCAAGGGCCTGATCAAGCTGATGGTGGTCAAGGGCCGCCCCGTGGGGGCCAGCATCGTCGGGTATCAGGCGGGCGAATTGATCAGCCTGTGGGCGCTGGCGCTGGCCAATGACATGAAGATGCGCCAGATCGCGGGCATGGTGGCACCGTACCCGACCATTTCAGAAGTCAACAAACGTGTTGCGGGGGCTTACTTTACCCCCAGATTATTTGATAATCCTAACGTCAAAAGAGTGGTGCGGCTGGTTCAGAAATGGCTGCCGTGACAGGAATGGTAGGTGCATGTTGAATTCCCTTTCGGGTCGGTTTCTGATCCTGACAACGCTGTTTGTGATGCTGGCGGAAATCCTGATCTTCGTGCCGTCTGTCGCGCGCTTTCGCGAGGATTATCTCAACAGCCGTCTGGAACGGGCGCAGATCGCATCGCTGGCGTTGCTGGCCGATGACATGCTGGAAACCGAACTGGAAGCGGAACTGTTGCGCAACGCCGAAGTGTTCAACGTGGTGCTGCGCCGCGACGAGGCGCGCCAGTTGGTGCTGTCATCGCCCCTGCCGCACCCGATTGATGCGACATTCGATATCCGCAACGCCGGTGCGATGGTTCTGATCCGCGATGCGATGATGCGGTTTTTCAACCCCGACCCGCAGGTGATCCGGGTGATCGGCAGCCCCGTGCGGCAGGCCGGGCTTGAGATCGAGGTGACGATGGACACCGCGCCGTTGCGCGCGGCGATGATCGATTACGGGCTGCGCATTCTGCTGCTGTCTGCGGTGATTTCGATCTTTACCGCCGTGCTGTTGTTTCTGGCGGTGCGCGCCATTCTGGTGAAACCGATCAAGGGCGTGATCGGCCATATGCAGCGCTATGCCGATGCGCCCGAAGACGCGCGCCGGATCATCAAACCGTCTGCCGGTGTGACCGAACTGCGCGAGGCGGAGGACGCGCTTTTGACGCTGCAAACCCAGCTGACACAGGCATTGAAACAGAAAGAACGGCTGGCGCAACTGGGCGGGGCGGTGGCCAAGGTCAGCCATGATCTGCGCAACATATTGACCAGTGCGCAATTGTTCACCGACCGCATCGAAAGCAGTCAGGACCCGACAGTGCGCCGGCTGGCGCCCAAGCTGGTCGGGTCGATCACCCGCGCGGTACATCTGTGTGAAAGCACGCTGGCCTTTGGCAAGGCCGAAGAGCCGGGCCCGACCCTGACCATGGTGCCGCTGATCGAAACCGTCGCCGATGTGATCGACAGCGAACGGCTGGCCATCGGCGATCACGATCTGAGTTTCAGCGAGGATATTCCGCCGCTGATGCAGGTGCGCGCCGACCCCGAGCAGCTGTATCGCATCCTGTCCAATCTGGTGCGCAACGCCCGTCAGGCGATTGTCGCCGCCGGCCAGTCGGGCGAGGTGAACGTGTCGGCGCGCGAAGACAATGATCACTGGTGGATCGACATCACCGATACCGGCCCCGGCCTGCCGCCCAAGGCCAAGGAACACCTGTTCACCGCCTTTCAGGGCGGCGCGCGCAAGGGCGGTTCGGGGCTGGGCCTTGCGATATCGGCCGAACTTGTCAAAGGCCACGGCGGCACGCTGGAGCTTGTGCGCACAGGCCCGGACGGCACTGTTTTCAGCATCTGCCTGCCCAAAAGCGATGGCACTGTGTGACGTTCGGTTTTGGGGCTTGCATTCGCCCCATCCAATGTCTAAACCGCGCCTCAGTGGACCGATAGCTCAGCTGGATAGAGTACTTGACTACGAATCAAGGGGTCGGGGGTTCGAATCCTCCTCGGTCCGCCACCCACCCTTGTCTTATTTTCCCATGTCCGTTTCGGCTGGAATTCCCGCGTCATTTCCGCAATCGGGGGCGCACTTTCTGCGCCGTGCGACAGGTTCAGGCTGAAACGAACGGGCGATCTTGCCGAATGGTGGCACTTGTTTCCGCAAAGGGCCGCGCGGCCGGTTGCACATTGAGACCGGTTCGAGTTGTACTTGTCCGACCTGCGATGAAAAAACGTGCCAGACCGGAAAGAGGAACCTGTAGTTGAGACGGTTTTGGAAAGAGAAACGCAGAAGCATTTACGTGATACTTTGTTTATGGATGTTCCTGATTTTTTACAAATATGGGATGACAGACAGGTATCTGACATCACGTTATAAAATCCCGATAGATCTGGCGATACTATTTGGAGTTCCAGCGTCCATTTTGTGGGATTGGTTCGACTTCAAGAAAAAAGACAAAGACGGAATTCCTAACCGCCTAACAGGGAGCCTGATCTACCGATCAGGGAAGCTCAGGACTTGGACCCGAACAGGCGATCCTGAGGCTTTGTCAGGGCAAACTTGCTTGAGGCGGGCAGCGCGGTTTTGTAGCTGCGTTGGATAACAAAATGCAGCCCCTTTGGCACTTCAAAACCGGTCCCGAAATCATCCGCCTGGTGGTGATGATGTCTGTCCGGGTACCGCTATCGTTGCGGACCGTCGAAGATCTGCTGCACGACCGCGGCATCGATGCCAGTCATGAGACCGTGAGATACTGGTGGCATCGGTTTGGTCCGATGTTCGCGGCGGAGATACGAGAACGGCGGCTTGCCGCGATGACATCGAGCAAGTGGCGTCAGCTTTGATCTGCTTCGGGGACGTATTCCTGAATAGGCTGAAACGGGTTCGAATTGGGCTGACGGAACCGATCAATCGCCAGAAAGCCGTATGCAAAGGCGCAAATGTCCCTCACACAATTTATGCTGACTGCGGACACCGCGAGTGTTATTCAATATCAACGGGTTTTCTAAGAAAAAGAGCATACTTTGCACATAAAAAAGTACGCCAACTCTCTTATCGTTATCGTGAATGCCCTCGCGGTAAACTTTGGCATCACTTGCCATGCAGCCGCCGAAACGAACATTCAGACCACATCCGCACATCAAAAACCTGACAGCACAACCAAGCTGGATGACGCTGAACTTACGCTGCAAGATGGTCTGTTTGTGCTCGATTACCAGGATATCCAACTGCCAGATAATGAAGAAATCGATCTGTTAGGGTTTCATATTTTGAAACCGGTCAACGAATGGCTGTATCTTGGGGTGGGGGGTTACGCCCCCGTTTCAAAGGGCGAGTATGGCGGCTTCATGGCATTCGACGTGCTGTTGCATGCCCAGCGTAAGGTTTCTGGCAACCTATTCGTCAATGGCGGTTTATCTTTGGCGGCGGTGGTGGCGGTAAGAGTGTTAGTCAAAGCGTGCAATTGTCGGGAACCGGTGGGTTCGCGCGGGGCTATCTCGGGTTTGGTTATGAATTCGAGAATTTCTCGGCCGGGGTAAACATTTCACGGATGAAGTTCTTTAAATCTTCCATAGATGGCACCCAGCTTAATCTATTCGTACAGAAGCCGTTTTCCTACAGAACTGGATCCTACAGCAATTCTGGGAAAAAATTCATTGTGCCAAGGGCATCAAGTAGCGGCGAGGGTTCAGGGGATGCGCCTGAAAGCATAATATCAATGGGTCTGGACAACTATTCGCAGATTGACCCGGCAGGTTCTTACCAAGGAAACATTCACACGGTTGACCTTCAGTTCTCGCATTTCCTGACGAAGGAAACCTATTGGTTCTTCGCCTTTGGTGTGGGCTATGAAGGTTTGCCATTATACAATCAGGTTATTGGGGGCATCGGCGCGCGCATTGCCATTTCTCCACGGGTAAATCTGTACGGGCAAGTCGGGATCGGGTCTGGCGGTTACGCGCCTTCGATTATCGACACTGGCTCGGGATTGCTTGTTTATCCAAAGGTTTCAGTAGAGTACATGCTCAACAACAACTGGGGTCTTGGCCTGACGTCCGGCTATTTACTTGCGCCTGATGGATCGTCGGAGAATCTGACATTCGGGGCCACTCTGAATTATCACTTTCGTGCGCAAGACAAAGCAACTGGCGCCAACTATCCGGTGGAAGGCAAATACGTAGGATACCGGTTCAGTATTTCCCACGAAACGAAGTTCAATATGTCGGTGAATGGCGCGGCACGAGAAAACCTCAACCAGGTCGCGATTCAAACCGACCGGATCGTGAACGACAATTTCTATGTGCCCATCCGCGCAAGTATTTCTTACGAAGCTTATCGTGGCTACCCTGGCTATGGCGAAGTCCTGATGGGTGTCGGTTTGCAGAACAAGTATGACGAGGCAAATCCATTTCAGTATTTTGGTGAGTTGCAGGTAGGCGCCAACGTCGAAGGCGCACTCTTAAGGGCCGGTATCGGGCTGAACTATGAGCTGAACGAAGTTTATGCTCTCCGTGGCCAGATCAGCCAGACTTATGGCGCAAATGGCTTCCGAGCAGCTGGCGTGGAGCTAGGCTTGACGTATCGCTTTTCTCTGCCAGCTTTTTAGATTTTTCATGCAACCAAACAACGGCGGTTCGGAAACAAATGTATCTTTCGGCATCGACGCCGCCGTTAGCTGCGACAATAACGAAAGCTCGATGCGCGCAGGAGGTGTTATTTTGGAAGTGCAGACACTGGTGAAAAACATTTCATGACGGCCAATAGTGGGAAAAAGTCGCCCCTGTTCCCCCTTCTGGATACCAAGGCTCGGGAGTAGTCTTAAAGCTGGTAGTGACGTTTTGAGCAACTAGTTCATCTGGGTAGGGGTAGTGATCTGACGGACCCCACCGTTCATCCGTTCACTGATCTTGTGAGCGTCACTGCCACCTAATGATTGCTGACAGTTGAATTGTGTGATGCTTCAGCTTTAGCCACAGTCTTAGTGGTCTGACATCATGCAAACTTGCACATGCGAAAAAGAGCCACTTTGTAGATGCAAGGCACCCCAAAGATTTGCAGATGCCTTGCTTGATAATTCTGAAACCAAGGGCAAAGCAATCACGGGGCTTGTGAGGCATGCCGATAACGGCGAAGGTTTCACCAACGTGACAACCCGGAGGAACAATCATGGAATTTGGAAGCGTTTTTGCGATGCTCTTCATCGGTGCTCTTGCTGGCTGGCTGTCCGGGAAAATTATGGAAGGTCGCGGCTTTGGATTGCTGGGCAACATAATTGTCGGGATCGTCGGCGCGTTTGTTGCGGGCCTGATTTTTCCGGCCCTTGGATTTTCTGTCGGAGGCGGCATCGTCGCTTCAATTCTGCACGCGACGATTGGCGCAGTCATACTGCTGTTTCTGATTGGCTTGGTGAAACGCGCTTAGCCTGATTGCGTTTTGCCAGTCCGGTGCGGCATGGAATAGATCAGCCATCATGGCGCAATCGCTGACGCAATTGATCAGGATCAACGTTTTTTCGAAACATTGTCTTAGCTTGAAACAACTTTGTTGAAAGCAGGTCAGACGTGAAGCACTTATTTCTTGTTGTCCCGATTCTTTTGTTAGGTTCTGCGCTTGAGGCAGCAAGCACGGGAGAGGATATATATTCGGAGAACTGCGTTTCTTGCCATGGTGTTACGGGGCGAGGCGACGGAGTGAATGCAAGTAAATTAAGTACATCGCCTGCAGATCTGACGAAAATTGCCGCGCGTCGGGACGGAGTTTGGCCCATGCTTGAAGTCATGGCGATCATAGATGGCTATTCGCGAAACACACTCCCGCGGGAGGATATGCCGGTTTTCGAGAATTTTCTGGATAATGAGATGGTCGAGTTCGACACCGGAAATGGTGTGGAGATTCTCGTGCCGCACAAACTGATCGAAATCGTGAACTATCTTGAAACGCTGCAAGATCCTGCACCTACCCGCTATGTGCCTTGACCTATCTAGCAAAGGCATAACGGGCTGCACACAACGCACTGCCTGATGAGCATGTCACAAAGCGCCGGGATCGAAAAGCCGCATTGAAATTCACAAGGAAACCCATGAAGCGCACATCATCGTGACCGATAACCGACGATCCTGCGGTGCAACAATGAAGGGCTTGGAAAACGGGGGCAAACAGGAAACGTGTGAGTTTTCAAGCTGCTATGTTCGCCTCAGCCCGGATCTTGGCGAAGACCTGGGCTGAGGAGGAATACACCGCCGGAAACTTGTGGCCCATCATCTGGGGCATTTTCAGATCGGGGTCTGCACTGACCTGTGTGTGGTGGTCGCAGCGGTCCTCGCTTCTAGCGTCGACCTTGACGACAACACCGTATGCAGAGCAGCCGAGAGCGGCCAAGGTTTGGAAGTGATCCTCCCCCTTTGAAGTGGTCCGCCCCTATAGTTAGGAATCGGAGGATCAAATATGGGAATCAAGCGACACAAGCCGGAAGAGATTGTCACGAAGCTACGGCAGGTTGAGGTGCTATGTGGCCAAGGGATGCCGCGTGTTGATGCCATCCGCCAGGTGCAGATAGCAGAGCAGACGTTTTATCGCTGGCGCAAGCAATATGGCGGAATGGGAACGGACCAACTGAAGGAACTCAAACGTCTTCAGAAGGAGAATGATCGGCTGCGTCGCGCCGTGTCCGATCTGACGCTGGACAAGCTCATCCTGTCTGAGGCTGCACGGGGAAACTACTGAGCCCTTCGCGTCGTCGTGCCTGCATTGAACATGTGCGAAGTCAGTTCGACATCTCAGAGCGGCGGGCCTGCCGAGTGTTGCGTCAGAATCGTTCGACGCAGCGCAAGGCTCCGAGGGGCCGTGCTGATGAAGACCGGCTGGTTGCCGACATGATCGAACTGACCCGCCGGTATGGTCGATACGGGTATCGTCGGATTGCCGCATTGCTGAGGGATGCAGGCTGGTTGGTGAACGACAAGCGGGTCGAACGCCTGTGGCGACGTGAAGGGCTCAAAGTGCCGATGAAACAACCGAAGAAAGGGCGACTCTGGCTGAACGATGGCTCGTGTGTTCGGCTGCGGCCGGAGTATCGTGACCATGTCTGGTCATATGACTTCGTCCATCACAGAACTGATGATGGGAAGGCGTTTAGAACCCTGAACATTCTGGACGAACACAGCAGGGAGTGCCTTGCGATCCGGGTGAAGCGCAAGCTGAACTCGGCCGAGGTGATTGACGCCCTGACCGACCTGTTCATCCTGCGGGGCATTCCAGCCTACATTCGGTCAGATAACGGCCCCGAGTTCATTGCTCAGGCCGTCCGAGACTGGATTGCAGCCGTCGGCGCCAAGACCGCCTACATCGAGCCGGGGTCGCCCTGGGAGAACGGATATTGCGAAAGCTTCAACGCAAGGCTCCGGGATGAGCTGTTGAATGGTGAGGTCTTCTACTCGCTTCGCGAAGCACAAATCCTGATCGAACAATGGAGGAAACACTACAATACCAAACGACCACATAGTGCTTTGGGCTACCGCCCACCGGCTCCGGAAACCATCGTCCCGATGGCAACCAGACCAATCATGCACTAACATTCAAACTGGACCACTCAAATGGGGCCGATCACCATTTTATCAATGTCACCTTCATCACAAATATACGGCGGGCTGATTGCAAGTGTGTCGTTGATCAGACGAAACAGGACGCCATGATTTTCAGCGTAGTCAGCGACCCGCTTGGCCAAGCCGGGCGAAGGCGACTTACCATTGCCAAACTCGATTCCAGCAACCAGCCCAACGGTCCGGATTTCGCCGACATGTGGCGATTGTTTGAGCGGTTGCAGGCGGTTCTCAAGGTAGGTGCCAAGGCGCTGGACATGGTTCGGCAAATCCATTTCGTCGTAAATATCCAGCGTTTCTAGCGCGATGGCAGCGCCTACGGGATGTCCGCCATAGGTGACGCCGTGCCCGAAGGTGCCAAGCTGGTGCGCGTGATCGGCAATGCCGTTGTAAACAGCATCTGTCATCGCAACTGCGGACATCGGGAACATCGCCGCGGTCAGCTGTTTTGCCATGGTCATCAGGTCGGGCTTGATGCCGAAAGTTTGTGATCCAAACCACTGCCCGGTCCGACCGAACCCGGTAATGATTTCATCCGCGATTAACAGGATGTCGTGTTTCCTGAGAACTTTTTGCACACCGTCCCAATAGCCGGGAGGGGGCAAAAAGACCCCGCCGGACCCCATCAACGGCTCTCCGATAAAGGCGCAGATCGTATCAGCACCTTCAGCCTCGATCAGCGCTTCAAGTTCCGCGACGCGGCGTTGGCCAAATTGCGCTTCGCTCTCGCCCTCGTGAGCGTCACGGAAATAATGCGTCCCACCTGTGCGGATCACATCGGACAGGGGCACGTCAAAACCATCGTGGCAATAGGACATGCCTGTCAGTGCCGCGCTTATGTTCAGCGAACCGTGATAGGCACCTGTCCGTGCAATCACGCGCGACTTGCGCGGTTTGCCACGACCGATCTGGAAAAAGCGCGCAAACTTGATCGCGTTTTCAACCGCCTCGGACCCGGATGTACCAAAGAACACGTGATCCAGACCGTCGGGCAGCTTTTCGACCAGCCGATCGGCCAATGTATTGGTGACAGAGCAGGTGCGGCCCATGAAGCTGTGGTAGTAACCCAGCGTTCCCAATTGCCGCGCAGCGGCGTCCTGCAACCGTTTGGGATTGAACCCGAGCGACGCACACCACAGGCCCGACACCGCGTCAAGAAACGTGTTGCCGTGTTCGTCCGTGACATAGGCACCATCACCTGATTGCATCGCGCGCGGGGGCTTTGATTGCGCTTCAACCGGGTCGGTAAAGGGGAACAGATGCTTTGTCATTGTGGGCGCGGCGTGCTGCCGTCCAATGTAAGCAGGGGGCTGTAAAGATCGGGACGGCGATCCCGGAACAATCCCCAATGCGCACGCATCTCGCGGATTTCATCAAGGTCAAAGGACTGGCTGACAAACATTTCAGACGTTTTGTCAGCACGTTGCAGGACCTGGCCTTGAGGACCTGCAATGAAACACTGGCCAAAGAAATTCACTTCGCCCAGCGTGCCTTTTTCAAGCCCGATCCGGTTCGAGCAGACCAGCGGCACGATATTGGCCGCCGCATGTCCGCGCATTACGGTTTCCCAGTGATCATGGCAATCAGACCCAATTGCCGAAGGGTAGAACAGGATTTCAGCGCCTTTCAGTGCCATGATCCGCGCCGCTTCGGGGAACCACTGGTCCCAGCAGACAGCGGCACCAATGCGGCCATAGGCCGTATCGAAGGCCAGAAATCCCGTATCGCCGGGGTTGGAATAGACTTTTTCGTAGCATCCCGGCAGGCCCAGCGGGATATGTGCCTTGCGGTAATGGCCCAGAACTGACCCATCGGCATCAATGATCACGTTGGTATTGTAATAGGCGTTGTTGGCTTTCTCGAAAATGTTGGTGGGGATCACCACCGACAAGTCCTTGGCCAGCGCCCGCATGTAGCTGACGGTGGGGCCATCCAGCGCTTCGGCCAGCTTGAATACCTCTGGCCCCATTTCCATGAATTGGAACTCGTGCGAAGAAAACACTTCATTGGGCAGGATGATCTGTGCACCATCGGCCGCCGCAGCGCGGATCACGCGCTCGGCCGTGGCCATGTTGGTGTCGTAGTCAGCCGTACTTGCCATTTGCATGGCGGCCACTTTTGTCTGAGCCATTTTCGCCTCCAGAGTTGCGTATTTTGGCGCAACCTAGTCACGTCCCATTGTGATCAATTGCTCACTTGCGACACACTCCACGTCGAATTTCGACTGTATTGAGCAGTGCATCGCTTCGCATCATGATATGTTTTCCCAAACCTTTGACACAGGGCGTAATGTGTTCAGTCACTTGCCAAGGACATTGTCAGAACAAACTAGCTTGAGGAAGGCAGGGCGGTTTTGTAGGCGCGGTGGATAACAAAATGCTCTCCCTTTTCGCTACTTCAAAGCCAATCCTGAGATCATCGGCCTGGCAGCGATGATGTATGTCGGGTTTCCGCTCCCCCTTCGGAATGTTGAAAGCTCCCTGAACGAACGCGGCATCGGCATCAGCCACGAAACGGTGCGGTCTTTGTGGAACATATTTGGTCTGATGTTCGCCGCAGAAATCCGCAAAAACCGGGTCAGCCGGATGCGTTCCTACTCGAACTGGCAGTGGCATCTGGATGAGGTATTTGTGAAGCTCAACGGCGAAATACACCACCTCTGGCGGGCTGTGGATCACGAAGGCGATGTGCTGGAAAGCTATGTCACCAAGCGCCGGGACCGCAAAGCCGCGTTGAAATTTCTAAGGAAACCCATGAAGCGCCATGGTCAGCACCTGTCGAACTAATCTGGCAGCACCGGCGACACCTCGTGTGCCTGAAGCCACCGTATAACAGATGCACGCTTGGCGTCCATGTGATCAAGAAGCGTGGCTGCCAGTTTCGGCCCATCTCTCGCGGCCAGAAACTTCATTATATTTTCATGCTCTTGCACGGCTTCGTACCACCGGCCTTCAGTCATATTTGCCAGATAGCGTGCGCGCTGCATCCGCAAGGACAACGCCTGACACGACGTGGTCAGCGTGCTGTTGCGGGCGGCAAACAGAATGGCGCGGTGGATTTTCTGATTGATGCTGAAATAGGCGTCTAGATCCCGCCTTTCATAGCTTTGCATCATCTGGTCATGCAGGGCCTGAACCTCTTCAATTTCGGCATCGGTGATATGTTTGCAAGCCAATTCACCAGACAGTGCTTCAAGAGCCCCAAGGACCGGAAAGACCTCCTGTACCTCTTCCTCTGTAACCTGTGTGACCCAAGCTCCGCGGTTGGGTTCAAGTCTGACCAAACCATCAGACGCGAGAACCTTCAGCGCCTCTCGGAGAGGGGTCCGCGACACGCCAAACCGATCGCATAACAGTTTTTCGGGTACCTTCGCGCCAGGGGCCAGCTCGGCATTGATAATCAGCACCTGAAGTCGGTCAACCAGTTCGTTATGCAAGGATTTGCGGGTGATTGCCTGTGTTTGTGTCGCATGCATCATCGAATGTCTCGCCTCATTGTTTCAGGGCCATTTCAAGCAGGCGCGCAACATGGATGGGCTTGCGCGCAGTCGTATCCGCCACCTGATGCCGACAGGAAGTGCCATCGGCAACGATCAATGTGTCTTTGTCCGCGTTTCTGACCGCCGGTGCCAGATCCAATTCCGCCATCTGCCGAGAGATCTCATGCGTTTCGACACCATACCCGAAGGAACCGGCCATACCACAACAACTTGTTTCGATCACTTCGACTTGCGTGTCGGGCAAAAGCGATAGCGTTTTTTCGATGCTGGACATCACCCCCATCGCCTTTTGATGGCAATGCCCGTGCAGCAACACTTTGGGTGCGGGAGAGGTAAGAGGCAGCTGAAACGCAGGATTGTCACTCTGATCAGCGATATATTCCTCGAGCATGCGCGCCTGTTGTGCCAACAACGCGGTATCCGCACCCGGCAGCATTGCGGGTATCTCATCGCGCAGGGTTAAGAGGCAACTGGGTTCAAGCCCGACAATGGGCACACCCTTCTCGGCAAAGGGCAGCAGGGCATCGACCAGCCTTCGAGCCTCGATCTTGGCCTCATCCACCAGACCGGCAGACAGAAATGTACGGCCGCAACACAAGGGCCGTTCTCCTTTGGGGGCCGCGGCGATGTGGATCGGGACGTTTGCCACCGCAAGGACGTTCAGTGTGGCGCGCAGATTCTCCGGTTCAAAATACCTGTTGAAGCAATCGGCGAATACAACCGCTTCAGGGGCCGCGTTTTGATTGGCTTCGGTGTCTTTGAAGGGGCGTGCGCTCCACGTCGGAAGGTCTCGGGTCGCGGTAAATCCGCTCAGCCTTTCGGACAGTTTCGCCAATCCCGGAACGGTATTGCGTAAGTTGGCAAGAAACGGAAACCGGGCCGCCCAGGGCGCGTAGCGCGGCAGATAGGCAACCAGCCGGTCGTGAAATCGAACGCCATGTTTTCTGGCGCGGGCGGCTTGCACCTCGATCTTCATCGCAGCCATGTCGACACCGGTCGGACATTCGCGTTTGCATCCCTTGCAGGACACACACAGCTTCATCGTATCGGCCATCTCGTCAGACGTGAGCGCGTCAGGCCCCAACTGACCCGATATCGCGAGCCGCAAAGTATTTGCGCGCCCGCGGGTCAGATCTTTTTCCTTGCGCGTCACCCGAAAGGAAGGGCACATCGTTCCGCCCTTCAGCTTTCGACACGCCCCGTTGTTGTTGCACATTTCGACAGCACCCTGAAACCCACCGCCACTGCCCGTCCAAGCCGACCAGTCCAGTTCGGTCTGGAATTCAGGCACGGCGTAGTCGGGGCTGTAGCGAAACAGGCTGCGATCATCCATTTTCGGTGCATCCACGATCTTGCCGGGATTGAACAGTCCACCGGGGTCAAACCAATTTTTAACGTCCTTGAAATTGGCCACCATCCGCGCGCCAAACATCTTTTCGTGAAATTCGGATCGCACCAAACCATCGCCATGCTCGCCCGAATGAGATCCCTTGTATTTCTGGACCAGATCAAAGCATTCTTCCGCGATTGCGCGCATTTTGCGCACGTCCTGATCCAGCTTGAGGTTCAGAACAGGGCGTACATGCAAGCAGCCGACAGAGGCATGCGCGTACCACGTGCCCCTGGTGCCATGTTTTTCGAAAATCTCTGTCAGACCAGCTGTATAGGCCGCGAGATCGGGCAATTCGACGGCGCAGTCTTCGACGAAAGAAACCGGTTTTCCGTCCGCCTTCATCGACATCATGATGTTCAAGCCAGAGCTGCGCAAATCCGCGATACGTGCTTGCATCTTTGGGTCGGGTACAGGTGTCACGCCACCCCATTTTTTGCCGCGACCCGTCCACGAAAATCCCAGATCTCCCATCATCTCCTCAAGCTGCCTAAGCTTTTGAGGGTGCTTGCCAGGGTCATCTTCTGCAAATTCGACAAGCAAGAGGGCATCTGGTTTGCCCGAAACGACTTCCTCAATTGTCTGGCGGAACATTGGAATGTCGCGGGCCAGTTTGATCATTGTGGCATCGACCAGTTCAATACCCTGCGGCTTGAGCGTCACCAGATGCTGCGCGGCATCCATCGCTTGATGGAAGGTTGGGAAGTGGCAAATGCCCAGAACTTTTTGGGACACTAGCGGCCACAGCTTCAGTTCGATCGCAGTAGAGTAGGCCAGTGTCCCTTCTGAACCGACCAGCAGATGCGCTAGATTGTTTGGTGTGTTCTTGGGCACCAATGCATCAATGTTGTATCCGCCCACGCGACGCATGACCTTTGGGAATCGGGCTTCAATCTCTGCGGCTTCGCGTGCTCCCAATCCAAGCAGGCTATCTTTCAAAGCTTCAAGAGCAGGCAAGGGGGCCGTGTCAAGCGACCCGAAGTGGTGCTTGGTTCCGTCGGCCAGAAACGCTTCGATTGACAGGACATTATCGCGCATCATGCCATAGCGCAGCGACTTCCCACCGCATGAATTGTTGCCCGTCATTCCCCCGATGGTCGCACGCGACGCGGTTGAAACGTCGACCGGGAACCATAAGCCATGCGGTTTCAATGCGCGGTTAAGATCATCAAGCACGATGCCGGGGCGCACAACGCAGCGCTGTCCTTCGACATCCAATTCAAGAATATCATTGAAATACTGTGTATTATCCAAAACAAGCGCTTCGTTCACTGTTTGGCCGCATTGCGATGTGCCGCCGCCACGCGCCAAAACGGGTACGCCCTGTTCTCCGGCAATGTCGATGGCAGCCCGGATGTCATCCTCGGATCTCGGCGACAAAATCCCAAGCGGCATCATCTGATACAGCGACGCATCCGTCGCGTAGCGGCCCCGCGAATACCTGTCGAACATAAGATCACCCTGAACGCGTTTCTTCAGAGCGTCGGAGAGCTGGGCCATTTTTTTTCCAGTGTATCTGAGGTGATGCTTAAGAATATTTCCATTGACTTAATTATGAATTCAAAATTACGTTGATTCAATAAAAAAGCAAATCGCATGGCCCAGTCATCTGAACTGGCCGAATACCTTAACTTGAATATGAGATCGATTTTCATGAGAAAAGCTGGCCGTCACTTCCTGCAAATTCCTGGACCGAGTGCTGTTCCGGACCGCATCCTGAGTGCGATAGGGCAACAGACAATAGACCATCGCGGGCCAGACTTTGCCAAAGTCGGCAAGCGGGCTCTGGACGGTATGAAAACGATTTTCAAGACCGAAGAGCACGTCTTTATCTATCCCTCATCCGGAACGGGTGCCTGGGAAGCCGCGCTGGTTAACACGCTGTCGCCGGGCGACAGGGTCTTGATGTTCGAGACGGGGCATTTTGCAACCCTTTGGAAAAAACTTGCTGAAAAATTGGGGTTGCAAGCGGAATTCATCGAAGGCGACTGGCGCGGCGGTGCAGACCCTGAAAAAATCGAAACCTATCTTGCCGAGGATAAGGAACACCAGATCAAGGCGGTTTGTGTCGTGCACAACGAGACATCAACCGGATCGGTGTCACCTGTCGCAGCAGTCCGCAAGGCGATTGACCGCGCAGGTCACCCCGCACTTTTTATGGTTGATACGATCTCTGGTTTGGCCTCGCTGGATTATCAGCATGATGAATGGGGCGTCGATGTCACCGTTTCAGGGTCGCAAAAAGGGCTGATGTTGCCGCCGGGGCTGTCTTTCAATGCCGCAAGTGCAAAGGCGATGGCCGCGAATAAAACTGCAACGCTGCAACGGTCGTATTGGGACTGGGCCGAAATGGTGGGCCCGAACAAGACCGGATATTTCCCTTATACACCCGCGACCAACTTGCTGTATGGTTTGAATGAAGCCGTTGACATGCTGCACGAAGAAGGGCTGGAAAACGTCTTTGCGCGCCACGCGCGGCATGGAGCGGCGGCCCGGGCGGCAGTGCGCACCTGGGGTCTTGAGGTTCTTTGTGCCACGCAAGGACAGGAAAGCGGCGTACTGACGGCAGTGAAATTGCCTGACGGGCACAGCGCCGATGCCTTCCGCGCAACCACCTTGGAGCATTATGACATTTCTTTGGGGAATGGTCTTTCCAAGGTCGCGGATAAGGTGTTCCGGATCGGCCATTTGGGTGATTTCAACGACTTGATGTTGATCGCAACTTTGGCCGGTGTCGAAATGGGCTTGAAACAGGCGAACGTCCCCAGCTCTGACGGTGGGGTTCAGGCGGCGATGAAGATGCTCACTTAGCACAAGCGCTCCCAGCAAGAGGGGCCATGACAACAATAAACACATCACACTAAATTCTTTGGGAGGAAACCACTATGAAACTAACAAACAAAATTCTTGCCACGACCGCAGCCATAGGTATGGCCACAAGCGCATACGCGGCTGAAATGACAATGAAATTTGGTCACGTTGGCGCGCCGGGCTCGCTGTTCGAGGCCACAGTCGAACACTTTGCGGCCTGTGTAAACGGGGCGATGCCTGACAAGGTCGAGGTGCAAACCTTCGGATCATCACAGCTGGGCAAGGACAAGGAACTGCTGCAAAAGCTCAAGCTGGGTCAGGTTGAGTTCGCGCTGCCTTCATCGGTCATGTCATCGGTCGACGATTCATTCGGCATCTTCGAGATGCCGTATATCATCACCGACCGGGACCATATGCGCCGCGTTCAGGGGGCGATGATGGACACGTTCCAGAATGCCGCGCATGAAAACGACTATCACATCGTTGGATTGGCCGAAAACGGCTTTCGCAACATCACCAACAACGTGCGGCCCATCAATGTCCCCGCGGATCTGGCGGGCATTAAACTACGCACCCCCAATGGTGTCTGGCGCTTGAAAATGTTCCAGGAATACGGCGCAAACCCCACGCCGATGGCCTTTTCCGACGTGTTTACCGCACTTCAAACCGGCGTAATTGACGGTCAGGAAAACCCCTATGCGCAAATCGCATCGGCGAAGTTTCAGGAGGTACAGAAGTATCTTTCGATCACCGGACATGTCTACACGCCTGCCTATATTCTGGCGTCAAAAAGCAAATTCGACAGTCTGCCCGCAGACGTTCAGGCTGGGCTGACAGAGTGTGCCAGCAAAACACAAGACTTCACCTACGAGAAAGCAGCCGAGCTGGAAGCCAGCCTGCTGAAGGTGATCGAGGATGCCGGAGTAGAGGTCAACACTGCCGACAAGGCCGCGTTCATCGAAGCGTCCAAACCGATCTACAAACAGTTCGCCGACGAAGTTGAAGGCGGGCAAGAGATGATCGATACCGTGCTCGGGCTTGGCAACGCAGGCTAATTTTACAGGGCGGCGGGATATCCCGCCGCCCTGTTTTCTAGAAAATATGTGTTTCATCCGGGCGCAACCTTTGCCCGCTCTGGATCTCTGATGTCCAACAGGTCAGCCAGCCATGCAAAATGAAGACTATCCCACGCTGTCACGCATAAATCGTGTGTTCAGTACGGTTCTTGAGTGGATCACGATCAGCTTGATGATCCTGCTAACGTTGGTGGTCACCATGGCGGTGCTTGCCCGCCTGATGGGGCAGAGTTTTTCTTGGTATGACGAAGTCGCTGCGATCATGCTCGCTTGGATCACATATTATGGGTCGGCACTGGCCGCTTTGCACCGGCGCCACATCGGATTTGACACGGTGCTTCTGGCGCTGCCGGTCAACGTTCGGATCGTGGCCCTGCTGGTCGGAGAAGCTATCGTTCTGATCTTTTTCTTTCTCATGGCGCGTGCAGGCTTTCAGGTGCTTGATGTGCTGGCGGGGGATACGCTGATCTCGCTGACTTGGGTCCCTATTCAGGTCACACAATCGATCATCCCGATCGGGGCAATCCTTTTCATGATCTGCCAGATGCTCAGCCTTCCGGGGTATCTGAAGCTGACGGCGGCAGGTGTCTCGTTGGAACATGCCGAGATTGAGGAAGAAGTAGAAACCGAACTTGAAAAGAACAAGGATCGCGTCTGATGCTTATGGCTGGTATTTTCGCAATGATGCTGATGATGATCTGCATCAATATTCCCATTGCGGTGGCCTTGGCCATGTGTGGCGTTCTCGGATTGCTTCTGACCGAGGGGCCAAGCAGCCTCGTGACCATTGCGCTGGACATGTATGACGGGTCCACCAAGTTTTCGCTCATTGCCATCCCGATGTTCGTGCTGGCAGGCGCGATCATGAATGCCGGTGGCATCACCGACAGGCTGATCAACTTCGTGTCCGCGATTATCGGTTTCATCCGCGGAGGCCTTGCGATGGTTAACATCGGAGTGTCACTGTTTTTCGCCGAAATCTCGGGGTCGGCTGTTGCGGATGTGGCGGCTATGGGTTCGATCCTGATCCCGCAGATGAAAAAACGCGGCTACAGTAAGGAATTCTCGGCAGCGGTTACTTCCTCCTCTGCATCCCTCGCGATCATCATTCCGCCTTCTATCCCGATGATCCTGTATGCTGCATCAGCGAACACGTCTGTAGAGCAGTTGTTTGTGGCCGGTATTGTGCCGGGTCTTCTTGGGGCTGGCGGGTTGATGCTGGTCGCCTACCTGTTTGCCAAACGCTACAATTTCCCCACCGAAGACGCGTTCAACTTTGCGCGCCTGCGCGCGACTTTTGTCGATGCGTTGCCCGCCTTTACCCTGCCAGTGATCATTCTTGGCGGTATCTTTGGCGGTTATGTCACCGCGACCGAGGCGGCAGGTTTGGCGGTGCTTGCCTCTTTGGTTGTTTCGGCATGGTACGGCAACCTTGATTTTGGCCACCTGCGCCGCGCGATGCTTGATGGTGGCATCCAAACGGCTGTTGTCATGCTTCTTGTTGCAGCTTCGGTTCTGATGGGCGGCTTTCTGACCCGCGCGCAGATCCCCCAGCAACTTGCCGAAGGTATTTTGTCGATCACGACCCAGCAATGGGCGATCCTTTTAATCCTTAACTTTTTCTTTCTGATCGTGGGGTTCTTCCTGCACTCTGCGGCCGCCATCATTCTGGTTATCCCGATCGTAATTCCGCTGATCACTGCGGCGGGTATTGATCCGGTGCATTTTGGTCTGGTGGTAACGCTGAACCTTGCTATCGGACAACAAACCCCACCTGTGGCATCGGTGCTGATCACCGCCTGTTCGGTGGCGCGAGCCAACATCTGGGAAGTGTCCAAGGTCAATATCTGGTTTGTCGGTGTTCTGCTGGTGGTGTTGATGTTGTGCACCTACGTACCTGCCGTGCCAATGTTTCTTGTGGAGTATTTCTATCGATGACCGACATAACCGACGACCTGCGCGACGGTATCCTGTGGATTACCTTCCAACGCCCACAGGCACGCAATGCGCTGACTTTTGGCATGTACGAACGGCTTGCTCAACTGTGCCGCGAGATGCCGACAGACGGTTCGGTTCGGGCGGTCGTTATCTCGGGTGCGGGTGACAAAGCCTTTGCCGCAGGAACTGACATGACCCAGTTTCGCGCCTTTGAAACGCCACAGGATGCGCTGGATTACGAACACCAGATCGACACTGTGCTTGAAGCGGTCGAACGTTGTCCCGTGCCAACCATTGCAGCTGTGAACGGGGCGTGCACCGGGGGCGGCGGTTCTATCGCCGCGGCCTGTGATGTCCGGATTGCGTCCGCCAGCCTGAAGTTCGGCTTTCCCATCGGGCGCACGCTGGGGAACTGTCTGGCTGCCGGCAATCTTGCGCGCTTGTCCGAACTGATCGGCGCAGGGCGGGTACGCGAAATTATCTTTACCGCTCGGTTGATCGAAGCGGATGAGGCGCTTTCAATAGGGCTGGTCAGTGAAGTCTTACCCGACAACGACACGATGATGGTCCGTGCAGCCGAACTTGCTGCGCATGTAGGTTCGATGGCGCCGCTGACCTTGCGCGCCACCAAGGAAGCCCTGCGTCGTAACCGGACGGCCTCCGAGGTCGACGATTCTGACCTTATCATTTCCTGCTATATGAGTGATGACTTTCGCATCGGGATGGAAGCCTTTCTGGGCAAGACCAAGCCTGTCTGGACAGGCAAATGAGCCCGCGCTCTGGCCCCCTCAGCGGTATGCGTGTCATCGAGCTTGCCCATATCATGGCGGGACCCGTTTGCGGTCTGATGCTGGCCGATATGGGGGCCGACGTGATCAAGGTGGAAAAACCGACCGGCGATGACAGCCGGCGGTTTGTTCCGCCCCAGATCGGGGGAGAGTCCGCAGCCTATATGATGATGAACCGGAACAAGCGCGGCATCGCTCTTAATCTCAAAGATCCGCAGGCTGTCGATATCCTGCGTAAACTTCTGGCCGAAGCGGATGTTGTGATCGAAAATTACCGCAAAGGGACAATGGAAAAGCTCGGCCTGTCCTATGAGGAACTGGCTGCGGTCAATCCACGGCTGATTTATTGCGAAATTTCGGGTTTTGGCCGCACGGGCCCTTATGCCGAGCGCGGCGGGTTTGACCTGATTGCCCAAGGCATGTCGGGTTTGATGTCCATCACAGGCGAAGGGCCGGGCCGCCCGCCGGTCAAGGTCGCCGCTCCGATCTCCGATATCAATGCCGGAATTCTGGGGGCAATGGGTGTGTCTGCCGCTTATGCGAACATGCTGCAAACCGGTTTGGGCCAAAAGGTCGACACCTCCTTGTTCGAGGCGGCGATCACCCAGACCTATTGGCAGTCCGCAATTGCGTTTGCCACAGGTAGCAAACCCGAACCGCTTGGGTCTGCACATCCGCTGAACGCGCCTTATCAGGCGTTTCAGACAAGCGACGGATGGATAAACGTAGGTGCCGCGAACCAAAGCAACTGGCTTCGGTTTCTGGATGTGATTGCAGCCCCTGAACTGGATGATGACCCAAGATTTTCGTCGAACGCCCAGAGAATTCAGAACTTGCCCGAGTTGGTCGTGATCCTGAATAAATATCTGGGCCAAGATACGACCGAGAACTGGCTGCGCCGTATGGAAAAGGCGCATTTACCTGCCGGACCGGTCAATGACATCCTTCAAATGCATGCGGACCCGCAGGCGCGCGCACGCGACATGATTGTTGAGGTAAATCACCCGATAGCCGGCACAGTCGAGACGATTGGCCATCCGGTCAAGTTCAGCCACACCCCTGCACAGGTAAGCCACGCCGCACCGCTTTTGGGTCAACACACGAGGGAGGTGCTTGTCGAACTGGGCTATGATTCTGAACAGATTGAAGCGCTTCTTCAATCGCAGGCCGCAATTGCGGCATGAGTGACCTCAAGAACAGGAGCAAACCGATGACGCTTACCTTGGATCAGGCCCAAGCCATCATCGGCAATTGCCTGACATGGCGCAAGGATAACGGGCTAAAGCCGCTGACCGTGGCGGTGTTGGACAGCGGCGGCTTTTTGATAGCACTCGCGCGCGAAGACACGACCAGCAATCTTCGGCCAGAGATTGCGCAGGGCAAGGCCCGTGGGGCTGTGTCTATGGGGCTGGGTTCGCGTGCCTTGTTCGAGCGCGCAAAGGCCGAGCCATTTTTTATTCAGGCGATGAATGCTTTATCGGAAGGTTCACTCGTGCCGGTGCCGGGTGGCGTTTTGATCAAGCATGACGGAGTCATTCTGGGCGCGGTTGGTATTACAGGCGACAATTCCGATAATGATGAAGCATGTGCAATAGCGGCGATCGAAAAAGCCGGTTTTGTTGCTGACGGCGGCTGACAAAGGGCACGATCAGACAAAACTAGCTTGAGGCGGGCAGGGCGGTTTTGTAGTTCCGGCAGATAACAAAACGCTCCCCCTTTCGTTACTTTCAAACGAGCCCAAAGATTATCCGCCTGGCGGTGATGATGTATGTCCGGTTTCCGCTATCGTTGTGGAACGTCGAAGACTTGTTGCACGAGCGCGCCCTCTACGTCAGACACCATTTCAAACTCAAACGAACCGCCGCTCTCGTCGAGTCGCGGCAGCCTTGTTTCGCATAGGTCCATACATTTGGCGGTAAACCGAGACTGGTTCGAATTGGTCAGGCGGCACCGTAAGCGGTCTTATCTGACCGTTTCGGAAACTCGGTCCTGTCTTGGGGAGCGTCCGAATTTGCGGGCATATTCTCTCGAAAATTGAGCCGAGCTTTCATATCCTACCCCGTAGGCAATCTCTGATACCTTTGAGCCGGTGGTTTGAAGCTTGTTGCGGGCATTTAGCAAACGCAAGTCTTTCTGGTATTGCAGCGGCGAGGTTCCCGTGACGGCCTTGAACTGTTCGAAGAAGGCTGAACTGCTCATACCCACACGCCCGGCAAGCTCTCCGACGACAAGGGTCTTGCCCAGATCGGACCGGATTTCGTGCGTTGCAGCGAATATCCGGCTGGCCGTGTTTTCGTGCCATACCAGTTTCTGAAGCGTGCCGCCATGTGGTCCTATTAGCAGGCGGGCATGGATTTCCCGCGCTGTAATCGGAGCCAGCATGTGTCGCGTCTCTTCTGTTTCGCACTGACGAAAATATCGCAACAGGGTGCCTTGCATCTCGTCATCGGTGGTTGCGAGGCAAATCGAAAACGGATCTGACACACGGTGGGCGGATGACTGCGGCAGGGACGGGGCAAGAACGCGAAGGAGATCCAGATCGAGGGGGAACACGAGCGCAACGTAGGGATGTTCGGGCGTGGCTTTGATGATCCGTGAGACAACGGGCAGCGCGTTGCTGACGATCAGCGACTGCCCGGCTCGCACGGTGAGCGTTCTGGTGCTGGTCCCAACCTCCTTCGCGCCTTGCAGGACAGCGCACAACAGCGGGCGGTAGACATTTGCGTCGTGTCGGGTGGTCGCCCGGTGGGTGAGAAAAACCGTCCCGCTTTCCTCATGTGTCAGAACGCCCTGCGTGATCCCCGCGTGGCCAAGCAGCGCCAGAACATAGTCCAATAATGTCTGAGGTCCCATGAATGCCTCCTGCGGTTCTACCCACTGTTAGCACGGGAACAAGGCTAACTCTTACTCAAAAGCTCTGGTTCTGGAGTAATGTGCAAGAAAACCGGAGAATACTGAAAGATACATCCGGACTGGTTGATTATCGTGTGTATAGTAAACCAAGGAACTGAGATATGAAAACCATTCTTATCACCGGAGCCTCGTCCGGCATCGGCGCGGCAACCGCCCGACACTTCCAATCGAACGGCTGGAATGTCATAGCCACGATGCGCAACCCCGCGGGCGATGCGGATCTCGGGGCTTTGGAGAACTTGCATCTGACCCGGCTGGATGTGACGGATGCGGACTCAATTACAACGGCCGTGGGCGAAGGTATCGAGCGATTTGGGCAGATCGATGTTCTGCTGAACAATGCGGGCTATGGCGCCTATGGCGCGCTGGAGGCTTTCACGATGGATCGCATCCGGCGTCAGTTTGATACCAACGTGATCGGGTTGATGGAAGTGACCAAGGCGGTTCTGCCTCATTTCCGTCAGAACCGATCGGGCACGGTCATCAATATCTCGTCCATCGGCGGGCAGATCACATTTCCACTTGGCGCGCTTTATCACGGTACCAAGTTCGCGGTAGAGGGGCTTTCTGAGTCACTGCACTACGAGCTGGAGCCCCTTGGCATTCGGGTCCGTATTGTCCAACCGGGCATGATAAGAACCAACTTTGGGGGCAGTTCTTTCGATTTCGCGATGGATGAGAACCTGCCGGACTACGCGCCAATGGCTGAAGCCATGGGGCGCCTGTTCGGCAAGCTGGCCGCGAACCCGTCTGCGCCCGAAACCGTCGCGCAGGTTATTTGGGATGCCGCCAACGAAACCGGAAACCGCCTGCGGTTTCGCGCCGGACCTGATGCCGAAGACCTGCTCGATGCGCGCAAACAACAGGATGACGCGACGTTCATCGGGGGGCTCAAGCAAAAGATGGCACCCTGAGGGGCCGCTTAGTCATTCATAATAAGAGGTGATTTTCCATGTACCGAAAAGCAATCGAAAAAGGTGGTCTTGCTGTTGTGACCGGGGCGGCAAACGGCGTCGGCAAGGCTGCGGCCCAACGATTTATTCAGGACGGTCTGGGGGTTGTGCTGGTCGATCTGGCGGGCGAGGCCTTGGACAGAACCGAGGCGGAATTGCGCGATCTGGCAGGTGCGTCCGCAACCGTTCAGGCGGTTCCGACCGATGTCGCCGACACCACTGCGATGAATGCCTTGGCGGACCGGGCCTTTGCGCTGGGCGAAATAGCCGTCCTGATGAACAATGCAGGTATCGCGCTGCCGACCGGCAGTTGGGAAAACGCGGAGAACTGGCGCAAACTGATTGAGGTTAATCTTTTTGGTGTCATGAACGGCGTGCATGCCTTCCTGCCACGCATGATCAAAGCTGCGCGCCCGTCCGTGGTGATCAACACAGGATCGAAACAGGGGATCACCACACCGCCCGGAAATCCCGCCTATAATACCAGCAAAGCCGCCGTGAAGGTCATGACGGAAATGCTGGCCCACGACTTGCGACAGGCCAAAGCGGAAATTACCGCCCATCTGTTCGTTCCGGGCTTTACCTATACCGGTATGATTCAGAAATTCATGCCGGAAAAGCCCGCCGCCGCCTGGACGAGCGAAGAGACCATCGACTACCTGCTCAAGCGCATGTCGGCTGGGGATTTCTACATTCTCTGCCCGGACAACGATGTGTCCGAAAAGCGAGACAGCAAACGCGTTGAATGGGCCGTGGGCGACATTATCAACAATCGCCCGGCTCTTTCACGCTGGCATCCCGATTACGCTGATGCCTTTGCGGCGCACGAGGCCGCGGACTAACCGCACCAAATGAAAGGCCTTGGAAAATACAACGAACGTGCTGTTGGGGCAGACAAACTTCGGTCCTACGCCGCGGCAATGACGTAAACCAGCAACTCTGCAAGGCTGGAAACGGGCTGCTGGTTGGACAACAGGGCGGAGAATTCACACCTGCCGTTACGACGACGAGAACGCGCGATGCTCCGCTTCAGGCAGATGCGACGTTTGCAGAAATTCGCCTCTGTTCATGCGTCCGTCCATCGCCACTTCAATCGGGAGCGCGCGCTCTACCGCACAGATCATTTCAAGCTCCACCGAACCGCAGCTCTTACCGAGTGGCGCCAGCTTTGTTCAAGACAGGTTCAGGCATTTGGCGGCAAACTGAGAAGGGCTCGAATTCGTCTGGCAGAAACCTGCCAAGGGATCAAACCCGCAGGCGCGCTGCGTTGTGGGCCAAGGCTTTGATACCGTCCCAATCGCCAGCGCTCACAAGATCTGCGGGCGCGACCCAGCTGCCGCCGGCGCACAGCACGTTCGGCAACGCGAGATAGCTTTGTGCATTGCCCGGGTTGATCCCGCCGGTCGGGCAAAAGGTGATCTGCGGCAATGGTGCCCCGATGGCCTTGAGCGCGGGTGCGCCGCCAGCGGATTCGGCTGGAAAGAACTTGAGCATGTCATAGCCGCGCGCCAACAAACGCATTGCCTCGGTGGCTGTTGCGGCACCGGGTAGCAGCGGCAGGTTTTCTTCCTCACAGGCGGCAAGCAATTCATCCGTTGCACCGGGCGATACGCCAAAGGTGGCGCCCGCGGCCTTGGCGGCACGGACATCGGCGGGCGTAATCAGGGTACCCGCCCCCACATGTCCGCCTGCCACATCGCGCATCACAGCGATAGCTTCAAGCGCCGCAGGGGTGCGCAAGGTCACCTCCAGCGCGGGCAGGCCACCGGCCACAAGGGCCTCGGCCAGTGGGCGGGCCGTTTTTATATCCTCGATCACCAGAACCGGAACAATCGGTGCCAGTGCGCAGAGTTCGCGTGTCAGTCGGCTTGCGTCTTGTGGGGAAAGGGGCATCTGGGTCAATCTCCGAAAATGGATGCGCCAGCCGTGGCTGCGCCGACTATGTTGCGGAAGGCCGTGAACAATTCGCGCCCGGTGCCCGCCGCGTTTGCCGAAAGGTCGACCACAGCGGCCGGTCGGTCTGTCACGCCGGGTGTCAGGATGTCGAGCGCACCGTTCACTGCATCCACCCGCATCATATCGCCGTCTTGCAGCTTGGAAATAGGGCCGCCATCCACCGCTTCGGGGCTGACATGGATGGCGGCGGGCACTTTGCCCGAGGCCCCGGACATGCGCCCGTCTGTGACCAGAGCCACCTTTTGCCCCCGCCCCTGCAAGATGGAAAGCAGCGGCGTCAGGCTGTGCAACTCTGGCATGCCGTTGGCTTTTGGCCCCTGAAAGCGCACCACGACGATCAGATCACCGGTCAACTCGCCCGCCTTGAACGCCGATTTGACGGCGTCCTGATCATGGAACACGCGCACGGGCGCCTCGACGATCTGGTGTTCCGGCGCCACGGCCGAAACCTTCATCACGGCGGTCCCCAGCGAACCGGTCAGGCGTTTGAGACCGCCGCTGATCTGGAAAGGATCGTGCACCGGCCGCAGGATTTTGTCGTTCAGGCTGGTTCCGGTTCCGGCGCGCCAGCCTAAAGTCCCGTCAGAAAAGCATGGATCCTGCGTGTAATGTTCAAGTCCGGTTCCCGCGACTGTCCGGGTGTCCGGGTGCAGCATCCCGGCGTTCAGCAATTCGCCAATCATATAGCCCAGCCCGCCGGCGGCATGAAAATGGTTCACGTCCGCCAAGCCGTTGGGATAAACCCGCGCCATCAGCGGCGTCGCTTCGCTGAGTTCGGAAAAATCCTGCCAGTCCAGAACAATCCCGCCCGCCCGCGCCATGGCGATGAGATGGATAAGAAGGTTGGTCGAACCGCCGGTCGCATTAAGGCCGACAATGCCGTTCACAAAGGCGCGTTCGTCCAGAATATCGCACACCGGGGTATAATTGTTGCCAAGCGCGCTCAGGCTGAGCGCCCGTTTTGCGCCTTCGCGGGTCAGGGCCTGTCGCAACTCGGTATTGGGGGGCACGAAACTGGCCCCCGGCAGGTGCAGGCCCATGAACTCCATCAGCATCTGGTTCGTGTTGGCGGTGCCGTAAAACGTGCAGGTGCCCGGGCCGTGATAGGCGGCCATTTCGGCAGCCATCAGCGCCGCCCTGTCGCATTCTCCGGCAGCGAATTGCTGGCGCACCTTTGCCTTGTCGTCGTTGGGCATACCGCTTTCCATCGGTCCGGCGGGCATAAATACCGCAGGCAGATGCCCGAATGCCTGTGCCGCAATCACCAGACCGGGCACGATCTTGTCGCAGACACCGAGAAACACCGCCGCGTCGAATGTGTTGTGGCTGAGCGCCACCGAGGCTGCCAGCGCGATCACGTCACGCGAAAACAGCGACAGTTCCATTCCCGCCTCGCCTTGGGTGACACCGTCGCACATTGCGGGCACGCCGCCTGCGACCTGCGCTGTGCCACCTGCTTCGCGCGCGGCCTGACGGATCACATCGGGATAGGTTTCAAAGGGCTGGTGGGCCGACAGCATGTCGTTATAGGCCGTGACAATGCCAAGATTGCCGGCGCTGACCCGCGCCAGCTGATCCTTGTCCGGACCCGAGGCCGCATAGGCATGCGCCTGTCCGCTGCACGACAGATGCGCCCGGGCGGGGCCCTTGGCACGCGCATCAGACATGCGCGCAAGATAATCGCCGCGTAAGCCTTCGCTGCGCGCGATAATTCTGTCTGTCACGCGTTGAACAGTGTCGTTCAGAGGGGTCATCTCGGGTCTCCTTATGGGCGATTTGCGCGCAATGCGCATACCACCCGGATTAATTGAATATCATCAGGTTTCAATCTCGCGCCAACGCCGTCCGTCGCGGTGCATCAGCATAAGCGCATCTTCCGGCCCTGAGCTGCGCGCGTCATAGGACGACGGGGTTTGGCGTGCTTCTTCCCAGCCGGTGATGATCGGATCGACCCAGGCTCCAGGCGGCTTCCACCTCGTCGCCCCGCATGAACAGGGTTTGATCGCCTCGGATCACGTCCATGATCAGCCGTTCGTAGGCGTCCTGAGGTTCTGCATGTTCCCCAAGCGCGTCGGCGAATGTCATATCCAACGACACCTCCGCCAGGCGGAACCCGCCTGGTCCCGGTTCCTTGATGGTGTTGCGCAGGGTGATCCCTTCGTCGGGCTGCAACCTGATGATCATCGCGTTGCCGCGCCGGCCTTCCATCTTGGGAAAGATCATGTGCGGCGGGTCGCGGAACACCACAGCGATCTCGGAACTTCTGGTTCGCAGTTTCTTGCCGGTGCGCAGATAGAACGGCGTTCCGGCCCAACGCCAGTTGCCGATATTCACCTTCATTGCGACAAAGCTTTCGGTGCGGCTTTTGGGATTACCTGTGTCGTCACGATAGCTGCCGTTGCCATCGCTTGCCCGGTACTGACCGCGGACGATGTCGGCTTGGGCCACCGGTTCCAGCGCCTCGATCACCTTGACCTTTTCGTCCCGCACGGCATTCGGGGTGAAGCGCGAGGGCGGCTCCATCGCCGTGAGGCAGAGCAGTTGCATCAGGTGGTTCTGGACCATGTCCCGCATGGCGCCCGAGCGGTCGTAATATTCGCCGCGCCCCTCGACCCCAAGGCTTTCGGCCACGGTGATCTGGACGTGGTCGATATGGGTCGCATTCCAAAGCGGTTCCCACAAGGCATTGGCAAAGCGCAGGGCCATCAGGTTTTGCACGGTTTCCTTGCCCAGATAATGGTCAATCCGGTAAATTTGTTTTTCGTCAAAGCTGCGGCGCAGGTCTGCGTTCAGTGCCTGCGCCGACGCCAGATCATGGCCGAAAGGTTTTTCCACCACGATCCGGCTGTCGGGTGTTGCGAAGCCATGTGCGCTCAGGCTGGCTGAAATCGGCCCGAACAGGGTTGGAGATACCGACAGATAAAACGCGCGGACAGCGTCGTCGCGCAGATGCGCGCCAAGGGCGGCCCAGCCATTGTCGCCACTGGCATCCACGCAAACATAGCGCAGGGTGTTCAGGAACTGATCAAGCTGGGTGTTGTTTTCCACCGCTTGCGGGGAAAATTCCAAAAGGCTTTCGCGGATCAGATCGCTAAAGGCTGTGTCGTCCATTTCTGTGCGGGCCGCGCCGATGATCCGTGCTTGGCGCGGCAACTGACCCACCACAAAACGGTGAAACAGGCCCGGGATGATCTTGCGGCGCGCGAGATCGCCGGTCGCGCCGAAAATGACGAGATCAAACTGGGCAACGGGAATGACGCGCGAAACCATGAGATCAACTGGCCATCGGCAGGCGGGTGGTGTGATGCAGCAATTCGCCCATGCGTCGGCCCGTATCGATCATCCGATTGGAAAAGCCCCATTCATTGTCATACCAGCTGACGATGCGCACCAGACCATCCGCCGTTACCGAGGTTTGCGCCGCAGCAAAACAGGACGAATGCGGATCGTGGTTGAAATCGATCGAGACCAGCGGGTCTTCCTCAAAGGCGAGTATGCCCGCCAGCTCCCCTTTGGCGGCCGCCCGAACCGCGGCGTTGATTTCATCGCGCGTGGCCGGTTTCTGCGGCACAAAGGTCAGATCAACCAGCGAAACATTGGGCGTGGGCACGCGCACGGCTGATCCTTCCAGCTTGCCCGCAAGGTGCGGCAACACCAGCGATATCGCGCGCGCCGCGCCGGTCGATGTCGGCACCATCGAAAGCGATGCCGCACGGGCGCGGTAAAGATCGCTGTGGCTGGCGTCGTGGCTGGGCTGATCGCCGGTGAAGGAGTGGATTGTGGTCATGTAGCCGGTTTTGATGCCGAAAGCCCGATCCAGAACCATTGCCACGGGGGCGAGGCAATTGGTGGTGCAAGAGGCATTGGAAACGATCACATCATCATCGCTCAGATCGCCATGGTTGACACCGTAGACAATTGTACGATCTGCATCCTTGCCCGGCGCCGAGATCAGCACCCGCTTGGACCCGTTTTGCAGGTGCAGCGCTGCCTTGTCGCGGTCGGTAAAGAGGCCCGTGCATTCATAGGCGATGTCCACATCTTGCCAGGGCAAGTCCGCCGGATTGCGGATTGCGGTCAGACGGATGCTGTTGCCATCGACCAAAAGACGGTCGCCTTCGGTCCGCACCTGGGCTTTCAGCCGTCCGTGCACACTGTCGTATTTCAAGAGATGCGCGAGTGTTTCGGGAGGGGAAAGATCGTTGATGGCAACAACTTCGACGTCGCCCGCACCATTTTCAATGAGCGCACGCAGCACGCCGCGCCCGATCCGTCCAAAACCGTTGATCGCAATTCTGATTGTCATGTCATCTTCTCCACTTGAGTAGCAGGTTCGGGGCTGCCGTTAAGGTTAATGATAGCGCTAACATATGTGTGTTGATATGGAAATATCCCAAGGTGCAGATGGGTCATTTCAAAGCTCTCCTGCCCAGGGAGGATTGGCACCCACGCGGGACACGGTGACAGCGGCAACACGTGCGCCATGACGCATCGCTTCTTGCAGCGCGTCAGGTGACAGTGCATGCAGGTCGGGCTTTCGCAGCAGGCCCATTTCCGAAAATTTCGCCAGAACCCCGGCGTTGAACGTGTCGCCGGCGCCGACCGTGTCGTTGATTTTAACGCTGGCCGCAGGCACGTGTACCTGCGCCCCGTCAGGCAAAAAGCCCGTCGCACCCTGACTGCCACGGGTCAGGATCACGATGGCAGGTCCGGCGTCCAGCAGCGTCTGTACCTTTTCAGTGATCGACAGCGGGGCAGGCTCGATCCAGTTCAGATCCTCATCGGACACTTTGACAATATCCGCCCTTGCGATCATGCGCCCCAGACGTTGACGATAGCGATTGATATCGCGGATAAAGTTCGGGCGGATATTCGGATCAAGCATAACCGCCCGCCCGATCCCTTCCTGCGCCAGAAGCGCGGCATAGGCATCGGCGCCCGGTTCGCACGCCAGACTGATGCCACCAAAAAACAAACATGTCACATCGGCGGGCAGGGCAGGCAAATCATCAACGCGCACCATGCGGCCCGCGGAATTTTCGTCCATAAAGCTGTATGTGGCGTGGCCGTTTACCAGACGCACGAACGCCAGAGTGGTCGGGCGGTCCGAGGTGATGGCAAGCGATGCGTCAACATGGCTGGATCGCAATGCTTCGCTAAGCTGCTGGCCGAACATATCGGTTGAAAGACCGGTCAGCAGGCCCGTCCGGACGCCCAGCCGGCCCAGAGCGATGGCGGTGTTGAACACCGCCCCCCCCGGATGCGGTACGAACCCGTCGCGCCCATCCATCACGGGGGCAGGGATCATGTCGATCAGGGCTTCTCCGCAACACAGGATCATTTCAGGCGGCCTTCCGGTTCAGGTAGGCGCGCAGAACCGATCTTGTATCGTTTGCCCACAAGGCCTTGATCTGCCGTGAGAAGCACGCGGCGAAGTCTTCGTTTTGTCCCAAAGCGCCGAACACGTCCTTCAGCATCAGGAAAGCGTTGGGGTCGTGGCGTGAGTCCAGCGCCGCCTGTTTGAGCGCGGGTGCGCGCGGATCGTCGAGTTCCGCTGTGTCGGCGCAGTACCGGCACCAGAACGCCGTTTCCAGCGCAAGACCGTCGACAGACCGGCCCTTGGCCAGCGCATCGGCGATTGTCGGCAGGATGAACTTAGGCTGCCGGTTCGATCCGTCCTGACACAGCCGCGCAATGGTATCGCGCACTTCCGGATTGGAAAAGCGGTAGACGCAGGTGTTCAGGTAGGTGCGGTAATCGATGCCGGGAATGGGGTCGAGGACCGGAATGACCTCGTCGCAGATAAGCTGCATCAGCCATGCCGCGATGTCGGGGTCGGCCATCGCCTCGTGCACGCATTCAAACCCAAGCAACGCCGACGGGTATGAAATCGCAGCGTGACCGGCGTTCAGAATGCGCAGTTTCATGGTTTCGAAGGGCAGAATATCTTTGACGAACTGAACGCCGACCTTTTCCAGGGCGGGACGCCCCAGCGGAAAATTGTCTTCCATCACCCACTGGCTGAACGGCTCGCACACAACCGGGGCCGCATCGTCGATACCAAACTTTTCAGCGACCATCGCCCGCTTGCTTTCTGATGTTGCCGGGGTGATCCGGTCAACCATCGAGTTGGGAAACGCAACAGTTTCAGACACCCAGGTGGAAAGCTCTTCCGAGATCAGCGCCGCCAGACCTGCGAGCGTCTGTCGTGTGACATGTCCGTTTTCGGGGATATTGTCGCATGACAGAATGGTGGGCGCGGGATGCCCCTGCTTTCGTCGCAGTAAAAGGCCGGCGAGCAGGATGCCGAACACGGTCCGCGGCGCATCCGGGGTTTGCGCGTCATGCAGAATGTCGGGGTGGGCCGCATCGAACTTGCCGGTTGTCGCATCAATAAAATAGCCGCCTTCTGTGATCGTGAGCGACACGATGCGGATGGCAGGATCAGCAATGCGTCGGATAATCGCCTCTGCCTCTGGCGGGCAGAAATCGACCATCGCGCCAGTCACCCGCGCCGCGTATTTTTCGGGGCTCATTTCCACAACCGTGCTGAGCCAGTCCTGTTGGTCAAGCACTGCGCGCCGGGCCACGTCAAACGGCATCAGACCCGCACCCACAATGGCCCAGTCATGATCGAGCCCAAGGTTGAACAGCTTGTCGAGATAAACAGCCTGATGCGCGCGGTGGAAATTGCCGACGCCAATGTGCAGGATGCCAGCGGACAGGCTGTCGCGCCGATAGGCCGGAACGGAAACGCCGCCAGAGAGCTGCGAAAGCGTGGAAAGGGCAAGTTTCTGGTTCATATCATCAGTCTGATTTCAAGGGTTCCCAAATGCCGCTTCAGCCGATCCGCAGACCCTGAGCGTCGAACCTGTGAATCTGGTCTGCGCGCGGAGACAGATGAATTGCATCGCCGTGGCGCAGGTTGACCTCGCCCAATGCGCGCACGGTCAGGGTTTCGGCCAATCCGGTATTGTGGATATGAAAGAACGTGTCCGACCCCAGATGTTCAGCCACGCCAACCGTGCCTTGCCACTGGCCGGCCTCTTCCACCACATCGATATGTTCGGGCCGGATGCCGATAGTGTGTGCATTGTGTTTGGCGGCCTCGCTGCCCTCGATCAGGTTCATTTTGGGTGAACCGATGAACCCGGCGACAAACTTGTTTCGCGGGGCACGGTAAAGTTCCAGCGGGGTGCCGACCTGTTCGATCACGCCCGCCCGCAGCACGACGATCTTGTCGGCCATCGTCATCGCTTCGACCTGATCGTGCGTGACGTAGACCATCGTGGTTTCCAGTCGCTTGTGCAGTTCGCTGATTTCCAGCCGCATGCCCACGCGCAGCGCCGCGTCGAGGTTCGAAAGCGGCTCGTCAAAGAGAAAGGCCGCCGGTTCGCGCACAATCGCGCGGCCGATGGCCACCCGTTGCCGCTGCCCGCCCGAAAGCTGGCCGGGGCGCCGATCCAGATAATCCGTCAGGTTCAGGGCCGCTGCTGCGGCTTCGATCCGGCGGGCCTGTTCGTCCTCGGGAACGCCGGCCATTTTCATCGGGAAGGCGATGTTCTTGCGCACCGACATATGCGGATAAAGCGCATAGGACTGGAACACCATAGCAAGGCCGCGCTTGGCGGGCGGCACATGGGTGGCGTCGTTGCCATCGATCCGAATATGGCCACCGGTGCTGTCTTCAAGACCTGCGATCAGGCGCAGCAAGGTGGATTTGCCACAGCCCGAAGGGCCAACGAATACGGTAAATTCTCCGTCCTCGATGGTCAGGTCCAGCGGGGGGATAACCTCCACATCGCCGAAGCTCTTGGAGACTTTGTCCAGTGTGATACGTCCCATTTGCGTGTCTCCTTATTTCACGGCGCCGAAAGTCAGGCCACTGACGAGTTGTTTCTGGCTGAACCAGCCGAGCACCAGGATTGGCGCAATAGCCATGGTCGACGCCGCGCTGAGCTTGGCGTAGAACAGGCCTTCGGGGCTGGAGTAGCTGGCGATGAAAGCCGTGAGCGGCGCTGCCTTGGCTGCGGTCAGGTTGAGGGTCCAGAAGGCCTCGTTCCATGCCAGGATGAAATTCAGCAGCAGGGTCGAGGCGATCCCGGGAATGGCCATCGGCGTAAGCACGTAAAGGATCTCTTCCTTAAGGCTGGCCCCGTCCATCCGGGCCGCTTCGAGGATTTCACCCGGAATTTC
This sequence comes from uncultured Alphaproteobacteria bacterium, assembly GCA_963765555.1. Taxonomy (GTDB): domain Bacteria; phylum Pseudomonadota; class Alphaproteobacteria; order Rhodobacterales; family Rhodobacteraceae; genus JL08. The sequence goes on from CAVXWX010000002.1 coordinate 194,721, forward strand.
GCGGAAATAGGTGTACAGCATCCAGACAATGATCGGCAGGTTCATCAGCATCAGCACGATCACCAGACCGGTCCTTGTATCCAGCAGGCCCAGCTTGATGAAGATAAGATAGATCGGGTAAAGCACGCCGACGGCGGGAAGCATTTTGGTGCTCAGCATCCACAAAAGGATATCCTTGGTGCGTTTGCCGGGCACGAAGGCCATGGACCAGGCGGCGGGCACGGCGATGATGATCCCCAAGATGGTGGACCCGCCGGCAATGATCACGGAATTCCACAGAAACCGCATGTAATCCGAACGTTCCATAACCGTGGCGTAGTTTTCCAGCGTCCAGTCGAAGGCAAGGAAAACCGGCGGATCAGCAATGGCTGCGGCCTCGGTTTTAAAGCTTGTCAGGATCGTCCAGAGGATCGGGAAGAAGATCAGAAGACCGACAGCCCATGCTGCGCCGGTGTTGATGATCTTGCGCCGTGTTGTCACAGAGCGGGCCATGATTTCCTCCTCATGCGTCCAGGTTCTTGCCGACAGCGCGCATCAGGAAGATGGCGACGATATTGGCAAGGATGATGGCATAGACGCCGCCCGCAGACCCAAGCCCGACATTCTGGCTTTCGAGCACGCGCTGATAGATCAGATAGGTCAGGGTGCGGGTGCCAAAGCTGCCTTGGGTGGTGACGAAAATCTCGGCGAAGATCGCCAGCAGAAATATCGTCTGGATCAACACGACGACGGTGATGGCGCGGCCCAGATGGGGCAGGGTGATATAGGCAAAGCGTTTGACCGGCGGGGCACCGTCCATTTCGGCGGCTTCCAGTTGTTCGCTGTCAAGTGACTGGATCGCGGTCAGCAGGATCAGTGTTGCGAATGGCAGCCATTGCCATGACACAATCATAACGATGGATTGCAGCGATGCCTGGCTCAGCCATTCCACGGGGGCTGCGCCGAAAAATTTCCAAAGATGTGCAAAAAGCCCGTTTACCGGATCCATGAACATATTTTTCCACACCAGCGCGGAAACGGTCGGCATCACAAAAAACGGTGCGATGACAAGGATACGGACGACCCCTTGGCCCCACATCGGCTGGTTCAGCAGAATGGCCAGCAGAACACCGAACACGACCGTGATGATCAAGACACCGCCAACAACGATCAGGGTTGCCCAGACCGAAGGCCAGAAGGCGCTGGAGGTCACGAAGCGGATGTAATTGTCAAAGCCGACCCATCCCAGATCGCCACCGCGCAGGGGAAGGTATTTTTTGAACGAGAAGAGCAGGGTCATGATCAGCGGGACGAGCATCCACCCCAGAAGAAGAATAACCGCAGGAGCCATCATCAGGCGTGCCGCCGATCGGGAATGTTGGGTTGCCATGATCCATCTCTCCGGTTGACTGCCCGAAGGCTGCCTGCGTGAAAGTCGTATTATACAAGATTTATTGTTTCGAAGGGCGGCGCAACCTGCGTCGCCCTTCGGGTCTTGGGAGACTTAGTAGCCTGCGGCTTCCATCTCGTCCGCAGTCAGGGCCTGCGCCTTTTCAAGCGCTTCAGCGACCGATTGTTGCCCGGCGAGTGCGGCCGAAATTTCCTGGCCCACCTGTGTCGCGATACCTGCGAATTCCGGGATCGCCACGAACTGCACGCCGGTATAGGGCACGGGCTTGATCGACGGATTGGTCGGATCGGCCGCGTTGATCGAACCCAGCGTCATTGCCGCGAAGGGAGCCGCTGCCTGATATTCGGCGTTTTCGTAAAGCGACGTGCGCGTTCCGGGGGGCACATTGGCCCAGCCTTCTTTCGAGGCGACCAGAGCAGTGTATTCCTTGGAGGTTGCCCATTGGATGAACGTTTTGGCAGCATCGGTGGCATCGGAGCCGGCGGGTACGGCCAGCGACCACGCCCAAAGCCAGTTGCCCCGTTTGCCCAACCCGTTATCGGGGGCCAGCGCGAACCCGACCTTGTCGGCAACGGTCGAGTCATTGGGGTTGGTCACAAAGGACGCAGCAACAGTGGCGTCTATCCACATGCCGCATTTGCCTTGCTGGAACAGCGACAGATTTTCGTTGAACCCATTGGTCGATGCGCCCGGAGGGCCATAATTGTTCATCAGGTCCATGTAGAAATTCACAGCCGCGGTCCATTCTTCGCCGTCCAGTTCGGGCTGCCAGTTCTCATCAAACCAGCGCGCGCCAAAGGAATTGGCCATGGCGGTCAGAAAGGCCATGTTCTCGCCCCAGCCGGCCTTGCCGCGCAGGCAGATGCCGTAGATTTCTTTTTCCTTGTCGGTCATGGCAGCCGCGGCTTGCTTGATGAAGTCCCAGGTTGGGGCTTCGGGCATGTCCAGTCCGGCCTGTTCCATCAGGTCGGTGCGAAACATCACCATTGAGCTTTCACCATAGAACGGTGCGGCGTAAAGTTCGCCGTCAACCGTCAGGCCGCCGCGGATCGCGGGCAGCAGATCGTCGGCATCCCATTCGGCGGGCATGTCGTTCAGCGATTCCAGCCAACCCTGATTGCCCCAGATCGGAACCTCGTAGGTGCCGATGGTCATAACGTCGAACTGGCCACCCTTGGCGGCGATATCCTGCGTCACGCGCTGGCGCAGAACGTTTTCCTCCAGCGTGACCCACTCCAGCTTGATGTCGGGGTGTTGGGCGGTGAATTCATCGGCCAACCCTTGCATGCGGATCATATCGCCGTTGTTCACGGTGGCGATGGTGACGGTGGTTTCAGCAAATGCGCCGCCAGCGCTGGCCAATGCCAAGGCCATGGCCGTTGCAGTGTAACATGATTTAATCGGAGACATCCGTTTCCTCCCTGAAAGCTTGATGTTGGGAGGAACGATAGCTTTTGAGGTAACGCGAAGTCAATTTAATTTTAACGCGCGTAAATATTTTTCATTTTACGTATTGTTGCCTAATGCTTAGGCAGAGTCGCGCATGACCAGTTTGCCTTCGAAGAATGTTTCCACTCTGGAAGATGGCGGCTTTCCTGCCTCAATGATTCGAAAAAGCGTGCTTACGGAACGTTCGGCAATTGCGGTATAGTCCTGGGCGATCGTCGTCAGTGGCGGGCATGTGTAGCGCGAGAAGGGATGATCGTCATGGCCGGCAATTCTGAGGCTGCAACCGCTGCCAAGTCCGACCCGAATGCCAAGTCCGTAGGCGGCTGACAGCATTCCGATGGCAAGGCGGTCATTGCTGCACAGGACTGTATTGGTTGGAAAGGTCTGACTGGCAAGCATCGCACCGCCCGCGACACTGCCGATTTCCTCGAAATTCCAGCCATCGCCCTCGGCCTGAAATATGTGCGCGGGATAGCCGTGCCGTTCCATACTTTCCCGATAGGCTTGCTGTCGCTTGATCGCGTTCGGATTGGATGGGGTCTTCATCTCGAAGAAACAGGGCGGTTCCCCGCTGCGGCACAAATACTCGACAATCAGCCCCACGCTCTGGAAATTGTCCGTGCCGATGAAGGCTTCACCCGTTTCGCTGATATTCGCATCGAACAGGACCAGCGGCACATCCTGGCCGAATTTCTGAATGGTTTTACGATCCGATGCACGTCCGAACGGAGCCAGAAGCACGCCCGCAGGCTTCAGAGCCCGCAACGATTCAAGGTTTTCTTTTTCGAGGTCCGGATTGCCGTGCGAGCTTAGTAAAATGGGGCTGTAGCCAGCGTTTATGCAAGCCATTTCGACGGCCCGGCCAATCTCGGTAAAAAACGGATCAGCCAGATAAGGCACGACGATTCCGATATTCTTGGTCGTCCGCCGGTTCTGGTTCATGGCAAAGACGTTGGGGCGATAGTCGTGCTGGTCCAGCGCTTTTTCGATCCGCTTGCGGGTGGTTTGACGGACGCTGTCCGGATCATTGAAATACTTTGACAGGGTTGGGCGTGAAATCCCGCTGACCGATGCGAACTCTTCCATGTTTCGAATTTTGCGTTGTGCCATCTACCTGCCTTGCAAGATCTAACCGTTACGCGCGTAAAATTTGATATTTACATACTTTCGGAGTTAAGGCGAGGTCAAGCCCGCGGCCCGATTTTGCCCTTACTCACTCTTGCCGCGAATGTCTTTCCATTTGCAGGTGCATCAATTAGCAATGTAGCAGATGGTTAATCTCCAACAGAAAAGAGCTGTTCGTGGCGAAGAGTAATCTTTCAATAGCAGCTTTCCTGATGGGCCTGATCCTGCCGCAGACTGGTCAGGCCGAGGGCGACGTTTCCACGATTGCGCCGACCTATCTGCCGAATTTCTTCGGCGTCGGTCTGGGTGGGTATCCGGACTATATCGGGTCGGACGATTACGCGCTGGGCGCAGCCCCGTTCGGGCGTTATTCCTGGGGCAACCGGTATGTCGACCTTGTCGGAACCTTTGTGACCGCCAATGCGCTGGACCATCCGAACTGGCGTGTGGGCCCGACATTGAACTGGCGTTTTGGCCGAAAGGACGTGGATGATCCGGTTGTCGACCTGCTGCCCGATATCGATGGCACGCTCGAACTCGGGGTGTTCGCAGCGTACGAGGCCGTTTCGAATGATGACCCGCGCGACCGATGGCTGCTTTCAGGTGGTATTGCGCAAGATGTGGGCGGTGTGCATGAGGGCCAGACGGCTTGGGTGTCTGCACGCAAATGGATGCCTCTGACGCAATATGGCGCCTTGGGTATTTCGATCGGCGCCACCTACGGGTCGTCGGATTATATGGGCACATACTTTTCAGTCACGCCAGACGGGGCCGCATCAAGCGGTCTGAACACCTTTTCTGCCGGATCGGGGGTGCGCGATGTCCGCGCAAGCCTTATCTATATTCAGCCCATCAGTCGCGAATGGCAACTTGGCGCGGGGGTGATCTATTCGCAGTTGATCGGCGACGCAAAAGATAGCCCGGTCACCGCAGAACGCGGATCATCCGGCCAGTTCTATTATGGCATCGGCATCTCGCGCGCGTTCTGATCCCTCAGTGACCGTCACAGAACTGTGGGTTAGAAAACGGGTCGGAATTCGTCTGACAGAATCCATTGAATGCCTCCGGTGCAAGGTATGCCGGAACGGGCTTTTCCGCTTTCGATAGAAAATCGCAACCGAAGGCTGGTCGGCGTAGACTGGAACGATCAAGAAATCGACCTCAGAATTCTTCGAATACCAACTCCGGAACGACGACTTCCCATTCCTCCCGTCTTAGAGTGTAGTGAAAATTTTCATCACAGTCGTCTTTGCGCCAGCAAAGAATTGCCGCGATTTTTCCGCTTACGAATTTTGAATTGGCCGGAGGGCAAAAGTTTTTCTGCGCCATTCGGCCAAGTAAGCAACCACTCGTGTCGAAAAGCAGCCATATGCCTTTCTCCTGAACCAAAGCCACTGTGTCGCCAACTCTTGCCCTCGCGATAGTTTTCAACGCTGGATGCTTAAGGCCCTGGCGCCCGGCAAAGGACAAGTCGACCATACGGGCTTCGGCAGACTGGAAATAACGTCTCGGACCCGGGAACGACGCTAAATCAGGCTTAACAGTTCTGCTTACAATTGCTGTAGACCGGGTCGGTAAGTATTCGTGATTGTCATTGCTCATGACGACTAGATTTCGTCGTGCACGTGTCATTGCCACGTAAAACAGCCGCCGAGGCGCATCCTGATCTTCATTCCGGCTCGGACGTTCCCAACCGCCGTCAAGTATCACCACATCGTCAAACTCAAGCCCCTTTGCGCGGTGTGCGGTAAGAAGCTTTAGCCCTCTCTGTTCGCCCCACGTCTCGCCTGCCCATTCTGCGAACCATTCGACAATGTCTTCTGCAGGAAGACGGCGGTTATCAATCTCTCTTGCGAGAATACCCAAGCCTTCGCCTATTCGGTCGGTCCAACGGGAACTGGAAATTGTGTTCAGCGTGTTGGCCAGGTCAGCGACCGAAAGCAGTCCGCCCGCGATCCTCGCGCAGTCTACCGATAAAGAGTTGCATCTCCCGCATTCGCCACAAACCCGGGAGCTGTTCATTCGCTATCTCGACGGGAATTCCAAGCGCCTCTGCGTAATCCCGTACCGGGGCCAGTTTGCGCCAGTCGCGTGAGATGATTGCGGCTTTCGACCAGGTCCAGTCAGGGATGATGCGCGACAAGCGAACAAGTTCGTCAAGGGCTGCCATTGCCTGTGCGTCGTTTCCGGGTGGACACTCGAGTATTTGCACGCGGCCCTGAGATACAGGATCAATTGCCGCCATTTCTCCGCCTTGTGGCTCTTTGCGACGGGCCTCATTCACAGTGATGTCGTGGCCAATCTTCATCCTGTCAGCAGCGTGTTCAATGACGGCGTTCGCCGCTGAGATGATGTTTCCGGCAGAACGGTAATTGTCTGTCAGGTAAACCGGCTTTGCCGAGTAGTCCTGTTCAAATTGCCTGATATGCCGGACAGAGGCACCGGCAAATGAATAGATATTCTGATCGTCGTCTCCAACCGCAAACAGGCTGATGCGAAGGTCAGGATCGTCAAGGCTTCGACCTGCCACCGCCGAGATCAGGGCATACTCCTCTGGGCCTACATCCTGATATTCATCGACCAATAGCCAGCGATATCCTTGGATCAGGGTTTCCCTCAGAGCTTCTGCCGCCGCCTTGTCCAGCCCGTCGCCCCGCAAAAGCTGCACCGCGTCCATCAGCAGGCTGTCGAAATCCTGGCTTTCGCCATTTGCACCACCTGCGAAACTTGCCCCTACAAGGCGCATGGCAAGAGCGTGAATCGTGGAAACCGTGACAAAACGTGCTTCATCGCCGATCAGGCCGCGCAGTCTTTCACGAATTTCAGCCGCGGCGTGCCGATTATAAGCAAGCACCAATATACCGCCCGGGTCTTCGCGCTTGATCTTCACAAGATACGCAATGCGATGGACCAACACCCTCGTTTTCCCGGAGCCGGGCCCGGCAAGCACAAGCACATTGGTCTGTTCGCGGTCGTCTTTGACGATTTGTTCCTGAATGCTGTTGCCCAGAGAGTCCACGATGCTCTCCCATGCCTGCCCTGTTGCCTGCCTGCGGAATTCAGTTCCACGGCCCGGCATCCATCGGCGCATGAATGCGTCCCGGTTCAGTTCGAAATAGTCCTGAGCGAGCCTTTCGGCTTCATCTATTCTTTCAAGGCCTCTTTCCGCATAGGCAGCCATGACATGAGTTTGGATCGTCTGCTCTGTGTAGTGTTCTTCAAGCGGTTCGAAGTTTTGGGCAGTGAAATTGCCGCCCTTTGGATCAAGATGAAGTGTAATTGCTGGTCGGAACACCGAAAGGCCTTTGCCAAGCGTCACAACCTGTTGTTCATGAAGCCACAGGAGCGCCCGGTCCATGAGCTTGTTCGGATCGTTGACAGCTCCGCGAAGCATCGCATCTCCATTGATCGCAGCAAGCAAATCCCCAAGCGTGGTCTCAACTGCGATATCTTTGCCGCGCACGCCTTTCGGAACCTTGTTCGTCAGATGCGAAAGAAGTCTTTCAGCCCCTTGCCTGCGAACCTCCGCCGTTTTTTCGACCATGGACCATGAGCGCTGCAATCGCACAAAAAAACTGCTATGCGAAGCGCGTCGTACATGCAGGTTACCTCGTCCACCTTCCATGTCGCGCCCGTCCTGTGCCATACCGCGCAAAAGACCTTCGACAATATCGGGCCGCACAGAGCGGTGGCCACGGTCGCGCAGGACCTGACAGGTGGTGGCCAGGTTGAATGGGGAAGGTTCGCCATTGTCAGCATCAGGGGCGGCTTCCCGCAATTGAGAAATCAGGTCAGCTTCAAGTCTCGATGCCTGTTCAAGCCGAACGCGCGACATGTCCTCGACACCCACATGAACGAAGATCGTTATGTTTGTATCGTCATTGGCAATGCCGAGCGCCTCCAGGTCGGTCAGCGCGGTGCGGAGCGCCGTGCTTGTCAGCCCGCTGACGCCGCTTAGCACATCTGTCGAGATGCCGTCCTCTTTGGGAGCGTTGATGATGTGACGGATGATGTTAAGCAGCTGCAGCCGCCGGGCCTCCGTGATTTCGGCCCGCTCAAGGATTGCCCTTGCATGTTCGATATCTCGGACAAGAAGCGATGAAGGGAATACCTGAACACTGTTTTCCTCGCGGCTCAGAAGCTTTGCCTCCTCCAGCCACGCCACTGCCGTTTTGACGCGCGTGTCGTCAGTATCCTTATCCCGCTGGAACTCCTGATCTTTTTCCTCTTTTACGATTTCGCCCGGAGTTGCGACGACCTCGCCGCTCTTGCGGGTCCGACTGTCTAACCGACGCACAGCCTTTAAAATTGCGCTTATTTCATGCCGTGCCAGTCGTGAACGCGCCGTCAGGCTGAACTGGCGATCGACATCTTCCAAATTGAATAACAAAACACACTGAGCCGGGGCCCGGTCGCGTCCGGCTCTACCGGCTTCCTGCAGGTAGTTTTCCAAAGAACCGGGAACATCCCCGTGTACAACAAGGCGGATGTCAGGTTTATCGATACCCATACCAAACGCATTTGTTGCCGCGATGACCCGGAGGTCACCCACTCTGAACGCTTCTTGGATGTCACGTTTTTCGTCCGCGCTGCGTCTGGCATGATAGTAGTCTGCCGCGAGCCCTTGTTGCTTTAGAAACTGCGCCACGCGCTCTGTCGCGCTGCGCGTCGCGCAATACACGACGGCTCCCGACGCACCGTCGTCAGGTAGGTTTGCCTCGATTGCATCGAGTATATCTGCCAGCTTCGTAGATCGCTGCGTTGGCAGAACCTCAAAGCTCAGGTTTGAGCGCGACGCTCCGCCATCAACCTGGGTCAATTCAAGCCCAAGGCGTTCTTTGAAATGCGCACAGATGTCCTGAACGACATCGGGTTTTGCAGTGGCTGTCAGGCACAGCACAGGTGCAACTTCATCGCCCGAAGTTTCTTTGATAAACCGTCCGATATAGCGATAGTCCGGTCGAAAGTCGTGACCCCATTTCGAGACGCAATGGGCCTCATCCAAGAACCCAGAGGCCGACCTCACGTTGCGCCAGCACGGACCGCACCGAAACGCTGCGGAGCTGTTCGGGCGAGATCAGCAAGATTGATGCATCGCCCAGTCTTACTTTGTCCAAAGCGTCGTATCGTTCCGGCAGTGATAACATCCCATTGACTGTGACCGCCGAGGCAATGCCCGAACGGGCCATTCCTTGCACTTGGTCTGCCATAAGAGCCACAAGAGGCGAGATCACGACAGTCAACGCGCCCGTTTTGTCAAAGCGAGAAAGCGCCGGGATCTGGTAGCAGATGGATTTTCCCGTACCGGTGGGCAGGATGCCCAGTAGGCTTTCGCCCTTCATGGCGCTGGAAACAATCACCTCCTGCAGGGGGCGCCCGAACTCGTCCGCCGGTTCAGGGCGAAAGTCTTTGAAGTCAAACCATCGTTCCAAAGCCTTTTTGGGGTCGTTGTTGGTGGTGCAATAATGACAATTGTCATCGTCGCAGTCGGTGTCCCGAAGCTTTCTCACAATCCGTGCCGCATCGCTGAATTGCGCGCGCACCCAAGGCGGCATGACCGAGTCCCCGCCCGCCACAGAAATCCACGACAGAGCGTACGCCATCGGCCATCCAAGACTGGAATCGTCAAGTTGATGAAGAGTTATTGACAGCATCGATGCGCATGCGGCGCCTTCCAGCAATCTTTGGATCGCGCCTCGCGCTTCTTCTAAATTTGGCTTGGTCCTACCTCGAACGTTCGTAAATAGCTGATCAAAGCCCCCGCTCTGCGGGGTGCGGCAGCACAGGAAGTGGTAGGCTGTAAGGGTGTCAGGAGATTTTCGGTTAAGCTCTGAAAATGCCCCGATCTGGTTTTCCAGAACTTCGAACACGAGGCGGGCATCAAATTCAGGATCATTCACATGACCCGGTCTGAAGCCGCCCATCCTGGTAGTGTTTCACCAGATGGTGGTAAGGGTTTCGCGGAAACGCAAGCGGGTTAAGCCATAGCGTATCTATAGGTGCTTCCGCCAAAGCCGCGAACCTTGGCGAGGCCGCGGCCAGATAGGGCAGGTCGTGACGCAGAATATTATGTCCAATGACATGGTCAAAACCCTTGGCAGAACGTGTCGAGTTCGGTCAAAGCCGCTTCGATGTTGTTTTTGGCGACCACCTTTGGCCCATCGAAATCCTGCGTAACTGCCGCAAGCGCAAAGATCTTCGCCTTTTCGGGATCGACTTCGAGGTCGATCGAAACAGATCGACTTAGAACGTCCCACTGAAGGGTGTTTGCTGCCTTGTTCATTCCCGGATTGCCAACTGCCTAGCATCAAGTGTCTGAGTATACTTCTTTTTTGGGTGAAACTATGGCGCAAAAAGTAGGCTGTAGTCCAGTGACCGGCACTGTCAGATTAACACGGCTGGTCCGGGGGGCGCCGCTCGGGGTTTCGCGACACCGTCACTATCTGCCTATTTGCTTTATTATCATAAAGCACCGCGACGCGAGGGCAGTTGAAGTGCCTTCTCAAAATAGCAGCGGATGAGTTTAATCTGATGGTGTGGGCAGCTTCAATTTGCATAAGTTCGGTGGTTGGCGGCAAACTGACACGAGCTGGAAGCTGTCTGACACCATCCTCATGACAGCCCTCATGTGGCAAAAAATCCAAGCAATTCGGAGCGCCCGGATTTGGACGCTCCGAACCGGGAACCGGAACCTAGTCGCTGGCTGCCTGCATCGCCGCTTTCAGTTTCGCTCTGTCGTCATCGGTCAACTGGGGCCGATCCATGCTGATCGTCAGTTTTTCCAGCTTGGCCGTCAAGGCGAAGGGCGGTGTGTAGTCGGCATCATTTACGCCCGTCAACGTGTCCGATCCGATATCGAACGCTTCGTCCCATTGCAGGATCATTGGCAGCGTTTTCTCCATCTTCTGGCTATGCACGTCCTTGCCGTCGACACGCAGGGTTCCGACACCGGATTGGGCAAGCCCGCTCATGCTGTTGTAGACAAGCGTTTCGGTGCCCAGACCATCATACTTGAAATCAAACTCGACAACATGTTTGCCGGGCGTCAGCGCCTCGCTGCCCTCCCATTTGATCCGTTGCAGATCGACCATGTTCCACAGAAACACAGGTTTCCCTTCAAGCAGATAGAAACCATAGCCACCGAACCGGCCACCCGAGGTCAGGATGACGCCCTCGGCTCCGCCTTCGGGCACCTCGATTTCGGCAGTGATCGTGTACGATGTGTTCAGCAACAAGGGTGAACTGCCTTGCGGCAGGCCAACCATCGGCTGCGTATAGACGAACTCATCGCGCCCTGCCGCGATGTTGGGACGCGGAGCGATAATGCGCGCGGCAACAGAGGCATCCATCGGGAAGATCCGTATTTCTTGGCCTCTTCGATGTATAGCGCCTTCAACTCCTCGACCTTTTTCGGGTTGTTCTTGGCAATGTCGTTGGTCTGGTTCATGTCCGTCGTCAGATCGTAAAGCTGCAACACCTGATTGTTCAGCGGGTCCGGGTTGGCCGCGCCAAAGGCTTCCCACGGGGCGCGGTTGACCTCGGTGCTCAGGAGCCAGCCTTCGTGATAGAGCGCCCATTGACCCATCATTTCAAAATACTGGGTCTTGTGGCGGCTGGGAACGTCGGCATTGGCCGCATCGAAAGTATAGGCAAAGCTGGTGCCTTCAATCGGATGCTGCTTGATGCCATCGACCTCTTGTGGCGCGGCAATACCCGTCACTTCGAGAATGGTCGGCACCACGTCGATCACATGCATGAACTGATCGCGCGTGCCGCCCTTTTCGGCAATCCCGTTGGGCCAGGACACAACCATGTTTTGCCGAACGCCGCCAAGCCGCGAGGCGTTCTGCTTGAACCAGTCGAACGGCGTGTCAAAGGCCCATGACCAGCCCGCCGACATGTGGTTATAGGTTTGCTCGGTGCCCCAGACATCATACCATTTCATCTGGGTTTCTGCCGGGATCATGTTCAGCCCGTTAAAGAATGCCACCTCGTTCGGAGTGCCGAGTGGGCCGCCTTCGGCGCTGGTTCCGTTGTCGCCGTTGATGTAGATAACCAGCGTATTGTCCAGTTCTCCGAGGTCCTCGATTGCCCCGATCAGGCGGCCGATCTCATGGTCGGAATAGGCCGCATAGGCGGCGAAAACCTCGACCTGCTTGATGAACAGCTTCTTCTCGGTATCGGTAAGTTGATCCCAAGGCTTGATCTTGTCCGCAGGCCAACCGGTCAGCGTTGCATCCTGAGGCACCAGCCCCATCTTTTTCTGGTTGTCAAAGATCGTCTGGCGCAGCGCCTCGTACCCGTCATCAAACAGGTTCATTGCCTCGATCTTGTCGATCCATTCCTTGGTCGGGTGGTGCGGTGCGTGGGTGGCACCAGGGGCGTATTTCACAAAGAAGGGTTTGGCAGGGTCGATCTGGTGCAACTCTGTTATCCGCTGGATGGCGTCATCGGCCATCGCCGTCACAAGGTTCCAGCCTTGTTTGCCCTCGAAAGGGTAGATCTGGGTTGTGTTGCGGAACAGGTTGGGCTGCCATTGGTTCGCGTCGCCGCCAACAAACCCGTAAAAATATTCAAAACCCATCCCGGTGGGCCATTTATCAAAGGGGCCGGCCTGACTTGCCGTGAAGGCAGGGGTGTTGTGATCCTTGCCGAACCAGGCGGTAGAATATCCGTTATCAAGCAGAACACGCCCAATGGTCGCCGTTTCTTCGGGAATGATGCTGTTGTAGCCGGGAAAGCCGGTCGATTGTTCAGAAATCACGCCGAACCCGACAGAATGATGGTTGCGCCCGGTGATCAGGGCCGCGCGTGTCGGCGAACACAAGGCCGTGGAGTGGATGCTGGTGTACTTCAAGCCTTCGGCGGCCAATTGGTCCATCGTATCGTGCGGAATGACGCCACCAAAGGTGCTGGGCACGCCAAAACCGGAATCATCCGTGATGATAAGAAGGATATTGGGCGCTTCTTTCGGTGGCACAATGCGCGGCGCCCACCAAGGTGTCGATGTCAGTGCCTGTTCGGTAATCTTGCCGCCGAATTCCGGTTCTGGAGCAGGAATTTGCGCGCCATCGATCGTTGTCGTCGCGCTCGGGGAGCCAAGCTCGCCGGTCACTTGTTGGGCAAAGGACTGGTTTGCGGGCAGCAGCCCGTTTGCGGCAATCACCAAGCCAAGTGAAAGGGCTGTTCTGATAAGTCGTTTTGGTCGCTTCATTCCGTCCTCCAAAGGTAAATTAGTACTGATGGCGCAGCAATTTAAGTCGCCGGGAAACTGGCCCCTGCACAGATCGAAATTCCTTGCCAACTTGCGGAACCATCCGCGCTCAAAGCCATCCCGGCGCCGGTAGTCGGCCCCGCGCTTGCGCATAGATTGTATGGATTGTGCACATAAAATCTTGATTTGTGTCAAAAAATCCTTTGGCACATGTCTTTGCGCGCCAAAAATACGGTTCAACCATCTCCACCGGAACAGCCAATTTGAGAGGCTGAATTTCAGGCGGGTCTATTCGTTGCTTTTTCGGAATGCAGTCGGGGGTTTGCCGGTGCGGCGATGAACGGCGCGGCTTAGGACCGAAGCATTTGCATAGCCAAGGTCGCGGGCCAATTCGGCCAGACCTCCGGTTCCCACGGCCAGTCGATGCACGGCTGTATCTGTTCTGACCTGATCCAGCAGCGCGGAGAATTTCGTGCCTTCGTTCAGAAGACGCCTCTGGAAGGTTCTTGGGCTCATTCCGGCAGAAAAAGCGACATTTTCCACAGTGGGTGCCCTGTCCCGCAGCATAGCCTTGATCACAACGCGGACAGAATTTGTCAGGCTCCCTCCATTGCGCAATTTGGTCCAGTCTGCGCGGATTTGCGGCACGTCTTGCTGCTGCGCCTGAGTGGGCGGCAATTTTGCGTCGGCAACCATTTGGGGAATAGTCATCGTCAAGGTCGGTGTCTGCGCCTCTTGCACGCCGGCTCCGAACCACGGTTTGAGGTGGGATAATCCGTATTCGGGATGCGCGACAATAGACATCCTTTCGAAACCGTCAAAATCCGGAACCGCCAGCCTGCAAATGCTGGCGATCATGGCGGCGACATATTGCTGGACAACATGCAGGGAACCGGGGTCGAGTTTGCACATCCAGCTTTCAGACACACACAGCGCGCCTGATACGTCCGACGTCGTGATGATTTCATGGGTGCAATGGCGGGGCAGTGCGGTAGAGACACGCGACAGAGAGTCCCGAACGGTTGCGGCCGACAAGGCCACCAAACCAAGCTTTTCAAGTTCCATGACACTGTTGGAAGTAACGACGCGACACCCAATGTCCGGCCCCTCGATCTCGGTTTGTCGGCGCATGAATTCTACGACATTCAGCAAGGGCACAGGATCGTTCGGGGTCTCGATAGGCAGAAAACCCAGTTGCGCGTCATTCAGGCGCTGATTGACCGGTCGGTCGTTGACCTGCAGCCAACGCACCCAAGGCAGAGCCGATGCCGCGCGAATGAGTGGAATGAAATTGGTCATTTGCCCCACATTTGAGTTGAAAACACTATCGACGAACTGATTTTCCGAGGCAAGCCTCTGGTCAGAAGCTCAACAGAAAGCTGGATGACCGGCGCTGTCAGACAAAGCGCGCCTTGGACGCGCCGGCGGTGTCGTGTCGTTTCGACGGAGAGTAAAACGCTCTCTGTTCGCGCAGTTAAAACCCAGCCGCACCTCTGCTCTTGCCGAGTGGCGTCAGTTGTGTTCCGTAGGTCTGACAGGATTGACCAGAGTGCTTTCAAGGATGTGACGAGAATTCGATTGAGGTGACTTGAGAGTTGTATCGGGTCTGCGCGTGCGTATGCTAGGGGTTTTAAGCGACGGCTATTGAAACGAGTGACACAGCTACAAAGGTTTTAACGATGGAAAAAGTGTTTTACGTGCTTCTGTTCAACCTTTTGTTCGGCCTGTTGACTGGCGCTGTCGCGCAGACCCATACTGTTTTTCTGGCCGATACAAGAAGCTACCGCCTCTACACGACAGAAAACCCCTGTATCGACGAAAGTCGCAAAAAACTGACTTTTCGGGCCGAGTTCCGTGACCCTGTACTCGCAAGAAATCCTGACATTGTTGCGCGCGCCGCTGTTGTCGGGGCATCCGTACTCAAAAAATGGCCCAATCGGTACACATGTATCAACACCAACAATTTTCTGGGCGAGGTGACCTCTTACTACAACGGTGACTTGATGTTTCGGGTAAAGACGCACCTCACGGACAACCTGCGCAATATTGATACCCAATCCACTGAGCGGTTTGGCAAGCTGAAGCGGGGAACACCGTTCTCACTGGTTCTACGGGCTTATGCCGATGGCGCGTATGGTGGCGATTGGAAAACTGAACCTGATTTCGCCGGTTTCCTGTCCGACATAGAAAATGCCGAGATTACTGAAGCCGAGAAACCGGACCGTGATTTCGTTGTTGCATCGGTGCTGGATCGCGGAAACGGCGGTTTTCCAGCATCCAAAACGGCAATTTCGCAAGAGGCTGCCGATCGCTTGGCTTCGGCATCATTGAACGGGGTCGAAGGTGCGACGCTGCATTTGTTGTATCGGGCTGGGATCCGGGATGTGATCTATACAATCCGGTCGCGGGCCCAAAAAGGGAAAACCGAACTTACAGGCGATGAGAAGGCAGCATTCGCGACGCATAAGGCACTTATTGATCGGGCGCTGCAGCAACGGGTAGGTCTAATGCTGATGTTGAAGTCAGAAATGGATCGCCTTGGAATATCCATCGATCCATCGGTTGCTTCAACCTATGTCGCAACTTTGCCAAACGCAGAGGATCAGGTCGTGCCCTATATCAAGGCCGAACTTCTGCATGGTAAGTTTTGCAAGGCAATTCAAAGAGATGTCGCTTCGGTTTTCCGCGGGTCCGAGGTTATGGATTACTTCAAAACCGGCAACGGGTGCGGCATGAAGGCGTTCACAGGGGCCAACGTGGAATATACGTTTATGAACCTGAAAAACGAAGGGTGCAGCAGCGATAAAAGTTGCAGGTTTTCAACGCAAATTCGGTGTGTCTGGCAAGGGTTGGTTATGGCGCAAAACTGCGAAGGCTTTGAGGGCGCAGGTCTGAAAGTGGCAGGCACGGTCTTTTTCAAGAACGGAAAAGCAGACCGCTACGAGATTGACTAGGACCTGTGCGCCGCGGTTCTTTTTTGTCTTTGCCACCAAGGTCAGGCGCTTGTCATAAAACCTGATCCCGAGCCTGTGGCTCTGCACAAGGCCTCCTGAGATATATCCGATGTTGCGTCCGATAAAACCGGGTGGAGACGTAGAAAACCGCCGCCGTTCAAGCTTAAACTCGCAACCACTTCAATCAGCACCGCGCCTTGAAAGCACAAAACATTCGAAACCCAGCCGAACCGCCGCTCTTTTCGAATAACGTACGTTGTGTTCCGCACACCAACCGGCATCTGGGGGCAAACCGCGATCGGTTCGAATTCGTCTGACGAGACCCACCAGCGCCGTTTCTTTTGATGTTACTTCCATTAATCCTCCCCTAGACTTGGCAATTGTCGCCTTGCTAGGACTGATGAATGAGCCAGGCACGAAAAACAGGTGAAACCGCAACAGCGGCGCGACAATTGGCGATCCCGCCTTTTGTCACCATCACCGATGTGACGCCCGCAGGACAGCACGACCCCGAATTTGTGATCTGCAACGAGGCGACGGGCAAGTATTTCAAGGCCAACCGCGCCACGGTGCAATTCATTGACGCGCTACGCCGGACAGGATCGGTGCAAACGGCCCTGTCTGACGCCGGGATCATGGCCCTGCACGCAGATGCGCTGATCAAGCCGCTTGTCGCCTCTGGCGTGTTGACGGAAAGCGGGAAAACCGCGCAAACCCCCGCCCCGAAACCACCCGTGGAAGGCAAGCTGATTTCGCTGCGCTTTGATGTTCTGAACGCGGCACCGGTTGCCAATGCGTTCGGCTGGCTGGGGCGTGCGTTGTTTTCGCCGCTGGGCTATCTGGCATGGGGTCTGGGCCTGATCGCCGCGGCCTATCAACTGATCGAACATGCCGACAAAATCGGATACAGCCTGCGCCAGCTGCCGCAAAGCGGGGCCACGCATCTGATCCTTGTGCTGGCCCTTTATGTCGGGATCAAGGCGATCCACGAACTGGGCCATGCGCTGGCCTATCGGACCTACTGCGTGCGACAGGGGTTAGAGCCCGGTCCGATCCGGATGGGGCTGGCCATTTTCGCGATGACGCCGTTTCCCTTTACCGACGTCACCGGCGCGTGGCGGCTGCGGTCGCGCTGGCAACGGGCGATGATCGGCGCAGGGGGCATGTATTTCGAAACATGGGCGATCATCGTGCTGACGCTGATCTGGTCACAGGTCCAGACCGGCCCGTTCCAGACTATCGTGTTGCAGGTGGCTGTTCTGGCGGGGGCGGTGACATTGCTGTTCAACCTGAACCCTGCCGTCAAACTGGACGGATATTACATTCTGACCGATCTGATTGCGCGGCCCAATCTGGCCGGACGCGCCAGCAGTGCCGCGCGGGCATGGGTGGCGCGGCTGTTCGGGGCCAGAGCAGCCCCCGTCAATCGCCTTGATCTGGGCTATTGGATCATATCCTATCTGTACCGCTGGACGATTTTTGCCGGTATTTTCTGGCTGTCTTACCAATTCGATCCGCGCCTGTCGGTCGCTGTTCTGGTGGTGACGGTGATGATGCTGGTCGTACGCCCCGCGCTGGCGACGTTCAAATATTTGCGGACCCAGGATATCAACATGATCCGCACCGGCGTTGCGCTTGCGGGTCTGGCCGGTCTGGCGGTTCTGGTTACGATCCCGTTGCCGGATCGCGTGTTGATGTCGGGACAGTACCGCAGCTTTGACACACGCTATGTCGAGCCGCGCGAAACCTCCCGGCTGACTCTCGACGGCACGCGCATCGCATTGCACAACCCCGAGCTGGACCAGCAAAAGCAGGATATCGTTTTGCGCCGCACCATGCTGGAAAACACCGCCCGTTCGATCACGGCATCGGCGCAGGAGCGTGCGGCCTTGCAAACGGATATCGACAGATTGTCCGATATGGCGGCCAAATTTGACGAACGTCTGGCCCTATTGGATGTGTCCCCCGACGCGGGGGCCGTCTGGACCCCACTGGCGGCCGAACAGCACAACGGGGCGTGGGTGGTCAAGGCATCGGCGCCGCTGGCGGCCATTTCCGCGCCGACACGGCCCTATTTCCGCCTGCGGCTGGATCAGTCCCGGATCGAACAGGATTTGCAGCTTGGCGTCGGGACGACCGTGCGTGTGCGTCTGCGCCACGATCCGTCCTGCCAGATCGAGGCGCAGATCGAAACGCCGTTGCAATCGGCCTCGGTGATCGACGACCAGATCATTTTGAAGGCGACCAGTGCAAAGGCACCCCCGCTATGTGCCCAAACCCTGAATTCGGGCAGTGCCGTGATGGCGCGTATGGATGCGCCTCCAAAATCCATCCTGCAACAGATACGCTTTCGCACTTCCCGCCTTTTGCAGGATCGTTTACCGGTTAACCTCAAGAATTAAAGGACAGTCTATGGCCCGACGTCGCGCAGTTTCCAAAGAAGACAAGGCATTGGAGCCCGACAGGCTTCCGCTGCTCTACAAGACCCTTGTTCCGCTGACGCCTGATCGGCACAGCGCGCTGTATTTCACCGAAGACCGCACCTATGACTATGCTGCGGACGCGAATGCTATCCCGTTGACCGCGGATGAATTTCCGCTGGCGCTGCGCCATTACCCGATCGTGCTGTCAGGGGGGGCTACGCCGACGCCGCTGGCCCTTGTCGGGATGCAGCATGGCCAGAACGATTTTGTGACCGGCGAAGGCGCGTGGAAAGAGGGTGCCTATGTGCCTGCCTATTTGCGCCGGTATCCTTTTGCACTGGTGCGTGAATCGAACGAGTCCGATCGCAATATCCTGTGTGCGGACCTGTCATCGACCCTGTTCACCCAGTCAGGCGCGCAAAATCGCAAGCTGTTCACTGGCGACGGGACCAGCCCGGTTATTTCGGGCGCGCTTGATTTTTGCAAACGCTATGACACGGCGGTGCAGCGCACGCGGCTGGTGATCGAAGAGGCCGCCAAACATGACCTGTTCGGCCCGTCCGCCGTCACCATCTCGCGGGCGGGGAAAACCATGAAGGTCGAAGGGTTTCAGGTAATTTCCGAAGAAAAACTGCGCGCCCTGCCGGATGACATTCTGGCCGATTTGGCGCGGCGCGGCGTGTTGAACATTTTTGCCGCGCATTTCATGTCGCTCACAAACTTTTCCGATTTCGGGTCGGCCTTGTGATGGGGGGCCGTGCTGTTTTGATCGCCTTGGCGCTGTGTGCAGCAGCACCGGCAGGCGCGCAATCGGTCACGGCCATTCTGGAACCGGCGCAATATGCCGAAATGAAAACAACGGTAAGCGGACGGATTGAAACCATATTCGTGCGCGAAGGCGATGCTGTAACAGGCGGGCAGCCGATTGTTCAGATTGACGCCGATGTGCAGCGCGCGCGCGTCGCGCTGGCCCGTGTTGCGGCCGAAGGACAGGGCGGGCCGGAACGCGCCAGAACGGCGCTGGCGCAGGCGATGTCACTGCGCGACCGTGTGGCAACGGCCCATGACAAGGGCGCGGCCCACAAATGGGAAGTGACCCAGACGGATCAGGCCGTCGCCTTGGCAGAGGCCGATCTGGTGATCGCCAATGAATTGCAGGCCCGCGCCGAGGCGCAACTGGCGCTGGAGCAGGCAACACTGGAAGAGTTCGTGGTGCTGGCCCCGTTTGACGGGCGCGTGCTGGATGTGTTTACCGAACCGGGCGAAACCATTGAACTGGACACGATCATACTGGCTGTGGGGCATCTGGACACGCTGACCGCCACCGCCTTTGTGCCGCTGGACTGGGCCGCCGGATTTACCCGGGGCGAAACCGTCAGCGTGTCGCTGGACACCCCGCCCGGTGCCGTGGCCGATGCGGTGGTGGCTGTGGTTGATCCACGGCTTGATCCGGCCAGCCGCACGGTGCGCATCCAGTTGGAACTGGCCAATCCGGACGGGGCATATCTGGCGGGCACAGCCATTACACTGATGCAGCCATGACGCCCGAAGGTGCCCCCCCGCCAGCGTCGGACACGCCGAAGCCGTCCCCGGCGCGCGCCGCGCCCACGTTGATTGATGCGATCCGGCACACGTTTTCGGTGGATGTGCACACGCCCGCGTTCCATGACCGCGTGGCAAAATTTGCCGCCGCGCTGACAACGGCGCCGTGGGTTTGCGTGCAGGCGCGCAACACGGCCGGCGACATGATCACGATTAGCGGCGCGTGCCCTGATGCGGTGCAACAGGAAGTCGGAAAAGCCGCCGGTACGGTGTTGGCCGCAGACGAAAGCACCGCCCCCGATTTTACGGTCGAGCGCGCCGACGGATGCCTTGTGGCCCGCATTGCCTTGCCTGCCGGTGCGCTGGCGGCACTGGCCATCGGATTGCCCAAGGGCGGGCAGGTTGCGCAATCGCTGGCCTATGAACGGCTTGCGCTGCTCGCGGCGCTGTCTTTTGCGCACAACCGTTCGGCAGACCAGACGCGACAGGACCAGTTGGTGACGGATGTTCAGGCCATTGCAGCAGGTGACGTAAAAGACATGACCCCGTTTCTGGACCGGTTGGCCCAGCATACCGGCGCGGATTACGCGGTGGCGGGCCGCTATGCGGGGGGCATTGTCAAAGACCTGACCATTTCGGGGCAGCAAAACCTTGGCAAACGCGCGGCGCTGCCTGATCGGTTGCGCCCCGCGTTAAAGGACACTGCCCGCCAAAGGTTGCGCACCGCCGAACGGTGTTTTGCCGCCACGCCATCGGGCGATAGTGGGCTGATCCTGCACCTTGAAAACCCGCGCCGCAATCGTGCCACGCTGACCCTGCTGTCGGCGGTTTACGGTTTGACCCAACACAGCACGACATCCGGATGGTTCAACGTTGCGCGCCTGACCCGCATTGCGGCGGTTGCGCTCGCGCTGGTCGGGGTTGCGCTGATCCCTGTGCCGGACGGTGTTGAACTGCCCGCGCAGGTGCAGGCCGTTGAACGGCGCGCTGTCACCGCGCCCTTTACGGCCATCCTGTCCGAGGTTCTGGTCGAAGACAATGCACAGGTGGCCGCAGACGAGACTGTTCTGGCGCAACTGGATACACAGGACCTTGATCTGGAGCTGATCGGGGTGCGGGCCGAACATGCCACCGCCCTGCTCCAGCGCGAGGCCGCGCGCGCGGGGCGCAATGCCGCCGAACTGCGCAACGCCGAACTTGAGGTGGAACGCCTGACCGCGCGTATCGCCGTGTTGGAAAACCGCCGCGCCAGCGCCGATCTGCTGGCCCCGATCAGCGGTGTGGTGCTGGCCCCCGATCTGGCGGAACGGGTGGGCACAACGATCCGGCAGGGCGATTTGCTGCTGGAAGTGGCCGACCCTGCGCAATTGCGCCTGTCCCTTGCCATTCCCGAGGCGCAGATTGGCAAGCTGACCAACGGCGCGACAGGCACGTTCCGCCCCGATTTCGATCCCGCGATCCGTATTGCGGCGCATGTGTCGCTGATTTCACCGGCACTGTTGCCCGAAGCTGATGATACCGTTTTTGTCGGGCGCGCCGAATTCGACGATGCCCCCGACGGGGTGCGCGCGGGGTTGCGTGGCATTCTGGTGATCGACCGTGAATTCCGCGCCCTCGGCGCGGTTGTGTACACCAGTTTGCGCGACTGGTTGTTGTTGCGCTTCTGGCTGTAACCTTTAGCGGGCCGATCCCGGCAAGGCAGTGGATTCGGACAGAAATTCGTAGTTGAACCGGTTCAAGGTCACGCCCAGCGGATCAGCGGACGCATCATAAAGCCGCGCCACGGTCAGGCCGGCGATTTCCTCGAACACTTCGTCCACTTTCAGCACATTTCCAACGCCATAGCCTTCGCCAACCGTAGCCGGATTAAAGAATGTGCGCGCGTTGTACATGCCAGCATCTTGCGGCAGGGTTGAAGGCCGGTCCTGTTGCAGCGTGATGGAATAGCCTTCGTCGTTCAGCAGGCTGCCGATTGTCGCCTGACGCTGCAAAATCGGCGTGCCAAACGTATCGCGTTGCACATCATCCAAAGGATCATATGGCGCATCAAACAGGACAGAACGGTTGAAGAATTCGTTGGACGTATCTTCAACAGATTCGAACTGGACACTGGGGAAAAGCGCGATCCAGTGGCCACCGGCATCTGCCACGATGTTGCGTACATAAGACATTGATCCATCTTGGCGGTACAGCGTGACCGTCACATTTGATCCGGGTTCGGCGGTGCCGGAAAAGATCGGATCGATCAGCAGGATCGGCAGGAATTGTGCGTCGTCGATACCGCCACCAACGGGGCGCGCTTTGGTTTCTGGTCCGGGCACTGGGGCCGGATCAACTTCGATCTCGGCGGTGTCATCATCCACCAGCGGACGGCCCGGGCCTGTCGGCGACGTGCTGCCCAACACCTCGGCTGTGTTGACGATAGGTTGCAGCACTGGCGTGGCAAAGCCGACGAACACATCATATTCGACAGTAAGCGTTTCGCCGGGCAGCAGGACAGGCACAGACACAACCAGCGTTTCCGCGCCCGCACCGGACAGTGTCGTGCCAAGCGCCGGATCAGACAGGCGCGGGGGGGCGGCGAGCGACAGATCATCGGGCAGCGCATCGGTGATCACCAGATTAAACGCGGGGCCGGTTGCCGTTGCCTCATTCGTCAGAACGACGGTGTAGGTGATTGTATCGCCTGCGGTCGGATTATCGTCGCTGACGGTTTTATCAATAATGACAGAGGGTTCGACCACGTCCACAACAGCATCGTCCTGCTGTTCGTCAAAGATGAACCCGTCCGGCAATTCAACGTTCAGGCGCGCATCATTGGTCAGTTGCGCACCGTCAACGGCGGCGGCCACATCTGCCACGCGCACCACGACCTGTAGGGTAATCTGGTCTTCTGCGTTGATCACGCCTTCATCCGCTGCACCGGTTTCAAAGCTGTTGTTCACCGTACCGAAATCAAAGGTGACAACCTGACCGGCAACACTGCCAAGGCCGGTATCGCCCAGCGTCACGCCGGTGATTTCGTTGCCAACGGCTGTGACCACGCTGGACACAAATTCCAGCCCCGCAGGCAAGGTATCGGTCAACACAACCAACTGGCCGTCCACTTCGGGCAGGGTCAGCACAAGATCATAGGTGATCAATTCGCCAATCGCCACATCAGGCACCGCAGGATCATATTCGCCGGTTCCCGTTTGCGGGATGTTGGTGCCGGTGATGGTCTTGGAGAGTTGCGGGATGGTGGCGACGCGGTGGTCATCCACCTCGGGGGCATAGACCTGTTGTTCGGGGTTCGCGCCCGGGGCGCTGTCGTAATTCACCGTTACGGTGTTGGCAAAGCTTTCGGCGGGCGGGGCCGCCACATCCAGCGTTGCGTTATAGGTGATGGTCAGAACCTCGTCTGACAGCAGCACATCGAATGTCGCGTCAAATCCGGCGGTGGTGGCTGTCAGGCTGGCCGGGGCAAGAACGCCGCGTTGATCGCTGGTAAAGGTCAGTGATCCGGTCGCGAGCGAAAATTCGGGCGGCAACGCGTCCATAATCGACACATCATAGGCCGGGCCGGTTGCGCCGCTGGGATGGCTGTTTTCTATGACGATTTCAAACGGCACAACATCACCGGGGTTGGCCCCCAGCGGGCCGGTTTTATCCACGCTCAGTTCCGGTTCCACCACAGCCACGCTGGATGTTGCACCGGTCTGGTTCAGCGGTGTGCCGCCATCGGGTGTCACATCCAGAGTTGCCTGATTGGTCAGGGTCTGGCCCGCGCTGGCGGTGTCGGTCACAATCGCGGTGACCGTGATGGTGATGATATCATCCGGCCCGATGGTCGGGGGGCTTGTGTCCTGCGGGTTATTGATATCACTGAACACCAGCGTCAGATTGTTGCCCACAACCGAGGACACAGGCGGGGTGACGGCACCGCCGAAAAAGTCTGTCATGTCGCCGGTGCTGACAACGAAAAAGCTGACAAAATCCATCCCGTCGGGCAGATCGTCAAAGAACGTCACCTCGGACATGGCGATTTCGGGCAGGTACAATTCGTAGGTGAATTCAATGGTTTCCCCGATGCCCAGTTCGAACGGTGCCTCGCCGGTTTCGAGGAAATCCGATGCTGTCGGTGTTTTGATCAGGAACGGCACCGTGGCCACGGCATAATCGTCCTGCGTGGAATAATCGCGGTCATCAATCGGTGCGCCGCCGCCATCCACCGGATCACCCGGCAGGCTGTCATAATCAGCTGTGGCCGTGTTCACGAAAGATTGGGCAGACGGGGCCGCCACATCCAGCAGGGCGCGGTATTCCACGATCAGCGTTTGCCCGACCCCGACAGGGATCGGATCACCGGTCACGTTGTCATCCAGTTCGAAAATGAACCCTGTGGCGGTTTCGGTGACATCGACATTGGCCGTGATATCCCCGCCCAGATCAATGGTCACAGACCCAGAAACCAGCGACAGAAACGGATTGCCCAATGTGTCTTCGATGATCACATCAAAGGCGGGGGCGGTGCCGGTGTTGACCAGTGTCAGGGTGTAATTCACCTCTTCGCCGGGGCTGACGGCGGCATCGCCGGTTTTGTCCAATGTCAGGGCTGGTTCCACCACTTCGACATTTGCGGTGGTCACAACAGGGGGCAGGGCGGCTTCGCCCTGCGGTGTGATCACCATACCGGCAGAGTTGGTCAGAACCGTTGCATCGACATTACCGGCCACATCGCGCACCCGCGCGGTGATTTGTA
Source organism: uncultured Alphaproteobacteria bacterium (assembly GCA_963765555.1). Classification (GTDB taxonomy): domain Bacteria; phylum Pseudomonadota; class Alphaproteobacteria; order Rhodobacterales; family Rhodobacteraceae; genus JL08. The sequence continues at coordinate 219,559 of CAVXWX010000002.1, forward strand.
CGGTGATTTCATTGGCATCGCTACCCGACAGATCATTGGTGACATCGCCGAACGTGAACGTGACCACCTGACCGACATCGTTGATCGTCGTCGCACCGTTGATCGCAACATCATCCGATGTGCTGACAAAGGCCGCCGACACAAATTCAAGGCCCGCAGGCAGCGTATCGACCAGTTGTACGCTGTCCATCGCGATATCGGGCAGGGTCAGCACCAGATCATACGTGACCTCTTCGCCGATCGCGAGGTCGAACAATGCCGGATCGTTTTCGCCGCTGCCGGTTTCGCTCAGGCTGCTGGCGGTGGGTGTTTTGGACAATTCGCCATTGGTGGCGATGACATGATCGTCACTGACCGGCGCGTAGACCCGTTGATCCGCCGGATCGGCAGGGGTGCCGGGCACGCCGTCATAATTGGCGGTCGCCGTGTTCTGGAAGGTGCCCAACGGGGCCGCCCCCGCATCCAGCGTGGCGTTGTAGGTGATGGTGACAACATCGTTCACGTCCAGCACATCAAAGCCCAGTGTGAACCCGGTTGGCCCGCGCACTTCGCTGTCGGGCGCCGTGGCCACGCCGTTGACCAGAACCGTGATCGGCCCTGCATCCAGCGTCATTTCAGCGGGCAACACATCCGCAATGGTCACGTCATAGGCCGGACCAGAGGCGGACGGCACCACATTGGGGCCGGAGTTTTCAACCACAATGGTAAAGGTGCCGGACTGGCCCGCGCCCAGGGCAAGCGGGCCGGTTTTGTCGATCTCAAGCTCGGGTTCGACGATGCGCACATCCGATGTAGCAGTTTGCGTGTTGAAATTGGGCGTCGGTCCTGCAGGGTCCACATCCAGATCAACCGAATTGGTGCGATCCGCGCCCGCGCTATTGGCCGGATCATCGCCCACAAGGGCGGTGACGAACAGGATGATTTCATCGTTGGCCGACGGCCCGTCTGTTGTAGGGTTGTTCACCGCGCCGAAATCAAAGGACACGATATTGGGCGCGCCCGAATTGTCGACCGTGGGCGTTGTCAGGTTCGCCCCCGTCAGACCGCCGGTGCTGCCCACGCTGAAGCTGACATATTCAAATCCAGCGGGCAGGGTATCGGTGACAAGCACCTGATCCATCGGAATTTCCGGCAATATGATCGTGTAGCGATAGGTGACCTGTTCGCCGACGGCCAGATCAAACGGCACATCTGTCGGGCTGTCCGAATTGGTTTCCGCAAAATTTGACGAGAACGGTGTTTTTGCGATCTGCGGACTGGTGGCGATCAAATGATCGTCGCTGTCGGTGCCCGGACGGCCTGTGGGGCTGTTGGGATCACCATCATCGACGGTGTCGTAATCCACCGTTGCCGTATTCAGGAACGTGCTGGTCAGCGGCGCGAATTCGTCCAGCAGAACATCAAATGTCACGGTCACCGTCTGACCGGGCAGCAGGGTCAGCCCCTCGACGGTGAACCCGTCACCGGCAAAGGCATTTTCGGTAATGTCGGCGGGCGGGATCACCGTGCCCGCGCTGTGCACCACGTTGATCGTGCCGCCCACAAGGCTAAGGAACGGATCAGCCAGCGGATCGGAAATGATCGCGTCATAGGCGGGACCGGTGCCGGTGTTTTCCACCGTGATCGTATAGGTCACAACATCTGTCGGGTCGGCCCCGATCGGGCCGGTTTTGTCGACCACCAGTTCTGGTTCGACGACATTTACGTTTTCTGTTGCAATAACGGGGGGCTGCAAGGGCGCGCCGCCGTTGGGGTCGCTCACATCCAGCGTGGCAGTGTTGGTCAGCGTCAGGCCATCGGCCACCTGCGGCAATACATCATCAACAAGGGCCGTAACCGACACGACGATCTGCGTATCGGCAAGGGCCGCATCATCCGTACCGGCCAGCGTGACCGTGCCGAAATCAAACGCAACCGATCCGGCGGTCAGCGTGATGTTGGCGTCGGCATCTGTGCTGCCCGCAGTCAGGTTGGACGACAGCGCCCCGTCAAGGGACACAACGCTGGCCGATTGCGCGATCAGGCCGGTTGGCATCACGTCTGTCAGCACCAGATCGGCAGTGCCTTGGGGGATGGTGATCGTCAGTTCGTAGGTGACCGTTTCGCCAACCACCAGATCGGCGGGTGTGGCCCCTGCCGCATCGGCGGTGTCGGCGTTGGAGCTGGACAGATAGGCCTTGTCCAGCGTCACATCGGGCGTTGAAAATGTTGCCGTGGCTTGCGGGATGACATAGCCGGCAAGGCCGCTGTCATAGACACGTTCCTCGGCGTCGGGGTCAGCCGGACCGGTTACCGTGTCGCCGTCAGGGTTGCTGTCATAGCGGGTGACTTCGGCGGTGTTGGTGTAGGCGGTGCTAAAGGTTACGGGGTCTTCAACTGTGGCATCATACGTGATTTCAACCACATAGCCTGCGGGCAGGACCGGTACGATGACAGACAGTTCGCCCGCGCCATTAAAGCTGAAGCTGGGGGCCTCGGGCGGGGTGTAAACGCCGCCCAGATCATCGAACAGGCTGATCACGACCGATCCCTGATCTGCGGTCACGGCGGTGCCGACCAGATCATCGCTGATCACCATGTCATAGGCGGGGCCGTCGCCATCGTTCGTCGCCTCGATCGTGTAGGACACGGTATCGCCCGCATCCGCTACACGGGCGTCACATCCTTGGTGATCGACATATCGGGTTCGACCACATCAATCTGGGCCACATCAGTGACAGAGCGCGCACCGCCCTGACCATCGACATAGGCCAACCTGCCGGTGTTGGTCAGCGTATCAAGCGTTGAAACGCTTCCCGCCGCCGTGAGGCGGGCGGTGATTTGCACCACGATCTCATCATCGGCATCAATGGTTCCGTCAAACGCGTTGGTCAGATTTCCCAGATCGAAACTGGTGACCTGCCCGACATTCACACCCTCGTCTCCGACGCCCAGCAAGGGGCCAGCCCCGATTTGCGGGCCACTGATATTGGCGCCGATGCGGATCACTTCGGATGTGACATATTCCAGCCCCGCAGGAAGCGTGTCAGACAACACCACCGCATCAGTCAGACCTTCGGGAATGCCGACGATGATTTCATAAGTCACAACCTCGCCGATGCCCAGATCGGTGCCGGTTGTTTCGTCATAATCGGTGCTGCCCGCGACCACGGATTTGTCAATCGCCGGTGCGCGTGAAATCAGGGTTTCGGTATCGCTCAGGGAATAGTCGCGGTCATCACCGTCCCCACCCGGATCGGTGCTGTCATCCTCGGGCGTGCTGTCATAGACCAGATCGGCGGTGTTGACGATTTCGCGGCTGGCATCGATGGATTGCAACACGTCACCCGAATACCGGATTTCGATGTTCTGGCCGGGATCAATCCGGTCGATGAACACCTCAAACGCGTTCGGGTTGCCGCCGACATTGGTTGTCAGCGCATAGTCGGTGCCGTTATAGGCCTGCAAGACTCCGTTCAGGAACACCTGAATACTGCCCGGGTTCAGTGATATCTCGGGCGCTTGCAACGTGTCCGACACTGTCAGGTCAAAGGCGGGTGCATCGCGTGGGCCGATTATGTTATCAATATCAATGGTGTAATTGACTGTATCGCCCGCTTCGACGACGTCGGGCACGCCTTCCTTGTCCAGCGTCAGGTTTGGTTCTGTCAGAAAGACGTTATTGCCGCCCTGGATGTTTTGCCTTGGCCCGCCATCGGTCGTTGCAAATTCAAACCGCCCGACATTGCGCGCCTGATCGCCCGCATCAAACCCTGCGACATCATCAATCCGGGCTGTCACGGTAATTTCGATGAAATCATTGGTCAGGTCATTGTCGTCCGGATTGACGAAATCGCCCAGATTGAACGTCAGCACATTGCCCGCAAGCGTTGCGTTGGATTGGGCAGGGGTAAAGGCGACCGGCGATGTATCGATCACCGCGCTTTGCAGAACCAACCCACCGGCTGTCACGCGATCGGTGATGACGACATCGAAATACTGCGCTTCGGGAATATCGACGCGAATGGTGAATTCAACGTTTTCACCCACGACCACTTCGTTTCCGGCGCGTCCGGTGATCGACCCGTCATCGGTGAACTGGCGCGATTTCAGAGTTTTGGTGATCGTTGGATCGTCAATTGTTGCGCTCGCCGTATCGGTCAGATTGTTGAACGGCACGCGGTCAATCCCGCCTTCCAGCGCCGCATAGGTCGGCACGCTGGCGGTGTTGGTTAACACCTGTCCGGGAACAACGGTGTTGCTGGCGACGGCGTCATAGGTGATGACGATGATGTTTTCGCCGGAAAACGGGCGCGCGGCAGATATCGCGCCCTGCGCAATGCCGCCTGCAGGGGGAGGATCGGTAAGTGTAATACCACCGGCGAACAGATCACCTGTAAAAGCAACGGCGGCGCCTGTTCCATCCGTGACAGACAGGTTTCCGCCCCCGGGCGTCAGGGTAAATCCGGCGGGCAGAGTATCGGTGATTTCAACATCGAACGCACCGTTGGGCGCAAGGCCGGTGTTTTCCACCACAATTGCAAATGTGACCGTGTCGGCGGCATCAATCCCTGTGATATCGGAATCAATCGGCGCTGTATCCAGATTGCTGGAATTGATCGTTCCGCCAAACCGTGCGCCCGCCGACCCCGGCGGTGTAAAGGCCACCGGCCCGGGCGTGGGCAAATTGACATCCGGGTTCGGTGCCGGATCAAACGATACGACGCCCTTGGTGATTTCCAGCACCGGTTCGGCATAGATAAACTGGGCAATGGCCGTGGTATCAACCGTTCCGGTCAGCACGTTGCCTTCGAACGCGGTGGATTGGTTTGTCAGCAACAATTCCGGCGAAAACAGCGCGTCTTGTACCGTCACCGTAAACAGGATTTCAACAACAACCGCCTGACGCGGTTCGACGTTCAGACCATCAAGGTTGAAATCAATCTGGTTGTCAGGGCCGTTTGTGCTCAGGCCGGGCAGGGCCGGCGCGGGCAAATTGGTAAAGAACGTATCCTGCGGACCATATGTGGCCTGTCCCGCCGGTGGAATGGCGGGGCCGGCCCCCGGTTCGTAGAATGTTGTCACCTCAAGCGCGTCAAAGACGTTTTGCGGCAGGTTATCAACGATGCTCAGATCATCGAAAGACCCGAGCGGTGCGTCATAAATGATGGAAAACGTTATTTCGTCGCCGGCCGAAATCGGGATCGACGGGTCAAAGGCCGCCCCGTTGACAGCCGCAACGGTCTTTTCACGGATCGCGCCGACTTCGGCGCTGATGCCCGCCGCGGACTCGTCGGTGACGGTTCCGCCTGTGGCGATGCCGGTTGTGTTGTCGAACACATTGCCCTGAATATCGACGCTGTTGGACAGGGAATCGCCCTGCCCGATATTGGGGATCGTGTTGCCGCCACCGGGATCGGTCAGCGCCTGCCGGATGATCGCGCGATAGGTGATTTCCACGGTGGTCTGGGTGCCCGAGGAACTTCCGTCATTCGCGACATCGCCGGTCAGGAACCCGTCCTGCCCTGCATCAATCATCGCTTGGGACAGATCAAATGTCAGATTGGTTTCGCCGGTGACAAGGAAATTGGCGATATCAACGTCAAGGTTACCGGCAAAATCTTCGGCAACTGTGATGGATTGCCCTTCCTCGACGGTTGTAAAGCTGGCCGATCCGGGGACATAGGCCCAGCCGTTGCCCAGCACATCGTCGATCACCAGATCGCCCATGGTGAAATAATCGGACACCTGAACATTCAGGGTGAATTCGTAAACGTCCCCCGGCGTCGGGCCTGCAACGCCGGTTTCATTGAAAACAGCCACGCCCTTTTGCACGTTCAGCGCCGCAACTTCATCAATGTCGGTTGCACTGTCTGTTACGGCTTCTTCGGGGTCGCGCGGATCAATCGGGTCCCAGTTGCCGGTGCCTGTTGCCTGATTGACAATCGTGCCCGCCGCACCCGACGTCGGATTGATCACGGGCGCACCGGTGTCGCTGTCGGTTTCGGCAACGTAAAAATCGAATGTGACAGTCACCGTGTCGGACACGGTCGCAAAATCGATGACCAGACTGTCATCGCCCGCCGCAACCAGCGTGTTCACGGGCGGTTCCGTGGTAACAGTTGCCCCTGTCCCGCCCACAATGTTCAGATTGCCAAGATAGACGATGTTGTGGGGCAGGGTATCTGTCAGGGTGAATGTATCAAGGGTTTGCCCATCCGCCACATCCACCGTCACCGTGTACGTGTAGGGATAGCTGGGGCCATTTGCGGCCTCGTTTTCGGGGATGGTGCTGGTTTTGGACACCTCGAACAGTTGCTGGTTGACGATGCTGTTATCAATCGCGCCCCGGATCGGGGGATCGACCAGCGGATCGTCAAGCGCGTCTTCGCCAAAGGCAAAACCGCCCAATGCGGACAGTTGGAACGGTTGGTCCAGATCCGCATTTTCGGAAAAATCCAGGATCACATCAATGTCGATTGCCGGATTGCCGGGTGAAAATGACCCGTACGGCAACTGGAACACAACCAGCGTGTCACCCGCCTGCGCGCCGAAATCTGCCGCATTGACGATCAGCGGATTGCCCAGTGCATCGGTGGCCAGCGGGTGCACCGCCTGACCCGCGCCATCAAACACGATTTCGGTTGTTGTGATCGGTGCGCCCAGAAAGCTGGCACTGTCAAAGGTGACGCCATCATCGCCATCCTCGCCCGTGGTCGGGATGACAAAATCCACATAGGGCAGATAGCCGCTGTCGGTGCCGGTGTTGTCGAAGGTCAGGGTGGCAGGCACGTCCTGCGCGCCGATGTCGATCACACCGGGGACGTCAATGGCGACGTCGGGCACCGCATCCAGAACGATGCGGTCTTCCAGTGCTTCGAACTTTGGAACTAGGACCACCGGCTACTCTCCTGCACGCGCAACACAGGCCGCTTACTGGCTGACCAGTTTATAAGTCGGTTGCGAGCGGATATCCTTGCGAATGTCGGTTTTCAGGCCCCAGCGTTTCAGCAAAACGCCACGCGCGCGGGCCAGATTGGCCGCAGCGATTTCGCGGGTCGCGCGGGCTGTTGCAACCGCCTGTTCGGATACCTGCACCTGCTGGTAGCTGGACAACAGCGCCGACAACAGCGCGATGCCGTCATCGCCGCCAACGCCCTGATCCCAACGGTCACGTACGGTATCCAGTGATTGTTGGGCCGCCCCCAGCGCGCGGCGCTGTGCGGTCAGATCGTTACAGGCCACGATATATTCATTGGCCGATACATCCACCTCAAGCAGGATGGTCGACACCACCGACATCACCTGACGTTCCTGCTGCACGGTTTCGATGCGGCGGCGTTTATAGCGGGCATCGCGCTCGTCAAATCCCAGAGGAACCGAAAATTTCAGGCCCGCAAGGTTGCCGGTGCCGTCACTGTTGGAAAACGCATCCGACAGGCTGGTGCCGTCAACGCCGCCTTGGGTGTTCAGTTCGAGCACCAGATCAAGCTCAGGCAGGCTTTGATTGGCCGCCATGCCTTCGCGCAGCAATGCGGCCTCGTATTGCAGAATGGCCTGTTGCAACTCGGGTCGGTTCAGGAAAATCTCTTCGATGGTGTCGTTGGTCGCAAGGATCGACAATGCACCGTTGGGGGCTGACGTGGGGACAAGTTCAACACCGCCGGGCCCGAAACGCGGATCATTGACCAAAGCGGCAAGTCGGAACTCGGCATTGTCCATCGCTGCCTTGGCGCGCACGGTGTCGGCCGTCCATTGTTCGCCCAAAGACCGCGCACGCGTCACCAGCACGGGATCGGCATCAATGGTCGAACGGTCATTGACCTGTCCGGCCAATTGTACGCCCCGGTTGGCAAGGCGCGATTTCTGCAAATAGACGGCACGCGCCACATAAAGGTTCCAATAGGCGCGTTCGACTTCCATCAGGTGCGCTTCGCTTTGACGGCGGAATTCTTCCGTGGCGATTTCTGTATCCATGTTGGCGATACGGCGGGGGGCATCATTGTGCCCAACACCGGACCCGCGCAACAACGGTTGCACCAGTGTGATCGAGGTAACGGATGAAGACTGTTCACCCGGAATATAGGTGATGCGGTTGGTATCGGTGGTGGTGAAGCGCTGCGAAACCGAGATTTCACCACCTGTCAGCAAGCGGCTGCGCACACCGAATTCCACCTCGTCCTCGTCTGTGATGGCGCGTTCGGCCCCACCCGCAATGGCCGGGCTGGTCGATCGGATATTTTCGGTAGAGCGGCTGGCCTCGGCATAAAACTCGGGCACAAAGCGGCCGCGCGCCTCTTGGATGGCGGTGCCGCGGATGGCGGGCAGATCGCCAAAGGCGGCAATCTGGTTGGAATGCTTGATGGTCGATTTGATCGTATCGGGCAAGGATACCTTGCGTCCGGTCTGCCCAGCGAGCAGGTCGCCCTTGTGCACGCCCGATGACCACCATTCCGCCGACGTGGACGATGATGTTGTCCGCGCCACAGATTGAACCTGGGACAGCGACGTTCCCAACCCGCGTTGTTTGGCCTCGACCAGGGCATAGCGGCCAAGCGCGCGGCGCAGATAGATCGCGCGTTCACCGGAATTCTGGAACCGCTTGTAGGTGATGGAATCGATCGGCCAGTTGCGGTTTTGCGTATTGGTCGAGATATCGAATTCGTCAACATTTTGCGCCCGGTCGTTGCGGGTCATTCTGTCGACACGTCCGCGCGCATCGTTCGACGACAGGAAGATACCGGATCTGTTGGCTTCCATTTCTTCGGCGACACTGGGCGAAAAGCCGCGCCCTTCGGGCGTATCACGATATCCGGGCTGAAGAGAGGGTTCTGCACACCCCGTTAGGAAACCAACACCAAGTGCCCCGATAAATACGTTTACGCGCTTCATTCCGACTGCCCCGCCCTGTTTTCGTCCGGTCGTTCATCAAATATTAATGTTTGAGAGATTCTTTAGAGAATTTGCGCCAAAAAAGCCAATACTGCGCAGTGGGAAGAAATCAAAATATTCCCCCTAGGCGCGCCGCAGCACTAAATGTAGCAGTTTTACAACAAAAATGGGGCTTATTCGGGTTTGCGCATGGGCAGATGTTCGCTCAGGCTTTCGTGTTCGAAAAAACCAGTCGATAAACAGCCGCAGGTGAGGGACAAGCTTGTTTATGCGTGCGATTTTTGCAGGAATTCTGGTTGCGTGTCTCGCTTTTGGCGGACAGGCAAAGGCCGCGCCGACGGCGCGCGCATTCGACACCATAGCCGTTCAGGGCAATGAACGGTTCCGCGATCAGGATGTGATCGTGTCATCCGGTCTGGAAACCGGCGTTGTGTTGAACGAATATGATCTGGTGGCGGCGGCCGAGGCGCTTGAGTTTACCGGCGAATTCAAATCGGTGCGGATCATTTCGCGCGGCAAGACCCTGATCATCATCGTGGATGAACAACCCGAATATACCGGCGGGCTGACCTTTGGTCTGGGCTATGACAGCGATGACGGCATTCTGGGCGCGGTCGGGTTCGGGCTGACGGATTTGTGGTTCCCCGGGTCGAAGATCCGCGGTGATCTGCAAGTCGCGCAAGAGACGCAAAGCCTTGCGCTGGGCATCAGCGCGCCAACGTTCTGGGGGGCAACACGCAGCGGCGGCGTGCGCGCATCGATCCGGAATTTCGACTATGATAACGATGCCTTTGCGTACACTGATGCATTCATTTCGCCCTATCTGAACCTGACTTTGGGCGATAGCGTCGCGGCCGAGTTGCGCTATACGCTGGGCTGGGACCGCATCTATGATGTCAATCCGGGCGCGTCCAACATCATTTTCGAAGAGCGCGGCGAACGTATTTCGTCTGGCGTCGGGTTCAGTATCATCACCGGATCGGATTTGCGTCAGGGTGATCTGGGCCTTGGGCGTGCGGACTGGAGTGTGCGGCTGGATCAGGATGTGACGGGTTTGGGCGGCGATACCGAATTGTCCACCACACGCGTCAGCTTTTACGGGCGGACCCCGATTGGCGGCAGCGGTTTCGCGCTGCGGTCGCGCATCGAGTTGGGCAACGTCACCAGCCTAGGCGGCGATGATCCGACAGCTGCAGACCGGTATTTTCTGGGCGGGGCAACCTTGCGCGGGTTCGAACGCGGCACGATCAGCCCCTATGATCTATGTGCCGGATGCGGACCGGGTGGCAGTGATCTGGTGACGAAACTAGGCGGGAACCAATACGCTGTGGCCCGCACTGACCTGATTGTACCGCTGTTGCGCGATTATCCGACAATCGAAACCTTTGTGTTTTATGATATCGGGTCTTCGTGGTCGCTGGATACGGATTTTGCGGCGTCCGGCACATTGGTCGATGGCCAGTCCTTTCGCAGTTCGACCGGCATCGGCGTGTCGTTTGAAACCCAGCTTGGGACATTCGAAGGCTATTTCGCTCTGGACATAAACGGCGATGCCTTTGACAAGAAACAGGAATTCGGCTTGACCTTTCGCAGCGTATTCTGAGCCGGTTGCAAACGTCGTGTCAGAGCAAACTGGCTTAAGGTGGCGAGGCCAATTTTGTAGCCTGACAAATTGTTAGACATGACGCTGTGATGAAAGCCATGGGCAATGCCCGTCGACAGGAAACTGGTCGTTGGCTGAATAATCGATCCGAGAATTCACATTTGCCGTTCCGCTGTTCGCGCCCAAGTGCGTCAGCCTTGGATCGCAAAAGTTCCGACGTTTATCCGCAAACCGGCGCCAGCTTGCGTTCGCCTGACACCACCAAGGTGGCCGTTTGTGCACCAAAGGTTGCCCTTTGCCTTGGTGTGACGAATAAAAGCCCAAGGTCTAGACTGTTGTTATTTCAAAAGGCGCACTATCGCCGCCCGGAGTTTACGCATCCATGATGTCGATCCATGAACGTCTATACTGGGAACATCTGGGCGTGGCGGCCGCATTGGCGATTTCCCTGTTTGTGATCGCGGGCCTTTTTCTGAGGCTGCGGGAAACGTCCGGACCCAAGATGCATATCTGGGCCATGCTCGCGTTCTTCGCCGTTAATACATCGGACGCCTTGAATTCCTTTGCCTACTCCAGCGCGTTTTCCGCCACCAACACGTTCTTTCGCTGGAACGATGTCCTGATCCCGGGGTTTATGGTGTCGCTCTACTTTTATGTGCGGGCGCTTACCAGTTCCGACCCCAAACTTGTTCGCAGCGATCTGTTCCACGCCTTGCCATTCGTTGCGGCCCTTGTGTGCCTGTCGCCCGCGCTCTTGTTGCCGGGGGATGTTCGCCGCGGTGTTGTGGCGGGGGACATACCGGACTGGCATCAACACCTTATCCAGACAGGCGACAACGCATTCTGGATTTTGTGGATCATCACCTTGGTCGTTTATGGTGGCCTTTGCATCCGTCGCTTGATGGCCCACAAACACAATATCCGTGATGTCTTTTCAGATCTTGAGGGCAAAACCCTGCGCTGGCTGGACGGTTTGGTTGCGACCATTCTTATTCTTGCGCTTATCGTGATTGTGGATGAGATACGGATACTGACCGGTCAGCCCTCCATTCGCGACGGGATGGCATCTTTGTTGTACGATGCCGTGCTTGCAGGGTCGTTCGGCATTTTCGCGTTGCGTGCCGTGCCACCGTTGCCGCAATGGTCTGAGGACATTGTCGAGCATGCGCGGCCGGTTCCCGAGCACAAAACATCCCGCAAGGATACCAACAAGCCTTATGCCCGCTCTGGCCTGCAACAGGACGATATCGCGCGGTTTGCGGCACGGCTTGAAAAGCGGATGGCAGACGGTCAGCTGTGGCGTAAACACGCGTTGAACCTGCAAGGATTGGCATCAGAAGTTGCAGTGTCACCCATTCATCTGTCAGAGGTTCTGAACACGAAAATCGGCATGTCCTTTTATGACTATGTGAATCAATGCCGCATCCGCGATGCGTGTGAATTGCTCATCCAGACGGATATGTCCGTGATCGAAATCAGCGAAACGGTCGGCTTTAATTCCAAGTCCACTTTCAACACCAGTTTCAAGAAGATCACGGACCAAACACCAAGCCAATGGCGGGCGTTTCACAAGCCATAATTCGGTTTGGATTGCCGTGCGGTTAAGCCGGGCATCAGAAACAAGGTGCTGACGCTTTTTCAAGCCACTGATAAATATAAGAAAAATATCAAGCCTCGTTCGCGCCAGCTTGTCCGGACGCCCTGACCAGTCGGTCCGGTCGCGATACGATCCGGACGGGCTTTAGTCCTTTGCACACACTGCCGGCCTATGACCCGTGAAGAACACGGGCGGCGGGCCGGTCAATTTGTCGAAAGGACCCAAATGATGAAATACCTGATTACATTCCCGATCATGCTGACAGTTGCCGCCTGTGCCGAAAGCGGTGCAAACTACCAACCGGTTCTGGATGGCCCCGCGACACCTGTTTATCAGTCGGATCTGGCAGCCTGCCAAACCCTAGCCCGCGATCAAAAACAATTTGATCAAGAAACCCTTGGCGCAACGGCCATGGGTGCAGGTGCTGGTGCCGTGCTGGGCGAGGTAGATGATGACGGCGATGCGTTGGGCGGTGCGGTTGTCGGGGCGATTGCCGGCGGAGCTGCAGGTGCAGTGAACGCCAGCGAACGCCGCAAGGCGATCGTCATTGAATGCCTGCGTGGCCGCGGCCACCGTGTGGTTGGATAGCAGCGCATGGAAATGGCCCATATTCTCCGCCTGCGTGCCCGCCGGTTTCATGCGCTTCACGCATTCCTGACCGGGGCAGCTCAACCAGAGCTGCCCGCAGATTTTCACAGCTTGGATCGCTCGGGGGCACAGGGTGGAATGCGCGAGTTGCGCCAAGCCGATTGCATCTATGGCCCGCTGGCTATGTTTCGAGCTGCCCCATGCAAAAGATAGATCCGGACTCAATTTCGAAAGGAGGACAACCAATGAAACGCGTTTTGATCGCAGGTGCCACAGGCTATTTGGGCAAGCACCTTTGTGCCGAATTCAAGCATCGTGGATGGCATGTGACGGCGTTGGTTCGCAACAAAAGCACCGCGGCCGACATCAAGGCAGATGCGTTTTTCCAAGCACAGGCCACATGGCCTGAAACGCTGGAGGGTATGATGGCGGATATTGATCTGGTGGTTTCCGCACTTGGCATCACCCGGCAAGCGGATGGCGTTGGCTATTGGGACGTCGATTATCAGGCCAATGTCAATTTGTTGGACGAAGCACTACGCAGTAACGTGCGGCACTTCGCATACATTCATGTTCTGAACGCGGATCGCATGGAAGAGGTGCCTCTGGTCGCCGCCAAGAGCGCATTTGTACGCAAGTTGCAGCAGGCCCCCTTGCAATCCACGGTGATTGCTCCAACCGGATATTTTTCCGACATGGCCGACTTTCTGGCGATGGCAAAGGCCGGACGGGTCTGGCTGTTCGGGAACGGGATGTTCAGGATCAATCCCATTCACGGGGCCGATCTTGCGGCTGCGACCTTTGATGCGATTGCGCGGGGTGACGCTTGGCGCGACGTCGGTGGCCCGGATACATTCACACAGAACGAGATCGCGAGGCTGTGCTTTGAAGTGCTGGACGCACCGGCGCGGATCACGCATCTGCCGGACGTCCTGCGCCGCCTGACGGTGCGACTATTGCCCCGCCTTGCACCGCGACGGGTTGCCGGACCGGCGCAGTTCTTTCTGACGGCTTTGGCCATGAACATGACTGCGGACCCGTCCGGGACGCACCGTTTGGCAGAGCATTTCAGGTCAATTGCAGATCGGGGCCAAAAACCAGCCGATCCCCGCAATTGATCGGGCAATGCAATGACGATTCAATGCACCGCGCGCGGTCAGTCTTTTTCCTTGAGCCAAGCGCGCACGATCTTGTTCAGCCGCGCGCCATCAAAACTTGGAAAATGGCCGCCGTGCACCGTACGGATATCAAGCGTCAGCAGCCGTTTCATGGACTTGATGTAGTCCGCCATATTGGCGTGATAGGTGTCTTCGATCAGCGGCCCGTCATAGACGATATCGCCTGAAAACAGGATTTGCGTTGCCTTTTCATAAAGGGCGATGCCGCCCGGAGAATGGCCGGGGGTGTGGATCACCTCGAACACGCGATCGCCCAGATCAATGACATCGCCGTCTTCCAGAAGCCGGGTGGCGGGCGCACTTTTGACGGCATAGGTGGTCGAAGCGTAAGGACGGGGCGGCAGCGCGTCAAAGATATCATCCGTGACATATGGGTCTGCCAGCGTGTTGGCGCGGCTGGGATGTGCCAGAATATCGGCCTCGGCGGTGTGAACGCACCGGTCGGGAAATTCGTGATGACATCCGATATGGTCGAAATGCGTGTGGCTGGCCACGGCCGTCAGGGCGCGTTCGGTGACCAGAGGCACCCAGTCTGTCAGGCTGACAACGCCCATGCCGCTGTCGACCAGCATATCACGGTCGCGCCCCCGTACATGCCAGATGTTGCAGCGATAGAATTCCTGAATAAACGGTTCGTCGATAAAGGTGATCCCGTCCCCGATCACGCGGGTGCGATACCAGTCTTGTGCAGCGATATGTTTCATGCGGGAAAAACCTTGATGTGGTCGGCGTGGGCGGCCAGCGGCACTTTTGCCCCTTTGGCTGGAACATTGACCGGCGGCATTTGCGCAAAAAGCGGCCCGGCCTTGCTGGTCAGACGCAGGCGGCAAAACGTGCCCAAGAATGAAACCTCTTCTACAACGGCTTCGCCCAAAGAAACATTTCCGGTGCTCACAAGGTGTTCGGGGCGGATTGCGATCTGCAAATCGCCCGATTGGGTTGCCCGGGATCACGCCCAGAGGCGTAGAAATCTGTGTGCCGTCACCTTGCCCTGTGATCATGTTAACCTCGCCCATAAAGCTGGCGGCAAAGGCCGTTGCAGGATTGTTATACACGCGTTCGGGTTTGCCATAATCCTCGATACGCCCTGCGTTCATCACAACGATGGTGTCGGCGATTGCCATTGCTTCTTCCTGATCATGGGTGACGTGCACAAAGGTTGTGCCAATCCGCATCTGGATTTGTTTTAATTCATCCTGCATGGCGCGGCGCATCTTCAGGTCCAGCGCACCCAGCGGTTCGTCCAGCAACAGCGCCTCGGGTTCGACGACAAGCGCGCGTGCAAGGGCCACGCGCTGACGCTGGCCACCGGACAGTTCATGCGGTTTTTTGGATCCCGCATCGGGCAGCCCGACCAGCGCCAGCATATCTGCCGCGCGGTTGTGGCGGGTCTGTTTGTTGATGCCCCGCATGCGCAAGCCAAAGGCCACGTTTTCTGTCAGCGTCATATGCGGAAACAGGGCGTAATCCTGAAACATCGTTGTGGTGTCGCGTTTGGCGGGCGGCACGCCGGTGACGTCCTTGCCCCCAAGCCGCACAAGACCATCAGAGGGTGTCAGGAAGCCCCCCAGAATAGACAGCAAGGTCGACTTGCCACAGCCGGACGGCCCCAGCAAAACGGTATACTCACCGGCGGCCACGTTCAGCGACAGATCGCGCAGCGCTTCAAATGTGTTGAACCGCATTGTCACGTTTTCCACGGCAATGGATGAGGTCATTTGCGTCTCCGGAACACAGTGAATTCAAGGGCGAGCACCAGAGCAACCGAAATCAGGAAAACAACCGAACCGATAGCGTTGGTTTTGGGGTTCAAACCGGATCGCAGCATATTCCAAATCTCGACAGGCAGCGTGACATCGAACCGTGCAAGCAGGAAGGCGATGATGAATTCATCCCACGAGAATGTAACCGACAGGAAAAAGGCGGCAAAGATGGAGGGGGCTAGCATCGGGGCGGTGACCAGCGTTAGCACTTGGGCCGTTGATGCGCCCAGATCACGCGCGGCACGCTCTGCCGCATCCTGTTGCGCGCCCATCGAGGCGTAGATGATCGCAAAACACAGGGGCAGATTAATGACAACATGCCCGATCCCCACAGTCCACAGCGAACGTGGCAACCCGATCTGGTTGAACATCATCAACAGCCCCAAACCGATGACAAGATAGCTGACGGTCAGCGGCGCCGTGATCAACCCGCGGATCAGGGCCGACCCCGGCAAGACATACCGTGCCAGTGCAAAGGCCGCCAGAAATCCCAGCACCACGGCCACAACGGACGAGCCAAGCGCCACAATCAAAGAATTGAACAGCGCGGCCATCAGCCGGTCGTCAGCAAAAATCTCGGCATACCATTTTAGGGTGACCCCTTTGAACGGGGGAACGGGCAGGCGGCCATCCTGAAAGCTGAACGTGACAAGCACGATCACCGGCAGAAAGATGAACCCGTAAATCGCCGCCAGATATGCCCACGACAGAACCCGCATTACACACGCTCCAGCCGCAGCCAGCGGGCGCAGGCGACATAGGCAAGTGTTACAACCGCCATCAGGATAAGGGCAATCGCCGCCGCCATCGGGAAATCGGCGCGTCGTCCGATTTGCAGCATGATGATTTGCGGCAGGGTCAGTTCGTTGTTGCCGCCCAGAATTTGCGGCGTGATGTAATCACCGATGCACAGAACAAATGTCAGGAACGCGCCCACCATGATACCCGGCAGGGTCAGCGGCAGGATCACATGGCGGAATGTCTGAAACCGGCTGGCCCCCAGATCGGCCGCAGCACGGCGGTAGTTGGGCGGCAGTTGCACCAGATTGGCATAGATCGTCAGCGTCAAAAGCATGGTGAAGAAATGGACAAACCCGATCACAGTCGCGGCGCGCGTGGATGCGATTTCAAGCGGTTCGGCGATCAGCCCGATAGACAGCAGGGCCTGATTGACGACACCGCCCTTACCCAGAACCAGCAGCCACGAATACGAGCGAACCACATACGAGGTCCAGAACGGCAATATCGCAAGGATCAGCGCGATCCGGCGAAACCGTGCCGGAACCTGTTCGGCAATAATCCAGGCAAGCGGATAGGCCAGCAGGACCGAAAGGACCGTGACGATGGCGGTGATTTCAAGAGAATTTACAAGGCCTTGCAGAAAGTAGGGCTTTTCCAGAAAATTGGCGTAATTCCCCAAATCCCATGACTGGACTATTCTGCCCTTTTCGCGGCTCCACAGGCTGAAGGCCGCGATCAGCCCCATCGGCACTGTGAAAAACGCGATGATCCAAAGAAACGCCGGGGCCAGAAGGCCCCAGCCGGATTTTGTGCCCTGCATGGGCTTACCGCTGCAGCATTTCAGCCCACGCATCCTGCATTGCGATATCCAGATCTTCGTCTGGCGCGGGGTACAGCTGGGTATTGGCAAGATAGCCCGCCTGATCGTCCCAGCGCAGCGCCGTTTTTTGTGCATCCGTCAATTCGCTGCCCGCGGCCGAATTGGCCGGCATCGCCCAATAGCACGACGACGTAGCAAGACGCGCCTGACCTTCGGGTGACATGATATATTGCACGAATTTCAGGGCGAGATCCTGTTTGGTGCTGTCTTTGAACACGCCAATGGATTGCGACCAGCGCACCGCACCGGCATCGGGAATGACCCAGTCAAGTTCGGGTTGTTCTTCGGACAGAACAGCCGTCAGCCATTCGCCACCGCCCACCACAATGTCGGCCTCGCCCGTCGCGAGCGCGGTCTGCGCTGCGACGACACCAAAGACGCCTGTTGCATTATCTTTAAGCTGGAACAGGTCCTCTTTCATCGCGGCGACGTCGTCTTGGGTCATCGATGCTGTTTCGCCACCTTTTGCGATCTGCACCATGCCCATGACCGGCAGATAGTAATCATAGACCGCGATACGCCCCGCGTATTTGTCCGAAAATACAATGGACGCGTCTTTCATGTCCTCTGCATCTACGTTGGATTTGTTGTAGGCGATTGTGTTGTAACCGAATTTTTCTGTAACGGCGTATATCTTTCCGTCGCGACCATTCAGTTCTTCCATGCGGACTTCGGGGAAAATATCATCCATGGGCAGCGCATCGCGCGGCAATTCGGCCAGCAGATCAAGATCGATCGCGCGGGGCACATCGATGCCGTCGATCACAAACACATCCCAATCCCCTGGGCGCGATTGTTCCAGCAGGGCCAGCGCCGCGCCGGTGCCTTCATATTCGCGCACATTGACCTTGGCGTCGTTGGCTGTCTCGAACGGTTCCAGCAGGCCGGGGTCAGCGTGATCGCACCAGATCAACGCGTTAAGTTCTTCGGTGGCATAGGCGGCCGTGGTGAAAGCAAGGAATGAGGCCGAAGTCATGAGAGTGCGGAACATAGGAAATACTCCATAAGGTGAAATTCGAGCGATACAGAAAAAGTGAATGACATATAAATTTGTGTCAACTACAAAAATATTATCTGGAGGAAGGGAAACAGCATGGCCGGTCTAAGAGCCCGAAAAAAAGCCCAAAGCGAGGCCCGCATTCTGGATTCCGCCCTTTCGATCTTTCGGGCGCGGGGGTTTGACGACGCGCGGATGGAACAGATTGCCGAAAAGGCCGACCTGTCGATCGGAACGCTTTACAACTATTTCCCAACGAAGGGCGATTTGCTGGTTGCGATTGTGGTTCTGGAAACAGAAGACACCCTGACAGCGGGCAGAGCCATCGTTGCGAACCCGCCTGCCGATGTTGCCGACGCGCTTATGGCGTTGGCAAGTGTCTGGTATCGCCATTCGTTTCGATTGCTGGACAAACCTTTGTGGCGGCATGCGTTTGCGATGATGATTGAACGCCCCAATGCGCCGTCCTCAATCAAGTTCGCGAAAAACGACGAAGACTTGCGGGGCCAGATGGCGGATTTGATCCGGGCGCTGCAGGCTCGTGGGCATGTCCGCCCGGATGTTGACGCACTGGATGTCGGGCTTTCGGCATTCAATCTGATTGACCGGACCTTTATGATGTTCGTCACGAACGATGATATGGACAGTGACCAGTTAACGGATTTGTTAAGCCGCCAACTGGCCGTGACAAGTATCGGATTGGGTGTCGCATCAGCCTGAGCGTTTGGCCGAAGGGATAGGGCCGATCAGGGGAGAATGACAAAAATCCGGGATCGCGTCGCGCCGGGGATGTAGGCCATGGACATCTTGGGATTGACCAAGGCTGTCGTTAGATGATGCCCCTGAAAACCGGTTTCCACCATCGCGCGGGACTGTTTGTCGCGACCGAATGGTGACCCATCATTAACGTAGCGCCATTCGAGTGACCCGAAGCGTTGCTCTTGCGGATTGGCGGCTGCTTTGCTCCGCATCGCTTTCAGCATTTCGTCGCCAACCGAGGCGAGACCGCATTGGCCTGACAGCAAACGGTTACGCGTCGGCGTTTGGGTAGAACAGCCAGGGGCCATCAAACTGGCCAATCGGAATGCTATGGGTGACTAACCCGTAACGCATTTCGTGCAATAGAAACCCGCCGGGTTCCATGGTTAGGCAATTGGGTGCACCAGCGCGCTGGTCCATGGTAACCGCATGCGACGTACCCGGTGCGATCTGGCAAATGACATTGCCAAAAAGCTTGACGATATTTCGGTGTACATGGCCGCAAACAAGTTTGCATTCGCCTGAATAGGTCGACAAAATGTCCCTGAATGCAGAATTCTCGCGAAGATTTTGCGCGTCCATCTTTTCTATACCGGTCAGGAAAGGTGGGTGGTGAACGGCCACAATGGCAGGCTTGTTGTGCAAATCGTTCAGCTGCTCTTGCAGATAGGTCAGCGTACCCTCCGTCAGGTGCCCGTGGGATGCGCCGGCAACGGTGGAATCCAAGCCAATTAAAGACAGATCCTCAAAGTCCTGCCGCCAGTGCAAGGGGCCCGATTTTGGCATCCAGTCCTGATCCGAAAACGCGGCGCGCATTGTATCGCGGATATCGTGGTTCCCGGGGATGGCCTTGTAGGGTATTTCTAGCGGCGCCATGATGTCGCGAAATCTTTGGTATTCCTCGGCGGTTCCAAAGTCAGTCAGATCCCCAGTTACGATTGCCATATCGATCGGTCCGATCACCGATAACATTCGGTTGATCGTGGCCACGCACTCTGCCAGCGGGGGCGCCGTATCCACGCGCCCATAGGCAAGCTGGCCATGGGGAACGATATGGGGGTCGGATATCTGGATGATCTTTGTCATTGGTCGCGGCCAGTCTGGGGAAGCAGCATCAGGCTTTCGGGTTTTATCGAAACCTGCACCACGTCGGAAATCCGGGGCGCATTCTGGCCGGGAAAGATCGACGTCAGGATTTCGGGCATGATGCCTTTTATCCCGACCCTGTAGTGGGTGCCCAGAAAGGTGACGGATTCAACGTGCCCCTTTAGCGGCCCGTCCGGATCAATCAACACGTCTTCGGCACGCACAAAGATATCTTGCCCGTTACCATCACGCCCCAGCGGCAATACGCCTCCGGGCAGGTTCAGCAGATTTCCGGCGTTTGTTCCATGCAACTGCATGGCATTGCCGACGAACCTGGCCACAAAGGCCGAGGTCGGATTACGGTAAAGCTCCTCGGGCGTGCCGCTTTGAACAATACGACCGTCCGACATTACGGCAACACGGTCTGCGATAGCCATTGCCTCGTCCTGATCGTGGGTCACGAAAATGGCGGTGATCTTGAATTTGCGCAGCAGAATTGCCAGCTCATCACGCAAAGTTTCGCGCAAAGCGGCATCCAGCGCGGAAAGCGGTTCATCCAGCAACAGCAATCTGGGCCGCGGGGCGATGGCGCGTGCCAGGGCCACTCGTTGACGCTGCCCGCCAGAGAGCGCCGAAATGGCCCTGTGCGAAAACTGTTCCAACTGGCACATCTCGAGCACCTGCGTAACGCGTGCGTCGATTTCAGGCTTGGACAATCTTTGCATTTTCAGACCGTAACCAACATTGGCGCGCACCGACATGTTGGGAAACAAGGCATATGATTGGAACACCATGCCGACATTGCGCCGCTCAACCGGTTGCGCGGTCACGTTGTCGTCGTCAAACCAGATATCGCTGCCAGCATCGGGTGTTTCCAGCCCGGCAATGATCCGCAGCAAGGTGGTTTTGCCACATCCCGAAGGGCCCAGCAGCGATACCACTTCGCCCGCGCCAACGGTTAACTCTGTCGACTTAAGCGCCTTGGTGCCATCAGGATAGGTTTTGGCAGTATTGGTCAGGCGAAGTGTCATTGAGAAATCCTTTGCGCCCGCGACGAGGCCCATTGATCCTCCCCCTTTGAAGTGGTCCGCCGCTATAGTTTAGGAAACGGAGGATCAAAGATGGGAATCAAGCGACACAAGCCGGAAGAGATTGTCACGAAGCTGCGGCAGGTTGAGGTGCTTGTGGCCAGGGAATGCCGCGCGTTGATGCGATCCGGGAGGTGCGGATAACCGAGCAGACCTTTTATCGCTGGCGCAAGCAGTATGGCGGTATGGGAACCGACCAACTGAAGGAACTCAAGCGTCTTCAGAAGGAGAATGAACGGCTGCGAAAGCGCCGTGTCGGATCTGACGCTGGACAAGCTCATCCTGTCGGAGGCCGCACGGGGAAACTTCTGAGCCCCGCTCGTCGCCGTGCCTGCATCGATCATGTGCGAAGCAGTTCAGATATCTCGAGCGACGGGCCTGCCGAGTGTTGGGCCAGCATCGTTCGACGCAGAGGAAGCTGCCGAGGGGCCGTGCTGACGAAGACCGGCCTGGTTGCGGACATGATCGAGCTGGCCCGCCAGTATGGTCGCTACGGCTATCGTCGGATTGCGGCTCTGCTGAGGGATGCAGGCTGGCAGGTGAACGACAAGCGTGTCGAACGACTGTGGCGGCGAGAGGGGCTGAAAGTGCCAACGAAACAACCGAAGAAGGGCCGGCTCTGGCTGAACGACGGCTCGTGTGTCCGGCTGCGGCCGGAGTATCGCGACCATGTCTGGTGCTATGACTTCGTCCATTGCCGAACGGATGATGGGAAGGCGTTCCGAACGTTGAACATCCTGGACGAGTACAGCCGGGAATGCCTGGCGATCCGGGTGAAGCGGAAGCTGAACTCGACCGAGCGTGATCGATGCCCTGACCGACCTGTTCATCCTGCGCGGCGTGCCAGCCTACATCCGGTCCGACAACGGCCCCGAGTTCATTGCTCAGGCCGTCCAGGGACTGGATTGCAGCCGTCGGTGCCAAGACGGCCTACATCGAGCCAGGATCACCCTGGGAGAACGGATACTGCGAAAGCTTCAATGCCGGCTTCCGGGATGAGCTGCTGAACGGCGAGGTCTTCTACTCGCCTGCGCGAAGCGCAAATCCTGATCGAACAATGGAGGAAACACTACAATACCAAACGACCACACAGTGCTCTGGGCTACCGCCCACCGGCTCCGGAAACCATCGTCCCGATGGCAACCAGAGGCCAATCATGCACTAACATTCAAACTGGACCACTCAAATGGGGCTGATCAGGCTGACTAGGGCTGGCAAACGGTTTTGTCAAAAGCTGTCTGTTTGAGGCGCACTGCGCAGTCTCATTGCATCGACCAATGGCAAAACGCCCGCTGTCGCGATTACAATTCCGGTTCACCCAGCAACACGGTTGCCCTGACGTTCTGGTGACCGGCAGCGCGCGTTAGACCGATACAAGATCCAAAAGCGTATCACGCGCAATGTCGGATTTCATCTTGTCGGCAACAACCTCGCCCCGTTTCAAAACGATTATCTGATCGGCCAGATCAAACGCAAAGTCGAAATACTGTTCGACCAAGACGATTGCCATATCGCCCCGATCCCGCAACAGCCGAATGACATCGCCGATATGTTGTATGATATTGGGCTGGATGCCTTCGGTTGGTTCATCCATCAGCAACAGTTTCGGTCGGGTGATCAGGGCGCGGGCGATCGCCAGTTGCTGCTGTTGCCCCCCCGACAGATCGCCGCCGCGGCGGTTTTTCATGTCGTCCAGAACCGGAAACAGCTCATAAATGTCGTCTGGAATGACGTGATCCGCCTTTGGCAAACAGGAAAAGCCGGTTTTGAGGTTTTCAAGCACAGTCATCAGCGGAAAAATATCGCGCCCTTGCGGCACGTATCCAACCCCCAGTCGCGCAAGCTGGTGCGCGGGCAGGCGTCCGATTTTCTGACCGTCCAGCGTGATCGCGCCACCCGAGCGTGTGTGCGCGCCAGAGATTGCGCGCAACAGGCTGGTTTTGCCGACACCGTTGGTGCCCATCACGCAGGTGACTTCTCCGGCTGCGGCGTTCAAATTCACATTATACAGAATTTGGGAATGACCATAGTGCAGCGTCAGGTTTTCAATATTCAGCATCGCCTAACGCCCCAGATAGACGTCAATGACGTTCTGATTTTTCGTGACATGATCCAGCGATCCTTCGGCCAGAACAGACCCTTCATGCAGCACAGTGACCTTGCAGTTCAGGCGGCGTACGAATTCCATATCGTGTTCCACCACAACAACAGCGCGGGTTTTTGCGGCCTGCAACAGAATTGCAGTGGTTTTTTCCCGTTCCGCCAGCGTCATTCCCGCGGCGGGCTCATCAACCAGTAACAGCCGCGGTTCCTGCGCCAGCAGCATTCCGATTTCCAGCCACTGTTTCTGGCCATGGCTCAGTTCGCCAGCGGTGCGGGGCAGGGCATCTGACAGGCCGATTTCATCGGCAAGGTCCTGAACGCGGCTCAGGTCTTTGGTGTCGGGTTTGTAAAACAGCACGGCAAACGGCCCGCGTGGATTGCGCAGGGCCATCAAAAGGTTTTCCTGTACCGTCTGGTCTTCGAATACGGTGGGTTTCTGAAATTTGCGCCCAATGCCGATCTGGGCAATGTGCGCTTCGGACATACCAATCAGCGAAACACTTTTTTCCCCGAATAGAATATGGCCTTCGTCGGGGCGTGTCTTGCCGGTCACGATGTCCATGAATGTTGTTTTTCCCGCACCATTGGGGCCGATCACCGCGCGCATTTCCGCGTCGCCGATCTGGAATGTCAGATTGTTGATCGCGCGGAACCCGTCAAAGCTGACGGACACGCCGGATACTTCAAGAAGGGTGCTCATGCGTCTTCCTTCTTCGGTTTGGATTTCGGTTTCAGATCGAAAATTCCGCCAATACCCGATGGCGCGTAAAGCGTGACCAGAACAAAGCTGACGCCCAGCAGAACGAGCCACCAATCCACCCATCTGATTGTGAATAAGCCCAAGTCGAGATCAGGCGCCTGCCCACCGGTGAACCAGCTGGACACAAGGCTGACAAAGGCGGTGCCGATCACAGCACCATAAAGCCGTCCGCGCCCGCCGATTGCGACCCAGACAGCCAGATAGATCGACGCGATCGGGGCAACCTCTGCGGGATTGATAATGCCTGCCTGCGGATAATAAAGCGCGCCTGCGATGCCCGAAATACAGGCGGTCAGCGTGAAAACAGCCAGTTTGTAGCGTTCAACCGAATAGCCCAGAAACCTCACGCGGGCTTCATTGTCGCGAATGGCGCGCATGACCGACCCGAATTTGCCAGATACGACCCACGCCGCCAGCAAATACCCAAGCGCCAAGGCTAGGGACGAGGCCCAGAAAAACCAAAGCGACACAACCGATTGCGGTGCGGTTACTCCCGGCAGATTTTGCAGGCCGGACAGGCCGTTATTGCCGCGCAGGCCGCTGGCATTCTGGAACAGGTAAAGCGACAGACCCAGCGTCATCGCCTGCGTGAGGATCGACATGTAAACACCCGTGACCCTGCTGCGAAAGGCCAGCCAGCCAAATACCAGCGCGAGAAGGCCGGGCACCAGAACAACTAACGCAAGCTGCAGCGCCAAGTTATCCGCAAAGGCCCAGACAAGCGGAAATTCACTGCTGCCCACAACGCCGAAAATCTGGTTGCCTATGGCTGCAACGGTTTCTTCCGGTGTCGGGGGCAATGCGCTTTCAGACAGGGATGACACGACGATCTGGCGAGTGCGTTCATACATCAACCACATGCCGACCATGTAGCCGCCAAGCCCGAAAAAGGCGAAATGCCCAAGCGACAGGATGCCTGTGTAACCCCAGATCAGATCCATCGCGATCGCGATCAGGCACAGGCATAACGTCTTGCCCAGCGTTTTGACAAAGCTGGTCGAAACCACCCCGATCCCAAAGCCTTCGGACAGGACCGTTACCGCGATTGTGAAGACCGCCAGTATCGCAAGGAACAGCAGAACGGATGGATTTCGCGCAATGAAAGACCTGTTCACGTTTCTAATCTCCTGCGGCGCGGCCCCGCAGGGCGACGATGCCCCTTGGCCGAAACTGGATAAAGATGATGATGAAAATGATCATGTAAGTCTGGGCCGCCAGGGTGTTGGACGGGTTCAGCCATTCAACACCCTTTTGGAACCCGCCGATCATGGCGGCTCCGGCCAAAGTGCCCCAGATGTTCCCGACGCCACCCACAACCACCGTCATAAAGCTTTGTACGATGTAATCGCCGCCCATCTCCGATGTGACTTTGGCAAACAGGCCGATGGCAACACCTGCGATACCGGCGATGCCTGACCCAAGCCCGAATGTCAGCATATTCACCCGGTCCGGGTTGATCCCCATGCTGGCTGCCATACGCGGGTTTTGCGTGACAGCGCGGGTTTCCAAGCCAAGCCGTGTGCGCTTCATGATGTATAGAAACAGCACCAGAAACAGACCGGCCAGAACGAATATCGCGATCCGGATAATGCTGATTGAAATCACGTCATTGATGACCCAAGCGCCGTCCAGCCAAGCCGGAGACGTCAACGGGCGCGCCTGCGTTCCAAAGATATTCTTGGCCAGTTGCTGCAATGCGATGGACACGCCGAATGTTGCAAGCAGCGTTTCAAGCGGTCGGTGGTACAGCCAGCGGATCACCAGCCGCTCAAGAAGCACACCTGCCGCAAACGTAACTGCAAAGGCCAGCGGCACGGCCACGAGGATCGAAATCGTATGATTGGCGATCACCTGCTGGACGACATAACCGGTATAGGCCCCCATCATGATGAATTCGCCATGCGCCATGTTGATCACGCCCATAACGCCGAACGTGATAGCAAGCCCGATGGCTGCCAAAAAGTAGATCGAAGCCAAAGAGAGCGCATCAAGCCCCAGATCGACCGCCTGGCTCACGGCGACGCGCCCGTCGGTTTTTTCAAGCGCCGCTGCTGCCGCTTGGGTCACTTGCGATGACGGCTCGGTGTAAACGCTGTAAAACCGATGGGCTTCAAGACTGCTTATGATGTCCTGCGACGTCACCGGGTCAGGAACAAGCCCGTCATTCGCAAGCGCGGCATAGGCGGCATCGCGGGCCGCTTCCGTGTCCAGTTCGGCAACGGGCTGTCCCGCAATCTGCCCGTCGACAATATTGGCTTCCAGCGCGGTATCACGGTCTTCGTCAGTGACAACGGGTGGGGCCTTGCCTGCGTCAACAAGCAGCGCATAAGCGTCGTCAATCGACAGGTCCGCTTCTCCCGGGGTCAGGGTCGCGGCAATGTTTTCGGTCGGGTCGGTCCCGCGATCCAGCGCAATTAGGCGGGTTGCAAGGATCGGATTAAGCGTTGCGCGAAAGTCCACGCCCAGATCGCCCGCCATTGCATTGATTGCGTCAACACGCGCTGTATCGTCCGGATCAAAGGCCATCGTCAGCAGACGTTCCAGACGGGTTTTTCTGGCGCGTACCGTCGGATCGGTTTCCTTCGCAATCGATGCGCGCAGTGGGCCAAGAAGCGATCCGTCAGGGTCACGGCTGATGGAATCCAGAGCCGCCATACGCCGCGCTGCATCGGGATCGGTCAATTGAAATTGCACCAGCGCAGTGGCCAACAAGGCGCGGATGCCGCTATTGGGCTTGATCTGTGTGACTGCGTCAGCGGGGTAGGTGCCAACCGATTGACCGCTGTCAAATTCGATCAGTTCGATATTTCCGTCATCTGTTTTCCGTCCGGCAAAAAACAGCCCGTCCTCTTTGCGCTGCCACATGTCTTTGGATTGCCACGTTTGCAAGACGGTCTGCATCTGGGGCAGGCCGCTATTGGCGATGGCATCAATGGCCGGACCAATCGTGCGTCGAGAGCTTTGTTCGATCAGGTCTCGCTGACTTTGCAAAACTTGTTGTACGGGGCCGGTTTGGGCCGTGACCGTGGTGGTCAGGGACAGCAGCGCAAAAAGCACCGCGACAAGCATGGTCTTCATTCTATTCGTCCGGGAAATCAGAGGTTGAGGGCGCACAGGCGCGCGCCCTCTGAATTTGTGCAATCAGTAGTTCGACAACGTCTGAACGCAGGTTTTGGTTTCGGTGTTGTACATACCGCACCCAAGGTCCTTCCAGTCTGACATCAAGGCCGCAGACGCAGGCAGATAGTCGGTCCACGCATCGCCGGGAACTTCTCCGGTCTGGCTGATGATATCGAACTGACCGTCTTCCGTGATTTCGCCGATCAACACCGGCTTGGACAGGTGGTGGTTGGGCAACATAACTGCGGTGCCACCTGTCAGGTTCGGAAATTCCTGCCCGTACATCGCGGCACGCACGGCGTCTACATCCACCGAACCGGCCTGTGTGGCTGCATTAACCCACATGTTGAAGCCGATGTAATGGGCTTCCATCGGGTCATTTGTCACGCGCTCTTCTCCCATGCGGGCTTTCCACGCGGCGATCCATTCGGCATTTGCCGGTGTGTCGGCGGATTGAAAGTAGTTCCAGGCTGCCAGATGGCCGACAAGATTGCTTGTATCCAGTCCGGAAAGCTCTTCTTCGCCAACAGAGAAGGCAACGACAGGAATGTCATCCGCGCTGATCCCGGCAGCGGCCAATTCCTTGTAGAAACCGATATTCGCGTCACCGTTGATTGTCGCAGATCACGCCGACCTTCTTGCCATCTGCCCCCAGCGCGACGACATCCGCCACAATCTTTGACCAGTCCGAATGGCCGAACGGCGTGTAATTCACAAAGATATCGCTTGATGCGATGCCCTTGGATTCCAGATAGGCCGCGAGGATATTGTTGGTCGTGCGCGGATAGACATAATCCGTGCCCAACAGTGCAAATTTTTCGATGCCCAGTTCATCAAGGAAATAGTCCGTCGCGGGAATGGCCTGCTGGTTGGGTGCTGCGCCCGTGTAGAACACGTTTCGAGAGCTTTCTTCGCCTTCGTACTGAACAGGGTAGAACAACAACCCGTTCAATTCTTCGATGACGGGCAGGACGGATTTGCGGCTGACGCTGGTCCAGTTGCCAAAGATCACATCGACTTCGTGAACGGTAAGCAGTTCACGCGCTTTTTCCGCGAAAAGCGGCCAATCGGAAGCCGGGTCAACGACAACCGCCTCAATCTGGCAGCCCAGTACGCCACCCGCTTCGTTCTGTTTGTCGATCAGGGTCAGCATTGTGTCTTTCAGCGTCGTTTCCGAGATCGCCATGGTGCCGGACAATGAATGCAGAACACCCACCTTGACGGGGCAATCCTGCGCCATGGCCGGCAGCGCCGTTGTCATAGCCAGCGCGGCAGTCAGCGCGATTTTCTTAGTATGCATAGGGATTCTCCTCGCGGGGTAACAGGTGCGCACCTTGCCTTGGCAAATCCGGCGCATTACCTTCTTCCCGCAACCAATTGTTGCAATTCGTGTGGCGGCCGGCGCGAGGTCCAATTCGACTGGTCGTCACACACCCAACTCGAAATGTGCCGAATTCGACACGCCGGGATGCGCCATCGTTGCTGCGGTGCAGCGCAACTCACAAATTTATGCATGAAATTGCCGCCTTGTTCGGTTTTTTTGCCCAAAAGGTAAGCACAAGTGGCCCGTGTCGCCTAAAGCGAGAGCGTTTCCACGACCGCGCGCGAAATTTTTTCGACTGGTTTCGTGTCAGGTGCCGCCCGAAATGAAAGCCGGTTTACCAGCCCAATTCGTGGACCAGCTGAAGGCCTCGAACGGCGAATGCGACGCCGCGCTGCGCATTCTGATGCTTTACAATTTGCAAGTCATTGTCCGCGATGGCGCGGGCCCGTTGATCTGGGCCTGCCCCGACAAATTCCTTGCGCGAAACGACAGTGTGGCGCATGACGAAGGTGCAAGCGAGCGTCCTGCAGACGGGTACCAAGGTTTTACGCGCTGGTGGTCGGCGTCCTGAACCGGCACAAAAACTGAAACATCGGGCCGCGTGATGACGTGACCTTTTTTCAAAGGGGCTTGAAACGCCGATGCAAATGATCGCCGAGGCGCAATCCAGAACAGAAACCCTTCAGGCACGCATGGCCGAGCGGGGGATCAGCCACGCGGTCTTCACCAGCGAAAGCTCAATCGCCTACCTTGCGGGTTTCTGGGGCTATCTGGGGATCGAGTTCGGGCGGCCGACACTCCTTGTCGTGCCTGTCGATGCCCCTCCCATCGTGATCACGCCGCTGATGGAAAGCGAAATGGTCTCCGAGATGACTTGGGTCGAGGACGTGCGCGTTTGGGAAGATGCAGGCCAGCGCACGTGGGGGCGGGCCTTGTCCGGTGCGCTTCCCGACGCGCCTGCAGCGCTCTGGATCGAACGCTCAGAGGTGCCGGCGATTGTCTGCAATTACCTTGTTGAGCGTTATCCGGATGTTGCACTGAAGGATATCGGCCCGGTCTTGGGCGAAATGCGCATGATCAAGTCTCCGCTTGAGATTGGCGTGATGCGGCAGGCTGGCGAGATTGCATCCGCGATGATGAAGGCGGCCCACGGGTCGCTTGAAGAAGGCGCTGCGGAATACGAAAGCGCGCTTGCGGTGATCGACGCGGGAACACGGGCCGCCGCCGGATTTCTGACAGACAAGGGGTGGCAGCGGTTCGTTTCCCCGATGATCCACAACCTTCAGATTCTGCAAAGTGGGCGGGATGCATCGATGGTGCATCGCCGCGCGTCCGTCAAAAAATACGAGCGGTTCGATCCCGTCTATTTCTGTTTCTGCAACATGGCGCAGTTCCAGCAGTACAAGCTGGGCTTTGACCGGATGTTCCACATCGGCGCGGTAACTGACGAGATGGCCCGCGTGCAACAGGCCGCAATTGATGCGCAGCAGGCCGCGATCGCCGCGATCCGGCCCGGCGTTCTGGCCGAGGATGTCGCGGCAGCCGCCAACGCAGTCTATGCGCAAAGAGGCTTTGAAACCGGCTATCGGACAGGTCGTTCCATCGGGGTCGCTTATCTCGAAGCGCCCGAGCTTAAGGCAGGAGACAAAACAGTGCTGCAGACGGGAATGACCTTCGCCGTGGACGGCGGTATCTCTGTCAAGGGCCAGACCGCTGGCCGCATCGGCGACAGTATCGTGGTCACCGAAACGGGGTGCGACTACCTGACCGATTATCCGCGGCAGGTTATCGTGACCGACAGGTAGGTGTCTGGTATGTTCCGGCTTGCAGTTGCGCAGACCCCGGCAGAGCTTGATACGCCGGAGGCAAGGCTAGGGTGGTTGCGCAATGCGCTGCCCGCTCTCTCAAAGCGCAATACCGATCTGGTGTTGTTGCCCGAGCTTTTTGCATGTGGCTACAACATCGGCGATGCCGTTCATAACCGCGCCGAAGCTGCGGATGGACCGATATTTGACGCAATGGCCGCGATGGCGAAAGAGTTCGGCGTTGCCATCCACTACGGCTTTGCTGAGCGCGCCGGAGATCGTCTATATAACGCCGCCGCGTGTGTCTCTTCCCACGGGGCGCTTCTGACCCATCAGCGCAAACTGGTCATTCCGCCAGGGGCCGAGCGCAGGTATTTCCAGCAGGGACAGGGGTGCAAGCTGTTCGATTTCAAGGGGTTAAAAATCGCGACCCTGATCTGCTATGACGCCGAATTCCCCGAAACCGCCCGCAATGTCGCCAGTCTGGGCGCGGAACTTATCCTTGTTCCGACCGCTCTGGGTGCCGAATGGTCGTGGGTCGCGGAAAGGATGATTCCAACCCGCGCCTACGAAAACGGGGTTTACCTTGCCTATGCCAACAGCGCTGGCATCGAACACGGCATGGAATTTCTGGGAAAAAGCGTTATCGCCGCGCCCGACGGAGTCGAGCTGGCACGTGCGGCTGACGCACCCGAAATCCTGTTTGCCACTGTTGAGAAAACCCGTGTCAAGCAAGCCCAGAACCGGCTTCCCTATCTGAGAGATCGGTCGACATTGCAGTTTTGATTGCTCACGTGTCGACACTGGACTTTGTGTGCCAGTGGGATGCTACGATAAATTTTCAAACCCCTGGAAGCAGCGGAGCGAGGCACTTCTGTCCGCCTTTGCTTGAGATCAATACCCGGAGCAAACATCGATCGCGTGTCTGCGACCAAATGCGCGCGCCATTCACACAAGATGAATATTGCATTTCTTAACGTGCGTTAATGCCTGAACCCACCGCTTGCGAAAGTTTCGGTGCATGACGTCATTGATCCGGAAAGATCGGCCTTAGGGATCGTTTCAGCCATGGTGGCGGGCCGGGGTTTTGGGGCGCGTGCGTCAGACAGGGTTCACACAGGATAAAGCCGACCGCCCGCATACCGCCGCAAAAGGTCTTGCCATGGCGACAAGCAGATGGGTCGGGCGGCGCAAGAGTGCACAGCGGGAACTGAACGAGATCGAACATGGAACAGACGAAAACCGAAGCTGAAGGCGATGAAACAAATTCTCTCTCCATGCAGCCAACCGCCCAGATCCTTGAGGAACGGGCAGGGCTGGATGCAGAGCCGCCGGAATTCGAGCGCACTGCGCCATTTGAGGTTCCCGACCGCTACAGCACAAAAAGCATAGACAGGGCAACGAAAGCACATCTTGCAAGGTTCACTTTAGGCGTGTCGCCCTATGGCCTTGCGTCGACCTTCTTTACCTGGGGCATTCATCTGATGGGCGCGCCGGGCAAGCAGGCGCAGTTGATTGAAAAAGCAGCCCGCAAAGCGGCCCGACTGGCTGTCTATGCCGGGACTGCCGCGCGCAATCCGGACTGTGATCCCTGCATCGAACCGCTGCCCCATGACCAACGTTTCAAAGATGAAAGTTGGCAACGCTGGCCATATAACCTGATCTACCAGAATTTCCTGCAGACCCAGCAATGGTGGTACAATGCCGCCTGCGATATTGACGGCGTGTCCAAACGGGAAGAGCAGGTGGTGTCTTTTGTGACGCGCCAGATTCTTGATCTGATGTCCCCTTCGAACTTTATCGCGACAAATCCCCAAGTCGCAGCCGAGACAGTGCGCCGCGGGGGTGCCAATCTGCTACATGGCTGGCAGAATTTCGTTGAAGATTGGGAACGTGCCGTTTCTGGCAAGCTGCCGGTCGGGACGGAAAACTATGTACCGGGCCGGGATGTAGCGGTGACGCCTGGCAAAGTTGTGTTTCGCAATCGCCTGCTGGAGCTGATCCAATATGCACCGGCCACGAACAAGGTAAAAGCCGAGCCGATCCTGATCATCCCGGCCTGGATCATGAAATACTACATACTTGATCTCAGCCCCCATAACTCTCTGGTGCGCTATCTTGTGGAACAGGGGTACACGGTGTTCATTGCCTCGTGGCGTAATCCCACGGCAAAAGATCGCAATATGGGGATGGCCGATTACCTGCAGGCAGTGGACGAGGCGATGGACGCGGTGCGCGCAATTGTGCCCGGGCAAAATATCCACGCGCTGGGCTATTGCCTTGGGGGAACCCTTATGTCGGCGAAAGCCGCGCAGATGGCCCGCGATGGCGACGACAGGCTTGCCACGCTTACCTTGCTGGCCACGCAGACGGATTTCGAAGAGCCGGGAGAAATGCAGCTTTTCATCAGCGAAAGCGAGGTGTCGTTTCTTGAAAACATGATGTGGGATCAGGGTTTTCTCGACACCAAACAGATGGCGGGGGCCTTTCAGTTGTTGCGCTCGGTCGATCTGATCTGGTCACGCTACGTGCACGAATATCTGATGGGGCGACGGCAGGAAATGTTCGATCTGATGGCGTGGAACGCCGATGCCACGCGGATGCCTTACAAGATGCACAGCGAATACCTGCGCCATATTTTCCTGAACAATGAACTGGCCGAAGGCCAATACAAGATTGGCGGCGGACCGGTGGCGATCAGCGATATTGACGTGCCGGTGTTCTGCGTATCGACAACGTCTGATCACGTTGCGCCATGGCGTTCGGTCTACAAGCTTCATCTTCTGGCCGACACAGATATCACCTTTGTGCTGACAAGCGGTGGGCACAACGCTGGCATCGTCAGCGAACCGGGGCACAAAGGGCGATCCTATCGTATTTCAACAACCGGCAAGGACGCGCCATATCAAGCCCCCGATGCATGGGAGGCGGCGGCAGAGGAACAGAACGGCTCTTGGTGGCCCGAGCTTGTCAGATGGCTGGGCGCGCACTCCAGCGGCGAAATCGATCCGCCCGGTCTGGGCGCGCGTTCGGGCCGGTTCAAAGCCGTTGATACCGCGCCGGGGTCTTATGTCTTTCAGAAATAAAAGCCACGGCATTGTGGTAGCATGCGCGTGTTGGGTGGCGCGCTTGAGGAGAATGCCAACAAGTTTGGCCATTCCATAGGAACAGCCGATAGCAGGGTGAAGAAAGGTAAATCCATGTCTCTTGAAGAAAACGAAAGTCAGGCAGGAAACAGCAAGGGACCGGACGGTTCAAAGGCCGGTTCGACCCGTCCGGACCGTTTTTCGCGTCTGGAACACATGGCTGAAAACCTTGGAAATGTGCGCGTCGCGGTTGTCTGGCCCGTGGATGCGCCCAGCCTTCAAGGCGCGCTGGAAAGCCGGCAGGCGAACCTGATCACGCCGGTTCTTGTCGGTCCCGAAGATCAGATCACCGCCGTTGCCCAAACAGAAGGCATGTCGCTGGACAAGATCGAAATCGTTACGGTCTCGACCCCAAAGGAGGCCGCGCAAAAGGCCGTGGAAATGGCGGTGGCAGGCAAGGTGCGCGGATTGATGAAGGGGGCGTTGCACACAAAAACGCTGATGCATGCCATTGTTTCGGAACATGCCATGCGCACAGACCGCAGGATGAGCCATGTGTTCGTCATGGATGTGCCGGACTATGACCGGTTGCTCTTTATTTCGGATGCGGCCCTGAACGTGCGCCCCGATCTGAATTGCCTGCGCGACATTGTCTGCAACGCAATTGATCTGACCCATGCGCTCGGCATCGACTGTCCCAAGGTCGCGCTGCTGTCTGCAACGGAAAATATCGACGAAGAGATCGAGTCTACAATTCTTGCGGCCGCGATTTGCAAGATGGCTGATCGTGGAACGATAAAGGGGGCAGATATCGACGGGCCATTGGCGATGGACCTTGCCGTTTCCCCGCGTGCCGTAGCCATCAAGGGGATCAAATCCAAGGTTGCGGGGCATGCTGATGTGCTAATTGTGCCGGACCTGGTGTCAGGCAATATCTTGGCCAAGAATCTGGATTATCTGGCCGAAGCCGAAGCTGCGGGGATCGTGATGGGGGCCGGGGTGCCGGTTGCGCTAACAAGCCGGGCAGACACACCAGCCGAACGGCGTGCCTCTGCCGCGTTGCTGTGCATCGTTGCTGCGGCCAATCAGGCTGTTGCTGTATAAGCGACAAGCGCATTGTCACACAGAATATAGATGCGTCCGGCTTGCGCGGCGGTTCTGCATCCGGTCGGGCAAGATCAAACCGGCGCGGATTTCGGTCAATCAACCGGGCCTGCCGCCTCGTATCCGGCAATCACATCCAGAAGTTCGCGGGTGATGCTTTCCTGCCGCTTTTGCCGGAACGCGCTGGATAGGTTTTCGCGTCGATCTTTGATATTCCGCTCGGCATTTTGCATCGTGGCAAGACGCGAGGCATGCTCGCTGACCAGAGCTTCTGCCAAGGACCGGTAAAGCAGCAGGAAAAGACGTTCACGGATCAGCCACGACAGCAACATTTCGCGTTCCATCCGAAACACAGGACGCCCACGCACGGGCCACGCGGTTTTGGAGGCGCGTTGCAGATCATCTTCGGGGATCGGAAGAAGCTGGCGCATCATGGGCTGTGCCGTATTGGCCCCCCTGCGCCGGTTGTGGGCAACCCGAACGCGTGACACGCCATCCTGTGTGATCCATCCGTCAATTTTGATAATCACGGACTGAATGATGCTGTTAAAACCGTCAATCGAACCGGGCACCGTGAACAGGGTATCTGCCGCGTGCCCCGCGGCATCAATCCGTGCGGCCACCCGTACGCCAAGAACGCCAAGCTTTGTATCCGTGCGTGACAAATGATCCATGGCAAAGCGGCTGATCACTTCGTTGTAACGCCCGCAAAGCCCGCGATCAGAACCGATCACAATCAGGGCTTCGCGCCCGGTATTTCGGATGGGACTGCGTTGTGGAACCCCGCCCAAGCCACGTGTTTCACCAAGAACGGCCGCAAGCCCCAGATCGATTGTGTGCGCGTAATCCGCCAGGGCGTTCTCTGCGCGTTCGTATTGCCGGATGCTGACGGCTGACAATGCTTTCATCGTCCGCACGATGGACTGAATGTCTTTTGTGGTGTCCAGCGCGTCGGACAGGCTTTCAAGCGTTTCCATCAGCGGTCCGATCCCTTTGGGGTTGAAGCGCCTTGCGCATGGTTTCGATCAACGCATCGCGGTCGTCTTGGGTAAAAGACTGGCCCGTTTCTATCTGTTCGCACAGTTCCGGCTTTTCCTGTCGGATTGCGCTCTGCACTGTTTTCTCCGCCGCCGGGATGTCATCTGCGGGTATCGCGTCAAACAACCCTTCTGTTGCGGCCAGCAATGCGGCGATCTGTTCGGCCACATCCAGATGCTGGTGTTCCCGTTGCTTGAGCACCTCGCGCACGCGTTTGCCTCGCGTCAGCTTGGCCTGCGTTTCATCATCAAGCTGGGTGCCGAAGCGCGCGAAACTTTCCAGTTCCTCGAACTGCGCATACATCAGCCGAAGATTCCCCGCGACGGCACGGAAGGCAGGCAATTGCACCTTGCCACCCACCCGGCTGACCGATGTACCGATATCGATGGCGGGCAGTTGCCCTTTCTCGAACAGTTCGGGCGATAGATAGACCTGACCGTCGGTGATCGAGATAAGGTTGGTGGGGATGTAGGCCGAGATGTTCTGGGCCTGCGTTTCGACCACCGGCAGGGCGGTCAGTGACCCGCCGCCATGTTCGTCGCGCAAGTGGGTCGCACGTTCCAGCAGCCGGGAATGAATATAGAAAATATCACCGGGATAGGCTTCGCGGCCCGGCGGGCGGCGCAAAAGAAGTGACAATTCGCGATAGGCGCGCGCGTGGCGGGTCAGATCATCATACACAATCAGAACATCGCGGCCCTGCGCCATAAAATGTTCTGCCATTGATGTCGCGGCATAGGGCGCGACGAATTGCAGGCCGGGCGCGTCATCTCCGCCTGCGACAACGACGATTGTGCGTTCCATCGCATTGCCTTTTCGCAGATCGGCGATCACCCGGGCCACCGCCGACGCGCGCTGCCCGATGGCGCAGTAGATCGACACAACGCCTGTGTCGCGCTGATTGAGGATGACGTCGACAGCCACAGCCGTTTTACCGGTTTGACGGTCGCCAAGGATCAGTTCCCGTTGCCCCCGCCCGATGGGAATGGCCGCATCGATGGCCTTGATCCCTGTCTGTAGGGGAACGACGACGGGTGCGCGATGAATGATCGGTGGGGCAGGGCGTTCGACCGGTAGGCGCTCTTTTGACTCAATGGGCCCGTTTCCGTCAATCGGTCGGCCCAATCCGTCCACCACACGCCCCAACAGCGCGGCACCAACGGGCACGTCAACCACACGGCCCGTCCGGCGCAGTGTGTCGCCGGGGCGAAGTCTGTCGGTATCGCCCAGCACGATCACACCGATGCGGTCGGCGCGCAGATTTGATGCAATACCCATGATGCCATGGGGAAAGGATACCAGTTCATTGGCGTGCAGGTCGGTGAAACCGGCAATCTGGGCGACGCCATTTCCCACCGACAGGATGCGCGCGATTTCGGCCATTTCCAATCGGGGCTCTACGCTCTCGCGTGCCCGCTCCAGCGGGTCGAACAGTGTTTGGGACAACGTATCAAACAGTCCCATGGTCATCTGCCCGCTGTGTCAGTTGCCGCGCCGCGCGTGGGGCCGGTGCTGTCGATGACTTCGTCGAGTGTACTCTCAAGTCGT
This sequence comes from uncultured Alphaproteobacteria bacterium, assembly GCA_963765555.1. Taxonomy (GTDB): domain Bacteria; phylum Pseudomonadota; class Alphaproteobacteria; order Rhodobacterales; family Rhodobacteraceae; genus JL08. Next base: position 256,598 of record CAVXWX010000002.1, read on the forward strand.
TTGAGGTGGCGGGCAACCGACCATTCAAGCGTCTGCTCGCCGATCATCAGCCGGACGCCCAGTATAAGATCTGCGTCGTGTTCGTACTGCACGTCGATATCGGTTTTCAGCACCTTGTGCAGGGCGCGGGTCATCTTTCCACGTGCGCCCGGTTGCAATGGCACGCTGCAAAGGATGCGCGCGGAACCGTCCGAACGCGCTGCCGCATCGGCCAGCTTGTTGCGTCTGTCTTGATCCAGATTTTCCAGACGTTCCAGGAACCCGCTGGCAATTCCGCCGTCAAGATCGGATCGGGCGTATTCCTGCAACATGTGCCCGGTGATGGCGATCACCTGATGCCCGGCGCTGCGTCGTAGTATTTTTGCAAAGCTTTCGCGCTCATCCTCAAGATGGTTGCGCCAGGTTTCACGACGCGTTTCCATGTCCTCGCGCAGATCAGCTTCAAGGCGTTCACGAAGCGATTGCGCCTCTTGTTTCGCGCCGTCCAGAATTCGGCCCTTTTCAGCGTCCAGATCCGCCTGTCTGGTGCGCAGTGCTTCGGCCTCCTCCTCGGCTGTCTGTCGGGCCTCTTTGGCCTCGGTCAGCCGGCTTTCAATTTCCTTTTCGCGTCGCGTCATCGCCCGCGTGATGGGTTGGTAAAGAAACCTTTGCAACAGCCAGACCAGCACAAGGAAATTTGCGATCTGGGCCGCCACGGTAATCCAGTCGATCTGCACGATCTTATCCCCCGGCGGCCTGTTGCACTGCGTCCGTAAACGGGTTGGCAAAGATCAGGATCATGGAGACGACAAAGCAATAGATGGCGGTCAACTCGATCATCGCCAGACTGACAAAAAGCGTCCGTGTGATCGTGTCGGACGCGTCCGGCTGTTGCGCCAATGCCTGAAGCGCTTGCGAGGCTGCACGCCCTTCGGCCAAGGCGGGACCAATGGACCCGATCGCAATGGTCAGACCTGCGGTCACGATCGAAACGGCGGCGATCAATGTTGAAGGGTCCATGTTCAGTTTCCTTTTTCGTGTTGAGGGGAGCCGCCCGTCGAAAGCGCGCGGCCCGACCGGCTGGCAGATGCGATGTAGACCATCGCCAGAATGGCGAAGATGTAGGCCTGAATCAGGCCGGTGAGCAGACCAAGAAGCTGCATGACCACCGGGAAAAAGAACGGTGCGACGCTGATCAGGATGCCAACGATCACGGTGCCACTCATCACATTCCCGTACAGCCGCACGGCCAGAGCAATCGTGCGGGATGCCTCGCTCACCAGATTGAACGGCAGCATGAGCGGGCTTGGCTGAACGTAGGTCTTTAGATACGGCCCCAGTCCACGCCGCGAGATCGAAAAGAGCGGAACAGCGATCAGAACGCAGATGGCAAGGGCAGCAGTGGTCGAAAGAGAGCCGGTGGGCGGCTGGTATCCGGGCACGACGCTAAGAATATTGGCTGTGGCGATGAACAAAAAAAGCGTGCCGACAAAGGGCAAGTAACGCCCCGGGTTTTCGGCGCCGACTTCGTCAATTTGATCGCGGATCGCGGTCACGATGACTTCAAGCATGATCTGCCAGCGCGAGACGGTCTCTTTGTCGCTGAGACGCGCGGTAATCGCCCAAGATCCGAGAACCAAAAGCGCCATGACAACCCACGTGAATGCAACGGTTGCGTTCAGTTGCCAGCCGTTCCATTCATACAAAATCCAGCTGTCCGGGCTTATTTCCATGGCGTTGCTCCGGCATATGAATTGGCCGCGCGCGTCAGAAACAGCCGGACCGCCATGAAACCGGCAAGAGCGGCAAGAATCCCGATCAGAGGCAGGTTGAACCTGAACGCAATTGTAAGAGCGATAATGACCAGCGCCGCGCGCGCAAAACCCAATGCAAGAAACATCAAAGCGCTTTGCCGGCGCGCCAGCGCGCGCACTGCGATGCGCAAAAGGCCAAAATAGACAGCGCCAATTGCGGCTCCGGCTAAGGCTAATACTAGTATCATTTCAATATCGCCGGTCATTTGTATTGCGTCCTTTTTTCGCGTGCCTTGCGCAAGCTGCCGAGGTTTGCCGGTGCGGAAAGACAGGTGCTGATGCTTGCAAACTTTGCCGGAGTATAAACCGCCGATAGCACCGCCCCGTCGGGCAACGTATATCCCCCCACTGGCAGCGGTGTTGCGTGGTTTGGCCGGCCGTCAATCATTGCGCCCCTCCCGCTGTACCCAGTACCAGGCATTCAGACAGCCAAGTGCCGCACCGGCAAGAAGCAGAGCCAGCGTCCACGAAGTCTCGCTTGGCCAGCGCCTGTCGATCCAGATGCCCAATGCGATGCCTGCAATCACCGGCACGGCTACGGACCAGCCGACAAGGCCGAACATGCCAAACCCGTACCAGGCGCTTTGCCTGCGGTGCTCGCGCGCTTTGGCCATGCGTTTGGCCTTGGACGAGATGATTTCCGTCTCGTTCGGGTCCTTTTCGGTCATCGGTCGATCTTTTCCAGATCACGGAACCGGCGGATCATCGTCGCTTCCAGTCGTGTCAGGGCGGAACGGGCTTCGCGCTCGTCCTCCTCTTGCTGCAGAAATTCTGTTTCCACGCGCTTTCGCAGCAGGTCCAGATCGGCGCCTTCAATTGCGCCGCGCACCGCAACATTTACGTCTTCGCCGCATTTCACCAACGTGCCGGAATTGATCGCAACAAAATGGTCTTCGCCCCCTCCTTCTGGTTCAAATACCAGAACGCCCGGGACCAGTTGCGTGACAAAACCAATGTGGTTGGGCCGAATTCCAAAGAACCCGTCGGGCGCTTCGGCCACCAGACGGCAGACGTTGCGATCCACGCAAACCTCTGTCGGTGTGATCACCCTAAGCCGCATCTGCACCCTCCGACGCAACCAGATCGTCAACCGCCCCGATCATGTAGAAATCGCCCTCGTCACGGTTCTTGAACTCTCCTGTCAAAATGCGCTCGCAGCTATCAAGCGTCTGCTGAAGCGAAACAAACCGACCCGGATTGCCTGTCATCGCTTCGGTCGAGAAGAAAGGCTGGCTTAGAAAACGTTCAAGCTGGCGCGCATGGCGAACCGTGGCGCGGTCCTTTTGCGACAGTTCTTCCAGACCCAGCATTGCAATGATATCTTTGAGATCTTCATATTCGGCCAGCGTGTTGCGCACGTCGCGGGCCACGCGGTAATGCTGTTCGCTGACCGTGCCGGGGGTCAGCATCTTTGAAAACGATTGCAGCGGGTCAATGGCCGGATAAAGCCCTTCAGAGGCCTTTTTGCGCGAAAGCACGATCGAAGCCGAAAGATGCGCGAATGTGTGCGTTGCGGCAGGATCGGTAAAATCATCAGCTGGCACATAAACCGCCTGAATAGAGGTCATAGCGCCGCGGTCGGTCGAACAGATACGCTCTTCCAGATCGGCAAGTTCGGTGCCAAGCGTCGGCTGGTACCCCACACGGCTGGGAATACGGCCCAGCAAGCCCGAAACTTCGGACCCCGCTTGCACGAAGCGAAAGATGTTATCGATCAGAACCAGCACATTGCGCCGCATCTCATCGCGAAAATATTCTGCCATCGTCAATGCCGCATGCCCCACACGGAACCGCACGCCGGGGCTTTCATTCATCTGGCCGAAAACCATAACAGTGTTTTCCAGAACGCCCGCCTCGCCCATCTCGCGATATAGCTCTTCTGCTTCGCGGCATCGCTCGCCGATCCCGCAAAACAGGCTGACCCCGTCATATTCCGCCACCATGTTGTGGATCATTTCGGTGATCAAAACCGTCTTGCCGACACCGGCACCACCAAACAGCCCGGCCTTGCCGCCGCGTTCCAGCGGGCTGAGCAGATCAATGGCCTTGATCCCGGTTTCAAAGATCGCACCTTCGACCCTGCGTTTGGACAGCGGAACCGGATCGTGCAGGATCGGTCGGCGTTGTACGTCTCGCAAAGGTTCCTTGCCGTCTATTGTATCGCCAAACACGTTGAACATCCGGCCCAGAACCGCATTGCCCACCGGTACATCAATGGGGCGGCCGGTGTCGCGCACGGCAAGACCAAGACGCAAGTCTGATGTCGGATTGAGAACAAGCCCCCGCGCGATGTCAGCCGAGGGCAGGCTCGCGACTTCGATGGAAATCTCGGGGTCGGTGAGCGTGAGAAGACGTGTGGCAATCGACGGCAACCCTTTGTCAAAGCGCACATCCGCAATGCCGCCTTCGATCGCAACAATGTGGCCGATATTCGGGTCGGTCGATGCCATGATGATCCTAAGTCTCAGCTGTCGCGGCTCAGGATAGCGACACACAAGTTCAGGACATTGATCGAGGTTAATTACCGCCCCAAGGAACGGCCAATAGCGCGTTTGAAGTTAACAAATGCGGGGACGAGGCCAAAAGCGAGCGTTCGACCGTGTTCGTGGCACCCCTGACATGAACATCGGATTTCGTGATCAGTGTGTCTTGGCGCCGTCGGAAACAGGATTGGTCAAGGTCCCGATCCCCTCGATGTGGATCGTAAGGGTATCGTTTGCTTGCAAATACCGTTTGGGTGTCCGGCTGCCGCCTGTGCCGTCGGGTGATCCTGTGGCAATCACATCGCCCGGATGCAGTGTGAACAGCGACGATGCGTACGAGATTTGATCCGCCAGCGAAAAGATCATTTCGCGGCCAAAGGCCGATTGCATGGTCTGGCCATTCAGCGACACCGTCAGGTGCAAATCTTCGACCGGTGGCAGCGCATCCGCGGTGGTAATCCACGGGCCCCAAGACCCTGAATTGACGAAATTCTTGCCCGCATAGATCGAATGTTTTTGCCAGTCCCGTACCGACCCGTCATTGAAGGCGGCATAGCCCAGAACGTGATCCATCGCCTGTGCCACGCTGACATGGCGCGCGGGTTTGCCGATCACGGCGGCGATCTCGCCTTCGAAATCAAAACTGTCCGCTGGCGCACCGGCCGGTATTTCCAGCGCGGCCCCCTCTCCCGACAGTGTATCGCGTTCCTTGCCGAAAAGAATGATGTGTTCGGGATTGGGCGGCGCGACGCCATCGACGGGATAGGGTTTAGTATAGTTCATGCCAACGCAAATAATCTTGCGCGGGTTCGGTATCGGCGGGCAAAATGTGATGTCCGCAACCGGCAGCGGCGCTGACAGATTTGCAGGGTCGCCAAGTGCCTTGACCTCTTGCGCATCCAGCAGGTCGCGCAATGTGGGATACCGCCCGATAAGGGCCGGAGCGGCAGGTGAAACGGTGCCGTCCCGAAAGACGCCATAAAGCACCTTTGCACGGTGATAAAACGATCCGATATTCATGATTTGACCGGCGCAAAGGACATTTCGCGCTGTCGAAGGATGGCTGTGAGCGTGTCGTTATACGGCGTGGCGATGCCACATTGGCGTCCCAAAACGGGAACCATGCCGTTTATCGCGTCAAGTTCCGACACGCGCCCTGCCATGTGATCAAGCAACATAGACGGGCGGGCATCGGGCATCCGGCCTCCAAAGGCCGCGACATAAGCGTCCGGATCGTCAAAAGACAAAGGCACGTTTTGGGCCTGCGCGACGGCATAAGCCTCGCGCATGGCGCCAAGGGCGATTTCCCAGTGTTCAGGGCAGTCCATCAATTCGCCCACTGTCGCGCCGAACACGGTGCAGGGCGCACTAAAAGTCACATTACACAGGAACTTTTCCCAAATCAGCTGTGTGATATTTTCGAATGCCTTCGCCTGAAACCCGGCCTCTTGCCAAAGCGCCTCGATACGGCGCAATCGGTCGGTCAGCCCGCCGTTGATCTCTCCGATGCGGATCAGTTTCATACTGTTGTGATGGGCGTGCCCCGGGCCTTTCATGGATGCGCCAAAACCGTCTGCGACCCCCAAAAGAACATTCTGCGCGGGCATGTATTGCGTGATGCGTTCACCCGCGCCCAACCCGTTCTGGATCGTCAGAACCAGTGCATCCCGACCTATCACCGGTGCCGCCGCTTGTGCTGCGGGGCCGACACCTGCGGCTTTTGTTGCAATCAGGCACAGATCGCATTCCCCGACATTATTGATGTTCGTTGTTGCACGTAAGGTTGTGACGGTTCTGTCGCCACTGGCCCCTTCAACCCGCAGACCGGTCTGGTTGATCGCGTCGACATGCGCCGTCCACGTATCAACGGCCCAAACCTCGTGCCCTGCATCGGCCAGCAGGGCGGCATAGATAGACCCCATAGCACCCACACCGATAACCGCAATTTTCATGAGCTTTGCATCCTTGTCGCGGGCAAGCGGATGTTGAAACGCGCCCGCAAACCCTGTTCGGTCTCTGCACTGATATGACGTGGAAAATGGTGTGCAAGTGTCTGTGTTACAGTCTCGCGCGCAGAGGTGTTGATGTTTGGTGCACCGCTGGCAAACCACGCTTCGGGTGCCTGACGGTCTGCATGAACGGGATAGACGAAATCGGATTTCATGCGCGAATACGTATCTGCGTGGCCCAGAAAATGACCCTCGCCCTGAACGATCTGGGCAATCGCTTCGGTCGACAGGGTGGCGTCGCTGACCTCGATCGGGCTTGCCGATTGCAGGATTGCGCCCAGCATATCATTGTCGATCACATAGGCATCAAACGAGGTCGCCATCAGGCCGGCCTGCGTGCCAGCCGCCTGCGTGATCAGGTTTGCGCCGGCATGGGCGGCAAGTGTGACGGACAGCGCCTTTTCAAAGCCGGATTGCGCATCGGCCAGTTTGCTGTCTGTTGCGCCTGCGATGGTCGAATTCGGCAGGTCGTAATACCGCGCCAATTGGGTCGCTGCCGCCGTCAGAACACCCTGTTCGCCGCTGCCGCCCGCCATGCCGCCTGATCGCAAGTCGGTCACCATCGGGCGGGCACCGTAAACCGCGCGTGCGTCCGGATCCAGAACCCATGCAAACACCATACCGGCCAGCGTTTCGGCATTGGTCTGAGCCAGACACCCGGCAATCGTGACGGGGCTGGATGCGCCCATTTGGCCAAACGTGTTGACCATAACGGGAATGCCCGCGCGAACCGCTGCCGCCATCACGTCACAGGCTTCGGCGTCAAACCGCAAAGGGGGCACCGCATGGTTGATGTTCAAAGACAGGAACGGCTTTTCCCGAAACGCCTGCTCTGATCCGGCGATATCATAGCACATTTGCGCGATGTCATCGACATGGTCGGATTGGCTGGCACTGACCATGACGTGTTTGGATGTTCCGGCCAGCGCGGCAAAGGCGGTGTTGATGTCCAGATCGCGGGCCGTTTCCATATCGCCCGCAATCATCGATCGCGAAAAGAACCGGATATGTTCGAGAGTGTCCACCAGCCGTGCCGCATCATAAAGATCGGCCAATGTGGCGGCGCGGTAGTGCCCGTCTGTGACATCCACGATGTTGGGGGATGCGCCACCCGATCCGGCATGGACGCGCGCGCCGCTCAGGTCCAGATCGGGGCCCGCGCCCCGGCCATATAGTAAAAACCCGCGGCGAAAACCGGCCAGTGCTTCTGTAACAAGCGCCTCGGGGAACCGCAGGCGCCCGTCATCGCCAACTGTGCCACCGCGCGCGGTGATGGCATCCACCACAACCCGGGGCGCATCGCTGATGCCGATCTGATCCAGAATAACAAGCGAGGCCGCGTGAATACGCTCAAGCCCCGTTTCATCCAGCGGTGCCAGCCGCCCGGCAATCGGGGCGCTGCGGTGCTGCGAGACTGCTTCCGGAAGATCGTTCGGGCGGCGCCGCCCCCCCGACCGGCGGCGCGGCGCGGTATCGGATTTCATATTCATTGGCATTGTCCAATTCTACGCGCTCTTACAGTCGCTGCCTTTGACTGGCTCGACAAATAACTTGTCTACCTTCTATGAATAAAGAAATCTGTTGCCATATGACGGAACGCCCATGCAACAAAGACCCAGAAAACTGCCACTGACAGCGCTGCGCACATTCGAGGTTGCCGCCAGACGGCTGAGTTTCAAGGATGCCGCGGACGAGTTGTGCGTGAGTGCCACAACCGTCAGCAACCAGATCCGCGAACTGGAACGGGACTGGGATTGCAAACTGTTCATCCGCAAGACGCGCGCGGTGGTTCTGACCGATGAAGGCCGTTCGCTCAGCAGCGTCCTGACAACAGCATTTGGCGATATCCGCGCCGAAATCGAAACGCGCGGCCAAAGCAGCCGAAAAACCGTAACACTTGCCGTAGGCCCCATTTTCGGATCGCGCTGGCTGGTGCCGCGCCTTGCCCAGTTCCGTCGGGATTTGCCCAATATCGACCTTGATCCTGCGTGACAGCCCGCGGATCACGGATGTGGCGATGATGGCGTCGCATCTGGCGGTGGATTGGGGCGATGGCAACTGGTCTGGGCTGGAAAGCCACCCGCTTTTACAGATCACATATACGCCGGTTCTAAGCGCGGCGCTTTTGCAGGAACGCGGCGGGCTGAAAGACCCAAGCGATCTGGTGCGTTACCCGATCCTGCATCAGCGGGATCGGTCGGAATGGACCGCTTGGTTCGCCCAAGCCGGATGTGGTGATCTTGATATTAAAGAGCAAACCACCATCACGGATACAAATACAATTGTGCATGCGGCCATCGAAGGGCAGGGCGTATCGTTGGGTATTTTTCCGTTCATGCAAAAGGAAATGGATGCCGGGCAATTGATAAAACCATTTGATCTGGCGATTACACCGAAACGTTCGTTTCATCTGCTTGCCAAGCCTAGCAGTGCCCGCACGCCCGAAGTTGCCGCTGTGATCGACTGGCTTCTGGGTCAGTGTTCAGCTTCGTAAATCGATTGGATCTTCGCGGATCGTCCCGTCTTGCGCGCGGTGGACGCGATAGGCTGACGCGGCAGGCTCTGCCGCGCAAATGGCGACGGGCCCGGAGGCTCTGAAAGAGACCGCAACCCCATCGTCTATGGCGATGGTTTCCGGCATTGACCCGTCAACGACGGCGTCCCGAAGTGCGGCGTGCCGGTCGGTTTCGGTAGAGTAATGCGGGCACGCCCCGCCCTTGATCAGCCCCAACCCGCGCAAAGGCCGGATGGGCGCGTTTTCCGGTCGGAACAGGAAGTAGTCGAACCAGCAGACCGCCCCGGCACTGACCCCGGAAATGGCAATGCCGCGATGGGCGGCGTCACACAACACGCGATCCCAACCCGTGCTGCGCCACCGGGTGACCATGGCTTCGGTATTTCCACCGCCGACATAGATCATATCCAGATCCTGAACGTGATTGGACAGGCCTTGGGCATCCAGTGTTTGGGGAAGGTGAACGAGTTTGGCGGCCTTGCTTGCAAACCGTGCATGGAACCGTTCGATCTTAAGCGGATCATCATTGCTGGCCGTGCCTATAAACCCGATGCGCAGACGCTTTGACCCCGCCTGTGACAAACAGAACTCATCCAGTTCGGGATAGGTGGCATGGGTAAAGCCACCGCCGCCTATGGCTGTAATATTGAAATCCTGCATCTGCGCCGTTTCATGTCATTTCCGAATACATCCCTCAAGGAACTGTATTTGTTCTGTGGCTGTCAAAGGGAAAAGATAAACTGTCAGGCGCGCGTTATCCTGGGCCATAGATGGTATTTTTGTGACCTATCTATTTGCCAATATGCGTTTGTCGCACAACGCACGCGGGGAGGAACATCTGCGTAAAGCGAGAGTTGCCCAAGCACTCCGCGAGATAGGGAGGAAGACCAATGAAAAAATTCATCACGATGGCATCTGCGATTGCGCTGTCCGCAGGGTTTGCATCAGCAGAACCGACAGGCACATTCCGTCAAGCGCACGAACTGGGCTTTGGCGCGCAATCCAGCTTGGACCCGATTTCGAAGGGCCGTGTTTTCCAGATCACCGAAAAGATCATGAGCCGCCTTGTGCGCCCCGGTCTGGATGGCAAGCCCCAGGCCGATCTGGCGACAAGCTGGGAAGCGAATGAAGACGCGACAGTCTGGACGTTCAAGCTGCGCGATGGTGTGACGTTCCACGACGGTTCCACATTCGAAGCGGCCGATGTCGTTTATTCCTTGAACCGCGTGCTGGACCCCGACAGCGACAGCCCGGCCCGATCTGCCGTCAAGATGATCACCGAGGTCAAGGCGCTGGACGACATGACGGTCCAGATTACGCTGGATACTCCTTTTGCCGACATGCCGTTGCAACTGATGGATTACCGTCTGCGGATGCTGAACGAAGGCTCTGGCGACACGATTGCAACGTCTGGTAATGGCACCGGTCCGTTCATGGTTGAAACCTTTGACGCCGAAGGCACCACGACCCTTGTTGCGAACCCCGATTATTGGGAAGGCGCACCCGGCGTTGCCAAGATGGAAGTGATCGGCATCGCAGACGGGCAGGCCCGTCTGCAGGCGCTGTTAGGTGGTCAGATCGACATGGAACGCGGCATCACGGCGCAACAGCAGGTGATGTTGAAAGGGTCCGATAAATATTATGTACAGGTTATCCCGACAGGCAACTGGCGCGGTCTGGTGTTCCGCACGGATGTAGAGCCGTTCAGCGATGTCCGTGTCCGTCAGGCTGTCAGAATGGCAGCGGATCGCGAAGAGCTGGTCAACCTTGTGCTGGGCGGCGAGGGCATCGTTGCCTGTGACGCACCGGTCGAACCCAATGATCAGTATCGCGCCGATCTGAGCTGTCCTCAGGATATCGAAAAGGCCAAGGCGCTGCTGGCCGAGGCAGGGTATCCGGACGGCATCGATATTGATGTGCATGTCGCCACGCTGGAACCAACATGGCCAACGCTTGCCGTTGCCTATCAGGAACAGGCTGCCGCGGCGGGTATTCGCGTGAACGTGGTGCAAGCCCCCACCGATGGATACTGGTCCGAGGTCTGGATGAAAAAGGACGTTGTCGCGACGCGCTGGAACGAACGCCCCGCAGATCAGGCCCTGCACGAGATTTACCTTTCAACAGCCAAATGGAACGAAAGCTACTATAAGGACGAAAAGCTGGACGCCATGCTGGCCGAAGCGCGCCGCGAACTGGATTTCGACAAGCGCAAGGCGATCTATGTGGCCGCCCAGGAATACCTGCATGAAACAGCAGGGACGCTGATCCCGTACACGGTGACCAGACTTGTCGGTGTGTCTTCGCGGGTGTCCAATCTGGACGAGGTCAAAAACGACGCCGTGCGCTGGCATATGATCACTGTGGACTAAACTTACCCGAAGTCTGCTGCAAACAGGGGCAAAGTCTTTCACCTGCCCCTGTTTATCAATTTTTCTCGTCAGGATGAAAATCCATGTTGCGCATGATACTTCGTCGGCTTTTCTTGGGGGCTGTTACAGTCGTCATCGTGTCGATGATTATTTTCGCCGGGGTCGAGATGCTGCCGGGCGATGCCTGCACCGCCTTTCTGGAACGCGAAGCAAGCGGCAAATTGTTGGAAAACTGCCGCGCGGCCCAAGGCTTGAACGAGCCTGCCATCGTCCGCTATCTTGATTGGGCGGGCAATGCGATGCGGGGCGATTTGGGCGTTTCTGCCAACGGTGAAAAAAGCATCGCGGAACTTGTCGGCGACCGCATGGGAAATTCGTTGTTGCTGGCGGCCTGTTCACTTGCACTTGGTGTGCCGCTTGCGATTTTCCTTGGCGTTGTTACGGGTCTATGGCGTGACCGGCCTGTTGATCTGATCTTTTCCACGCTCGCAATTTTCGCGATGACAATCCCCGAATTTGTTTCGGCCACCGTGTTGATCCTTGTCTTTTCGGTCTGGCTTGGCTGGTTGCCGGGCATTGTGCTGACTTCGGCCAGCGCGCCCGCGTCAGAGTTCTTTCCAGAAATCATTTTGCCGGTTCTGGTTCTGACCATGGTGATGACGGCCCATATCCTGCGCATGGTGCGGTCTTCGGTGATCGAGGTCATGTCGGGCGATTACGTCCAGATGGCCACACTGAAAGGCGTGCCCTACTGGCGGATCGTTTTCCGCCATGCGTTGCCCAACGCGCTATTGCCCGCAATCAACGTTGTGGCGCTTACAATCGCATGGTTGCTGGGCGGCGTTGTCGTGATCGAGGTGGTGTTCAATTACCCCGGTCTGGGGCGCATGATGATCGATGCAATCTCGGACCGTGATTTGCCGGTGGTGCAGGCCATCGCGCTGATTGTGGCAACGGTCTATGTTGGCGTGAACCTGTTTGCCGATATTCTGACAATGGTCGCGAACCCGCGTTTGCGGACCCTGCACATGAGGCGCGGATGACCGTAACAACAGCCCCCCCTCAGAACACCCGGATTTCGCGGATCGCGTCGGTTCTGCGTGATGTCGTATCGCGCCCTTCGGGTGCAATTGGCCTGTTTCTGGTGGTGTTTCATGTTGTTCTGGCGCTGATCAGCCCGTGGATTGCGCCCTATGATTACAAGGCGATGAATTCCGCCATGATGCTAACAGGGCCGGAACCCAGCCACTGGCTGGGCACCGATCATCTGGGCCGTGATGTGTTCAGCCGTGTCCTGCAGGGCGGGCGCGAAGCCCTGCTGGTCACAGGGATCGCCACCCCGATCGCCGTGGCCTGGGGTGGATTTGTCGGCATTCTTTTCGGTCTTGTCGGCGGGCGGTTGGACGAAATCTTTATGCGTGTGGTGGATGCGTTCCTGTCGCTGCCGTGGATACTGAAAATGCTGCTGCTGATCGTGACCTTTGGCACCGGCATCGAGGTGTTGATTCCCACCTTGGCCTTTTTCTACGGCATTCCCGTAATCCGTATCGCCCGCGCCGCAACGCATGATGTGGTGGCGCGCGATTTCGTATCGGCCGCGCGGGCGCGGGGGCATGGGCGCATGACCATCATCCGGCGCGAATTGCTGCCCAATGTTCTGGATACGCTGATGGTCGAAGGTGCGATGCGGTGGTCATGGATGCTGCTGGCGTTTTCGTCGCTGTCGTTTCTGGGCTTTGGCGTTTCGCCACCGACCCCGGATTGGGGGCTGATGATCGCCGATGCGCGCGGCTTTATGTCTTTTGCCCCTTGGGGTGTTCTGGGCCCTGTGATCGCGCTGTCATCCCTGATTATCGGGATCAACCTGACAGCCGACGCCTTGGCCAAGACGCTGGGCATTGATCGGGCGCAAAAGGCACCGGTATGAAAGACACAACGATGTCATCCCCTCTGATCGATCTGCGCAATGTCTCGATCGGGTTTACCGGAAAATCGGGCGCAACCCTGCCTGTCTTGCGCAACATTGATCTGACGGTCGGCGCGGGCGAAAGCATCGGCATTGTCGGAGAAAGCGGGTCGGGTAAATCCACCGTGGCGCTGGCTGCGATGGGATATCTGAAACGCGGGCTGCGCCTGCTTGACGGATCGGCATCATTTCAGGGGCAGAACATGTTTGCCCAGTCGCGCAAAGAGCTTGAGAAAATCAGGGGCGGCCAGCTTGCCCTGATCCCGCAAAACTCGGGGCAATCTCTGACCCCGACACTCAGGATCGGTGCGCAATTGACCGAGGCGCTTCGCCTGCATTCGAGCGTGTCCGAGGCAGAGCATATCGCGAAGGCGACAGAACTACTTGGGCAGGTGCGCCTGCCGGACCCGACCGCGATCCTGTCGCGGTTTCCCCACGAACTCTCTGGCGGGCAACAGCAACGGGTCGCCATTGCGATGGCACTGGCGGGTGAACCGCATGCCTTGCTGCTGGATGAACCAACCACCGGTCTGGATGTGACAACGCAGGCCCACATCCTTGAATTGTTGCGCGATATTGCGCGCGATCGGGGTATGGCGATGGTTTACGTCAGCCACGATCTGGGGGCCATCGCGCGGGTCTGTGACCGCGTCGTGGTGATGTACGCGGGCGAAGTTGTGCTGGAAGGCAGCACGCGTCAGGTTCTGAAAGCACCGGTGCACCCTTATGCACGCGGGTTGTTGGCCTCGATCCCCAAACTGAGCGATCCGCGCCTGCCTGTCGCGCTGGATGGCAGGCCGCCTGCTCCGGGCGGGGCGGGCGCAGGTTGCGCATTTGTGGACCGCTGCGCACTGGCGCAAGACAAATGCCGCAGCGCAAGGCCGCCGCTGGAAGCGTTGCCTTCGGGCGAAGCGGTGCGCTGTTTCTTTCATCAGGATGCGGCAAAGCTTTCGCTTGAGGGCAGTGGTGCCATTCCGGTCAAGATCGATCCGGCGGCGGAACCGGCATTGCACCTGAACGATCTTTCGATCAGCTATGCCACTCCGGGTCTGTTCGACAAATTGCTGGGGCGTGACAGCGTTGGGGTGCGCACCGTTGACGATGTTGAAATCAGCGTGGCCAAGGGCGAGACTTTGGGTCTGGTCGGCGAAAGCGGCTCGGGCAAATCGACAATCCTCAAGGCCGTGGCCGGGCTGTTGTCACCGGCGGGGGGCAAGATCACCATCGAAGGTGGCGAAGCTTTGGCAACTGAGGTCGAAAACCGCAGCGCGGATCATTTGCGCAAGGTGCAGCTGATTTTTCAGAACCCGGATGACAGTTTGAACCCGCGTCACACAATTGCAGAGCTTCTGGAGCAACCGCTGATGCTCTACTTTGGGCTGACGGGCGATGCACTTTATCAGCGCAGTGCACAAATCCTTGATCGCGTACGTCTGGGCGCGCACTACCTTGACCGGTTGCCCAGCCAGTTGTCCGGGGGCGAAAAGCAACGTGTGGCCATCGCCCGCGCCTTTGCCGCAGACCCCGAAGTGGTGCTGTGTGACGAAGTCACTTCTGCCCTAGATGTGTCCGTGCAGGCGGCCGTGCTGGATTTGCTGAACGAGCTTAAAGCCACCCAAGGCACCACCTATATTTTCGTCAGCCATGATCTGGCGGTTGTGCGCGCCCTGTCGGATCGTGTGGCGGTTCTGTATCAGGGGCGCGTCTGTGAAATCGGTCCATCCGCCGATGTTTATGCGACCCCGTCACATCCTTATACCGAAGTCCTGCTGGGCGCTGTGCTGGAACCGGACCCTGATACCGCCCCGACGCTCAGCGCCGATGACGTGGTCGAGCTTTCGCCACCGGCGCAGGGGTGTCCGTTTCAACGGCGCTGCCCGCGCAAGATCGGCGCTGTCTGCGATACCGAAACGCCACCATGGCAGCAGGGGACAGTGGGCCATCAAATTCGCTGCCACCACCCTGTCCAAGACCTTGCCGCCGCGCAGCAGGCGGCCAAGGCGGATGCATCGGCATGACCAAACTGCATCTGGCAGAGCCGCGCGTGGCTGTGCCCGTTGAAACGGCCCGTGCAACCGGCTGCAAGCTATTGGAAACGGCGGGCTGTCCGCCACTGGCGGCCCGACAGATCGTGGATCACTTGATCGATGCAGAGCAATGTGGCGTGGAATCTCATGGTGTGATGCGGGTTCTGCAATACGCGGGCGAGATGGAACGGGGTTATCTTGATCCTTCGGCCGTTCCCCGGATCACCTCGGCCAAGCCGAATGTGATTCACGTCGATGGTGGGGGCGGCATCGGGATACGGGCGCTGGACGCAGCGACGCAGGCGGGTATCAGCGCCGCACGCAAAAACGCGGTTGTCGCAATCGCCGTGCGCAACACAGGCCATACCGGACGGTTGGGTGCTTTTGCCGAACAGGCGGCGCTGGCGCATTGCCTTTTCATTGCTTGTGGCGGTGGTGCGCGCGACCGCTGGCGTATGGTTGCGCCCTTTGGCGGGGCAAGGGCGGTTTTACCGACCAATCCTTGGTGTCTGGGTATTCCGGGCGGTGAGCAGGGGCCTGTCGTTCTGGATTGTGCGACAGGGCAGATTGCGGGGGGCTGGATTTACGCGGCCCATCGCGCGGGTGCGACCCTGCCGGAAGGTGCCATTGTGGATCGCAACGGCCAACCGACAACCAATCCGGCAGATTATTTTGACGGCGGGGCCATCCTGCCCAAAGGCGGTGTTCTGGGGTACGGCCTTGCCACAATGGCAGAGTTGATATGCGATGCGATGCTGGGGCCTGCAAAAGTCGAATGTAACACCTTCATCCTGATGGTGGACACCGCGCAGTTTCGCGAGGCGGGCCCCCTGCAACAGGCCGCCGAAGACATTCTGGGCGAATTGCGCGCCTGTCCGCCGGCCGCCGGGTATGAGAGGGTGGAAATCTGTGGTGAACGCGAACAGGCGCGGCGCCGGATGCAGCGCGATTTGCATCTGCCCGCCAGAACGTGGGAGGCAATCAGGGCGGCGGTCCCTGATTAGGCAAAGGGCAGCGCGGAGACCTCTCCGGAGCGGATCATGCCATCCTGAGACTTGACCGTTACGGCCTGACCGGCATCCCAATATCCGCGATCAATCATCGATTGCCCCACATTGCGTTTCAACCGTGGCGACCAGATTGCCGATGTGACCTGTCCGACCTGCCTGTCACCCGCTATGACGGGCCATGGTTTGGAACAGGTGGGGCAGGGGCCACCATCAAACGCCACCCCGCGTATTTCGCGCGTCACACCTTGGCGCGCGATCTGTTGCAACGCGTCGCGCCCGATATAATCTATCGATCCATCCACCACGCAGAATTTGCCGTGGCCGATTTCAAACGGATTATTTTCGCGCGTCATTTCATTCCCGTAAGAAAACAACCCGCCTTCGATCCGTTCGATCAGATTGGGGCATCCCGGAGTGATGTCAAACGCTTGACCGGCCTCCCAGATCATATCCCAAAGGGCAGACCCCAAATGCCCCCCGTCCAGATAAATCTCGAACCCGCCTTGGCGCGAGTATCCGGAACGCGCGATCAATTGCCGGGTTCCCAGCACGTCGATCCAGCCATATTTGAAAAACCCGATATCGCGGATGTGTTCGCCAAAAATGCGGGCGATCAGGTTCTCGGCCTTTGGGCCCTGCACGGCCAAGGGCGACACGTCCGGTTCACAGATGTCGACATCCCAGCCACGCCCAAGGGCAAGGCCCATCGCATAAAGCAGCACGTCACTGTCCGCGATCGAAAGCCAGAACCGGTCTTCGGCGAGTTTCAGCATCACGGGGTCGTTGATCAGCCCGCCCTTTGCATCAATGATGGGAATGTAAAAGCAATCGCCGACCCGTGCCTTGGCGATATTGCGCGGTGTCATCCACTGCACAAGCGCAGCCGCATCCGGCCCTGCAATCTGGACCTGACGCTGGCAGGATACATCCCAGATCTGGACATGTTCGCGCAGGTGCCAATAATCGTCTTCCACCGAAGCGCTGAAACGACTTTTGGTAACAGCATGTGATTGACCACGGAGAAACCGCGCACGCCGGCTTGTTCGACGCGGTCGGTATAGGGCGTGCGGCGGATGCGCCGCGACATATTCAAACCATCCATCAGGAAGAGCACCACATTGAATATGAATTGGGGTTCACGATAACCGGCATATGATATTTGCCTTGCGGATCGGCCATGGCAAAGCGCAGGGCAATCTGGGTCACGGTTGCGGGTACGTTGCGCGCCGCCCAATAGGCGGCAGTGTCAAACACCAGTTCATACATCGCGGCAGGGTCAATATCGCCGTCTGGGATGGCGTGCGACAGGCGACCGCCTTCATCCATTTGGGATCTGAACAGGACTGCACCGGTGCCAAGGTTTGTCAGTGTGACTGTGATACCGCCCGCATGGGTGCCATCGGTGCCATTCAGCGTATGGGATGTCAGCGTTGCCATTATTCAATCGAAGCCTTATCGCGTTTGTCGGATGTTGCCGCCACAATCGGGCTGATCACGCCGCGGCATTTGACGTTGACGATGGCAACCTTGCCGCTGGCCATGGCCCGTTGCAACGCCGGAGCCAGTTCTGCGCGCGTTTCCACCAATTCGCCATGCCCGCCCAAGCCTTCGCACATCGTATGGAACGGAATGTCGCGAAAATCGGTGGCAAAGTGTTTGCCGTTTGCAAACAGGCGTTCCTGCTGCTGGCTGATACAGTCCAGCCCGCCGTTGTTGTCGATGACAATGGTGATCGGCAGGTTGTCCTGAAACGCGGATTCAATGGACAGACCGCCAGACAGAAAGGCCCCATCACCCGAGATCACCACAACATTGCGGTCCGGATGCAACGCCTTGGCCGATACGCCAAAGGACACACCAACCCCAAGCAGGGAATAGTTGCCCGGATGCATGATCCCGCCCAGTTTCTGCCCGCGCCATCCGGCCATATTTACCGCAATCTCTGACCAGAAATGCGTGTTGCCGCCATCAAAAACCAGCCAGTCACTGTCGCCCATCTGCTGCTGCACATCCAGCGACAGTTGCAGCGGGTGCATTTTGCCGGGCTTGGCGGTTTCGGCTTCTATATGTGCGTACCATTCATCGACCCACGCAGCGCGCCGCGCCCGTTGCAGATCAAACCATTCGGGCCATGTCTTGCCCACACCGACCAACGCGTCCAGAAAAGCGCCGGGATCAGACAACAACACCTCGTCGGCGGCCTGATTGTATTCCAGTTCCTCGTGGCTGCCATTGATGCAGACCAGCGTTTGATCCCTTGTAAAGAACGGTGGATTGCCAAAGTTCATCTGGTTGTCCAGCCGCCCCCCGATCATCAGCACCAGATCGGCCTCGTGGATGGCGGGTTTGGACGGGTGGTATTGGTGGAAATCGGCCAGCCCCATATAGGCCTCGCATTCTTCGCCCAAAAGTTTGGAATGATAGGGCACGTTAAAAATGGGCAGGCGCAGGGCTTTGCCAACCTGTTCAAGCTTGCCTTCGGACCGTGACCACCACACGCCATGGCCACCGATGATGACGGGGCGTTCGGCGCGCCTGACCTGATCAAGGATCACCTTCAGCGCAGCGGGGTCGGGCCATGCGCGCGCAACGGGGCGGTCGGTGCGGTCAAAGGGGCGCTCTTCCAATCCGGCGTCGGGGGCGAAAGACGAAAACATGATATCGACAGGCAGAGAGATATGGACCGGTCCGGGATAGCCGGTTGTGGCGGCCACCCAAGCACGGTTTACAAATTCGCTGATCCGTTCCCCGTCGGTGATCTGAACCGAATATTTGACCAGAGGGGCCGCAATAGCGACATCGTCGATTTCCTTGAAGCCGCCCGCGCCCTGACGCTTGAGCGTTGAGGAACCTGTCACGAAAATCACAGGGCTGCGTTCGCCACCTGCCTCCAGCATGGCAGGCACGGCGTTGGCAAAGCCTTCGGGGCCCACAAGGCAAACCACAGGTTTGCGCGTGATGCGCGCGTGCCCGTCGGCCAAGTGCCCTGCGATCTGTTCATGCGGTGTGTTGATGACAGGCATCTGGCATTCCATGAACCCTTCCAGTGCCGGATTGCAGAACCCTCCGGCCAGCGTGAACACATGCTCTACGCCCTTTTCCTTCAGGGCGCGGGCCAGCAAGGCACCGCCTCGGATCGTCTTGGGATGTGTCATTGGGGTTTTCTTACCTCAGGATTTTCTGGCGACGTGCAGGGATGTCGGCGTTCGCAATGCCGGATCGTCTTTCGGGGCGGTTCGGGCATCAAAAACAACGTTGGACTTTAGCTGGTCGATTGTGCGCACGCCCAGTTGGGCCATGACAACGCTGATGTCCTCGGCAAAACACTGGAACAGGGCGTTCAGCCCTTTGGCCCCTTCACCACCCAGCGCAAACAGGGCAGGGCGGCCGATCATCACGAAATTGGCCCCCAAAGCGAGCGCCTTGACGATATCTTCGCCATTGCGCACGCCGCTGTCAAAAAGAAGCGGGAAATCAGGCCCGACAGCATCGCGGATCAGTGGCAAAAGCCGGATGGCAGGGGGCACACTGTCAAGCTGGCGCCCGCCATGGTTGGAGACATATATGGCGTCCGCGCCCAAACTGCTGACACGTCGGGCATCAAGGGGCGACGTTACGCCCTTGACGATCAGCTTGCCCGGCCACGCATCGCGCAGGACTTGCAAGAATGACCAATCCGCCCCTGATCTGCTTGCGCCGCGATCAAATTTGGGAACGCCCTTGCTGTCGACAAAGTTCATTGGTTGCGGCGCGCCTGCCACCAGCGTCTGCAACGACCAGCGCGGATGCGTTGCAAAATCCAGAAATGCGCGCGGCGTCATCCGGAACGGCATCGCAAATCCGTTGCGCAAATCGCGCACGCGCCGCGACACTTGCGGCACATCCACTGTCAGAACAAGGGTTTCGTATCCGGCGGCCAAGGCGCGTTCGACCATGGCAAGGGAAATCTGCGTCGAGGTGTTGAAATAAAGCTGAAACCACGCCCGCGTGCCCGCCATGCGCCCCATGTCTTCGATAGATGTGGATGCGGCAGAAGACAGGCACAGCGGAAAGCCCGTCCGGGTCGCCAGTTCCGCCATCGACCGGTCTGCTTTCGGGTGCGCAAGGTTGCACATTCCCATCGGGGCAATCCCGAACGGGACGTTGTAGTCCTGACCCATAAAAGAGGTCGCGAGCGAGCGTTCGGCAACGTCCGCCATAACCCGTGGTTGCAACTGGATCGTGTCAAAGCAGGACACATTGCGCGCCATGCCAATCTCGCGCCCTGCACCGCCTTCGACAAAGTCGAACACCAGATGCGGCAACCGCTGTCTGGCTAGTCGCCGGGCGTCTTCGGTCGAAAAGACCTGGCTTTTTCTATGTTGCATGACGCGCGATGCCTACGGATTTCAGACGATAAAACCACGCTACAGTGAGTGCGGGGGAGGGGACCAATCGAAAAACATCTTGAACCCATACGTCAGACCTATACCTCGCTTGGCAAGGGCACTGGCACCTACAGAATGATGCTATAACCCTACAATTTGGCAACCGGATCAGCTCAATCCAGCGCTCAGCTTTTTTACCGTGTCCACCCGTTGCTGCAATTGGTGGCTGAACAAGTCCACAAATCTAAGGGCTTCGCGTGAAACCTCTTCCCGGCGAGCGGCGACAACAGCAACAAAATAGGTCAGTTTCTGTTTGATCGGCCGGAAAACAACACCGCCCATGCGCACCGCCTGTTCGGCAGAAAACGGATCTGCGATGGCCAGAACACCCGCCTCGCGCACCAGCGCGCCGGCCAGCGGCATATTGGCAACGGAAAGACGCGAACGGGCGCGCAGTTTGCCTGATAGATCGGGGTCTATCGACATCATCGAGTCCGGATAACTGGTGCCAAAGGTGACAAAGGTTTCCGTGTTGGCAAGGTCTTCCAGATCGACGGGGCCATATTCGCCAGCCAGCGGGTGATCTTCGGGCATCAGACAAACATAGGCAACGGATGTCTGGAACAGAACTTCTACGCCTTCATAATCCGGCTCGCGCCCGACGATACCCAAATCAATCTGGCGCATCTGAACCGCGTCCAGAATGGCGGGTGTATTGCGGGACTGGATGACAAAATTGATGTCCGGGTTCTCGGTATAAAGGCGGCTGATCGCTTTGGGCAGTTCAATTGCTGCGATAGACTGGATCGTGCCGACCGAAATCGTGCCGCCCTGCGACGTGCGAATGGATTTCGCCAGTTCCTGCAGGCGATCAATGCCCACAAACATCCCTTCGACGCCTTCGTAGAAATGCCGTCCCTCCAATGTCGGGGTCAGGCCGCGCCCGACCCGCACGAACAGCGGAAATCCGGCAGAGTATTCAAGATCCGCGATCAACCTGCTCACGCTGGGTTGCGAGATGTGCATCATTTTCGCAGCCTTGGTGATAGAGCCGCAGCGTATCGTTGCGCGGAACGCTTCCAACTGACGTAGGTTCATTTTCGATCCCATCCGGAATTTTGCCCAATCAGCTTAACTGATCCCCCTGGTCTATGTATATATCGGGACTTTCCATTGGTTTCGCGAATGAATGCATATGGAAATTCGATTGGCCCTTGTTCCGTTGCAAAACTAGCCTGACCGCAGGAACAGGCGAGGCAAGCAGCGCAATGGTCAATCTGGATTTCCCCGCATCCCCATGGATGGATGACAAGCACGTGACCAAGGCGACAATCGCCAAAACCTTTCCGGATGCCTGCACTTCGGACCACCTGAAAGGCAATCTGACAACCGAGAAAGCCTAATGGCGAAGTATTGGCTGACAGATTTACACGCAAAGATTATTGACCGCTGCTTGCAATTGTTCGGCGGATACGGCGTGATGGCGGAATACCCGATGAAGCGGATGTACCGCGACGATCGGATCGAACGGATTTACGCGGGCACGAACGACACCATGAAGCCGGGGGTCGCGCGTGGACGGTTAACGGGCTGATCATGCCGTGGGCCCAGTGGCGACCGCTTTGAGGGAGGAACGAAATGGAGTGTTGTGGACCGGGCTATGCCTCGCCCGCCGAAGCGATCAAGGCGCCAAGGGAAAAGCTGCTTTATACAATCGCGATTTACACCGGCACGGGCATTCAGAAACCCGACTATCTGGCAACCGTTGATGTCGATCCCGACAGCCCCACCTATTCGCAGGTAATCCACCGGCTTGAGATGCCGGGCATCGGGGACGAATTGCACCACATGGGCTGGAACGCCTGTTCATCCTGTTTTGAGGATGGCAGCATGTCGCGCAAATACCTGCTTTTGCCGGGGGTGCGGTCCAACAACATTCATGTTGTGGACACGGCGACCGATCCGCGCGCGCCACGCTTGCACAAGGTGATCGACGGAAGCGAGATCAAGTCAAAAACCAACCTGAGCGGGCCACACACCGTGCATTGCCTTGGCTCTGAAATCATCATCTCGATGCTGGGCGACGCGAAGGGCGAGGCACCGGGCGGCTATCTCCATCTGAACAAGGACTTCGAAATAGTAGGCCGCTGGGAAAATTCGATGGGGGACATCAAGTTCGGGTACGATTTCTGGTATCAGCCGCGCCACAATGTCATGGTCAGTTCCGAATGGGCGGCCCCCAACACCTTTATGCCCGGGCTTTGATCTGGAAGAGGTTGGCCACCTGAAATACGGCCGCGAGTTGCATTTCTGGGATTTCGAAAAGAAAGAACCGATCGAAACGATGTATCTGGGCGAAGATGGCCTGCTGCCGCTTGAGGTGAAGTTTCACCACGACCCGGACAGCACACATGGCTTTTGCGGTGCCGCGCTAAGTTCCAATGTCATTCACTGGTGGAAAGACGACGCTGGAAAATGGCAGTGGGAAAAGATCATCGATGTGGGCAACGAACCGCACCCCGACTGGCCCATTCCGGTGCCGGGGGTGATGTCGGCGATCCTGATTTCGATGGATGACAAATACCTTTACCTGAACAACTGGTTGCACGGTGACATGCGCCAGTACGACATTTCCGATCCCCACAACCCTGTGCTGACGGGGCAGGTCTGGATGGGCGGGCTGTTGGGGCGCGCGCCCGAAGTGAACGGGGTTAAAATGGCCGGTGGGCCGCAGATGTTCCAGCTTAGCCTTGATGGCAAACGTCTTTATGTGACGACGTCCCTGTTTTCGACCTGGGATAACCAGTTCTATCCAGAAATCCGTGAACAGGGCGGCGTGATGGTTATGATCGACTGTGATCCGGTGAAGGGCGGCATGGTGCTGAACCCCGATTTTATTGTGGACTTCGGCCAGGAACCGAACGGCCCCAGCCGCTGCCACGAAGCCCGCTATCCCGGTGGCGATTGCACCAGTGACATATGGCTATGATCGTGACCCTCGCCAATCGTGATGGCAAGACCTACACGGTGGACCCGCGCCGCCCGCTTCTGGAGACATTGCGCGATCAGGGTGTCGATCTGCCTTTCGGATGCAAATACGGCGGCTGCATCACCTGTGCTGCAAAACTGAAGGCTGGCAAAGTCGACCAGCGCAGGCAGGTTGCGCTGAACAATCGCCAGATCAATGACGGATACGTCATTCTGTGCGTGGCGCGGCCCACCACGGACATCACGCTTGAGATCGGTGTTGAAAGCCATGACAGGCTTTACCGCAATCCGTTCCTGGACCCGCTTGATCCGCATGAACTCAAGGCAGATATTGCCACGCCGTTAGACACCAAAGCCACACGCCAGAATAAGGAGGTTTGATGATGCCGGAGGCAGACGTTGATCACATCTACGATTATGATCCGAAATTCCTTGCCGACATCCTGAAGTCAGTCAAAACCATCGCGATGGTAGGGGCCAGCGCCGACAAGACCAAATTCAGTTACGGCGTGCTGCGGGTGCTGCATGAAACGGGCTATGATATGATCCCGGTCAATCCGAACCCGAAGCTGACGGAAATCCGCGGGATCAAGGTGTATCACAGTTTGCAAGAGATCGACCGCCCCGTCGATATGGTCGAGGTGTTCCGCCCCAAGGAAGAGTTTTACAGCTTTGCCGAACAGGCCATCGAAATCGGGGCAAAAGTGCTGTGGGGCCAGATCGGCGTCTATGATGATCGCGCCGCGAAACTGGCCGAAGACGCGGGCTTACAGGTTGTGATGAACCGCTGCCCCAAGATCGAACTGTTCCGCCCCTTCTGGAAGCCCCGTTTGGACCTGAAAATCTAGGGGAAACTGCCAGACACTCTTGTTGAAAGTGTCAGATCGAAAACCAATCGGGCGCGCATTGTGCTGCCCTTGTGTTGGCGGCTACGGGAACGCTTCATACGAACCCTGTCAGGGCTGGGGGTGCGCTCAACTTGCCCGAATGGCGCAAGATCGAAAGGTCACAGACGCCCGCGTGATAGATTTGGTCGCAAAACTGGCCACAGTCCCGGGGATTGTTGGATATCAAAGCATAGAAGACGAAGGCAGCGCGGCGCTTGTGTGGCCATTCAAGTAAGATGCAATGAAAGTTTCGTATGAATGAAAAGACTTAGCCTAGATGCGACGGATATCCGTATTCTCAGCGCGGTCCAGCAAAACGGACAGCTGAGCAAGACCAAGCTGGCCGAGATATGCAATATATCTCCTACTCCGTGTTGGGCCCGTTTGGACAGGTTGAAGGCAGCGGGCTATATCAAGGGATACAGCGCCGAGATCGCACTGGACCGGATTACAGATTTTACGCTGGTGATCGTAACCGTTTCACTGACCCACCACCGGAAGGCAGATTTCGACCGGTTCGAAGCCTTTATCAAGAATCTGGACGAGATCACGGACTGCATCGCGACGGGTGGCGGGATGGACTACGTTATGGAAGTCGTCAGCCCGAGCCTGGCATCCTTCCAGAGCTTGATGGAATCGTTCCTCGCGGCGGATTTGGGTGTCGAGCGATACATGACTTACATCGCGACTCGAAAGGTGAAATCGGCCAAGCCGAACCTTGCCAAACTGGCTGCCAAAATCGCGAAATAGCACGAGCCGCCCAATCGGTCGGGATAGGGCCAATAAAACAGTCCGTTTGGTCCGGAACTTTGAATTTATTGGACTGCTTCTTCGTCCCAACCTCGACTAAATCACCGTCAGGTTTACGCAGTGTTTGACCGGCAGGATCGCCGGCAAATCGGGAGGACGATACAATGCAAGCAGATGATTTTGGTTTTGGTACGCAAATCCGCAAATCCCCTTACTTTGACGCCACTGTTCGTTGGGGCGCACAGGGGTTTTCGGTGTACAATCACATGTATATCCCGCGCGATTTCGGCGATCCGGAACAGAACTTCTGGAACCTCGTGAACGATGCGATCCTGTGTGATGTGGCTGTCGAGCGTCAGGTGGAAATCACCGGTCCCGATGCAGCGAAGTTCACCCAGATGCTGACATGTCGCGATCTGTCCAAGATGGCGGTCGGGCAGTGCAAATACATCCTGATCACAAACGCGGATGGCGGCATCCTGAACGATCCGATCTTGCTGCGTCTGGCCGAAAACCATTTTTGGATTTCGCTTGCGGACAGCGACATTTTGTTGTGGGCGCAAGGCGTGGCCGTGCACTCTGGTCTTGATGTCACAATCAGAGAGCCTGATGTGTCCCCGCTGCAATTGCAGGGGCCGAAGTCCGGTGACATCATGAAGGCGCTGTTCGGGGACGATATCGCGGACTTGCGTTATTACTGGCTGCGTGAAGTCGAGCTTGACGGTATTCCCCTGATCGTTTCGCGCACCGGATGGTCAAGCGAGCTGGGTTACGAAATCTACCTGCGTGACGGTTCCAAAGGCGATCTGCTTTGGGAAACCATTATGGCAGCGGGCATGCCGTTTGGGCTGAAACCCGGCCACACATCCTCAATCCGCCGTATCGAAGGTGGTATGTTGTCCTATCACGCGGATGCAGACATGAGCACCAACCCCTATGAGCTGGGGCTGGATCGGCTTGTGAACCTTGATATGGCCGCAGAATTCATTGGCAAATCCGCGCTGCGCCGCATCAAGGAGCAAGGTGTCAGCCGCCAACAGATCGGTCTGATCATCGACGGCGAGCCGCTGAAAGGCCCGAACACGACCTTTTGGGAAATCAATCTTGGCGGTCAGGCCATCGGCAAGGTGACATCGGCGGTCTATTCCCCCAGGCTTGAACGTAACATCGCGCTGGCGATGGTATCGGCAGAGCACGCCAATATCGGGGTTGAGGTCGAGGTTGTGACCAATTCCGGCCCCGTCCGCGCGGTTGTTGTCGAACGTCCGTTCTATGACCCCAAGAAACAAATCGCAGCCGCCTAGTGCGCGTTGCCAGATAGAAAGACCACTTGAATGTCTGATCTCGCGATTCAGTTGCATTGGCAGCGTGCTGTGCCGGTATTTGAAGCCGGTGCGTACTCGAACCTGCACACGGTGCAATACAACAACCAATACGACATCCCCGTGGATTCTGCGCCCGATTGGGGCGGCGATCCGGCCAATACCAATCCCGAACAGGCGCTCGCCTCGGCGTTGTCAAGCTGTCACATGATGACGTTTCTGGCATTGGCTGCAAAAGCCGGATGGCCCGTTGCCAGCTATCATGATTACGCGGTTGCACATCTGGGCAAGAACCCGACGGGCCGGATGGCTGTGACCCGGATTGATCTGCATCCGGTGGTGCGTTTTGATACCGGTTTTTCGGTTGGGGTCGAGGAACTGGCGCAGATGCAAAACCGCGCGCACCGGTATTGCTTTATCGCGAACAGTTTGGCGGACAGCGTCGAAATCAACATTCTGTAAACTCCGAAAAAGGGGAATACCTGTGACACAACCTGATATTCTGCTGCGTGATCTGGATGTGTCCGGTGTGCTGCGCCTGACGCTTAATGATCCGGCGCGGCGCAATGCGCTGTCAGAGGCGATGCTGGCAGAATTGGGCGCGGCCATTTCCGATGCCGGATCGGATACGGCAGTGCGTGTCATCGTTCTGGCCGCCAACGGGCCTGCGTTTTGTGCGGGGCACGACCTGAAGGAAATGACGGCCGGGCGCTCTGGCGGTGATGGTGGTAAAGCGTACTTTGCCGGTGTCATGGCGACATGTTCGCGCGTAATGCAAAGCATCGTGGCATGCCCCAAGCCTGTGATCGCAGAAGTCACCGGCGTGGCCACGGCGGCAGGGTGCCAACTGGTGGCAAGTTGTGATCTTGCCATCGCGGCCGACACGGCACAGTTCAGCACTCCGGGTGTTCACATCGGGCTGTTCTGCTCGACGCCCATGGTGGCCTTGTCGCGCAACGTGGCGGACAAACATGCAATGGAAATGCTGCTGACAGGCGATATGACACCGGCGCAGCGCGCCGCCGAGATCGGCCTGATCAACCGCGCTGTTGCACCCGGGGATCTGAGAGAGGCCACAATGGCCATGGCACACAAAATCGCGTCAAAATCCAGCATGACACTCGCAACTGGAAAACGTGCCTATTACGCCCAGCGGGACATGACTCTGCCGGATGCCTATACCTACGCGTCGGGCGTGATGGTGGACAATATGCTGGCGCATGACGCAGAAGAGGGCATTGGGGCGTTCGTCGAAAAGCGTGCACCCCAATGGCAGGATGCCTGACAGCCCGCGTAGTTTCCCTGAAGCCGTGCTGAACGGGTTACTTTAATGGTGCGGTACACCTGCGCGGGCACCCTGTTGCGGCGCAACCTCGAAACGGCAGGCCGGCACGTTTGAAACGCAACAACATTCCACTTCTGTCGCTGTATAGGGGCTGCCTAGCAGGACGCTGAACAATTCGGCAAACACCGCCCTGTGCCAGTGGCAGTTTGGTGTGCGGGTGCTGTAGCCTTTGGCCATCGGATTGTTCTGCAGGTCAAATCGAATGGGCCGCCCGGCCTGAACCTGCAATGTCCCCGATCCACAAAACGTCCAGGCATGGGCCGCAATGGCGCGGGTCAGCAGAATTTCACCGATCCGATGTGGCAGGGCGTGAAACGCGATCCGCGCCGGTTTCGGGATACGGTTGGCACAGATATAGCGGGCGGTGCCGATGCCTGCGGCAATCGCGATGTGTTGCGCCTGATCCGGACAGGTTTGCGCCAGAGTCCGGTGAACACGCACAACATCGTCTTCGTCAATCATCTGGTGGCCCGAAGGCAGCGCCACATTGCATCGCGCAAGCAGGGTGTTCATGGCGGTCGGCCCCAGCACGGCATTGACCGGTTCGATCAATTGAAGAATGGCGTTGGGCCCGATAAGTCCGGTGGCCGTGCGCGCTGGGCTGAACGTGCCGTCAGGCATCTTCGATTTCGTCCATTTGTTGGCTGCCACCGCCACAGGCCTTGATGGCACCATCAGGCAGTTTGAACGGGCGGTCTTTGGCGCGATCCTTGCCTTGGGCGCGTATCGCTTCGCGGCGTTCGGCGGCGCGGGCGGCGCGATCTGCCGATGCTTCCCAATCATCCATCTGCGCTTCGGCGATTGTGCGGGTTTCGTCGAACTTGAAATCAACGCTGTTCTTGGTTTGCGGGCCCCAGTATCCGGCCTTGCCCAGATCGTAAAAGGTGCGGCCAACCCCGGCTTTCAGGAACGCTTTCAAACAACCCAGAAGATACCGCCGCCGATAGCCGGTACCACGCCATGGATAGTGAAACAGGGCCTTGCGCATGTAAAACCGGCGGTAGTTTTTCATGACGCCGTCCAGCAATTCGCCGCGTGTCAGGGCCGCTGGTTTCATGATCGGCGTGACAAAGTTGTATTTGGAAAAGTCGAAAACCTCGACCTTGTCCTTAAGTTCTTGGAAAAGCGGCGTAAACGGCCACGGCGTGTACATGGCCCAGTTGGCCAGATCGGGTTGCCAATCCCACGCCATCTGAAAGGTTTCTTCCAGTGTTTCCTTTGTTTCGTTGTCCAGACCGACGATAAACTGCGCTTCCACAAAGATATCGGCGTCGCGCAGAAGTTTGATGGCCTCCTTGTTCTGCTCGACCGTGGTTTCCTTGTTAAACTGGTCCAGTTTTAATTGCGCCGCCGCTTCGGTGCCCAATGAAACATGCACAAGCCCGGCTTTGCGGTACAAAGGCAGCAGTTCGCGATCGCGGTAGATATCGGTGACCCGTGTGTTGATCCCCCATTGCACCCGCTTGGGCAAATCGCGCGCGATCAGTTCTTCGCAGAACTGGATAAACTTCTTGCGGTTGATTGTCGGTTCTTCGTCGGCAAGAATGAAGAAACCAACATCATGTTCATTCACGAGGTTCTCGATCTCGTCCACCACCTTGAGCGGGTCGCGGACCCGGTAATCGCGCCAGAATTTCCATTGTGAACAGAAGGAACAGGTAAACGGACAACCCCGCGCAAAATTGGGGATCGCCACCTTTTTGTTCAGTGGAATGTAGATGTATTTTTCCCATTCAAGAAGTGACCAATCCGGGCTGATCCCGTCCAGGTCCTTGACGGTAGAGGCCGCTTGCGTGGCAACGATATCTGTCTGATCTAGAAACGCGATTCCCTTGACCTTGCGCCGGTCCTGAGGCCAGCGGCCTTGGGCAACAGCCTTGATCAGGTCGACAATAATCTCCTCACCCTCACCGCGCACAATAACATCAACCCACGGCGCTTCGGAAAGAACCTGTTTGTACATAAACGTGGCGTGGACACCGCCCAACACGCGCAACGCATCCGGCACCACTTCCTTGGCAATTTCCAACACGCGTTCGGCCACGTAGATTGACGGTGTGATGGCGGTGCATCCAATCACATCGGGCTGAAGGTCTTTCAGCTTGTCGGCCAGAACATCGTCTTCCAGATGGTTTGTCATCGCGTCGATGAAATGGACGTCATCAAACCCGGCGCGCTTCAGGGACCCCGCAAGATAGGCAACCCATGCCGGTGGCCAGTTGCCCGCGATTTCGGCGCCGCCGGAATGGTAATTCGGGTGTACAAAGACAATACGCATTGGAGATTCCCCGCCGTTTTGTGATCAATATATGTCAACTAAAGTTTACACTTTAAAAAGTTGACGGTATTGATTCAGATCAACATCAGGGGCTGGAATTCAGCAACAGGTAAGGGATGGCGGCGATTGGCCGACCCGCTTTGGCATGTCAGTAAGAAACAAAAGGCCCCCTGAAAGGCGTTCAGCGGCAAGGGCGGGTGATGCGTGTGCGTTTGCGTTCGCCGCGCAGCCTAGCTGGCGATTTTGCGGTCCCACAAAGCGTCCATTTGTTCTTTTGCTTCTTCGACGTTGCCGGCGACACCGTCCAGACCGGCCAGTGAAAGAAGCGGCCTGATCTCTTCAATGTCGTGTCCGCAAACCACAAGCGGGGCTTGCGGGCAGCAGATGTTCAGGGCCACCACCAGCCGGGACAGCGCTTCCACCGAATGCCGCCCGCTTACAGATAACCCGACGATGCTGCTGGGTGATTTTTCGATATCTGACACCAGATCATCGTGATCCAGCCCGATTTTCAACGCGATGTCCCAGCCGTCTTTGCGGAACAGGTCTGCGGCCATGCGCACGCCCAACGTATGCGTTTCGCCGGGAACGGCAGCGAACACAGCCGATTTTTCAACAAGATCAAATGCGGGAATAAAATGGTGTTTCATACCGCGCATGATGGCGTACATGCGGCCCGTTCCAACCGTCACATCAACAAAACTAACGCGATCTTCCTCCCACCATTTGCCCAGCATCCGGGCCGAGGCGGCAAGGTATTTCAGATAGATATCTTCGGGGGCCGCGCCCTCGGCGCGCACGCCAATGATCATCTCTGCCGCGGCCTTGTCATCGTCCGATATCAACGCGACGCACAGGTTTTTCAACTCTTCCCGGGTTGGTTCAATCGGCGCTTTTTCCAGTTTGGTGTCACGCGATGAAAGGCGGCGAATGACTTCGCGGGCCAGATTGGCCACAAGATCCTCTGGAAGGCTTTGTTTCAGGCGGCGGATATTACAGTGGTTTTGCTCGAAAATATCGAGTTCCAGCGGTTCTGCAGACGCATTTGTGGTAAACACTTTCTATCCTCCCTTTGCCTGTTTTGTGTCTTGAATGCTTGCAGTCTAGCGCTGCGTTTTTTGCCTGATCCGGCTGACTGCCCCATTCCGCTCCTCGGTAGAACGGGGCAAATGTCGTCCCTTTTTAAACACCTCCAGCGTCGATATTCGGCGGTGCAACCCGCCTTACAACAGCAACCGTTTGTCGTTGGTTCGCGGGCGGATATATGTATGGAAAGGACCCGATTAGTCAGTCTGTTGGTTTGCCAGCCCCCCGTTTCACCTATGTATCGGCCTTTTCAGGCCTTTACCTCAGTCGCGCGCCAACATAGGTCCCAGCAGAACTCGTCAAAATTTTGGATCACGTGTGTCCAAGACTAGAGCGTGGCAAAGTCAGGGGGCTATTGCGGTTTTCCCACTACGTAGTGTTACGTACGTAAGAGCCGCAGATTTCAGCCGATCATTCGGATCAGATCGGCAATCCCGCGTGCATGCATTTTTTCCCGGATGCGAGAGCGATGCACTTCGATGGTGCGTTGGCTGACCCCAAGTTCGTTGGCGATTTCCTTGTTCAGTTTGCCTTCCAGCAAATGGTGCAACACTTCGCGTTCGCGTTCCGTCAGTTTCGCCAGACGTTCGGCTACAATGTTTTGGGGCACGTTTGGGGGGGCGCGATTGAACAGGATGTCGCCGGCCGAACTTATGGCTTCCAACAGTTGGTCTTCTTGTGCCGGTTTTTCGATGAAATGGCTCGCCCCGGCGCGCAGGGTTTGAACCGCAACCGGAACATCGCCATGCGCAGTCACAACTACAATGGGAATGCTGACATCAATCTCGTTCAGATGTGCCTGCAATTGTGGTCCGCTCATCCCCGGCAGGCGCAGGTCAAGCACCATGCACGCTTTTAGCCTTGGGTCAAAAATACGCAAAAAATGTTCGGCTGAAGTGCACGCAATCGTGTCATACCCGTGCGCATTCAGCAGGGCGCACAACGACTTGAGGACGGAATCGTCGTCCTCAACCACGTAAACCGAAAACTGTTCTTCGGGTTTAGTCATCCTGACCGCCTTTTAAAGGCAATTGGAACGCCAGAATAGCGCCTTTTGTCGACGGTTCCGACCAAATTCGGCCCGCGTGGGCTTCGACGATGGAACGGCACAACGACAATCCTATGCCCATTCCTTTGGTTGTAGAGGCATGGAACGGTTCAAACAGGTATTGCTGTTGTTTGTGCGGGATGCCGCAGCCCGTGTCACGCACCGTCACCTGCACATACCCACCGGATCGCGCGGCTTCGACGGTTAGGACCTGTTTTGGCATATTCTGCATGGCGGTGATGCTGTTGCGCGCAAGGTTCAGCACAACCTGCCCAATCTGGATCGGGTCGGCCAGAACCTTGGGTATTTTTGGATCAAGGATCAGGTTGACCTGCAATCTGGGCATTTCGGCGGCCACAAGGGCAAGGTCGATGCCTTGTTTGATTGCGGCGTTCAGGTCGATGTATTCCGCGTTCAAATCGCCCCTTGAAATGAAATCCCGAACACGGCGCACCAGATCACCGGCCCGTTTCGTTTCTGTAACCGCCTCGACGATCAGTTGTCCGGCGCGTTCGGGGATGGCGACACCGGCGTTGTCAAATTCCTGTCGGCAGGCGTTGACGTAGTTGGAAATCGCAGACAGCGGTTGGTTCAACTCATGGGCAATCGCAGATGCCAGTTCGCCCATGGAGCTTGCCCTCGCGGCGTCAAGAAGAGCGTGGCGCAGACGGATTTCTTCGGCTTCTGCGATCTTTTGCGCTTCACGCGCGCTTCGTTCCCGTTCCAGACTGTTCAGCGCAAACAGGGCTCTGCGCAAGATGCGCAATGCATCCCTGTCAATCGCATCAAAAGGTCTGCTTTTGCCGTGCCGTTCCTCGCGCCACAGCGCAAACGAACCCCGGGGCGACAGTCGTGTTATTCCGTCTTCGGTTTTGGTTTCTATTTTTTCCGGTTTGCCCGCCCAGCGAATTGTCTGTTCAAAGTCGCTGCGCAGAAACACCAGATAATCGGTGTTGTCATCCGACAAGGCAAGCAGCGCTGCTCCCGCCGCCGTGCGCATCTGATCGTCGTCCATTTCTATGATGTCTGAAAGATGCGATGTGGTCGCCACCCCATCTGTCAGAAGACCGCGCAGTTTGACAAAGCTTAGCGGCCGGTCCGGCACCGCCCCGACCGATATCACCTTGCCATCCAGCTTCAGCAGAAAACCCTGTGCATCGATCAGATCCATCAGATCTGTCGCGTGATTTTCGATCAGGTTGCGCAAAGGGGTGCCGGTTCGGGCCTGTTGCTCCATCCGGAATGCGGTTTTTTCGGCCGAAATACTTTTGCGAAGCTGGTTCGTGTTCTCGATGCTTTGCAACAAAGCCGATGTTGTTCCGCCCAGCAGTTCCGCAAATCGTAACCGGCTGGAAGAAATCAGTCGCGTGCCATAGTGATGGCAGGCAACCAGCCCCCACAATTCGTTGTTGGTGATCAGGGAAATCGACAGGCTTGCCCCCACGCCCATGTTGTTCAGATATTCGATATGAACCGGCGCAACCGCCCTGAGTTTTGAATAGGTCAGATCCAGCGGGCGTGCCGATTGTGCGTCGGCAACATCGCCCGACCGGCTGACGATCGGCATACTTTTGGCGTTCATGTCCGGGATCGAGCGCATCACATTCAGCAAGAAATGCCGCCGCGCGGGATCGGGGATGTCGGACGCGGGATAGTGCAGACCCAAAAAGCTGTCAGGCCGGTTGGTCGCTTCGGCGATTACCTCGCCATGTTTGTCTTCGGCGAACTTGTAGATCATCACGCGGTCAAAACCTGTGACTTCGCGGATCATCTTGGCGCTGGCATCGGCCAGTTCGGTCAGCGCACCCGGCTTGACCAATTCTGAAATAATGCCTTGCCGCAACAACTCGTCTTCCCAGATCGACGCCGGTGTCGGTTCGGGCTGCATGAATTCAAGTATGATGTAGCCATTGTTGGTATGCGGCAAACACTCCGCATGGATCGTTTTGCCATCCGGTCCGGAAAAGCTGATGAACCATGGCTTCAGCAGTTCTGGCATCGTGGGTTTCAACTGCAAGTCAGGCAGCGAAGCGGCATTTTCCTTCCCGACAAGATGCGCCAGTGGTTTGCCCAGTAGATCGTCTGGTCCATACCCCACGAATGACGCCGTGTTCACACTGGCGAATTCGATAATGAACGTGTCTTTGTCAATCGCGATCAGGGCGCCGTGGGGTTGCACGGCACCGATCAGGTGGATCGGTTCGCGATCACACGTTTCAAGATCAACCTGACCCGAAGTCACGACAGCCTCATTTCGGAATGCGCGGCGGCGCGATCCAAAGGCGCAAGCCAGTCTGCCAGCGCCCCGAATGTATCATATGCCCCCGTCGTCAGGTCGGACATTGAAACCCCGTTCCGATCCAGATGATCAAGATAATTCAGGGTCATCGCCCAACGCTGTTTGTTGACGGCCCGGCACCACGCCCAGTACCGCCTGCCCACAGGGTCCTCCTTGCCCATCAGCTTTTGTGCGGCGCGGTCGATGCCCGTACCGCCCAGCGTCGCGCCTTCGATCACATACAAGACACCGCCAAGCGTGGCAGGCGATACCAACCTTGCGACCTGTTCGCAGTGTGGGTTTTCGCGAATGTCCTGCGGCGAAAAGCCGAGATCACTCAGGTCTTGCTGTAGATGCCCTGATCTGCGGGCATAGCGATAGCCGGACGGATCAGCCGTTGTTTCCGCCAGAACGCGTTCGACCGCCCGATCAAGCGGAACATAAAACCCATGCATGCGCCGCATCAGCTGGCGGTATTCTTCCAGACCCAGCGTTTTGTCGAACAGCGCGACGAAACAGGAATGCTGATGCAGTCGGGTGTGGGCGGCATCGGTATGCGCGCGCAAGGCATCGCGCATCGGGGATGAATGCAAGGCTACCTGTTCTATCAACAACTTTCACCTCGGTTTCCGGCGTCGATTTTCCGCCTGCATTATACTAGTGCCTTATCGAAACGAGGAAAGCAGGGAATTGCGAATTCTGCGATTGGCAGGTGCCCGATGCGATTTGCTGCCGTTAAAACCTGCGCGGCTTTTTCACAGTCAGCGACGTTCAAGAAACCTTTGAATGTGCGCAACGACCATGTCGGGGTTTTCTTCGTGCGCCAGATGGCCCAAGTCGGCCAGTTCGACAAATTCGGCGTTAGCGATCAGCGCCGCGGCCTTTTGCGAAACGGCAGGTTTTATCGCAATATCGTTTTCGCCCGCGATGAACAGACAGCGCGCGTTCAGATCACCGATGCGGTCAAGAAGATCGTCAATATTCCATTGCGCCATCATTTGAAGCGTGCCTTCGACATGGCTGCGATCAGCGATCAGACGCGCGTAATAGCTGATCCCGTCTTCGGTCAGGTCCGATCCGGTGTTTTCAATCAGGCGGCGCGCGCGCGCGGCGGAGTTCCGGCCAGATGAAAACGCATATGATGTCAGCGGGTTCAGGGCCAGCACCTTGGCAAGCAGGGGGAACAGCCAGCCCGCGATGCCTTCAAAACGGTCAAGGGCGGCATTGATACCGATGACCGAACGGGGAACGGCCTGATCCTGTGGCGTTGTCCTGATCAGGTTCAGGGCGATGGCCGCACCTGCGGAATGCCCGATCACCGCAACAGGGTTCCAGCCTTCTGCGCGGCACAACGCGGCAACATCTTCTGTCATCGCATTTAATCCGCTGCGCCCGCGTCTTGTGCCTTGGGTAAAGCCGTGGCCGGGTAGATCAAACGCGATAACCCGGTGGGTCTGCGCCAGTATCGGGATCACATCACGCCAGCTATGTGTTGTGGCCCCCGCTCCGTGGATAAGAAGCAATGTCTCGCCTTGCCCTGTTTCTTGCACATGCCATCGGTTTGGGCCGGCAACGACACGCCGCGACAAATGGTTCAGCGGCCATGTTGCAAGATCACGATCCCAGTTCATCGGCCTAGTGATCCAGCGCGGAATCCACCGCGGCGCTGATGCCGTGGGCATCTGCCCGGGGCAGTGCAATGTACCGCGCACCCAGTTCCTGTGCCAGCGTTGCCGCCTCTGAGCCGGGGCGCAGGGCGGTGTCGATCAACACGCTGCTGATCCCGTCTAGCTGAACCTGTTTTGCGATATGACTGGCATCGGCAAGCGCTTGGCCGCGTCCGGGGGTGCCGTCCAGCGCGATATTGGCGCGCCCGTCTGTCAGCAAGGTCAACATGGGGCTAAGCCCGCGGGTGCGCGCGAATTGCGCCAGCATCACGGCAGATTGCAAGCCGGCCGCCAACGGTGTGCCCCCACCGCCCGGTAACGCCGAAAGCCGCCGTTTTCCCATCACCAGCGAACG
Organism: uncultured Alphaproteobacteria bacterium; assembly: GCA_963765555.1. Lineage (GTDB taxonomy): Bacteria > Pseudomonadota > Alphaproteobacteria > Rhodobacterales > Rhodobacteraceae > JL08. The sequence continues at coordinate 293,141 of CAVXWX010000002.1, forward strand.
TGTCGGGGGCAATAGCAGATCAGCTGTTTTTCCGCGAAACGCGATCAAGGCGACCTGATCGCGCTTTGCGTAGGCTTGTGCCAGCAGCAATTCCACAGCGCCTTTCGCTTCTGACAGGCGGGCAACTGCGGCAGAACCAGACGCATCGACCACAAAAACAAGCAGACGGTCGGACCGGTCCTGAAACCGCTTTATGCGAATGTCGGACGGGTAAATGATGATTGGCCGGGCCTCGTCGGACTGCGTGCGGCGCAATCGTTGCCAAGGTGCCGCAGCCTGCAAGGTTGCCATTAGATCAATGCGATTGCGGCCATCCGGTTTGCCCGGTCGCGAAGGCAAAGGGCGCCCCCGCCTGTTTCCGGTCCGGCGGGCACCCGCGCCACTGCCTGTCCGCCCCTTTGGGCCTTTGCGGCTGTTGGATTTCTCAAGAAGGTCGGGGGGCAGCAGGGCGGCAACCGCATCTACCAGCAGTTCGTCGGGCAGGGTGTCCGCGGCGGTGCTGTCTTTGTCCTCCGCGCCTTCGGTGGCGTCGGGCTGGTCTGGCGGGGCGGGTTCGGTTTGATCTTCGGGCACGGCCTGCGCCCGGTGTGGGTAAACCAGTTCGGCAGCTTCGCGGACATGCGCATCACCAACACTTTTTTCGTTGTCCAGAGCCGCAAGGGCACGCGCCGTGCGCAGCGCCAATGTGGGCGCGCGTAAACTGTCGATGCCAAAGCGTGCGGCAAGCAGGGTTAGTGTGGCAAGCGTATCTGGCGGGACGGCAACATGCGCCAACTGCGTTTTCGCATGGTCAATATCGGCGGGTGCGGGCAACGGAAACCGCGCGTCATGTGCGCGCAGCTCTGTCAGATCGATGTAGAAGGCCATCCGGTCCAGCAGTTTTTCAGGCGCAGCTTCATCCGGTTCGGCCCCTTCGTCCAGCAGGATCAGGGTGTGCCCTTGCGCACGGTCCAGTATCTGGCCCAGCCGCGCCGCAAGGCCGTTTGTGATCCGTTCGGCCATCGCGATGATCAGGGTTGCGGGATGCGCGCCCAACCCGGGATCAGTGATAGGACGACCTTGGGCAAGGGTGGCCGCTACATTCAGGCCGCCAAACAATTGGGTGTCGGACACAGACGGAGAAATCCGGTGCCTGACGCCGGACAATTCGGGCAACACAGCCTCGAATGCGGTGCGGACGGGCCCAACGCGGGCCCGCAGCGTGAGCCCTTTTAATCCGGCCGGATCGACAGCCAGTGCAGCCAGCGCCCGCGCAGTCCGGATGGCAAGGGGCGCGGCGGCAGTCATCCCAGTATGTCTTTTACAACGCGGTCCACCCGTGTCGCAGATCCGGCTTCGTCCAGCGGATCGCGGCGCAAGCGGTGGCTCAGCGCCATTGGCGCGACGCTGCGCAGATGCGTTTGCTCTACGTGTTGTGCGCCAGTGTAGGCGGCATAGGCTCTTGCCGAGCGCATCAGCGTCAGTTCCCCGCGAAGACCGTCAGTTCCCAGTGCAAGGCACAGCGCGGCGCAGTCTTTCAGCCTTGCATCGGATATGTCGGTGAATTTCAGGCGGTCGCGTGCAGTCAGGATATCCTTGCGCACCTTGCCGTCCTTGCGCCGCCATCGTGTCAAAAAGCCTTTGGCATCCGTATCGAACGCATCGCGACGGCGGATCACTTCGATCCGTTCTTCGATGTCTGTGGGCGATGAGACGTCTACCGACAAACCAAAGCGGTCCAGAAGCTGCGGGCGCAATTCGCCTTCTTCGGGATTGCCAGACCCGATCAGGACAAAGCGCGCAGGATGGCGGATCGACAGGCCCTCACGCTCAACCGCGTTGACCCCCGATTGGGCGACGTCCAGCAACAGATCAACGATATGGTCCTCCAGCAGGTTGACCTCGTCTATATAAAGATACCCGCGATTGGCGCGGGCCAGCAGGCCCGGTTGAAATGCCTTTTCGCCGCGCGTCAGCGCGCGTTCGATATCAAGCGCACCGGTGACGCGGTCTTCGCTTACCCCAAGTGGCAGGTCGACAACGGGGGTCGGTTTCTTGACCAGTTTGCCAGACGTGACACCGGCCCAATCGGGGCATTGCGAAATATCTTCTGCATTCACGGGGCAATCGGCAACGGCCGTGATGGGCGGCAACAGCGCCGCCAGCGCACGAACCGCTGTGGATTTGCCGGTGCCCCGATCGCCAAACACCAACACACCCCCAAGGCTGGGATCAATTGCGGTCAGGATCAACGCCAGTTTCATTTGATCCTGACCGACAATGGCCGAAAAGGGAAAAGCTGTACTCATGCCGCGACCTCAGGGCGGGCAAGGGGACTGACCCCGTGCCAAGAGCCGGTATCGCCCAGAATGTGGAAACGGGCATATAATTCTTCACTGAACCAGTCACCGTCGCGCACCGCGCGGATAGCGCGGGCATGGGGCCCGTCGGCGCGGGCGAAATCGGCCATTGTTTCGGTGTCCGGCCAGATCGAAAAGGTAATCTGATGCATCAACGGTATTTCTCCGATGCCGATTTTAAACAAAACGTTCCGGTCCTTTCCTATGACTGTGCTTATGTCGGGAACCCTGCGCCAGAATTGCAACGCCTTTCGCGGGCGGATCGTGGCGCGGGTCAGAGCGGCAACCGGACCGTGGGGCGCGCCACCCGTGGCACGAAACGGGCGCGTTCGGGACCATTCACCGCGCGCTGAAACCGGGCTGAGAAACACGGTCCAGCTTTCGCTCGCGTGGGTTTGGTATTTTAAGAAGACCGGCGCGGTGCGGGTTTGCCGCCGTGCGGTTTCTTCATCGGGCCATGTGGCAAGGATGGAATAGACTGCGGTATTTGGCACAGGAGTAAATCCTTCGCCAGTGCCCGAGCCGCACAGTTTCCAGAACGCGACATCATCCATCCGCTGCATTTGGGGCCGTGCAAGGCCCATCATCGCAAAGGCCCAGAGTCTGCCAAGCCGCGATGAGAACCGAAAAAAACTGAGTGTGACCGTCTGGATGGCGGGTCTCCTTGGGGTGCGGACGCGAACAATGCAACGCATTGCCAAAACAGAAAAGCGCGACAGACAGTGATTGTCAACTAAACTTGACACATGTATGGTTTCAATATGTTGACACGTCCCGAATCCTTTCAGGGTGAATTATTGGCGATGGACCAGCGCCCCCATGCCGTTGTGATCGGCGCGGGCCTTGGTGGCCTTGCCTCGGCGATGCGATTGGGCGCGAAAGGGTATCGCGTTACAGTTCTTGACCGGCTTGACAGCCCCGGCGGGCGCGGGTCGTGCATCTGGCAAAACGGCTATCGATTTGATCTTGGGCCGACGATTGTCACCGTGCCGCATGTGTTCCGCGAACTGTGGGCCGCCTGTGGCAGGGATTTTGACGCCGATGTCACGTTAAAGCCGCTGGATCCCTATTATGAATTGCGCTGGCCCGATGGCAGCCGGTTCAAGGTGCACGCGGACGAGGCGGCAATGCGGGCGGAAGTGGCGCGTTTATCCCCCGGTGACGTGGCGGGGTACGAACGGTTTTTGCAGGATAGCGAAAAACGCTACCACTTCGGGTTCGAAGGGTTGGGGCGCCGCCCGATGAACAAACTGTGGGATCTGGTCAAAGTTCTGCCGGGGTTTGCCGTGTTACGCGCGGATCGTTCGGTCTATGGGCATGCGGCGGCGCGCGTCAGCGATGAAAGATTGCGCATGGCCCTGTCTTTGCACCCGCTTTTTATCGGGGGCAATCCGACCAAGGTAACTTCGGTTTATATTCTGGTCAGCCATCTGGAAAAGGCGTTTGGCGTTCATTACGCGATTGGCGGCGTTGATGCGATCGCGCGCGCTATGCAATCGGTTGTCGCCGATCAGGGCGGGCTTGTCCGCCAAAACGCCGAGGCTGACGAAATCCTGATTGAACAGGGCCGTACAACAGGCGTGCGCCTGCGCGGCGGCGAAACCGTGATGTCGGACATTGTTGTGTCAAACGCCGATGTCGGCCACACCTATAACCATCTGCTGCGCCATACCAAACGCCGGCGCTGGACGACGCGGAAATTGCGCAAGGCACGGTGGTCGATGAGCCTGTTCGTCTGGTATTTCGGCACCCGTGGCACGCGTGGGAAATGGGCTGATGTTGGCCACCATACAATCGTCAACGGTCCCCGCTACAAAGGCCTGCTGCGCGATATATTCGAGCGTGGAAAACTTGCCGATGACATGAGCCTTTATCTGCATCGCCCGACGGTGACCGACCCGACCGCCGCGCCGGACGGGGACGATACATTCTATGCGCTTAGTCCGGTGCCGCATCTGGGGCATGACAACCCTGTCGACTGGGCGAAAATGGCGGAGATTTACCGCCAAAAGGTGCAGGCGGTATTGGAAGATCAGGTGTTGCCGGGTTTGGGTGGATACCTTTCGGAATCGCGTATCTTTACCCCCGAAACGTTCCGCGACCGGTATCTAAGCCCGCACGGAGCAGGGTTTTCGCTGGAGCCGCGTATTTTCCAAAGCGCGTGGTTCCGCCCGCATAATGTCAGTGAAGAGGCCAAAGGCCTTTATATCGTTGGCGCAGGCACGCATCCGGGTGCTGGCTTGCCCAGTGTCGTAACAAGCGCAGAAGTGCTGGACCAGTTGGTGCCAGACGCACAAGCAGTGAGGCACCTATGATCCAGTCAAACGATATGGCGCATTGCGTCGAGGCGATCCGGCACGGTTCGCGCTCTTTTTATGCGGCGTCAAAGCTGTTGCCGCGCAAATTGCGCGACCCGGCGTTGGTTTTATATGCATTTTGCCGGTTGGCCGATGATGCTGTGGATTTGCAGGACGCCAAGGCTGATGCTGTTCTACGCCTGCACGAAAGACTTGATCTGGCCTATGCGGGGCGGCCCAGAAATGCGCCGACGGACCGCGCCTTTGCCGCGATAATCGACGATTTTGACATGCCAAGGGCCTTGCCAGAGGCACTGTTGGAAGGGCTTGCATGGGACGCGATGGAAAAGCGTTACGCCAGCCTGTCCGACCTGCGCGCCTATTCTGCACGTGTCGCGTCCGCTGTCGGGGCCATGATGTGTGTGCTGATGCGTGTGCGGGATCGCGATGCTTTGGCGCGCGCCTGCGATCTGGGGGTTGCCATGCAGTTGACCAATATCGCGCGCGATGTTGGTGAAGATGCCCACGAAGGGCGGTTATACATCCCGACAGATTGGATGACGGATGCCGGTCTGGACCCAGAAGCATTTTTGGAATACGCCGGAAATGTCGGACCGTTTGCATGGTGTTGATTGACCGTCTGTTGCGTGAAGCGGATGCGCTTTACGTGCGCTCGGAAGCCGGAATTGGCGTTTTACCCGCCTCGTGCCGGTCGGGGATATTTGCCGCCCGCTATATTTACGCAGGGATTGGCGGCGAGTTGCAGCGGTTGAATTGCGATGCGGTCAATCATCGGGCCAGAACTGCGGGCCATCAAAAGATGGGCTGGTTGCTTTTGTCGGTCATGCGGGCCTGCGGTACTGTGGTCATGCCGCGTTCGCCGGTTGTCCATGCGCGCCCGTTGCCGGAAACCGCCTTTCTGGTGAATGCCGCCGCCACGCGGATGGTGCCGGATAGAGGCTGGAGCGATGCCCTTTACGGAACGCTGGCGGGCCTGAAAGAACGCGATGTGGCACAGCGCACGGCATTGATGCAAACGGGGAATACGGTTAGAAAACCGGTATGATCTGGCTGTTCTTCATCATTTTTCTGACGGCCTGCATCGTGGCCGGTGCGACCGGTGCCATGTTTCCGCCGGGTCCATGGTACGAAAAGCTGCAAAAACCGGCATGGACACCGCCCAATTTCATGTTTCCGCTGGTCTGGACCACTTTGTACATTTGTATCGCGTATGCGGCTGCACGCGCTGGCGGTTCTTCCCGACAGCACGTTGGCGCTTGCGTTATGGTCTTTGCAGATCGTCACCAACATGCTTTGGACACCGGTCTTCTTCGGGCTTCGCAAGCTCAAGGCGGGCTTGTTCGTTCTGGGTGGCCTTTGGGTGTCTGTTGCGGCGACCATGCTGGCGCTTTGGCAGGTTGATTGGGTGGCGGGGCTGTTGTTCGTCCCATATCTGATCTGGGTGTCGATTGCCGGCGCGTTGAACCTGGCCGTGGTGCGTTTGAACCCCGACCCTGTATGAGGGTGACGGGCTTGGAGCGGCCAATCCGTTAATGAAATGTCCACCTTGCGCGGCGGGGCACCCGACAGGCCAGCATCGGTTTCAGAAACGGCGACCGGAACCGCCGCAGATCAAGCGCTTCATGCACACCAATCGTGGTTTCGCCGTTTATGCAGGTCTGCACGGCGGATCGGCTGTAAAACGGCGCATCAAGCATGTTCTGGACCTGACGGGGTATAACGCCAGTATCAGCGCGGGTTTCGCGTGCGACGGCCCATAAACTGCGCGGCAAGCGCGCTTTTGGTGGGGCGGCTGTTTCCGATGCATTGCCCTTGTCGTCGAAATGCGCGCTTAGGGACAGCGCGCTGCCATCCAGCAGGGTTGCATCGTAAAAACAGGCGCTGCCGTTCTCCAGCGGGAAACGGCCCCATGTCCAACTTGAAAAATCCTGTTCCAGTGCGCGGGTGCCAAAATTGGCGTCAAAGTAACCATGCCCTTGCCATTGCCAGCCCGGCGCATCCAGCTCCACATGGATATCACATGTCGGCGCAAAGGGGCGCCAGATATGGCTTCCGTCCGGCGTCAGCGGTGCCTCGACAGAAGTAAGCGCGGACGGGATCACGGTGATGGTGCCGCGAACGCGTGATATATGTGGCGGCGCGCTGATTTCATTGACCTTGATGACAAGTTTTCCGTCGTGCCAGCGCATGGAAGACGGGCCAACCGTCAGCGTGTCGCCCGTTTGTTTGAGGGCGGAGCGTCCGCGATCTGTCATCGTGAACCGCCCGCCCGGGCCATAGGTGGCCACATTGATGCAAACATGATCTTGCGGGGCGCGACGGCCCGACCATGCATACCATGGCGAAAAAACAGAGCCTATGAACCCGATGACGCTGATGGCGCGCCCGCCACCGTCGCAGATGCCGTCGACATACCACCACGCATACCCGTTCGGTGGGACGTCGATGTCGAAGTTCGGGTGTTCAAGATCGCCTCGGCCGCGTGCCGGGCGGAAAGCGTTGCCATCGGCACACCCGCCCCCGGATGGGTGCCGCCGCCCGCCAGAAACAGCCCCGTGATCCGCGTTCGGGCCTGCGGGCGTTTCAGCGCCGCGGTCATTCCGTGCGGGCTCTGCCCGTAAAGTGAACCGGCCGAGGCGGGAAACAGCCGGTTGAATCCTGTCGGTGTCGTCAGGCTGTCCGGCCCCGGTATCTGATCGAAGCGCAGGCCGAACCGTGCCAGCGTTTGAAACGTGCGTGTCTGACATCTGGAAAAATCCTCTTTGGTCGATCGCGCGCCAAGCGGCGGGGCGTTTGCAATGGTTTCGAACCGTTCAAGCGCGGGCAGGGCGGCGGCTTGCCCGCGATCCATGGCGCAGACGTAAAGGGTGGGATCGTCGACAAATTCGCCGTTTTGCAACGCATCAAATTCCGGTTTGGGTGCATCGCGGAAAAAGACATTGTGATGCGCCAGTTCGGGGCCGGTTGCGCGGGCTGCAAAGGCCCAGACTTCGGCAGACAGGCTGCGGGCGGCGTGCAGTGTTTGCGTGGCGACCCGCTTGCAGGGCGCACCCAGCAGACCCGTTGACAGAGCGCGGGGATCGCCGTTGAAAAGAACGGTTGATCCGGCAATTTCGGACCCGTCTGCCAAGGTGATGCCGGTGACAGCCCCGTTTGAAACATTGATCTTGTTCACCCCAGTATCGAAGTGAAAGACAGCGCCCCTGCGTTGTGCAATTTGCAGTATGGAGCGCGCCAGTTGATGCATGCCGCCCTTTACCGTCCAGACCCCTGCGGCTTCGGCCTGCCAGATCAGCGCCAGCAGGGCAGGTGAAAGATATGGGTTGCCCCCCACATAGGTGGCATAACGCCCGAACAGTTGAACCAGTCTGGGGTCATCAAAGTGCCGCTGAAGATGGGTATCCAGTGTTGATGTCGGGGCCATGTTCGGGATGAGCCAGGGTTGGGTGGCAACATGCCGGGCCAAACGCAGCAGGGTCGGCGCAGGTGCCTGCATCATCGGTGTATCAAGCGATTGAAACAACTGGCGCGCTTTCGTGCCGAACTGCCTGAACTGACGTGCGGCCTTGGATCCGGCGAAATGCTGAATGGCTTTGATGTTGTCATGTTCTGTGTCGAACAGATCAAGTTGGCTGCCGCACGGCCAGAAATGTCTGGCGATGACCCTTTGACGGGTCAGGGTAACATGATCGTCCAGCCGTTCCCCCAAAGAGGCAAAAAGCGCGTCGAACACACCGCGCAGTGTCAGCACGGTCGGGCCTGCATCAATCGGGCCCGCCGGTGACGGAATGCACCGCATCTTGCCGCCTGCGGTTGCATGCGTTTCGAAAACCGTAACGTTCATGCCCGCATGGGATAGGCGTGCGGCCGCCGCAAGGCCGGCAATTCCCGCGCCGATGATCAAAACACGAGAGTCCGATTGTGAAGAAGTCCGCACGGCTGTCATGCCTGATTGTTGACTCGTTGAATCAAAGTGTCCAGTATGATTTACATATATGATGTACATATTGATGTACACACGCCCAAAAGGAGGCTCTGATGCCGCTATCTGAACGGATTGAAGGCGCTGTCGCGAATGCAATATCCGGAACGCAGGGCGGGCCGGCCCCCGCCCGTCTTGCCGAGGCGTTGGCCTATGCGACGATGCCGGGCGGGGCGCGTATTCGCCCCACGATCCTGTTATCGGTTGCCATGGCCTGTGGTGATGACAAGCCGAAACTGGCAACAGCCGCCGCAGCAGCGCTTGAGCTGATGCATTGTGCCAGTCTGGTACACGATGATCTGCCCTGTTTTGACGATGCGGACATCCGGCGCGGAAAGCCATCGGTGCATTGCGCGTTTTCCCAACCTCTCGCTGTTCTGGCGGGGGATAGCCTTATTATTCTTGCGTTCGAAACGCTGGCCCGCGTGTCTGAAATTGACGAAACGCGCGTCGCCCGCATGGTTCTGTCGCTGGCGCGCCGCACCGGTATGCCAAACGGTATTTGTGCCGGGCAGGGGTGGGAAAGCGAGCCGCAAATTGATCTGGGCGCCTATCATCGATCCAAAACCGCCGCGCTTTTCGTGGCGGCAACCGAGATGGGGGCCATATCTGCCGGGCATGACCCGGAGCCGTGGTATGACCTTGGCGCGTTGATCGGAGAAGCGTTTCAGGTCGCGGATGATTTGCGCGATGCGCTGATGGATACCTCAAGCCTTGGCAAGCCGGTCGGACAGGACGGATTGCACGGACGCCCCAGTGCCGTATCCGAATATGGTGTCAAAGGTGCTTTCGAACGTCTGTCTGATATTCTGGCGGGTGCAATTGCATCGATCCCGTCCTGCCCGGGCGAAGCCGCATTGGCCGAAGTCGTGCGATTGAAAGCCAAATCGATTATGCCAAAGGCTCCGGCTGGGTTGCGGGTGTAGCCCGTGGCGGCGGCGGGTGATCATACTCCGCGCATGCAGCTGTCGCCCTCGGTTTGGTTTGCCCGTCTGGTCGCCCGCCCGAATTTTCAGAAATGGGCCAGTCGATTGCCGATTGGCCGCGGGGTGGCGCGCCGCGACGGGGCGGAAATCTTTGATATTCTGCAGGGCTTTGTAAAGTCTCAGGTGTTGTTGGCGTTGGTCGAACTGAACATCCTGTCGCGTCTGTTGGAGGGCCCTTATGCGGCCCAGCAGTTAAGTCTGGCGGCGGGCATACCGCATGATCGTATGGACAGGCTGTTGAAGGCCGGAGTTGCGTTGCAGCTGTTAAAGCGAAGGCGTGATGGCCGGTATGCCCTGGCGCGCCGGGGTGCCGCCATTCTGGGCGTGCCGGGGCTGGCGCAAATGATCAGCCACAATCGCGCGCTCTATGCCGACATGGCCGATCCGGTGGCGTTTCTGCAGGGGCAGGGTGAAACCAATCTGGCGCAATTCTGGCCATATGTCTTTGGTGATCCGGATGGCATCAATAGCGACGCGGCGGTGCGGTATTCCGGCCTGATGGCTGAATCGCAGGCGCTTGTCGCGCAGGATACGCTGCGGATGGTAAGCCTGAAGGGTGTTCATTCGCTGCTGGATATCGGCGGTGGAACGGGCGCGTTTCTAACCGAAGTTCTGCGGAAATCCCCGAAAATCAACGCGGTTTTGTTTGACCTGCCCGAAGTGATCCCCGCCGCGCGCAAACATTTCGAACAGACAGGGCTGGGTGACCGGGTTGTCCTGCATCCGGGCAGTTTCAGGGACCAGCCCTTGCCATCCGGGGCCGACGCGGTTTCCCTGATCCGGGTTCTTTATGACCATAGCGATGAAACCGTTTCGGCGCTTTTGTCCAAGGTGTTCGCGGCGCTTCCCGCAGGTGGGCGGTTGATCATTTCCGAGCCGATGTCAGGTGGTTCAAGGCCCGAACCGGCCGGGGATATTTATTTCAGCTTCTATACGATGGCGATGGGAACGGGGTGTGTCCGGTCGGCCAGCCAGATTGCGCAGATGTGCGAAGCGGCTGGTTTTGTTGGAATAAAGGTGCCGCGCGCACCCCGCCCCTATATCTCGAGCGCTGTGGTCTGCGCCAAGCCCTGACAATCATACTTGCAAAAGTGTAATGAAAACTTGACACATAGTATTGTCTCGATAACATTACATTAAGTAGAAATGTCGCATCCGCTGAGTCTGTGCTTGGCGGCAGGTAGGGAGGTGAAAATGGAGACGCGCGCCGTCTTTCTGAACGGTCCAAAAGACCTTCACCTCGACACTCTGCGGCTTAAAGAGCCGGCCGCGGACCATCTTGTTGTCGACGTTTTCCATTCCGGTATTTCGACCGGTACCGAAAAACTGTTCTGGTCCGGACAGATGCCACCCTTTCCCGGCATGGGATACCCGCTGGTGCCCGGTTACGAGGCCGCGGGCGAAGTGGTCGAAGCTGGCGCTTTGACAGGGTTCAAGCCGGGCGATCATGTTTTTATTCCGGGTGCGGATTGCTTTGACGGCGCGTTTGGTCTGTTTGGCGGTGCCGCATCAAGACTGGTCACACCCGCCGCGCGTGTCACGCGTATTGATCCCGCCATTGGCGCCGAAGGCGCGCTGTTGGCGCTGGCCGCAACGGCGCGGCATGCAATTGCCGGATTGGACAAGGCCTTGCCCGACCTGATTGTCGGGCATGGTGTATTGGGCCGTCTGCTGGCGCGGTTGACCCTTGCGGCTGGCGCGCCTGCCCCCACGGTCTGGGAAACCGAACCCGACCGGCGCACAGGCGCGGTGGGGTATCAGGTGATCGATCCGCAAGACGATCCGCGCCGTGATTACCGTGCGATTTATGATGCATCCGGCAATGCCGCGATCCTCAATGATCTGATCGGTCGCATCCGCAAAGGGGGCGAGATTGTCCTTGCCGGATTTTACGCAGACGCCCTGTCTTTTGCGTTTCCCCCTGCATTCATGAAAGAGGCGCGGTTCCGCATTGCCGCCGAATGGGCGCGTAATGATCTGATTGCCGTGCGCGATCTGATCGACAATGGCGCGCTGTCGCTGGGCGGACTGATTACGCATCAGGCCCGCGCTGACGATGTGCCCGGTGCCTATCGCACTGCATTCGAAGACCCGACCTGCCTGAAAATGATACTCAACTGGAAGGACGCCGCGTGAAAGACGATGTACCAAACCTGAAGGATTTTGATCAGCGCCTGCGTGACGAAGCCCACGAGGATCTGGCTGACCTGATCACGGATGAACCGGCCAAGAAAACCCAGATTATCGCTATTTACGGAAAAGGTGGTATCGGAAAATCTTTTACGTTGGCCAATCTAAGCCACATGATGGCCGAGCAGGGCAAACGTGTCTTGCTGATCGGCTGTGATCCTAAATCCGACACAACAAGCCTGCTGTTCGGCGGCAAGGCGTGCCCGACAATCATCGAAACCTCGACGAAAAAGGGCCTGTCCGGCGAACCGGTGAAAATCGGCGACGTTTGTTTCAAACGCGGCGGTGTGTTTGCCATGGAACTGGGCGGACCGGAAGTGGGCCGTGGCTGTGGCGGACGCGGGATCATCCACGGGTTCGAATTGCTGGAAAAACTGGGATTCCATGACTGGGACTTTGATTATGTGTTGCTCGATTTTCTGGGCGACGTGGTTTGTGGCGGCTTTGGCCTGCCCATCGCGCGGGACATGGCGCAAAAGGTGATCCTTGTTGCTTCAAACGATCTTCAGTCGCTGTATGTGGCCAACAACGTGTGTTCGGCCGTCGAATACTTTCGCAAACTGGGCGGAAATGTCGGGGTTGCGGGGCTTGTGATCAACAAGGATGACGGCAGCGGCGAGGCGCAGGCCTTTGCCAAGGCTGTTGAAATCCCCGTGCTGGCCTCGATCCCGCAGGACGATGATCTGCGCAAGAAATCCGCGAATTACCAGATTGTCGGCACCGCCCAAAGCCAATGGGGCGCTTTGTTTGCGGAACTGGGTCTGAACGTCTCCGAAGCACCGCCGGTGCGGCCTGCGCCACTCACTCAGGATGGATTGTTGGATCTGTTTGACGGCTCTGACACCGGTGCGGGTGTCACGCTTGAACCCGCGACCGATGCGGACATGCGCGGCAAGTATGCCAAGCCAAAACAGTCGCTGGAGGTGATCTATGACGATGCGTGAACAGACACACGAACCTCCGAAACCGGACAACATAATCAAATGGGTGCAATCGGCCCGACCCGACCAGATTTTGCGGTTGTTGAAAGACATTCAAAATCCCGAACTGGCGGACCAGCCCAAGAAAACCGGAAGCGCATGACCGAAGAAGTCACATATGACAACGCCGCCGCCGCTGACGTAATCAAAGGCAAGGCAGGCGATCCAGCCCCGGAGCTGCAAGGTGATCCTGCGTTGGGATGTCATTCCAGCGACGATATGGCGGCGGCTGCCCGCAAGGCAGGTCAGTCCGGCCTGTTGGATCAATACGCCAAGGACTATCCGCAAGGCCCCCATGACAAACCACAAAGCATGTGCCCGGCGTTCGGGTCTTTGCGGGTTGGATTGCGGATGAAGCGGGTGGCCACGGTTTTGTCCGGGTCGGCCTGTTGCGTCTACGGGCTTTCCTTTGTCAGCCATTTTTACGGCGCGCGGCGTTCGGTCGGGTATGTGCCGTTCAATTCCGAATCCCTGGTGACGGGCAAACTGTTCGAAGACATTCGCGATGCAGTCCACGAACTGGCTGATCCGGATCGCTATGACGCCGTGGTGGTGACGAACCTGTGTGTGCCCTCGGCCAGCGGTGTACCGTTGCGCCTGTTGCCGGATGAAATCAACGGCGTGCGCGTTGTCGGCATTGATGTGCCGGGATTTGGCATACCCACCCACGCCGAAGCCAAGGATGTGCTGGCGGGCGCGATGCTGAACTACGCCCGCAAGGAGATTGAGGCCGGCCCTGTTGCCGCGCCCGAAGGCGGCAAATCGGATCGCCCCACGGTCAGCCTGTTGGGTGAAATGTTTCCGGCGGATCCGATGATGATCGGCGCGATGCTTGCCCCGATGGGATTGGCGGCAGGGCCGGTGGTTCCGTGCCGCGAGTGGCGGGAGCTTTACGCCGCGCTGGATTGCGGGGCCGTGGCGGCGGTGCATCCGTTTTATACGGCCGCCATTCGCGAATTTGAAGCCGCAGGCAGGCCCATCGTTGGCAGCGCGCCGGTCGGCTATGATGGCACGGCGGCGTGGTTGGCCGGTATTGGCGATGCTTTTGGCTTGGCTCGGGAACAGGTGGCCGCAGCGCAGAATGCATTTTTGCCAGCCATCCGTGATGCACTGGCGGCGACCCCGATCAAAGGAACAATCACGCTGTCTGGCTACGAGGGCAGCGAATTGCTGGTTGCGCGCCTGCTGATCGAAAGCGGCGCACATGTGCCCTATGTCGGCACGGCCTGCCCGTTAACACCGTGGTCGCAGGCGGATGCGGAGTGGCTGCGGGCCAAGGGCGTGCTGGTGAAATTCCGCGCGTCATTGGAAGATGATTGTGCCGCGATGCAAGAGGTTAGTCCCGATCTTGCTATTGGCACAACGCCGGTGGTGCAAAAGGCAAAAGAGCAGGGCATCCCGGCACTTTATTTTACCAATCTGATTTCAGCGCGGCCTTTGATGGGGCCGGCGGGGGCCGGTTCCCTGGCCGAGGTGGTCAATACGGCCATTGCGGGCAAAGACCGCATGAACCAGATGCGCGCGTTTTTTGAAAACGTCGGAACAGGCGACACCGCCGGCATCTGGGAGGGCGCCCCGAATTTAAGGCCCGAATTCCGCGCGTTGAACCAGAAGAAACTGGAAAAGAAACGCCGCGCCGAAGAAACGCAGGACATATTATGAGCGGTTCTTTCGCACATAGACCGGCCATGCCGAAAGGCGGTGCGCCATGCTGATTCAGGATCATGACCGGGCCGGAGGATACTGGGGCGCTGTCTATGCGTTTTGCGCGGTCAAGGGGTTGCAGGTGGTCATTGATGGCCCCGTGGGCTGTGAAAACCTGCCGGTGACATCCGTGTTGCATTACACAGATGCGTTGCCACCGCACGAATTGCCCATCGTTGTCACCGGTTTGGGCGAAGAAGAACTGGGCCGGGAAGGCACCGAAGGCGCGATGAAGCGCGCATGGGGCACGCTTGACCCTGCGTTGCCCGCCGTCGTTGTCACCGGATCCATCGCCGAGATGATCGGGGGCGGTGTCACGCCGCAAGGGACGAACATCCAGCGGTTTCTGCCACGCACGATCGACGAGGACCAGTGGCAAGCCGCCGATCGGGCCATGACGTGGTTGTTTACCGAATTCGGCATGACAAAAGGCCGGATGCCCCGCGAAAAGAAACGCGAAGATGGTGCCGCCCCGCGCGTGAACATTCTGGGGCCGATGTATGGTACGTTTAACATGCCATCGGATTTGGCTGAAATCCGGCGTCTTGTCGAAGGCATCGGTGCCGAGGTCAACATGGTGCTTCCGCTGGGGGCGCATCTGGCTGAAATGCGCGATCTGGTCAACGCGGACGTGAACGTTTGCATGTATCGCGAATTTGGCCGCGGTCTAAGCGAAGTCCTTGAAAAACCGTATCTTCAAGCCCCGATTGGCATTCAGTCTACCACGCTCTTCTTGCGCAAACTGGGCGAACTGCTTGGGTTGGACCCCGAACCTTTTATCGAGCGTGAAAAGCATTCGACCATCAAGCCGGTATGGGATTTGTGGCGCAGTGTGACGCAGGATTTCTTTGCCACAGCCAGCTTTGGCATTGTGGCGAACGAAACCTATGCCCGTGGCATCCGCAATTTTCTTGAAAGCGATATGGGATTGCCCTGCGCCTTTGCGGTTGCGCGCTGTGCGGGCGCAAAAACCAACAACGAAGAGGTGCGCGCCCTGATTGGCCAGCATCGCCCCTTGATCCTGATGGGATCAATCAACGAGAAAATCTATCTGGCCGAATTGCAGGGCGGGCACGGTCCAAAACCTGCGTTTATTCCGGCCAGTTTTCCCGGCGCTGCAATCCGGCGGGCCACGGGCACCCCGATGATGGGCTATGCGGGTGCGACCTATCTGGTGCAGGAGGTTTGCAACGGCCTGTTCGATGCGCTGTTTCATATCCTGCCGCTGGCGTCTGATATGGATGCCACCCCGGCCACGCCCACGCCCTTGCGGCGGGATTTCCCATGGGATGCCGACGCCCAGAAAGAGCTGGACAGGATCCTGTCCGGTCATCCGGTGCTGACCCGAATTTCTGCCGCAAAGACATTACGCGACGCTGCCGAGGAAACGGCCCTGCGACAGGGCGCGGAACGCGTTGTGCTTGAAACGATCCAAGCCCTTTCACCGCAAGGGGCCGGGACATCCCAGAGAGGAGAGACCCAATGACAGACGTAACATCAACCCCGCCGCACAGATCAACAGGCCGCCATCGCGGATTGGAATACTGGGTGTATTTCACATTGGTTTTTGTGATGACCCTGCCTGCCGCCAGTTTCCGCTGGATGCGCGATGTAGCGCGACACCAAACCCTGAACCTGCGCGGGCCACTGGCGCGTGCATGGGCCGAAGCCGACAGGTTGACGCCGATCATATTCTCGGTCTGAGCCTGATGGCCAGTGACCCGAGTCCCACCTGCCTGCCCTTTAGGGCGGACAGACACCTGAGGGGCCATGCCGGCCCCGACGGACCCGGCCGCGGGGTACGCGGCGTCAGCGTAGCGTTCCGGAGGAAAGTTTATGGCTGATAACACCGACCTGTCTTTTACAGGTCTCACCGACGAGCAGGCCCAGGAGCTGCATTCGGTCTATATGAGCGGCCTTTGGCTGTTCGTACTGATTGCAGTGGTTGCACATATCGCAACCTACATCTGGGCACCTTGGTTCTGAGGAAGGATTAGACAATGTCCAAGTTCTACAAGATCTGGCTCATTTTTGATCCTCGCCGCGTTTTTGTCGCGCAAGGCGTTTTCCTGTTCCTGTTGGCCGTCATGATCCACCTGGTGGTTCTGTCAAACGGCGTCAACTGGTTCGAAAACGCTGCCGCGTCTCGCGCAGCAGTCGAATGAGCCAAGGGACGCAAGTCCTTTGAGAGAGAGTTGCGGGCGGCGCCTGCCGCCCGCAACAAACCAAACATTAAGTGACAACGGCCCAACGTCTGTTTTCAGACCGGCCGCCAGATGCGGAGAGACAAGATGGCTTTGCTCAGCTTTGAAAGAAAGTATCGTGTCCGCGGAGGGACGCTGATTGGCGGCGATCTGTTCGACTTTTGGGTAGGACCCTTTTACGTGGGCTTTTTTGGTGTAACGACAGCGTTTTTCGCGCTGTTGGGCACCATTCTGATTTTTTGGGGTGCGGCACATCAGGGCACATGGAACCCCTGGTTGATCAATATCGCGCCACCGGACCTGAGTTATGGTCTTGGGGTTGCCCCTTTGATGGAAGGCGGATTGTGGCAGATCATTACAATCTGCGCGACCGGCGCCTTTATCAGCTGGGCGCTGCGGGAGGTCGAGATTTGCCGGAAACTGGGGATGGGGTATCATGTGCCCTTTGCCTTTGGCTTTGCCATCCTTGCCTATATGACTCTGGTCATCTTCCGCCCGCTTTTGATGGGCGCGTGGGGCCACGGCTTTCCATATGGTATATTCAGCCATCTCGACTGGGTCAGTAACACCGGCTACGCGTATCTGCACTTTCACTACAATCCGGCACATATGCTTGCGGTTTCGCTATTCTTTGCGACCTGTTTTGCGCTGGCGCTGCATGGCGGCTTGATCCTGAGCGCGGCAAACCCAGAAAAGGGCGAGGAAATGAAGACGCCGGATCACGAAGATACGTTTTTCCGCGATTTCATCGGCTATTCCATCGGGACACTTGGCATCCACCGTCTGGGCTTCCTGCTCGCGATCAATGCGGTGTTCTTTTCCGCCGTCTGCATCATCATCAGCGGCCCGGTCTGGACCAAAGGCTGGCCGGAATGGTGGAACTGGTGGCTTGAACTGCCGATCTGGCCTGGTCAGGGGGGGATGTAATCATGGTCGAATACCAAAACATATTCACGCAAGTGCAGGTTCAGGGACCGCCTGAACTGGGCATGGACAACGAAAACAACATGGCGGCGGAACGTTTCATCACGCCGTTCTACAGCAAGCTTGTCGGCTGGATCGGCAACGCGCAGATCGGGCCAATCTATCTGGGTTGGACCGGAATGATCAGCGCCGCAACCTTTGTGCTGTGCATGAACATCATCGGGATCAACATGCTGGCGCAGGTCAACTGGTCGATCCCGGAATTTCTGCGGCAGGGGTTCTGGCTGGCGCTTGAGCCGCCAAGCCCGGAATACGGGCTGAGAATGCCACCGCTGCAGGATGGGGGGTGGTATATCATCGCCTCGTTCCTGTTGCTGGTCAGTGTGTGCACATGGTGGCTGCGGACCTATCTGTTGGCCGAACAGCACAAGATGGGCAAACATGTCGCCTGGGCATTCGCGGCCGCGATCTGGTTGTTTCTGGTTCTGGGTCTGTTTCGCCCGATCCTGATGGGGTCATGGTCCGAGGCCGTGCCTTATGGCATTTTCCCGCATCTTGATTGGACGACAGCCTTTTCGATCCGGTACGGAAACCTGTATTACAATCCGTTCCACTGTCTTTCGATTGTCTTTCTTTACGGGTCTGTCCTGCTGTTCGCGATGCATGGTGCGACCATTCTTGCCGTCACCCGGTTTGGCGGGGATCGGGAACTGGAACAGATCGTGGATCGCGGCACGGCCAGCGAACGTGCGGCTTTGTTCTGGCGCTGGACCATGGGGTTCAATGCCACGATGGAGGGTATTCACCGCTGGGCATGGTGGTTTGCCGTGCTGACCCCCATCACCGGTGGTATCGGGATCCTGTTGACAGGTACTGTCGTCGATAACTGGTTCATCTGGGCGCAGGAACACAACTTTGCTCCGATGTATGACGGCTCATACGGCTACGAGAACTACGGCTCTTACGAAGCCTTTATCGGACGGGAGGATTGATCATGTTTCCCAAATGGTTTGACAAATGGAACCGCGAAAATCCGACAGATGTGTACAAACCTGCCATCTTTCTGGGGGTTCTGGGCGGAGCAGTGTTTTGTACCATCGTGCTGGTGGTTCTGGGGCAACCCTTTGCCACAGACAGCCTGCAGACCGGGCCGCGCGGCACCGGTATGGATGTGCCCAAATTCAAATCCGATCTTGCCACACCGGACCCGTCGATAGAACTGTTCGCCAGTTCGACGTCGCAACCTGTTGTGCCGCAGGGGGGTGAACAAACGGCCGGGGCCGCACGTGAAAACGTGCCCCCCGGGCTGGAAAACCTGACGGTGGAAAACTACGACCGGCTTTTGGCTGCTATGCGGGAATGGACCGGAATTCCGGACCTGTTTGACAATGCGGAGTCTTACCAGACGGCAGTTGGCCATGTGATGATTTCGATGACCCAGAACATCAACGAAAACTGGGATGGTCATGTCAACGCCAACAAAGAAGTCGGCGTTACCTGTTTCACCTGCCATCGTGGTCAACCCGTGCCAAGCGATATCTGGTTCAAAATAACACCCGTCACCAAGGCAACCGAGGGTTGGGCATCGGTCCAGAACCGGGCCACATCGCTTAGCAGTTTTACATCGTTGCCCTCGGATGCGCTTGAAACGTATCTGCTGGATGCTGGCACCATTGGTGTTCACGATCTGGAATCGCGCGTGGCAGGCATCCCCGGGCAAGATGATTATCCCGGAATTCAGCATGCCGAACGCACCTATGCATTGATGAATTACGTGTCCAATTCACTGGGGGTAAATTGTACCTTCTGCCACAACAGCCGTGCGTTCTACGACGCGGGTCAGGTGACGCCGCAATGGGGCACGGAAAGCCTTGGCATCCAGATGGTTCTTGAGATCAACAACGATTATCTTGTGCCGCTGGAGGGTCTCTATCCTGCGGAACGTCTGGGTCCGGTCTATCAGGATGCACCCAAGGCGGCGTGCAAGACCTGCCACAAAGGCTATCAACAACCGCTGCAAGGGACGAACGTCATTGGTGACTGGCCGGAATTGGCCACATCAGACGCGCCGGAGTACGGTAACTAGTTTCAGGGTGGATGGTGGCGGCTTGAACAGGCCGCCACCAAACAGCACTTCGCCACATGCCCCGCGCAGCAGTCTAAAAACGACCCAAGCAATCACGGCCAAGGGAGCGTGCGATGACACATCGGAAACCAAAGACACCTTTGCTGGATCGCGTTGCCGGTCCAGCGGACTTGCGCGTTTTGACGGATCACGAACTGGGCGATTTGGCCGACGAATTGCGCGCCGAAGTGATCGACGCGGTATCGGAAACCGGCGGTCATCTGGGCTCGGGTCTGGGCGTGGTCGAACTGAGCGTGGCGATCCATGCCGTTTTCAACACGCCGATGGACAAACTGGTCTGGGATGTCGGCCACCAGTGCTACCCTCACAAAATTCTGACCGGCCGTCGCGACCGGATCCGCACCTTGCGCCAAAAGGATGGCCTAAGCGGGTTTACCAAACGCTCCGAGTCGCGCTTTGATCCGTTCGGCGCGGCACACAGTTCCACATCGATCAGTGCTGCGCTGGGATTTGCCGTAGGGCGTGACATGGGGCAGGCCACCGGCGACGCAATTGCCGTTATCGGAGATGGATCGATCAGCGCCGGCATGGCCTATGAAGCCTTGAACAACGCCGGTGCCGAAGGGCGGCGGCTGTTTGTTATCCTGAACGACAACGAAATGAGCATCGCACCACCGGTTGGCGCAATGTCGAACTATCTGTCCGGGCTATATGCGGATGACCCTGCGGGAAAAGCAAAATCACTGGCCGAAGGATTCGTGTCTGCCTTGGCGGAACCTCATCGAAAAAATGCGGGCCGCGCGCGCGAACTGGCTGCCGGACTGACCAGATCCGGCACCCTTTTTGAAGAGCTTGGGTTTGAATATGTAGGCCCCGTTAATGGCCATGATATGGAACAGTTGCTGGCAGTATTGCGCGCGGCGCGGGTCCGCGCGACGGGTCCGGTTTTGATCCATTGCTGTACCGTCAAGGGCAAGGGCTATGCCCCAGCCGAGATCAGTCGCGACAAGTATCACGGTGTGTCAAAGTTTGATGTCGCCACCGGCACCGTTGAGACAAAGACTGTCGGAGCGCCATCTTACACGTCGGTCTTTGGCCAGGCGCTGACGGACGAGGCCGCGCGTGATCCAGATATCGTGGCGGTCACGGCGGCGATGCCGTGCGGCACCGGGTTAAGTGCCATGGCCGAACGGTTTCCGGCACGGGTTTTTGATGTCGGGATTGCCGAACAACATGCTGTGACTTTTTGCGCCGGTATGGCCGCCAGCGGGTTAAAACCGTTCTGCACAATCTATTCCACGTTTTTGCAGCGTGGGTTTGATCAGGTTGTTCACGATGTCGCGCTACAGGGTTTGCCGGTCAGGTTTGCAATCGATCGGGCGGGCTTGGTCGGCGCGGACGGGGCAACCCATGCCGGGGCGTTTGATATTGGATATCTGGCCAATCTGCCGGGGTTTACTGTCATGGCCGCGTCGGACGAGGCTGAATTGGTGCACATGGTGGCAACCGCCGCCGCGCATGATCAGGGGCCAATCGCATTCCGGTATCCGCGCGGAACCGGTCTTGGCATCGATCTGCCCGAGCGCGGACAGGTTCTGGAGATTGGCAAAGGCCGGATTGTGCAACACGGCGAGGATGTTGCGATCCTGTCCTTCGGGGCACATCTGTCCGAGTGTCGCGATGCGGCCGACATGCTCGCGCGGGACGGGTTGAGCGTTACCTTGGCCGACGCACGCTTTGCAAAACCTCTGGATGTGGATCTGCTTATGCAACTGGCCCGAACCCATCGGGCGCTGATCACGATCGAACAAGGTGCCGAAGGCGGCTTTGGCTCGATCGTGCTGCACGAACTGGCACGGCAGGGCGCGTTTGATACGGGCCTTGTGATCAGAAACATCTGTTTGCCGGACCGGTTCATCGATCAGGCGAGCCCTGCAGAAATGTATGCGGATGCCGGAATGGCGGCCACAGACATTGTAGCGACCGTGCGTGCGGCTTTGGGCAAGCCGGCGAATGTTGTGCCGCTGACACTGGCGCACTGATCAAGGATCAAAAAAACAGGCCGCAGCGGTTTTCCGGCTGCGGCCCATTTCAGGATATTGTTTGCGCGACTAGGACGCAGGGCCGACGGAAACCAGATAGGCCCAGACGTCCTTGGCCTTGTCCTCATCCTTCAGCTTGAATGACATTTTGCCTCTGGCTTTGCTGTCATCCAGATATTCGCGCAGATATCCGGTGGGGTCCGCGACATAACTCACGAAATTTTCCTCGTCCCACACCAAACCGGCCGCACCGGCTTCTTCCATGGAACCGGAATATTTGAAGTCGTCAACCGCTCCGGCACTGCGCGCAAAAACGCCGTAGAGATTTGGGCCCGTCCTGCCACCCTTCACGATATCATTGCCGTCGCCATCTTGGATCATGTGGCAGGCCTTGCACTTGTTGAACTCTTTTTCGCCGGCTTGCGCATCTCCCGAAGCGTGGCTTTCCGCAAACGCAGGTAGGGCAAGAGCCAAGGTGAGACATGTCGATAGGATACTGAGTTTCATTACATTCTCCCGAAATAATTCTACTGTTTTGAACTAGAGCGTGTTTTTGCAAGTCAACCGGACTGGCATTAAGCGGCGCAATCAGGCAACCGCCTTGGACAGCGCGCACTGCTTCCAAAGTATGTTCAGTGCACTGACCAACCGGTCGATATCCGCATCCGAATGTAATGGCCCGGGGGTAAAGCGCAGCCGTTCCGTTCCCTTGGGTACAGTCGGGTAATTGATGGGCTGCACGTAAATTCCGTAATCGCGCATCAGAATGTCCGACAGCATCCGGCATTTCACCGGATCCTTGATCAGTACCGGGATGATATGGCTGGGATTGTCCATATGCGGGATGCCATGCTGGTCCAGCAAGTGGCGCAAGCGCGCAACCTGACGGCGTTGTTGCATCCGTTCGATCTGTGATGTTTTCAGATGGGCGATAGATGTCTTTGCCGCCGCTGCAACAGCAGGCGGCAGGGCCGTCGTAAAGATAAAGCCGGACGCAAACGACCGGATGAAATCACACAAGGCCGCGGACCCAGACACATAGCCGCCCATGCAGCCATAGGCCTTGCCCAGCGTGCCTTCGATCAGGGTAATCCGGTCTGCCAACCCTTCCTGTTCGCTGATACCGCCACCGCGTTCGCCGTAAAGACCAACCGCATGCACTTCGTCCAGATATGTCATAGCGCCATGTTTTTCGGCAACTTCGACAATTTCAGCCATCGGGCAAATATCGCCATCCATCGAATAGACCGATTCAAACGCCACGATCTTGGGCGCGTTGCCGGGCAGGGCGGCCAGTTTGCGATCCAGATCTTCTGGATCGTTATGCTTCCAGATCACTTTTTGAGCACGCGAATGGCGAATGCCTTCGATCATCGAGGCATGGTTCAGCGCATCCGAAAGGATCACCGCATCCGGCAGTTTGCTGCCCAGGGTCGACAGGGCGGCCCAGTTTGATACGTAGCCGGATGTGAACAAAAGCGCGTCTTCCTTGCCGTGCAAATCCGCGAGTTCACGTTCAAGCGCGACGTGGTGATGGTTGGTGCCGGAAATGTTGCGTGTGCCACCCGCACCCGTGCCGCAGGTGTCTACCACCTGTTTCATCGTCTCGCGCACGTTGGGGTGTTGCCCCATCCCAAGATAGTCATTCGAACACCAGACTGTCACCTCGTCCGGGGCATCCTTGTCATGGCTCTTTGCCATCGGAAACTGCCCGCATCGCCGTTCCAGTTCGGCGAACACACGGTAGTTTCCTTCGTCCTTCAACGCGCTCAGCTGCGTTTTGAACATCGCATCAAAATCCATGATGTCCTCCCTCGGTTTGAGTTGTCTTTCGGGTTGGTTTGGGCGCGGGCAACATCCAGCGCCAGAGTTTTGCATCGGGCAACGGAAGAACCATCAGCCAGTGTTCCAGAAGCGCCAGACCGGTGATCGCGGTTAGCAGGGCGTGACCGACAATTTGGCCAGTCTGATCTGCTGCAACAAGCCGTTCCAGCCAGCAGGCAACGGCAAAGCTCAGCGCGGTAACGGAAACTGGAAAAATCCAGTTCAGACGGGAAATGCGAAAGTGGCTGGGCAGATGGCGCAGCGCATCGGGGATGAACTCTGTGTTTATTCTGGGCACGCCGAAAAACAGGTTCAGCTTGGCCGAAATGCGCGCGAAATACAGGATTGTATAGGTCCAGATGCCGACCGTATTTGTCGCCCCGTATCCAAACAGCCAAATCAACGCCAGCCCCAGAACCAGTAGCATTTCATGATAGGCGATAGTGCCCCAAGCTCGGATAAACCGTTCCCATTCAGGGGTATCTTCGGGGCAGTCATATATATTGGGCCCGGTGATTGCACCGGTCAGAAAGGCCAGTTCGATCCATCCCCAGATCGCCAGCGCGGCAAGAAACGCGCCATAGGCCGCTGCTACGCCAGTGTCATTCAGCGTGGCGCTAAAGCCCCATACCCCAAGGGCCAGAACAGGCAGGCCCGCCAAGGTATAATTCAACCGCGCCTGATGCCCGCGCCGATCTGCGTGGCGGACCACCCACAGGATAGCCCCGGTGGAAAACCACCAGGCAAAAAGCGCGAAAAGCGCGGCTATCCAGGGCGATGCCATTAGTATGCAGGCTCCAACCGTGTCGAGGTGGGAACCCGGTGTTTTTTAACCGGAATCGTGAACAGCCCGACGAAAGCGGCCGCAGCGCGCACGCTTGACGTCATCCGGTTGAACAGTGCCGAAGGGCCGGACGCGGCTTTCGCAACCGCAAGATCGGCATTGGCCTTTTGCAGACGTTCAAGCCCGCGCTGCCAACGCGGATTTTCAATGTCCAGTGTCACCGGAAAGATCTGCTTGGTCAGTGTCGAGGTCTTGGTAAACACCTCGTGCGCATACCAATCGGGGTCCACACCAAGCGCCTTGTGGAACGCTGGGCGCTGGTGATCGCGAACATACATCGTGGCGTAAACCGCAGTCAGGAAAAACTTGATCCAGTACACATTGATGCCCCGCGTCAGGTTGGGGTCGGTTTTCATCAAAAGGGCAAACGCTTCGCCGTGCGAAAACTCGTCATTGCACCATTCTTCGAACCATTTGAAAATCGGATGAAACCGGTGCTCCGGATGTGCCTGAAGGTGGCGAAAGATCGTAATGTAACGGGCGTAGCCGATTTTTTCCGACAGGTAGGTGGCGTAGTAGATAAATTTGGGTCGGAAGTAGGTGTATTTCTTCTTCTGGGTCAGAAACCCAAGGTTGACGGCTACACCGGCTTCACGCAGGGCATCATTGATAAACCCTGCATGGCGCGCCTCGTCCCGTGCCATCAACTGGAACAGTTGGGTGATATCCTTGTTGTTCCCGCGGCGTTTCATTTCCTTGTACAGCACACAGCCCGAAAACTCTGCCGTGCAAGAACTGATCAGAAAATCAATGAATTCCTTCTTCAACTCCGGGTCCATCCCGTCCCAGTCGACGTGGTCCCAGTCTTCGTTCTTCTTGAAGTGGCCCTTGTTGGGGTCCGCCACCATCTGCGCGATCAGCTTGTCCCAGTCTTCGCGCACGGAAGACACATCAATTGCATCAAGCTCGTCAAAATCGGTCGTGTAAAAACGCGGCGTCAGAAGCGTGTTCTGCATCGCGAGTTCAGTGGCTGCCGTGCTGTCGAATTTGGCCTGTTCTTCCTGAATGGCCAGGCCTTCCTCGACGGTTGTGGCATCTGCGGAGTGTTTCAGCGGGGCATTCATAGCGTCACCTCCTCGGAAAATGAAAATTCGCAAAGTTCCATGACTTCGAAATCGCCTGTCAGGCGGGTCCAGAGTTGTTCCAGCTTTGAGGCGCGAAAAATCGTGGCTTCGCGTTCTTCGATAATCACTTCACCGAACGGGGCCATGATTTCAGGCCCATGAACCTTGACTTCGTCACCGGGGTTGATGACCGCTCCGTTGTTAAAGCGGACATGCGCGTGCAGGCTGTCGAATTTGTGACTTACTTCGACAGTACAAGGTGCGTGTTCAATATCTTTGGTCAGCCATCCCATTATTGGCCTCCTCTCCTATTGTGCCAAAAGCCTTGCAAAAGCTTTGGCGTTATCGACGCCGAATCCCATTAAATCGGCGCTCCAGCCTGTGCTGGGGTCTTGAATTGAAATACGTCCGGTATCCTGCCAGATCAGTTTGACAGGTCCGTCAAGCGCAACGCGGTTTTTCAGACGTTCACGTTCAACCACGCGCCCGACACCTGAAACAAAGCCACCTTCTTCCGGGCTTAAGTCGGCGACAATCCGGCCGTCTGTGTCATAAACCTTTGCCGCGCCACTGATATCGACCGCCAGAACCACCATCCGGCTGGCCAAGATTTTGCCTTCCGGCGGTGTTGCGATCAAAGGGTAACCGGTGACACGTGCCAGCGCGACAATCGAAAAACAGACCAGAACCAGCGCAAACATACCCCGCAGCAAATTTCGCGGGATCATTTCGCGGTCAGGGGTGCGCATTGCGGGGTTTGTGTCGATCTGGGCCATTGTGTTTCCTCGGTTATTCTGCGGCAACCGCCATCGGCGATGTGCGGCGCTCAATTCGGGGGTGGTTGACCCGCGCTTCGGCGGCTTCGGCAAAGATACGTGCAACGTCTTGCGCGTTCGGAATGCAGCGCAACGCAGGCTGGGTGCGGCGCAACACCCAAGGGCGCACATGCGGCCAGCACACCAGATACGACAGCCGCGTGTTTCCCAGCAGGTTCAACGCAATTGTACCGGTTCCGTTTTTTCGGGTTCTAAGCTGGGCGTCAGCGATCTGGGTGAAGGGCAGGTTCAGTGTGACGGTCAGCGCGGCACCTGTGCGCATCGCGATACGCCGGTTTGTGATCGTATAGACAGTGGCGCGGGCCTGTGCGTACCCGACGATCAACAGCAGCACACACACGAACAGACCCATGATCAGAAACGGCGATGCGGCGGCAAAGGCCGAAACAATCCCCACTTGATCGACCAATGTGCCAAAACGCCAGACCGCCAGAACACCGAAATACCCGGCGACCCAGTAAAGGTTCAAAGCATCCCGCGTCAAAGCCCACCAGTCGGGCCGGCCCTGCCAGAGAATATGTTCCCCTTCCGGCGGCATTTCCGGCAGGCCCTTCGACGGGTTCAACGGCGAAATCATCATGGCTCATGGCTGTGTCTCCCTTCTTAACCCAGTTGCGGTTCTTGACGGGCGGTGCTGGCATAAAGCGTTCCGCCCGCGTAGTAGCCACAGATCTTGTCCTCTTCGAGCAACGTGACCTGATGCGCCGAAGCGTGCTGGGGAACACCATTGAAATGTTTGCCAAAAATCGACCGCACCTTGACGCCGTCAGCCTTGATGCGTGCCATTGTCAGGGGGATAAGGCGTTTGCCCGAACCCACCTTGGCATCAAGTTCCATTTCCAGATAGCGGACCAGCTGTTCCGGCTCGTCAATCCACATGTCAACCACAGTGCCGACGACCGCGCCGTCCCCCGCAACAACAGGCAGACCGCGCGGATCGCGACCGGCGGCGACGTGAAATGACTCCGTGGTTGCCATGGGCACAATCTTGGGGTGGCCGGCCCCGTCAAGTTCGGGAATGTCACGGCGCGGGGCCCAGGATGCGGGGCCAACGCCGTCAACCATCGGGTCACCTGTCGGGGCAAAGGGAAACCCGTTGCCCGCAGCGGTTTTTTCCAGCGCCAGATCGGCGCGTTCCGGATTTTGGCCTGACGGCACGGTCAATTCACCGCGGCCATGGGGCAGCTTAAAGGTCTTGTCATCCGGCAGCGGGAACAAGCCCTGGTTGGCGGATGGCTTTCCATCGTCGTCTTCCAGCGGATAGCCTTCGCGCATGTTTTCACGCTGGATGTAAAAAATCAGCAGTGCAAAGAAGATCCAGAACAGCCAAAGAGTCAGACTGGCGAGGTCGAAGTTTCCAAAAAAGGGTTCCGTCATCTGATTATCCTTTCAGCGGTCGGCGTATCATGTCGGGAAATCGGCCAGGCCGACGGGGGCCGATTTTTTAGGTTGCAAGTGGTTCGGGCGCGGGAGGTTGCGCACCAATGGCCCCAAAAGCGCCAGAGTGACAAAAAGCAGCCCGATTTCGATGTGATAGACAAAAGAGTATCCGGTGGCGGGGGTGTTCAGTGCTTCGCCCCACGCGCCGGATGTTGCCATGGTATTGATCCAGTCGCGCAAGCCGCCACCAATGGCGATCGCTGATCCGGCCGCCGTTGCCTGCGCTGCACCCCATGCCCCAAGGGCCAGACCGTGGCCTGCGGTTTCGCTGGCCTTCATGTTCATGGCCGCAATCAGGGTCGACACAGCAAAAAGCCCGCCCCCGAACCCGATAAGCGTTGCACCGGCGTAGAAGATGGCAGCCGAATTCATCGGCGCGGCGAATATGATGGCGGAGAATGCAAAGACACCGACAACCAGCCCCATGCCAGCAATCCGGTAGGTATCGCTGCCCCGTGCCAGCATCCGGCCCGCCAGCGCAAAACCGGCCAGCGCACCGGCCGCCCAAAGTGCGGTCAGAAGGGTTGTGGCCGAGACCGACAAGCCCAGAATTTCCCCGCCATAAGGTTCAAGCAGCACGTCCTGCATGTTCAGCGCCATGGTGCCAAAGAAGACCACGGCCAGCAGGCGGCCGGCCTGACCACCCGCGATCAAATCGGTCCATGCATCGCGAAAGCGCGGGCGTGGCGCGGCACGTTCCGTCGGCGACATCGGGCGGATTTTTTCCTGTTTCCACAGGGCGATCAGGTTCAGGATAATACCCACTGTCGCCGCTCCCTGTACAACGCGCACCAGCGTCAGGCTGTTAAAATCCCGCAGCAGCCAGCCAATGACGACAGCGGAAACCCCCATACCCAGCAGGAACATCACATAAAGAAGGGCGACAACGCGGGGCCGTGCCTCGGGGTCGGCGCGATCGGTTGCCAGTGCAAGACCGGCAGTTTGCGTCATGTGCAAACCAAGGCCCGTCATCAGGAACGCAAGCGCTGCAAGAACCTCTCCGGCCCAGTCGGGCCCGATCCGTTGATCACCGGAAAGCACCAGCAAGGCGAACGGCATGACAGCAAGGCCACCCATTTGCCACAGCGACCCGAACCAGAGATAGGGGATGCGTTTCCAACCGATGGCGCTGCGGTACGTATCCGAGCGAAAGCCCAGAAGCGCGCGGAACGGCGCGATCAGGACCGGCAGGGCGATCATCACGGCGACGATGGTGGCCGGAACCGAAAGCTCTACAATCATGACCCGGTTCAGGGTGCCCAACAGCATCACGGTTGCCATGCCGACAGACACCTGAAACAGCGACAGGCGCAGCAACTGCCCCATCGGCAACCCTTTGCTCGCGGCATCTGCAAACGGCAGAAACCGCGCCGAAAGACCGAAAAGGGCAGCAGGGGGGCGACGGATCATGGCGTGAACTCCATCGCTTCGCTGATGTAGAAACCGGATGAAATGCGATCCAGCGCTTTCAGCGACCCCGGTGTGTTGGAACTTTTCAGTGCGTGAGCCAGTCGCGCAGGGGCATGGGGGACCATGGTCGGCGATCTGTCGGAGCGCGGAAAAAGCTGACCGGCGCGCCACATCAGCATCAAAAGGGGCGTGCGCGGGGCGACGGTGAAATTGATGTGGGCATGGGTTTGACGCCCCAGTGTCGCAAGGGCCTGCACGATATCTGCACTGCCATAATAGATCAGGCTGTCCATCGCGATCACGTAGTCAAACGGGCCAAGATCAGGGTCCAGCATGTCGCCAGCATGAAACGCCACACGGCCATGCAGATCGATCGGCAGGCGTTTGCGCGCGATTTCGATCAGCGAGGGCGAGATATCAACAGCAACAACATCCGCACCGCGCGCGGCCAGTTCCGCTGTCATCTGGCCCGCGCCGCATCCTGCATCCAGAACACGGGCACCGTTCAGGTTTTCGGGCAATCGCGACAATAAGTGCGCGCGCATATCATCCCGCCCGCGTCGCACGGTTTCGCGAATTTTCGAAACCGGCGCATCACTGGTCAGCCGTTCCCAGGTGCGGGTCGCGGTTTTGTCGAAATAGGTTTCGACCCGATCAAGTGTGCGATCGTAGGACATCAATCAAATCCCAGCAATTCAAAGATATCGCGGTCTTCCATGGGGGCGGGCGCAAGCGGTTCTGTCCCGTTCCACAAGGTCTGCGCCAAACGCACATATTCCGCGCGGCACTGAACGATGTCTTCTTCGTCATCCATTTCGAACAACGTCTTTTTCTTCAGGCGTGATCGACGGATGGCATCAATGTCGGGCATATGCGCGATGCGGTTGAAGCCAACCGTTTTGCAGTAGCGGTCGACCTCGTTCGTGTCCTTGGACCGGTTGGCAACACAGCCTGCGAGGCGCACCTTGTAATTGGCCGATTTGGCCTGCACGGCCGCGATGATCCGGTTCATCGCATAGATGCTGTCAAAATCGTTGGCCGTAACAATCAGCGCGCGATCCGCATGCTGAAGTGGTGCCGCAAATCCGCCGCACACGACATCGCCCAACACATCAAAAATGACGATGTCGGTGTCTTCCAGCATATGGTGTTGCTTCAGCAATTTAACCGTCTGACCCACAACATACCCCCCGCAGCCTGTTCCTGCGGGCGGGCCACCGGCCTCGACACATTTTACACCACCCCAGCCTTCGGCGACAAAGTCTTCGGGCCGCAGTTCTTCGGGATGAAAATCAACCTCTTTCAGGATGTCGATGACGGTGGGTTGCAGACGGCCTGTCAAAGTGAACGTGCTGTCATGTTTGGGATCGCAGCCAATTTGAAGAACGCGCTTGCCCATGGCCGCAAAGGCCGCTGACAGGTTTGAACTGGTCGTGGATTTTCCGATACCGCCCTTGCCATAGACGGAAAACACCTTGGCACCTTCTATCTTGGTGGCGGGGTCTTGGTGCACTTGCACCGATCCTTCGCCGTCCTGACCATTCAGGACCGGTATTTCGTCGCGGGGGCTCATGATGTGGTCCCTTTCTGGGTTCCGGGGCGGGTCATTCGGCTGCGACCCCCTCTAGGCGATCTTCCATTTCGTCAGCCGCATTGCGCAACGCATCAAGGGTCGCGGCGTCGGGCTGCCAGTAATTGCGGTCATGTGCCTCAAGCAGGCGGTTTGCCATGCGCGACGAGGCGACGGGATTAAGCGTGGTCAGCCGCTGACGCATGGCGTCATCCAGCACGAAGGTTTCGGAAATACGCTGGTAAACCCACGGTTCGACCTGACCGGTTGTTGCCGACCAGCCGACGGTATTGGTGATATGGCTTTCGATCTGGCGCACGCCTTCGGCACCGTGTTTCAACAACGCTTCGTGGAATTTCGGGTTCAGCGAGCGTGACCGGGTCTCAAGCGAAACCTGCTCTGCCAAGGTGCGCACCTTGCCCGCTCCACGCGTGGTGTCGCTGATATAAATGGCAGTCTCCTTGCCGCCGCGCGCCCTGCGGACTGCGCGTGAAATGCCGCCCAGCGTGTCAAAATAGTGATCGACGGATGTGATGCCCAATTCTGTCGATTCAAGATTCTGGTAGGCCAGATCGACATCACACAGAACCTTTTGCAGCAGTTTTGCGTTTTGCTTTGCCTTGCCGTTCACGCCATAGGCAAAACTTTTGCGTGCCTCATAGGCATCGGCCAGTTCATCTTCGTCGCCAAAGGCCGATCCATCCACCAGCATGTTAACGTTTGATCCATACGCACCTTCCGCATTTGAAAAAACGCGCAAGGCAGCGGTTTCGATGTCACAGCCGATTTCAGCCGCGTAGGCCAGCGCATGGGCGCGGACAAAATTCTGCTCTGCCGGTTCATCTGCGGTCGCAGCCTTTAGAGCCGCCTCGGCCAGCAGCTTGGTCTGAAGCGGCAGCAGGTCGCGGAAAATGCCCGACAGGGTCATGATGACGTCAATGCGCGGGCGACCCAGTTCGGCAAGGGGGATCAGATCGGCACCACTTAACCTGCCGAAACTGTCAAAGCGGGGTTTGGCCCCGATCAGTGCCAAAGCTTGGGCAATCGGCGCGCCATCGGATTTGATGTTATCCGATCCCCACAGAACCAACGCAACGGTGCGCGGTATTTCGTTGTGGGTGTCCAGCAGCACCTGTGCCTGCTTGGCACCGTCGCGGCACGCGAATTCACTGGGCATCCGGAACGGATCAAAGGCATGGATGTTGCGGCCCGTTGGCAGCACATCGGGCGAGCGGATCAGATCTCCACCCGGAACCGGCGCGGTAAAGCGACCATCAAGGGCATTCAGCAAACCGGGTATTTCCGTATCCTGTTGAAGCAACGCATCGACGCGGGCGCGGGTTTTTTCGTCAGCATCCGCCAACAGCGCCACATAATCGGCACGCGCTTGCGCGGTCATCTGTTCGCCCAGCACGTGCAGCCCTTCGGGGATCAGGGCGTCCTGGGTTTCAAGTAGTTTAAGCCAAAGCGTTTGCGGGTCTGTGCCGTTCATATCAACGGCCGCCGCCTGTTCTGCGATCAGCAATTCGATTTCAGAACGTTCCGGCGCGTCCGGCGCGGTTTTCCGCCAGCGGCTCAAGCTGTCTTTGAGTTCGGCCAGACCTTTGTAAAGCCCCGCGCTGGCCAAGGGTGGCGTCAGGTGGGTCACCGTCACTGCACCGGAACGGCGCTTGGCCAACGTGGCCTCGGACGGGTTGTTTGACGCATAGAGATACACGTTCGGCAGATCGCCGATCAAACGGTCGGGCCAATCTGCCGCACCGGGTCCGGCATGTTTGCCTGGCATGAACTCTAATGCGCCATGCATGCCGAAATGCAGCAGCACATCGGCCTGAAATCCGTTCTTCAGCCACAAATAGAACTGCGTGAATGCGTGTGTGGGCGCAAAACCGCGCTCAAACAGCAGCCGCATCGGGTCGCCTTCGTAGCCAAAGGCCGGTTGCAGGCCGACAAATATATTGCCGAACTGCGCCCCCAATACAAAAACACCGCGTCCGTCGGATTGAACCTTGCCCGGGGCCGGGCCCCATTGTGCTTCGATTTCGTCCAGCCATGGGGTGTTGGCCACAATGTCATCCGCGCCAACATGGGCGGCAACATTGGCTTCTTGTCCGTATTGTTGTGCGCTGCCTTCCAGAAGGGCAGCGCGGGTTTCTTCGACGGTTGCCGGTGGTGTCAGATCATATCCGCGCGCTGCCATCGCATGCAGGGTGTTATGCAGTGACCGGAACACATCCAGATAGGCGGCGGTGCCGGCAGCACCTGCGTTGGGGGGGAACCCGAACAGGACAATCCCGACCTTGCGCTCCGCCACTTGGGACCTGCGCAACAGCGCAAGGTTGCGAACCCGCTGTGCAAGATGCTCGATCCGCTCGGGGCAGGGGGCCATTGCCTTGACCTTGGATTGGGACGCACACGCATGGCTGCAGCCTGTGCACCCGTCCAGCCCGTGGCGTCCGGCAAAAACGGTCGGGTTTGTCGCGCCGTCCAGTTCGGGCAGGGCGACAAGCATTGTCGTTTCGATCGGGCCCAAACCCTGCGGCGACGAGGCCCACTGGCCCAGTGTCTGAAATTCAAGCGGATGTGCGGCAACATATGGCACATCCAGCGTTTTCAATACGTCAACTGCCGCCGTACTGTCATTGTAGGCAGGCCCCCCGACAAGCGAGAACCCGGTAAGAGACAACAGCGCATCTACGCGCGGTAAACCCTTGTCCTGAAAGAATGTCTGGATTGCAGGGCGGCCGTCAAGACCACCTGCAAAAGCCGGCAAGACCCGCAGGCCGCGCGCCTCGAGCGCGCGAATGACGGCATCATAGTGGTCTGTATCACCGGAAAGAACATAGCTGCGCATCATCAGCAGGCCGACCGTTGCCAAGGGCCGTGCCGGCGCAGGCAGATCGTTCACATCGGTTGTAATCCGGTCTTTCAGATCGGGGTGGTAAAGGCCTGTATCGGGATATTCTACGGGGGCGGCCGCTTTGGTTCCGCGCCATGCGTCGATCCGGCAATAACGTGAAACCAGAAACCGGACCATCGCTTCGGTGTTGCTGTCTGATGCGCCAAGCCAATACTGCAT
This sequence comes from uncultured Alphaproteobacteria bacterium, assembly GCA_963765555.1. Lineage (GTDB taxonomy): Bacteria > Pseudomonadota > Alphaproteobacteria > Rhodobacterales > Rhodobacteraceae > JL08. Next base: position 326,963 of record CAVXWX010000002.1, read on the forward strand.
TGCCAGAAACCAGGCGCGTAAATCCTGCGCCTTGCCCGGGATCAGCCGCAGAATACGGGGCAACCGCCGCAGCATCTGCATTTTGCGCGCGCCTTTTTCCACCGATGGTTTGCCCGCGCCGCGCAGTTTTTTCAAAAGCTTGCGTGTGCCGGATTCAGGGGCAGACATATCCAGCGTGCCCATCCGTGTCAGTTTTACAATGGCGGCATCGGCGATAATGCCGACCATCGCATCACAATGATCCCGCCGCGCAATCAGGTCCGGCAGGATCGCGTTTATGTGTTCTTCCAGAAACAGAAGATTGGCGATGATGATATCGCCGGTGGCAATGGCGTCTTTCGCGGCGCCAAGCGTTTCGGGACATTCCCCCCATTCTGCGGCCGCGTGCACGCTGACCTTTAATCCGGGGAAGTCGGTGGCAAGGCTGTCTGCCGCGCGATCACAGGGGCCTGCGGCGTGCGAATCCAGTGTCAGGATCACCACATTATAGGGGCGCGGCCCGCGGTTTATGACGAAATCATCGCGCATAATGGGCCTTTGCCTCGTACAGCGTGTTGATATTGATTTCCCGAACGCCTTGATTGGCCGCAAACAATTCCGTGTTGCGACGCGCCTTGCCACGCACAAAAAACGGGATTTTCTTCAATTCCTGTTCGGCGTCGGCGAGCCAGATCACATTAGCATCGGGATGTGCGGGCGCGGCGACTTGCGGATGGGCATCGTGCAAGGCATCGGGGCGTTGAGCATGCCCGCCGTGATGGCTGGGCCCTGCGGCATCATTGAATTCAAAATCATCGCGAAACATGTGCAGAAGATGTTCTTCCAGGCCCATGACCAGCGGGTGCACCCATGTGTCGAAAATGACGTTTGCGCCTTCGATACCCATCTGCGGGGCGTAGCGGGCCGGAAAATCCTGCACATGAACCGGCGCAGAGATAACAGCACACGGAATGCCCAGACGTTTGCCAATGTGGCGTTCCATCTGGGTGCCAAGGATGAGTTCGGGGGCCAGGTCTTCAATGGCGCGTTCAACCTCAAGATAATCGTCTGTGATCAACGCTTCGGTGCCGTAATCGCGCGCCAATGCGCGGATCGGGCGGGCCATTTCGCGGTTGTAACAGCCAAGGCCGACGACCTCGAACCCCATTTCATCGCGGGCGATGCGGGCAGCGGCGGCCACATGTGTGCCATCGCCGAACAGGAACACACGTTTACCAGTCAGGTACGTGGAATCCACGCTGGACGCATACCACGGCAACCGCAGACGGGACGTATCAAGCTGCGGCTTGACCCCTGCAATTGCAGACACTTCAGCCACGAAATCGCGGGTTGCACCAACGCCAATCGGCACAGTTTTGGTAAAAGGCTGATCCAGTTCGCGTTCCATCCAGCGGCACGCGCTTTCCCCGGTTTCGGGGTACATCAGAACATTGAAGTGGGCGGCACCCAGTTGCGTAATGTCCTGTGGCGTGGCCCCGTAGGGGGCGACCACATTGACGGCAATACCCATGGTTTCAAGCAGCGCCGTTACCTCGGTGATATCGTCACGATGGCGAAAGCCAAGTGCGGTTGCACCGATCAGGTTGCAACTGACATGGGCGGTTCTTTCAATTGGTTTGGCCAGATGGCGAACGATCTGGAAAAACGTCTCGTCAGCGCCAAAATTTTCCTTGCGCTGATAGCTTGGCAATTCCAGCGCAATGACAGGAATGGGAAGGCCCATGGTTTCGGCCATACCGCCCGGATCGTCCTGAATAAGTTCCGCAGTACAGGACGCGCCCACGATCATCGCTTGCGGCTGGAACCGGTCATAGGCGTTCTGGCAGGCGGTCTTGAACAGGTTGGCCGTATCGGCCCCCAGATCGCGGGCCTGAAATGTTGTATAGGTCACAGGCGGGCGGTGATCGCGCCGTTCGATCATCGTGAACAGCAAATCGGCGTAGGTGTCACCCTGCGGTGCATGCAGGACATAATGTAAACCTGACATCGCCGTGGCCACACGCAACGCGCCGATATGGGGCGGGCCTTCATATGTCCAGACGCTCAGCTTCATTCTGCCGCCTCCAGCCGAAGCATGTCGCGCCGGCGTATCGGACGCGAGAACAACCCGGCAAGATCGCCCGCCTGTTCGTAAAAATGCACCGGCGTAAAAACCAGTTCGATTGCCCATTTGGTGGTGAGGCCTTCGGCTTCCAGCGGGTTGGCCAAACCAAGACCGCAAACAGTAAGGTCGGGATGGGCCGCGCGGCAGCGATCCAGTTGCAATTCGACATCCTGACCTTCGGCAATGGTCGGGCCGTGTTCCAGAAGGTCTAGGTCCGGTCCAACAATGCCTTTGTGGATAAAGGGCGCAGACACCTCGATCGCCTGCATGCCACATTCGCGCGTCAGGAACCGTGCCAGCGGAATTTCGAGTTGGCTGTCGGGAAAGAAAAAGAGGGATTTGCCACGCAGCGTTTCTGCCGCTTTGGCAACGGCCATGCGGGCGCGGGCGCGGGGCGCATCTGTTACGGCGTCGAAACACGCCTGCTTGACGCCGAATTCCCGCGCGACACACCGAAGCCACGCGGTGGTGCCTTCTTCGCCAAACGGAAAAGGCGCAGGTATGTGACGCGCCCCGCGCCGTTCCAGGGCGGCATGGGTGCCCCCCAGAAACGGTTGTGTCAGTGCAAAGACGGTGTTCGGACCAACGGAAATTCCGCTATCAAGCGTCCGCGCGGGCAGCACCGAAACATCGGTGATCCCCAGCTTTGCAAGAAGGTCCAGCGCCTGATCTTCAACAACATCCGGTAACGCGCCGACCAGCATCAACTGTCGTGCATCGGTTTCCGGCAGGACCGGAACCATCGCTGCAAGGCAGGCATCTTCGCCTTCGGTAAATGTGGTTTCGATCCCCGATCCGGAGTAATTCAGAACGCGGACCTTGGGCGCATATTGCGCCGAAAGCTTTTCAGCGGCCCGTGCCAGATCCAACTTGATCACCTCGGACGGGCAACTGCCAACCAGAAACAGCTGCCGGATATCGGTGCGTCGCGCCAGCAGGTCGGCCACCACCCGTTCCAGTTCATCCTGCGCGTCTTTCAATCCGGCAAGATCGGTTTCTTCCAGAATGGCGGTTCCGAACCGGGGTTCGGCAAATATCATGACACCAGCGGCGGATTGCAGCAGGTGCGCGCATGTGCGCGATCCCACCACCAAAAAGAATGCATCCTGCATTTTGCGGTGCAGCCAGATGATCCCTGTGAGACCGCAAAACACTTCGTGTTGCCCGCGCTGTTTGAGAATCGGCGTATCACGGCACCCGGACGCCGGTTTGGAAATGTCCGCCCCAAAGGGGCCGGGTTCTGGCGTCTCGTGGCGGGTCATGCGGCCTCTCCGGCTTGCAGTCGGGCGGCCTTGAGTTTGAGCAGAAACTGCCCCGCGTTGATGACATATGTGGCGTAAGCGGCGAGGGCCAAAAGCATCAGGCCCGTGGGGGAAAGCGCCTGTGTAAAGAGCGCCCAGACATACCCTGTGTGCAAGGCGATGACCGCAAAGCTAAAGACATCTTCCCAATAGAAGGCTGGCGCGAAAAGGTATTGATCGAAAACGACTTTTTCCCAGATCGCACCTGTAATCATGATCAGGTAGAGGAAGCCGGTTTTGACCAGAATGGACAATGTTGCCGCCTCGTATCCGGCGCCGGTGGCCATGAACCGCAAAACAAGGGCCAGAGAGACAAGGAAAACGAGAAACTGGGCTGGCGCCAGAACGCCCTGAACCAACGTCCAGATGCTGGCATCCCGGCGTGCACGTTGCGCATCCGTATATAGTGTGGCGCGTTTCGTTTTCTGCGGCGCGTGTGGCTTCATGATCCCCTCGCCTGACCATTTGTCTGGTCCGATGCTAAGTCTTGCAGGGCAAAAGTGTCAATTATAATTTACACTATTTGAAAATATGCCTGTAAAATTTTTTTGTCGGCTGCCATCTTGGTTGGTAGGTCCGGATTGGCTTGAAAATTATCAACAATTGCTGGCTATTCGCGCTGTGCATCGCAAATAGAGGGGCAAGAACGCAATGGTCTGTCGAAGATATTCGGGGAAGTATGTCAACATAAATTGACATAATAGTCTGATCCGGCCACACTCATTTGAAGGCTTACGCCAAAAAACCGTTGAAAGCGCCGTTTGGGGATGCGCGTCAGGGGAGGATTGAATGAAGGACGAGGCATTCAGAGAAAGGATCACGCCCGAACGGTTCGATGAGTCCTTTTCGTTTAACGGAGCGCAAAAGCCTGAAATCACACGACTTGTCGAAGTGGCGCTCAAATCGATCGCCTCGGAAGCGGTTGGTATTGAGCCGCGCAGTCGAAAAATCTGGATAGAGCGATTGGGCGATGCGCTGATGTCGAGCTCGGTGCTTGATCATCAAAATGTGCTGTCTGTCTTGATGGCATACGGCGTTTCCAAGGAAGAGTTGTTCCAGTCCTACATCCCGGAAGTGGCGCGGTATCTGGGCGAACAGTGGGTGAGCGACAGGGTAAGTTTTGTTGATGTCACAACGGGTGCATCCCGTTTGCAGGCCCTGTTTCGCGGGCACGAGGGTGCAGGCGATACCGGATCGAACCTGGGCCGGAATGCCCCGCCGGGCCAGTCGGTTCTTATGGTGATACCGCAGTTTGAGCAGCACTCGCTCGGGGCGTTTGTGGCTTCGGACGAACTGCGCCGCCTTGGCCTGTGGGTACGCATCGCGATTGGCGTGGGAAATTGCGAATTGTGCGAAATAGTTTCGAAAAATCGGTTTTCAATGGTTGGTCTGTCGCTTTCCACATGGAAATCGGTTGAAAAGGCGGCGGGAGTAGTCGATTACTTACGCGCAAACGCAAGCTGTCTGCCTCCGGTCGTGGCTGGTGGGCGTGTTGTAGAAGGCAGAAAAAGCGTTGAGAAGCGGGCAGGAGTGGATTTCGCGGTTAAATCGATCCGCGAGGCTGTCGAGCGTTGTGGCCTGACTGCCGTTGCCAGTTTGACATCCGAACGGGGTGTCTTGTAGCCGGGCGACAGTCGTTATGGGGAAAGTATGTGACAAGGCAAAGTTCCAGAGTTGACACGATGCGCATCGGCGAATTGCCGGCGACCGAGGGTGTCGACCATTTGATCGAGCAAGCATCCGATCTTGCGATCATGGTAACACAGAGCGGTGTCATCGAAGGCATTTCCGTTAATCCGGAATGTCCGTCCTTGGGGTGTCTGGACCATTGGGTTGGCCGTGACTTTGATGAATTCTTGACAATAGAAAGCCGCGAAAAATATGCGCAACGCAGCAAGGCGGTGTTCGATAATCCCGAATTGGTGCCGCGCCCGCTTCAATTGAACCATGTCGACAATGCGGTTTGGGAATTCCCGATCCGTTATACTGTGCATCGGATCAAGGATCGAAAATCACTGTTGTTGTTCGGGCGCGATTTGCAGCCGATCGCAGAGGTGCAGCAGCGACTGGTCGCAGAACAAACCGCGCGCGAACGTGATCTGCAGAAAATTCGCAGCAGCGAAACCTTCTATCGGGTGGTTCTTGAAGCCTCCGAAACGCCCCTGTTGCTGATCGAGCCCGAGTTGGGCCGCATTCGCGACCTGAACAGCGCTGCCGCAAGCCTGTTGGGGTCCAAATCGGATACGCTGAGCGGCGCGTCGTTTGCGCAGGCGTTTGAGGGGCGGCGCAAAAGCGATTTGATGGAGGCGCTGCAAGCCGCAGCAAGCGCTGATGAGCAGAAAAAGCTTGAACTTGTGGCGCGCCGCAGCGGTCGCGAGTTGAACGCATATGCCCAGCATTTCCGCGCTGCGGGCGAACTGTTTCTGCTGTGTCGGCTGGCATCGGCGAATGAGGCGGATGCAGCAAGCCCTGAAGCGACACAATCGCTGGTGGCCCTGTTTGCCGAGGCAAGCGACGCAATTGTCTTTACCGATTCAGCCGGACTTATTCGTGATGCGAACGAGGCGTTTCTGATCCTGACAGATGCCGCGCAAATTCGTGACGTCAAAATGAAATCCTTGAGCGAGTTTCTGGCGCGCGGATCGGTGGATATGAAGCTGATCATGGAAACGGCAATGAAAAAGGGCAGGCTGCGCAATTATGCAACCCAGATCCTGAGTTCGGTCGGCACACGCGCCAATGTCGATATCTCGTCAGTCAGATTGCGCGGCCGCGGCGGGGATCTTGGGTTGGGTCTGATCATACGGGATGTCACGCCGCGCGAGACGGCAGAGCCCGAAGTCGGGGCGTCTGCAATGAGCGAGGAAGCCATGCAGAATGTGATGGACCTTGTGGGAACGGCATCGTTGAAGACGTTGGTTTCGGCCACGTCGGATGTTGTCGAAAAGATGTGCATTGAAACCGCCGTCAAACTGACCGGAAACAACAGGGTCGCGGCGGCTGAAATGCTGGGCCTGTCACGCCAAAGCCTGTACGTGAAATTGCGCAAGCACGGGCTGATCAGCAGCGATTCAGGCGCAGACTGACCGTTCACAATTCTCGAAAGACGAAAAAACCTCTTTTCGAATTCGGGATTGTATAGTTTAATTGACACTATGAGTGTCACGTTAGATTTACACATTGGGCGGCGCTATCCCCATCCGCGTGCGGTTTTGACCCTGATCAAGCCGATCACGTGGTTTCCGCCGATATGGGCGTATCTTTGCGGTGTTGTATCCTCGGGTGTCGCGTTGTCGGCTGCGCCGTGGTTGTTGCTGGCCGGTATGGTGCTGGCCGGCCCCGTCGTGTGCGGAATGAGCCAGGCCGCCAACGATTGGTGTGACCGTCATGTTGACGCCATCAATGAACCGCATCGCCCGATACCGTCCGGGGCCATTCCGGGCCGGTGGGGCCTTTGGATCGCAATTGTAATGACCGGGCTTGCCCTGCTTCTGGGCGCTGTGCTGGGGCCTTGGGGGTTCGGGGCAACGGTGTTCGGGGTGCTGGCAGCATGGGCCTATTCGGCTGAACCGGTGCGCCTTAAGCGGTCGGGCGTCTGGGGGCCGGGCCTTGTGGGTCTGTGTTACGAGGGATTGCCCTGGTTCACCGGAGCAGCGGTGATGGCCGCGGGTGCGCCCGCGCTATCGGTGATTGTCATCGCGGCTTTCTATGCGCTGGGCGCACACGGCATCATGACGCTGAATGATTTCAAGGCGCTGGAGGGCGACAAGCAAATGGGCGTGAACTCACTGCCTGTGACTTTGGGCCCGGACCGCGCCGCGCGCGTGGCATGCTGGGTCATGACGGTGCCGCAGATTGGCGTGATTGCGGCGCTGTTTCTTTGGGGGCGGCCCATGCACGCATCCGCGATTGCCGTGCTGCTTGTTGCGCAATTCTGGGCGATGCGGGTTTTGCTGTCTGATCCCAAGGGCAGGGCGCCATGGTACAATGCAACCGGTGTATTGCTCTACGTCAGTGGAATGATGATTGCAGCGTTTGCGCTGCGGGGCTTGGGGGACGTGCTTTGATGTTGGGCTGGCTGTCAATTGTGCGTCTGGGCCTTGTCCAAATGGCCTTGGGATCGGTTGTGGTGCTGACCACATCAACGCTGAACAGGTTGATGGTGGTTGAACTGGCTTTGCCCGCCGTTTTGCCCGGCCTGTTGATTGCATTGCACTATGGCATCCAGCTGACCCGCCCCAATTGGGGCTTTTTGTCTGACACCGGTGGACACCGGACGCGTTGGATCATCGGTGGGATGATCGCGCTGTCGCTGGGGGCCGTCGGGGCGACGATTGGCGTTGTGTTGTTTGAAACAAGCTTTGCCGCAGGGATGGTATTATCGATTCTGGCCTATGCGCTGATCGGTGTCGGCGTCGGAGCATCGGGGACATCGCTGTTGGCGCTGCTGGCCTGCGCGACCGCGCCGCGCCATCGCGCTGCGGCTGCAACGATCACGTGGCTGATGATGATCGCCGGGATTGCGATCACAGCAGGCACGGTGGGCGCGTTTCTGGATCCCTATTCGCCCGCGCTGTTGCTTCGGATTGTTGGTGTCGTCGCAACCGGCGCCGTTCTGGTCACCGCCCTTGCAGTGTGGGGGGTGGAAAAAACCGTAAAGATACAACCGAAACCAGACGAAAAAATGCGCTTTCGCGAGGGGCTGAACGAAATCTGGGCAGAACCCGCGGCGCGTAATTTTACCATTTTCGTATTTGTATCGATGACCGCCTATTTCATGCAGGAACTAATTCTTGAACCCTTTGCCGGTTTGGTCTTCGGCTTTACGCCGGGCCAGTCCACATCGCTGAGCGGTGCGCAAAACGGCGGCGTGTTCGTGGGCATGCTGACGGTGGGCATCATGGCGACGGGCCTGCGTTTGGGCAACTTGCGCAGTTGGGTTGTTGCAGGGTGCACAGGGTCGGCTGGCTGCCTGATTTTGATCAGCGTGCTGGGCGAAATTGCTGTTCCTGCAACCTTGTTACCGGCGGTTGTTGCGTTGGGCTTTTTCAACGGGATGTTCGCAGTTGCCGCCATCGGGTCTATGATGGCGCTGGCCGCACAGGGGCGCGAAGCCCGCGAAGGCACCCGCATGGGGCTTTGGGGTGCGGCGCAAGCGCTTGCCGCAGGTTTTGGCGGATTAACGGGGGCCGCCGCTGTTGATGTGATGCGGATGTTCACCGTTTCAGACGCGACGGCTTTTGGGGCGGTTTTTCTGCTTGAGGCCGCACTTTTCATCTTTGCTGCACTGATTGCCTTGCGGGTTCTGGAAGGCCGCCAGGGGTATCAGGCGGCCATAGTTCCGGGGGAATGACGATGTACGACGTTGTTGTAATTGGGGGTGGTCCATCGGGTGCCACGGCAGCCGAAGACCTTGCGCGATCGGGCCACAAAGTCGCGATGATTGATCGCGCCGGGCGGATCAAACCCTGTGGCGGCGCGATCCCGCCGCGGCTGATCGCGGATTTTGATATTCCCGAAGATCAATTGCGGGCCCGTGTGACGACGGCAAGGATGATTTCGCCAACCGGTCGAAAGGTCGATATCCCTATCGAAAACGGGTTTGTCGGCATGGTGGACCGCGAGGATTTTGATGAATTTCTGCGGGTGCGTGCCGCCAAGGCAGGGGCCGACCGAAAAACAGGTACATTTCTGCGCATTGACCGCCAGAGCGGCGCAACGCGGGTGATTTACCGCGACAAGGCCAGCGGCGAAGAAACAGCCTTGCAAACCAGGTTGATTATCGGGGCTGACGGGGCCCGCTCGACCGTGGCGCGGGCCGAAGTGCCGGGCGGGGATCGCATTCCTTATGTGATTGCCTATCACGAGATTATCGAAGCGCCTTCATCGGTCGAAAGCTATGACCCGCAGCGCTGCGACGTGATTTATGATGGCCGGATTTCGCCCGATTTTTATGGCTGGGTGTTTCCACACGGCAAATCTGCCAGTGTTGGTATGGGGTCTATGATACGTGATGTAGATCTCAAACAGGCCACCGCAGACCTGCGCGTTGCAAGTGGTTTGTCCGACTGTAAAACACTACGACGCGAAGGCGCACCGATCCCGTTAAAACCGCTGGACCGTTGGGAAAATGGCCATGATGTCGTGCTTGCGGGGGATGCGGCGGGCGTTGTGGCCCCCAGTTCGGGCGAAGGCATCTATTATGCAATGGTTGGTGGGCGCGTGGCCGCCACTGCAGCTTCTGCCTGTCTTGCGTCCGGGCGGGTGCGCGATCTGAAACTGGCGCGGCAGCTATTCATGCGCGAACATAAAATGGTCTTCCGTGTGCTCGCCTCGATGCAAAATGCCTATTACAAATCGGACGACCGGCGCGAACGCTTTGTGTCGCTGTGCCATGATCTGGATGTGCAGCGCCTGACATTCGAGGCCTATATGAACAAGAAACTGGTACGGGCGCACCCGATGGCCCATCTTCGGATCGGGTTGAAAAATCTGGCCCATCTTACGCGGCTGGTTCCTGCGGGGTACACATGAACGCTCTGATCCCGGCCTGGATTGGCGACAATCTGGTTGCCGTTGATAAACTTGATGTGCATGTGCGCGGGCTGCGTCACAAGGCGGTTTCCGTTTTTGTCATGTGTGGCAACGACGTATTGATCCAGCGCCGCGCGCTGTCAAAATACCATACGCCGGGCCTGTGGGCCAACACCTGTTGCACCCATCCGCATTGGGAAGAAAGCGCCGAAGACTGCGCCCTGCGGCGCCTGAAGGAAGAGCTTGGCATCACGGCCCATTCCCTGAGCTACCGCAACCGAGTGGAATACCGCGCCGATGTTGGCAACGGATTGATCGAACATGAACTGGTTGATGTGTTCATCTGGCGCGTCCCGGCGCGGATAGATGTTGTGCCAAACCCGGATGAGGTGCTGGAAACCGCGTGGGTGGATTTTGACGAATTGACGCGCCGGGCGCGCAACCAGCCCGACACGTACACACCCTGGCTGAAAATTTATCTGGAAGAGCACGCAGACCAGATATTTGCCTAGCGGTACGAGCAGGGCGTTGCCCTATTCGATCCGATCTGACAGCCCCTGTGCATGTTTGGCTTGCGGATTTGGCTGGACAGGAGCGGCTAACGATGTGTTCGCGAGCGCCGAAATAAACACAGAGAAAAGCTCTCCCTGCGAACTGATGCGCAGTTTCGCATAGATGTTTCTTCTGTGGATTCTTACGGTTCCCGAGGAAATCCCAAGCAGCTTTCCAAGGGCGTCAGCCGAATGGCCTCGCAGGGTCAACTCGACAACTTCGCGTTCCCGCGGGGTCAGCACGCCTTCGCCAATGTCACGAAAGGCCCGTTCGATATTCATGTCTGCAAGTGGAACAGGGTCCAGCAATTCGGTCGCTGTGTCGCGCCAGTGCCGGCGGCACGCGGCATCCACCACAGGCCAGACCGATTTCAGGGTTTTCATCTCGGCTTTGCTGAACTTCCGGTCCTTGCGCATCAAGGACAGGATAATCGTCAGGTTGTCATGTATATTGATGAGAAATCCCACCTCTTCGGCAAGTCCGGTTCGCGCATAGTAGCTGCGAAAATATTCCCCCTGATAGAATCTGTCTGGTGCAATCTCGCTCAGACGCCAAAGACCGGGGGCCACATCGCCGGTGGCCGCCAGATAGAACGGATCAAGCAGATATGGCCCCTCTTGGTAATCATCCACATGCATCACGCGGCGATGCGGTGAAAAATTATCGTACAAAGCCAACGGGCGCGCATTGCCGACATAGCCAAAAATCACCGTAAAATCGAAGTCCACAATACTGTTCAGTGCCTGAGACAAGACGGCAGGCAGCGCTTCGGTTTCAAGGTTGTCTATAATTTGTGCAGCTTGTGTGTTCCATTTGGTCAAAACGCCGGGCCCTCGCTCCCATTTGCCGTATGTATAACAAAAAGAATATTTACATAAATAGCAATTTTTTTCCAGACTGGGCCATGAGTGAGATATGTTCTAAATGACCAAACCTGCTGAAATCATCCATATCGACGAATATGCCCAAACTTCAGCCGAACCGCTTTCCGGTCCGGTTGCCGAACTGCGCGGTGTGTCGAAAAGCTATGGCGATGTCCAAGCTGTCCGGCAGTTGGACCTGAGTATTTCACCGGGCGAATTCCTGTCTTTTCTGGGGCCGTCCGGATGCGGCAAAACCACGGCGCTGCGTATGCTTGCCGGATTTGAATCCCCGACTGCGGGCATTGTTTTGATCGATGGCAAAGACGTGTCGGGGCTGGCGGCTTATCAACGACCGGTCAACATGGTTTTTCAAAGCTATGCGTTGTTTCCCCACCTTACCGTTGGTCAGAACATCGCTTACGGGCTGAAACAACAGCGGCCAAAACTGCCCGCCGCTGTCATTCAGGAAAAAGTGCAACGGGCCTTGGGCACCGTGCGCCTGACAGATTTCAAAGACCGGCGTATCTGGGAAATGTCGGGCGGGCAGCAACAGCGCGTTGCCCTTGCGCGTGCGATTGTCAACGAACCGAAGCTGTTGTTGCTTGACGAACCGCTGGCCGCGCTGGACAGAAAACTTCGTAAAGAAATGCAGATCGAACTGCAGGATTTGCAACGCCAGTTGGGCATTACTTTTGTCCTTGTCACGCATGATCAGGAAGAGGCGCTGTCGCTGAGCGACCGCATTTGCGTGATGCGTGCGGGACAGATCGTGCAAATCGGGACACCCCGCGAATTATATGACCGACCGCAAAGCAGGTACGTGGCCGATTTCGTTGGAACGTCCAATTTTTTCGACGGCAAGATCGTATCTATTGCCGGAGAAGCAGGGAAAATAGCCTTGGCCGACGGGCGCAGCTATGACGCGGTGTGTTCAGGGGCTTTCACTGAAGGCGAGACGGCTTGCGTCAGCATTCGGCCCGAACAAATCCTGATGAGCAACATTGAAGCGCCCGGAACGATGCAGGTTACGATCCAAAATCGCATATTTCTGGGCGAACACACCGAATATCTTGTCCGGCACGCTGAGCTTGGCAGCATTGTTGTCATGGCGCCCCGGCAATCCCACAGCAGTCTGGACACTTTGCAAAAAGGCGACACGGCGTGGGTGCACTGGGCCCCGGATGCCGCTTTGATTTTGAAGAATGACTAAGACCAAAAATCCAACCAACAAGGAGAACTGAACAATGTCAGAAGATACCTCGATTTCAAAAAAGAAGTTCATGGAGGAACTGCGCCGCTACCAGAAAGGCTCGGTCACGCGGCGGCATTTTCTGGGCGTGACGGGGCTGGGGGCAGCCTCTGCCGCAATGGGCATGGCCCTGCCGGGATTGCGGGCAAATCCGGCCTACGCGGCAGGCGATATCGGCGACCGTGTCGTTTTGGCGACTTGGCCAAACTACCACGATCAGGCGAATTTCGACATGTTCACCGAACAAACCGGCGCATTCATGCAGGTGAACGTGTTTGGGTCAAACGAAGAAATGTTGGCGAAACTTCAGGCCGGTGGCAGCGGTTGGGATGTATATGTTCCAACGAACTATACGATCACAACCTATGTCGAAGAGGGATTGATCGAACCTCTCGATGTGTCAAAGCTGCCCAATTACGATGCCAGCGCGTTTGATCCCCGCTTTGCGGATGCGGGTACGGTAGACGGAGTTCTTTATGCTGTTCCAAAGAACTGGGGCACCACCGGATTTGCGCTTAACACCAGCCATACCGGCGGTAAGGGTATGGACAGCTGGAAAGACTTCTTTGACCGGACGATGGATGATTTTTCGGGCCGGACAATGGTGCATGACTATCAGTTGACCACAATCGGGGCCGCGCTGAATTATCATGGCTATTCATTCAACTCGGTCGATGAAAACGAGCTGGCCGACGCGGAAAAACTGCTGATTGCCGTCAAGCCGCATCTGTTTGCGATTTCTTCGGATTATCAGCCGTCCATGCGTTCAGGCGATGCCTGGATGACGATTTGCTGGACAGGTGATGGCAAACAACTGAACACCGACATTCCCGAGATCCAGTATATTCTGGGTAAAGAGGGCGGCGAGTTGTGGAGTGATTATTACGCAATTCCCAAGGGCGCGCCGCATATCGATGCCGCATACGCACTGATCAATTTCATGCTGGATCCCGAAGTGAACGCACGTGAAGTGCTGGCACACGGTTATCCGGTCGCGGATAGCCGCACCAACGCCTTGTTGCCCGAAGAGATCCTGAGCGATCCGATCCTCTATCCGGCGGCAGAGTTGTTGAATGCGCTTGAATTCGGGGCGGCAGCCACCCTGACCGATCCCAACCGTGCTGAACTGATGGCGCGGTTCAAGTCGGCCTGATCAAAAACAAGAAAGCGGCAGTAGATGACCCAGCGCGCAAGAAACTGGTTGTTGGTCGCCCCGGCGGGCGCCTGGCTTCTGGTTATGCTGGTGCTGCCGCTTTCTGTTGTATTTATCTTCAGCTTTGGAGAACGCGCGCCTTCGGGCGGGTATGTGCCGGCCTTTACGTTCGAACAATATGCCAACCTGCCGGCCCGGTTCACGGCGTTCAAAAATACGCTGATGCTGGCACCTTTGGGAACATTGGCGGCCCTGCTGATTGCGTATCCCTTGGCCTATCAACTGGCCGTGCGGACCAGTGAAAAGTGGAAAACACTTCTGCTGGTGCTGGTGATTGTACCGTTCTGGACATCAATCCTGATCCGCAGTTATGCGTGGATATTCATCCTTGGCGGGCGTGGCATTCCCGCCCTGCTTGATATCGTGGGGCTGGACGACGTCCGCCTTATCAATACGCCATTCGCGGTCTTGGTGGGGATCATCTATGGTTATCTGCCGCTGATGGTCTTTCCCATCTACGTCAGCCTTGACCGGTTGGATAAACGTCTGCTCGAGGCATCATCCGATCTGGGCGCGCCGCCGCTGACAACATTCTTTTCGGTGACACTTCCGATGTCGCTGTCGGGCATCGCGACAGGGTGCATGCTCGTGTTCATCCTGCTGATGGGCGAGTTTCTTATTCCGGCGCTGCTGGGGGGCGGCAAGGTATTTTTCGTTGGCAACGCGCTGGTTGACCTGTTCCTGCAATCGCGCAACTGGGCCTATGGGTCGGCCGTTGCTGTCATGCTGATCGTGATCATGTTGGTGACTGTCACCCTTTATATGCGTCTGATTTCGCGGCTGAATGTTCAGCGCGACGACGCGCCGTTGATGTGAGGCCACATGCGCATTTACGCCTTTTGTGTTTACATCTTTCTTTATACCCCCATCGCAATCATCGCGTTGTTCAGCTTTAGCGCCGGGCGCAGCGCGAGCCAGCTTGAGGGCTTTTCCGTGCAGTGGTACGGGCGTGCGCTGAACAATCCGTTTGTCATGGATGCGCTTGGCAACAGCCTGTTTGTGGCCTTCGTCTCGGCGACGCTGGCCAGCGTTCTGGGTACATTGGCTGCGGTGGGATTGCAGGGCATTCGTGGCCCGGCGCGGGCCTTTTTTGACGCACTTATCTATATCGCGGTGATGATCCCCGGAATTGTTATTGGGATTGCGACATTGATTGCCTTGGTGACCGTCTTTGGCGTTGTGAACCCGTGGCTTGCTGCGATGTGGCCCAATCCAGAATCCGCGCCAACCCTTTCGATGGGTATGGGGTCCCTGATTGCGGCGCACACGATGTTTACTCTCGCACTTGTCGTCATCATCGTGCGTGCCCGCCTTGCCGGTCTGGAGGGCGCACTGAACGAGGCGTCTGCCGATCTGTATGCCACGCCCTTTGGCACGTTTCGCCAGATTACGTTGCCACTGATTGCGCCGGCTATACTTGCCGGCTTCCTGCTGAGTTTCACGTTCAGTTTTGATGATTTCATCATCGCCTTCTTCGTCGCCGGATCGGAGACGACCCTGCCGATCTACATCTTTTCTTCGATACGTCGCGGCATCACCCCCGAGGTGAATGCCATCGGCACGATGGTGATGGTTGCGTCGCTGATCATGCTTGTCATCGCGCAACTGATCCTGCGACGCGGGGCAAAAAAATGACCTGTGCTGTTTCGAAAGGAATGTGGTTTGCTGCTTGAAAACAAAGTTGCTTTTGTCACCGGTGCCGGGTCTGGCATCGGTGCGGCAGGGGCGCAGGCCATGGCCCGCGAAGGGGCCTATGTTTTTGTCACGGATTGCAACGCAGCCTCGGCGCAGGCTTTGGTGCAAACCATCAACGCAGCAGGGCATGCCGCCGAAGCGATCCATCTGGATGTAACCGACGATCAGGCGCTGATCGCATGCCATCGAAAGTGCCGCACGATCCAAAGGCCGTTTGGATATCTTGCATTCCCATGCAGGCCTGCAAGTTGAAGGCAAGCTTGAGCAGGTGGCCGTTGCTGATATGGATGCATCATGGGCCCTGAACGTAAGGGCGCATTTCGTCGCCGCCCAAGCCGCGATTGCCCCCATGCGTGCACAGGGCGGCGGAAGCATCATCATTACCTCGTCAAATTCCGGGGTGCAGTACGACCGCGGAATGATCGCCTACGCGACCACCAAACATGCGGTATTGGCGATGACACGCCAGATGGCTGCCGATTACGCCAAAGAAAACATTCGGTTCAATTCGCTGTGTCCCGGGTTTATCGATACGCCGTTCAATCGCGGGTTTCGAAATCCAGATGGGCGGTCGCGACAAACTGGAAGACTATGTGCATGCCACCATTCCGATGGGCCGATTTGGCACAGTGGAAGAGATCGCGGCCGGAATTGTCTTTCTGGCATCCGACAATTCGTCCTTTATGACGGGGCACGCGCTGGTCATTGACGGTGGTGAAAGCATTTGATCGCGCCCTGACCGCAGCTTGGGGTGATCTTTGAGATGCCCCAATTCTATCCCTGATCGATTTCGGCCGCATCCGGCTTGCCCTTTTCGAAAACTGTGGTAATAAGCATCAAAAATACCTATTCAAAGATGGGAATTTCTGATGCGTCTTACATCATTTACCGACTACGGGTTGCGCATGCTGATGCGCATGGCCAGCGCTCCGGAACGCGCGTTTTCCACGGCAGAACTGGCGGACGAATTCGGCCTGTCGCGCAACCATCTAAGCAAGATTATGCAGCGCCTGGCCCACGCGGAAATTGTCAAAACCCGGCGCGGGGGCGGGGGCGGGGCCGTATTGGCGCAACCGGCCGATCAGTTGCGTCTGGGCCGCGTCATTGCAGTGTTGGAAAAAGACCAGCCCATCGTCGAATGCTTTGGCGCGGGGCATAGCGGTTGCTCTATCAACAGGCAGTGTCGTCTGAAGGTTCGTCTGCGGTCGGCCGAACAGGCGTTTATTGATGATCTTGATCGTTCAACGCTGGCCGATATCGCGCTTGCCGACAGCTTGACGCCGGTATGAACCCCACAAAACAGAAGGAAAAACTATGTCGCAATGGCTCCCCACCTTGATTACCGAAACCCCGCAAGCAGGCTATGAACTGGCAATCAAACTTTCGCGCGTTGCAATCAAACTGACGCAACCGGATGCAGAAGCCCGGGAACGGATGCGGCCGGAATATGCCGAAGATTCGGATGCCCTGATTGCCGCCAGCCACGTTGTCGCCACCCATTTCGCGACTGTGGCGGCCGCAAACGGCTACTGGAGAGAATACGCCGTGACAATTGTTGATGTTGGCAGCGACGGGTTCATTGTGGATGCGGGTCTGGTCGCCAAAGCCTTTGGTGTGACCGAAGCGGACGTTCAGACCTTTATGAAATCGGGTGATATAACGTCACGATGCGAAAAGGGCATTGATGAAGACGCGGGGCGCTGGAGATTGACGTTCTTTCATCAAGACCGCGCATTACGCCTGACCTTGGACGAAAGCGGGAAAATCCTTGGTCAGTCGACGTTCACTGCACCACGTCGCGGTGTCGGTGGGAACTAAAAAATGGCGTTGCTTCGGGATCAGATGACCGGCGGTGATTGTCATCAACGTGTTTTGGAACCTGCTGAAAACAAAGGGCCATCGTATGGCCAGCCGGACTTGGCCCGCCAAAGAGATTTACTGCCGCGACTGGCATGGCAGGTTTTAGGCGGTGTTGCGCTTGTCCTTGCTGTTTTGGGCGTGGTTCTGCCGGTTTTACCGACAACGCCATTTGCGATCCTTGCCGCATTTGCGTTTTCGCGCAGCGTGCCATCCTTGCAAATGCGGCTGGAAAACAGTCGCGCTTTTGGGCCCGCCATTGCCGATTGGCGCGCGCGCGGCGCCATAGCGCCGCAATATAAACGCATCGCTATGGCGATGATGTGTATCGCTTTGGGTCTTTCTGTTGCGATGTCTGTGCCAATGCCGGTTCTTGCCCTGCAGGCGTTTTGTTTGGTTGCGGCGGCGGCCTTTATTCTAAGCCGACCAAACTAGGCCGTTTGCCGCATTCCTATCCTGATGCGGCCTTTGCTGCCCTGCGTGGCGGGTACGAAAACATGGTCAGACAGCGAACTGTCCGAACTCTGCATGACAAAAATCAAGGATCAGTCAGAATTGTGGCTGTAGGTTGAGCCCATCTTCTGATCGATCAAGGCTCATTTCCCTGTCATGTCCCTGAAAAACGGCTTTCAATTCGCATTGCACCGGCGCTCGGCGTTCGGCGGCCGTTGCGGGGCGATTTTGGGGATCTGCCTTTTACTTATGCAATTGTTTTCCCCGTTGGTCGCGCAAGCGTCGAACGGTGGTGTTTGGATGACAATCTGCAGCGAATTCGGCGCTGTCGAGGTTTTGATCGAAAGCGATGCCAGCGAAGACAAAAACACGCCAGACTGCCCTGATTGTCCGGTTTGCGCCTTGTGTGCTTTGACCCATGCCATTGCGCCAGATCAGAAAACCGAATTCGATCTGTTCGCCGCAATCGCATTGCGGATGACGCCCAACACGCCTGACCCCGTTGTCAAGAACAGCGCCCAATTCTGGCCCGACAGTCGTGGACCCCCGATAGGTAAAGCAGATGCAGCATATCACCCAAGTTGCGCGCCAATGGTGACGTCGACCCAACAAGAGGGAGCGGCGACATGACAGCCATGCGTGCCACAAGAGGCTGGTTTACAGCCCTGATCATCATCGTTTCGGCGCTTTTCGCGGTAACTCTGCCCGCAAACGCGGAAACACTGGCCACTTTCCTCCCCAAACTTGATCCCGCCCAGATGCACCCGGAGGCCGACGGTTTTGGCCCGGTACGGGATGATATTGCCGTGGCACCGGTGCTTAAGGGCCGCGAAACAGTCGCCTGGGCCTTTTTGACATCTGATTTTGTCGGCACGACCGGCTATTCCGGCAAGCCGATCCACGTGGTCGCGGCGATCGATGCCGACGCGGTTTTGACAGGCGTGGAGCTTGTCAAACATTCCGAACCGATCGTTCTGATCGGAATTCCCAATTCCAAAATTACGGCGCTGACCGAAGGGTACAAGGGTCTTGACCTCAAGGCCGAAGCCGCAGCGGGCGGCGATGCACATGATCTGGATATCATCTCGGGCGCGACGGTGACGATCATGGTGATCGACGACAGCCTGGTGCGCGCGGGGATCAAGGTTGCGCGGGCGCTGGCGCTGGGCGGGCTTGCCCCGCATCAGGCCGAAGGTCCACGGCGCGAACTGGATATGGCGCAGGACGAGGTTTATGACTGGACCACCCTGTCAGGCGACGGATCGGTGCGCCGGCTGACGCTGGACGTGGGGCAGGTGAACGCGGCGTTCGAAGCAACAGGCGACGCACGCGCCATCAAACGCCCCGAACCGGGGGATGCCGAAGACACCTTTATCGACATGCATCTGGCGCTGGTCTCGGTGCCGTCCATCGGGCGGTCGCTGTTGGGAGAGGCCGAATACGCAACCTGACCGACTGGCTGGAAGACGGCGAACACGCTATTCTGGTGCTTGGGCGGGGGCACTTATTCGTTCAAGGGCTCGGGCTATGTGCGCGGCGGGATTTTTGACCGTATCCAGATGATCCAGGGCGACAATTCGGTCCGTTTCTTTGACAACCAACACAAACGTCTAGGCGCTCTGGCGGCGCCGGACGCCCCCAGTTTCACCGAACTGGACATCTTCAAGATCCCGGCGGACGCGGAATTTGACCCGACCGAACCGTTTCGCCTGCAGCTGCTGGTACAGCGCGCCATCGGGGCCGTTGAAAAAACATTTCTGACCTTCGATCTGGGCTATAACCTGCCGAAAAGATACCTGCTGCCGCTGCCCGCAGCCACCGCGCCGTGGTCGAGGACGCCGCCGCCGAGGCCGCCGCCAAGACCGCGCTGTGGCAACGCATCTGGCGCGACCGGATTGTCGAAATCGCCGATCCTTGGCGTGCATGCTGCTGGCGCTGACAGGCATCTTTTTCTTCCAGTTTCAGGCCACCGCGCAACGCCGCGCGTGTTCTATTGGTTGCGCATTCGCTTTCTGACGATGAGCCTGTTTTTCATCGGCTGGTATGCCAATGCACAATTGCTCGGTGGTCAACCTGATGGCGCTGGCCGGCAGCTCTGCGCAGCGGGTTCACCTGGGATGCCTTCCTGCTTGATCCGCTGGTGTTCATCCAGTGGTTCGCCATCGCCGCCGCCCTGCTGTTCTGGGGCCGGGGGGCCTATTGCGGCTGGCTCTGCCCGTTCGGCGCCTTCAGGAACTGACCAACCAGATCGCCCGCGCGCTGAGAGTGCCGCAATGGGAGGTGCCCTGGGGCCTGCACGAACGGCTGTGGCCGATCAAGTACATGATCTTCCTTGGCCTTTTCGGTGTATCGCTGGCCTCGATCCCGCTGGCCGAACAACTGGCCGAGGTCGAACCGTTCAAGACGGCGATCATCCTGAAATTCGTGCGCGACTGGCCGTTTGTCGTTTTCGCGGTGCAGCCTGCTGGTTATCGGGTTGTTCGTCGAACGGTTCTACTGCCGCTATCTGTGCCCGCTGGGTGGCGCGCTGGCGATCCCGGCGCGGATGCGGATGTTCGACTGGCTGCGCCGCTACAAGGAATGCGGCAGCCCGTGCCAGACCTGCGCCAACGAATGCCCCGTGCAGGCCATCCACCCCACGGGCGAGATCAACCCCAACGAATGCGTCAACTGCCTGCACTGCCAGGTGCTCTACCAGTCCGACGCAAAATGCCCGGTGGTGATCCGGCAACTGAAACGACGCGCCGCTGTCGGAAAGGTCAGCGACGACATTCTGAAAAAGGGCCCGCCCGCAAAGCAGGCTGAAACGTAAACTCAGAAGGAGGACTACACCATGTCAAAATCTTTCAAGGAACTTGCCCTGACACGGCGCGGCATGCTGGGCGCGACGGCCACCGGGCGCCATGCTGGCCGGAACCGGTATCGGCGGCAGCCTGATGAACAGCGCGGGCACTGCCGGCGCAAGCATCGGGCAAGATCAATCTCGAACCCGGTGAGCTGGATGAATATTACGGCTTCTGGTCGTCCGGCCAGACCGGCGAATTGCGCATTCTGGGCTTTCCGTCCATGCGCGAACTGATGCGGGTGCCGGTGTTCAACCGCTGCTCGGCCACCGGCTGGGGCCAGACCAACGAAAGCCTTAAGGTGCTGACCGAAGGCCTGCTGCCCGAAACCAAGGAATTTCTCGCCGCCAATGGCAAGGTGACCTATGACAACGGCGATTTGCACCACCCGCACATGTCGTTCACCGATGGCACCTATGACGGGCGCTATCTGTTCATGAACGACAAGGCCAACACCCGCGTTGCCCGTGTGCGCTGTGACGTGATGAAGTGCGACAAGATCATCGAAATCCCCAACGCGCACGACATCCACGGCATGCGCCCGCAGAAATACCCGCGCACCGGCTATGTTTTCGCCAATGGCGAACACGAAGCGCCGCTGGTCAATGACGGCAAGATTCTGGACGATCCAGCGCAATACGTGAACATCTTCACGGCCATCGACGGTGACGAAATGACAATTGCGTGGCAGGTGATCGTGTCGGGCAACCTGGATAACACAGATTGTGACTATCAGGGCAAATACGCCTTTTCGACCAGCTACAACTCGGAAATGGGTATGAATCTGGCCGAAATGACATCGAACGAGATGGATCACGTGGTCGTATTCAACATCAAGGCGATCGAAGAAGGCGTGGCCAATGGCGACGTGCAGGTTTTGAATGGTGTGCCGGTCATTGACGGACGCAAAGGACAGAACAAGAACTACACCCGCTACATTCCGATCCCCAACAGCCCGCATGGCTGTAACACTGCGCCCGATGGCAAACATGTCATGATCAACGGCAAACTGTCGCCAACCGTTTCGGTGATCGACGTGACCAAGGTGGATGCCCTGTTTGAAAGCGATGTCGACCCGAGATCGTGCATCGTGGCAGAACCACAACTGGGTCTGGGGCCGCTTCACACCGCGTTTGACGGTAAGGGCAACGCCTTTACCACGCTGTTCTTGGACAGCCAGGTCGTCAAGTGGAACATCGACAAGGCGTTGCGTGCTTATGCCGGTGAAGATGTCGATCCGATCGAACAGAAGGTCGATGTGCATTACCAGCCGGGCCACAACTCGACCTCGATGGGCGAAACCAAAGAGGCTGACGGCAAGTGGCTGATCTCGATGAACAAGTTCTCGAAAGACCGGTTCCTGAACACCGGTCCGCTGAAACCCGAGAACGAACAGGTGATCGATCTGTCCGAAAGCACGTTGCGTGTTGTCCATGACGGACCGACATTCGCCGAACCGCATGACAGTATCATCGTGCGCGCGCGACATCGTGAACCCGGTCGATGTGTGGGATCGCGACGACCCGATGTGGGAAGACGCCCGCAAACAGGCCGAAGCCGATGGCGTCGATCTGGATTGGGGCCACGAGGAAATCATCCGCGATGGCAACAAGGTCCGTGTCTACATGTCCTCGGTTGCGCCGGAATTCTCGATGGAGAAATTCACCGTGCAGCAGGGGGACGAAGTCACGATCTATGTGACCAACATGGATGATGTTGACGATGTGACCCACGGGTTCTGCTGGCCAACTTTGGTGTCGCGATGGAAGTCGGCCCGCAGGCGACGGCATCGGTGACTTTCACCGCCGCAAGACCCGGTGTGCACTGGTACTATTGCCAGTGGTTCTGCCACGCGCTGCACATGGAAATGCGCGGCCGGATGTTTGTCGAACCGCGGGCAAGCTGACCCATGCGCTGGCCCCTGACCCTTGCACTGGTTCTGACCGCTTGGCCGCTTTGCGCGGCCGAGTGGGACGTGCCGCTGCGGGCGGGGGCCATCGCTGAAACTCTGAACCGGGCCGCAGAAGGCGACACGCTCGTCCTGCGGCCCGGCACCTATTCTGAAACGGTTGTCCTTGATAAACCGGTCACGCTTGACGGGCAGGGCCATGCCACGCTGGATGGCGGCGGGCACGGGCAGCGTTGTCACCGTGACGGTGCCGGACGTGGTGGTAAAGGGGCTGACCATCGTGGGCTCGGGATCTGATCACGAAACCATCGATTCCGGTGTGCAACTGACGCAGGGCGCAACCGGCGCCATTGTTCGCGACAACGTGTTGCTGGGCAATCTTTACGGGGTCGATATCCACGGCGCGCGGGATGCGCTGGTGGCCGGCAACCGGATCGAAGGACGTCAGGATCGCCGCATGAACGACCGTGGCAACGGCATTTACGTCTGGAACGCGCCGGGTGCGGTGGTCGACGGCAACGACGTGCGCTGGGGCCGCGATGGTATTTTCGTCAATTCCTCCAAGCGCAACAGCTTTACCGACAACCGGTTCCGCGACCTGCGCTTTGCCGTGCACTACATGTATGCCAACCAATCCGAAGTGTCCGGCAACGTGTCGATCGGCAACGATCTGGGCTATGCGGTGATGTTTTCCAAGCGGGTCAAAGTGATCAATAACCTGTCGGTCGATGATCGCGAACATGGCATCATGATGAATTACACCAACAATTCGCAAGATCACCGGTAACGTCGTGCGCAACGGCAAAAACCGCTGTGCGTTTCTGTACAATTCCAACAAGAATGTCTTTTCCGGCAACTGGTTCGAACGCTGTGATATCGGCATCCATTTTACCGCCGGGTCTGCCGACAACCAGATCACCGGCAATGCCTTTGTCGGCAACCGGACGCAGGTGAAATATGTCAGCACCAAATGGGACGAATGGTCAAAAGACGGAGAGGGCAATTACTGGAGCGATTTTGCCGCCTATGATCTGGATGGCAACGGCGTTGCCGACACCGCCTATCGCCCGAATGACAGTATGGATCATGTCTTGTGGACGCAGCCCGCCGCCAAGCTGTTGCTGGGATCGCCCGCTGTCCAGCTTGTCCGGTGGTCGCAGGCTGCTTTTCCGGCCTTGCTGCCGGGCGGGGTGATCGACAGTTTTCCGAAAATGAACGCTGAGATGCCGGCGCAAATTGAACAGGTGCCCAATGAAGGATGAGACGCTGATAATCCGGTCGGTTTGCAAAACCCGCGGAAAAATGCAGGTGCTGAAAGACATCGATCTGCAGGTTGGCGCGGGTGAACGCGTGGCGCTGTTGGGGCACAACGGTGCCGGCAAATCAACATTGATCAAGCTGATCCTTGGGCTGACATCCCTCGACAGCGGCGAAATTTCGATTGACGGGCCCGCCCGGGAAGTAGTGCCGGGCGCGCCGCCGTGGCCTTTCTGCCCGAGTCTGTCAACTTCCACCCGACGCTGACGGGGCGCGAACAGCTGACCCTGTTTGCCCGCCTGACCGGTGGGGCAATGCCGGACATTGATGCGCTGTTGGAACGGGTCGGGCTGGCGGACGCCACCAACAACCGGATCGGGACATATTCCAAAGGCATGCGCCAGCGTCTGGGACTGGCGCAGGTGCTGCTGGGCTCGCCCAAGGTCGCGCTGCTGGATGAACCGACCAGCGGGCTTGACCCGATTTCGCGTCAGGATCTGTATGCAATTATCGATGAACTGGCCGCACAAGGCACCGCTGTTCTGATCGCAAGCCACGCCCTGACCGAGGTCGAGGCCCAGACCGACCGCGATCGCGATTCTGCGCCAAGGCGTTAAGGTCGCGGATGATACGCTGGCCAATCTGTCGCGTGTTGCGGGCCTGCCGACGCGGCTGCGCATATTGGTGCAGGACGGACAGGCAGACCAGATCGCCCATGCGACAGGGGGCACACGGATCAACGGTGCGTCGGTTGAACTTTACTGTCAGGCGGATCGCAAGATGGAAGAACTGCGCCGGATCGCGGCGATGGGCGACACAGTGGCCGATATCGAAATGATCCCGCCACGTCTGGAAGATTTGTATCGCCACTATGCAAAAGGGGAAACCAAATGATGCCTCGGGTTTTTGCCATTGCCAGCGCTGAAATGCTGATCCTGCGGCGCAACTGGTGGCTGGTGCTGGCCACCGCGATTATGGTGCTGTTCGCCTTGGCGCTGACCTTTGCCGGGTCCGCGCCGACAGGCACGCTCGGGGTTGATATGCTGACGGTATCGGTATCGTCGATGACCACGCTGGCAGTCTATCTTGCGCCGCTTCTGGCGTTGATGATCGCATTTGACACAATCGCCGGAGAACGCGACCGCGGGACGCTGGGCCTGCTGTTGGCCTATCCCGCAGGGCGGGGCGAGATTTTGATCGGCAAGTTTCTCGCACATCTGGCCGCGCTTGGCATTGCGACCACTATCGGATTTGGGCAGCGCGGGCGTTGTTGCCGCGCTGGCAGGCGGGGCAGGGGGCGAAAGTGTGCTGGCATTGCTGCGCCTGATCCTGACGGCGACCTTGTTGGGGGCGGTGTTTGTCCTGCTCGGCTATGCGCTGTCGTCGCTGGCGAAATCGCCGGCCGCCGCTGCAGGACTGGCCGCAGGGCTGTGGCTGGTGTTTGTTGTCTTGTTCGATCTGGGGCTGTTGGGCGCCGTGGTTCTGGATGATGGCGGTGTTTTCACACAAAAGGTCTTCCCGTGGATCATGGTCGCCAATCCGGCCGATGCCTTCCGCGTCTGGAATGTTGCCGCCTCGGACGGGGTGGCGCTTGCCAGCGGGATGGCCGGTGCAGCGCAGATGCTACCGGTATGGGCCGCCCCTTTATCACTGTTGATCTGGCCGCTTTTGGGCTTTGGCCTGGCCCGCGCGGCATTCAAAAGGGTCGAGCCATGAAACACCTGATCCTGATCCCGTTACTGGCACTTTCCGCCTGCAAGGAAGAGGTGGGCGTTATTCCCGATCCGACCCCCTTGACCCAGGAAGCGCTCAGCCACTTCTGCCAGATGAACATTTCCGAACATGGTGGTCCGAAAGGGCAAATCCATCTGGCCGGACTGGATCAACCCATTTTCTTTGCGCAGGTGCGTGATCTTGTCGCCTATGTCAAAAGCCCCGAACGCGACGCTCCGATCAAGGTGGTGTATGTCAGTGATATGGGGGTTGCGCCATCTTGGGACCAACCGGGTATCAGCAACTGGATCGTGGCAGACACAGCGGTGTTTGTGGTTGGTGCCGGTGTTGCAGGCGGTATGGGGGCGCCGGAAATTGTGCCTTTTGCAGACCCGGATGCGGCAAAGGCGTTTATTGCCACCTATGGCGGCGAGGCCGTGACTTTCGAGCTGATACCGGACGACGCGGCCCTTGCGCCCGTCGATCTTGACCAGAAACTGGAGACTCCGGCATGACCCAGACACTGTCCCGTCGCCGCTTTCTAACCATTTCCGCGGCATGCGCTATGTGTGCCACCTCTGGACGAGCGGCAGAGGTTGTCCGCTGGCGGGGTCGCGCCCTCGGGGCCGGAGCTTCGATGCAGTTAAGCGGGCTTTCGCAACTACAGGCGCAACCGGTGATCCGCGCGGTCGAGCAGGAACTGAACCGTCTGGAGAACATTTTCAGCCTTTATCGTGAAGGGTCTGAAATTGTCAGGCTGAATGCCAGCGGCCATCTCGTTGCGCCCTCGGCGGACCTTTTGAATGTGCTCAGCCTTTCGGCGTCAATGAACGCGGCAACCAATGGTGCCTTTGACCCCACGGTTCAACCGGTCTGGCGTGCTCTGGCCAAGGGCGATGATCCTGCATCGGCACAAGACGCGGTCGGGTGGCACTATGTAGAATTCGATACAGGCGCCGTGCGTTTGACACGTGCAGATATGGCGCTGACCCTGAACGGCATCGCCCAAGGGTACATTACCGACCGGATCGCCGCGTTGCTGCGCAATCGCGGGCTAAATAATGTGCTGATCGATATGGGTGAAATCGCCGCTATAGGTGCAAAACCCGATGGCCACGATTGGAAGGCCGGGGTCAGCCAGCCGGATGGCAGCATTGTGCGCCATGTGGCGCTGCGTGATCGCGCGCTTGCAACTTCGGCACCTGACGGCACGGTTCTTTCAACGGCATCGAATGCAGGACACATCATTGATCCCAGAGCAGAGTTGAAAACCGCGAAACACAAGCTGGTTTCAATCAGCGCGCCCTCGGCCGCGGTGGCGGACGGGCTTTCGACAGCCTGTTGCCTGCTGGATGCGGATAACGTGCGCACCGCCGTATCTGCTTTTGGCGGCGCTGAAATCGAATTTGTCCTGTAACACGAGACAGGGCTTGCCACAGGTCCTTGGGTGATCACGCCGAACCGGTCCAGCACCAGCGCGATACCTATGTCAGGCCTGAAACAGGCCGCTCGAGACGAGGAAGCATACCTTTATATTCCGTCATAATAACGCGCAACGTTCCGGTTCTGCCTTGCCGATGTAAACGCGAGCCTGCGTGAATTGGCATGGAACCGATAGGACAGCGTGTGCGTTGACCTTCGGATATGCCGGACAAGACCAAGGCGAAATGTTCCAAAAGTTACAAATCGACCTGCGTCTTGACCCGGCCGGAAAAACCGTTTGGCAATAGAAGGAGAAAGAAATGGTTGAGATTACAGGTGTTGGCGGATTGATTGTCCTGATTTTGGATATTTGGGCCATCGTATCGATCATCGGATCAGGCGCGTCGACTGGCAAAAAGGTTATCTGGACCTTGCTGGTTGTTCTTCTGCCGGTCCTTGGATTTATCACCTGGCTTTTCGCAGGGCACGGTATGCACCCGGTCGTGCGTAAACAAACGGAAAGACCGCATTGATCCAGTCAATGCGGTCTTTTTGTGCGTCGTTGGTCCGCCGACAATCCGGCATTCAGGCCAAACACAAATGCTTCGGCCAAAGGCGGCAGGTCTGCTGCGCGTTTGCCTTCCGAGGACGCATGCGAAGCGTCGATTGTCGGGCGCGATGTTTCGGATGACGAAACGGCAATGCCAACGCCGACCAATCCGATGCCGACATAGGCACAGCCAATCACAGTCGCCGCAAACAACAGGGGATCTGCATCTGCGCCAGCATCATCCACGCTGCCGATGTCAGAAACCCGAACTCCGACAAGGATAAAGGCTGTTGCGCCTGCTCCGAAGGCGGCACGCCGGGCCGCATGGGCCGAGCGCGCCTTGATATCGTCAATTACTCCGGTCATTGCATTACCGACGCTGGGCAGACATCAGGCCAACCAGAAATCCAAGGCCCGCCGCCATGCCAAGAGCAACCGCAGGTTTCTTGTGAACGAATTCACCGGCCTGTGCGCCCAGATGTTCTGCTTGCGCATTCAGATCGGCAATATGTTCTGATCCTTTGGCCTTGGCGTCGGACAGTCGGTCTTTGGCGGCGGCGCTTAGGTCATTGCCTTGCGCCTTGGCCATATCACCCAGAGATTGCGTAATCGTGGCGATGTCTGCCTTCAGAATTTCCAGTTGGTTTCCCAGATCTTCGGCTGTCGGCGCTGACGCAGCACCATTTGTGCTCTTTTGCTTGTTTGCCATGATGATCTCCTTTGCTTGTTTCATTGCCTATTCTGTCCCTCAACGCGGTCCGAACGGAAAAGTTCCGGCGGCTGGCGTATCCACTCTTTTTTAAATTGGTTGGAACTTCGCGGGGCTTGGAACGTTGATTGGCCAGTCAGCGCCACAGAGGCGCGTAACCATAAGAAAGGAACCAAGCCATGCTTTACTGGGCTGTCGTCTTCTTTGTTGTTGCCCTGATCGCCGCCGTTTTCGGATTTGGCGGCATCGCAACAGCGTCAGCAGGAATAGCACAAATCCTGTTTTTCATTTTTCTGGCCCTGTTCGTCGTTGCAATGGTCGCACGGGCCCTGCGCGGCAACACACCACGCTAGATCAAAAGCACTTTCCCAAACAACAGTCCTGCGGTCATGCCGCAGGAAACTGAAAACGAATTAAAGGAGTTTCGCCATGGCAGATGCCCTAACCGTCGTTCCCGGAGAAAACAAAGTCGGCACAGGAGTGAGAGATACAGCACCCGTTGCCGCCGCGTTGTCGGATACCGTGATCGATACCTACCGACTTATCTTCAAGACGCATGCCTATCACTGGAACGTGGAAGGCCCGCTGTTTTATTCAATTCACAAGCTGACAGAAGAACAATACGAAGAAATGTTCGGCGCCGTTGATGAAATGGCCGAGCGTATTCGCGCCTTGGGCAAGCTGACACCGATGTCATTTGCGACGCTGGCGCATGACAGCGTGATCGACGATCTGGACAAGACCCCGTCGGCGCGTGAAATGGTCGAAGATCTTGCCAAGGATCATGCGCGCGTGGCGCACCGGATGCACGCCGCGATCAAGATCGCCGAAAAAGAACATGACGAAGTGACGGCGGATCTTCTGACCGGACGTTCGGCATTTCATGAAAAAGCGGCGTGGATGCTGCGCGCGATCGCATCGGAATAACATTTTGAACGGGGCCGGCATCCGTCCCTTTGACCGGCCCCCTTTACCTGACCCTGCCGTATGTTTTGCGGCAGGGTCTTTTTTTCGTATCAACCCGCCTTCAGCGTTTCGGTTGACGAAAAGAACAGGGCCTGCCCAACGGCAGAGCGCACCTGGTCTTCGGTATAGGGCTTTGCAATCACAAAAGCGGGTTCGGGGCGTTCGCCGGTCAGCAACCGTTCGGGAAACGCGGTGATGAAGATCACCGGAATTTGGCCGATTTTTTCAAGCAGATCATTGACCGCATCGATCCCGGATGAGTTATCTGCCAGTTGGATATCAGCGAGGATCAGGTCAGGTGCTTCACCAAGCCCCAGCTTCAACGCACCTTGCTGTGTGCGCCCGATGCCGGTCACGTGATGGCCCATCGACGTTACAATGTCGTGGATATCCATCGCGATAATGGCTTCATCCTCGATCACCAGAATTTTTCCGGCAACGCTGGCGTCAACTTCACGGCGCGCCAGATCGATCAGGTTTTCAACCTGATCTTGGGTCAGTTGCATAATGTTGGCGATATCTGAAACGCTGAACTGTTCAACACTGTTAAGCAAAAGCGCCTGCCGTGTATCCGGGGCCAACACGCCGATATGGGTGTGAACGGCCTGTTCCAGCCCCTGCTGCGGCGCTTCGGCGGGCGCGCCCGCACTGTTCCAGACCAGATGAAAGGCCCGAAACAACGCCACGCGCGGCGGCAATTCGGTTTGGAGCACTGAACGGTCATGCAAAATCGATTCCAACGTGGCGGCGGCAAATGCATCGCCGGTGGATTGCGTGCCCGTCAGCGCGCGCGCATACCGTCTGAGATACGGAAGATGTGCTGCAATCTGTGCCGTCACATCGTTCTCTGGTTCTGTGGTTTTCATTCACCCTCCGAATTTTTCATGACTTTGCGGGAACCAACGCGCAAGTTGGGCGTTAGGTTCCATGTGACATCCAAAAAAGGTAGTACGTGTATTCATGACCGGCCCAAAAGACAAAGACAGCGGTGGCGACGGGAACGGCGCAAGACGCAAGGATGAAATCGGCGAAAACCTGAAACGTGTCTATGATGATATCATAGAAGAAGAGGTGCCCGAAAGATTTCAAGGTGCTGTTGCAACAGTTGCGCGAGCAAGGCGGTGACAAATGAACGTTGCCCTTTCCGATTGCGACACCGACGCGCTTGATCCGCGTGACGAAATTGTCATGCATCTGAAACCGATGCGCGCCTTTGCGCTGTCGCTGACCCGGGACGTGTCGCGCGCAGATGATCTTGTTCAGGATACTGTCGTCAAGGCATGGACCAATATCGACAAATTCCAGGCCGGCACCAACATGCGGGCGTGGCTGTTCACGATCCTGCGCAACACGTTCTATTCCGAACGCCGCAAGGCGAAGCGCGAAGTGGCGGATATTGACGGAGTGCTGACCGAACAGATTGCCGAAAAACCGGCACATGACGGCCATCTGGCCATGGCCGATTTCCGCAAAAGTTTTGAACAATTGCCCGATGAACAACGCGAAGCGTTGATGCTGGTCGGGGCGCAGGGGTTTTCCTATATCGACGCGGCCGAATTATGTGGCGTCGCGGTGGGAACCATCAAAAGCCGCGTCAATCGGGGCCGCAAAACCTTGGCGGAACTGCTGGAGCTGGATGAGGACGATGCGCTGGAACTGACCGATCAGGCCACAATTGGCGTTATCGCAAGCAACCCCACATCCGGATGAGTACGGGGTTGGACCGACAGCAGGATTTGCCCGAAAACGGGGAAGATGATGCTTTGCCGATCGCGGCTGTTGGCCCTGCGCGGTCGTTGTCGGTCCGCGTTGCGATCCTGTTGACTCTGGCGCTGTTGCCGCTGGGCTTGCTGGCTGTTTTCCAGACCAAAAAGGCGATCACCGCTGCCCGCCAGACCTATCAGGCGAGTTTGCAGTCCCAGACCTCTGACATTGTCAGACCAGAGCGTGAAACGATCATCGCTGCCTTTGGTGCGGCCAGAGGGTTGGCCGATGCGGTTGCTGTGCTTGATCCGGCAACAACAGACTGTGTCGCATTGATGCAGCGCGCGGCGCGCAGCACGGATCGTATTCTTTTTGTCGGGTTTATCGATGCGAACGGGCAGTCGGCGTGCAACAATTTTGAACAGCCCTACGATTTTTCGGATAACCCGTCCTCTCGGGCGTTGTTTGAAAATCCGCAGGAACAGGT
Organism: uncultured Alphaproteobacteria bacterium; assembly: GCA_963765555.1. Lineage (GTDB taxonomy): Bacteria > Pseudomonadota > Alphaproteobacteria > Rhodobacterales > Rhodobacteraceae > JL08. Next base: position 358,344 of record CAVXWX010000002.1, read on the forward strand.
CACTTTCAATCCGTCCGGTGAGGTGACGGGGTTGCCTGTTATCATCGTCAGCCAACCGGTTTACGGGCGCGAACAGACGTTTCTGGGGTTCATTTCGCTGTCCTTCTCCGGACAGCCGATGGTGCTGGAGCGTGACAAAATCGATATCGCGCGGGAAGCGATCGTTGTGACGTTTAATGCCAAGGGCGCGATCCTGACGGCGGATGTGCCCCGTGAAGCAGTGAACGGCCTGTTGCCGGCAGACCGGTCGCTGTCCGATCTTGTCGGTCAAAAGCGGCAGGCTTTTACTGCGCCAACTGCGAATGGCACCAAACGCGATTTCGCGCTTGTTCCGATTGTGCCAGAGGAAGCCTATGCGCTGGGCGTGTGGAAACCAGAAACTCCGCTGGTTCAAAGCGTGAAATATGCCTCGGCGACCATTTTGTTTCCCATTCTGATGTGGGTCATCAGCCTGTTGGTTGCTCTTATGGCGATCCAGCGTCAGGTGATCCGCCCGTTGCGCTCTCTTGGGCGAAACATGCGCGATTTCTCGGACAAAAGAATTGCATTCCGCCGCGATGAACTGGATGATTTACCGGTTGAACTTCAGCAGATCGCTGAGATTTTTCATAGCGTCGCCTTTAAGCTTTTGCGCGATGAGGCCGATCTGGAAAACCGTATTTTCGAACGCGAAGTGCTGTTGAAGGAAGTGCATCATCGGGTCAAGAACAACCTGCAACTGATATCGTCGATCCTGAACCTGCAATCGCGGCAGGCCACATCAAAAGAGGCGCGCGATGCGCTGCGCACGGTGCAGGACAGATTGTCCAGCCTCGCCACTGTGCACCGGGCACTTTACCAGACGACCGAATTGTCGAATGTGCGGATTGATGAATTGCTGGAAAGCCTGTTTTCCCAACTGCTTTCGATCGGGTCTGAAACCGCCCGAGGGATCACGCTGTCCACCGATATGGATCCGGTGACGCTGGTGCCCGATCAGGCCAGCCCGTTGGCGATGCTGGCAACCGAAGCGTTCACCAACGCCCTGAAATACGCGGGAAAAAACCGTGACGGTAATCTGTTTATCACCGTGCGCCTGACACAGACAGATACGGCGGACGGATCTGATATTATCCTTGAAATCACCAACTCTGTTTCCGAAGATATAAAGGATCAGGGCGCAGTCGGTTTGGGGCGTAAATTGATCCAGACGTTTTCCCAGCAACTGGGCGGCACGGTGGAACAGACGCTGGACAACGGACAGTATGTTTTTGTCACCCGTTTTGCACATCAGCCGTTCCATCCCGAGGACGACGACCCCACATAATGTGTACCACCCGACGGGCCATCAGGCTGGCCCCTGTTTTTGTTTCATGTCAGGTTGACGCATGAATGCCTCAGACATCTCTTTGAAGGCACCGGTTACGAACGTGCGTCTTCTGATCACCGCCGAACAAGCCTATCCGGCGATGGAGCACGCGTTTCTGGATGCGCGCACGGAAATCTGGGCGAGTTACCGCATCTTTGATCTGGCCACGCGGTTGCGCAGCAAGGCTGCGCAGCGCATCGGCACAGACTGGTTTGACCTGATGGTGCATGTCCTCAAACGGGGCGTTGCGGTGCATATGGTCCTGTCGGATTTCGATCCTGTTGTGGGGCGTGACCTGCATTGTGCGTCATGGAAGGCGCGGCGGGCCTTTGTCGCGGCGGCCGAGGTCGCCGGGCCACATGCGCGGTTGCGCGTGATCAATGCGCTGCACACGGCCCGTGCGGGGCTATTGCCCAAGGCGCTGTTGTGGCCCGGCATGTACACCAAATTGCGCAAGCACGCCGATGATTTGAACGCTATGGAGGATGGCGCAAGGCAACGGGTGATGGAATGTAGCCCCGGTTTAAGCGCGTTGCTGACGCAAAAGAAGAATGGTGTGCTGGCCGCGCGCCACTGGCCCCCGTGCGAGATTGTGCCCGCCACCCATCACCAGAAAATGGCTGTGTTTGATCGCAAGACACTGTGTATTGGCGGGCTTGATCTGGATGAACGGCGCTATGATGACCTGCGCCACCAAAGACAGCGGGATGAAACGTGGCACGATGTGCAGATGATGTGCGAGGGCGCGGTTGTCAAAGACGCCCAGACGCATTTGGAGGAATTCTTGTATATGGGGGCGGGAACGAAAGCACCGCCGTCCAAAAGCCGGTTTCTGACCACGTTGTCAGTGCCACGCAAAATGGGATTTCCCTATTTGTCCCCTTACCCTGTGTCGACGGGGTTGGCGCACGCACATCACACTCTGGCCCGTCAGGCACAGAACCTGATTTATCTGGAAACACAGTATTTTCGCGACCGCAAATTCGCGAAAACGCTGGCACAGGCAGCGCGGCAGCGCCCTGATTTGTCATTGATCCTGATCTTGCCTGCGGCCCCTGACGATGTGGCCTTTGAAGGATCGACATCGACGGATGCGCGCTACGGCGAAAACCTGCAGGCAAAATGTCTGGCGACGCTCAGGGCAGGGTTCGGGAATCGCGCGGTGATCTGTTCGCCCGTGCGCCCGCATGTCTCGTCTACGGGGATCGCGATGAACTGTGCGGCTCACCCATCATTTACGTGCATGCAAAAGTATCTGTTTTTGATGACAACGCAGCCATCATATCCTCGGCCAACCTGAACGGGCGCAGCTTTTATTGGGACACCGAAGCCGGTGTTCTGATGGAAGATGCCGCAACCGTCCGTTCGATAAGGCAGCGTGTGTTTGGCCACTGGCTGGGGGAAAATGCGGGGCCGGAATTCCATGATCCGGTCACAGCTCCAACAGCTTGGCGCACGCTTGTGCATCAAAACGCATCTTGCGCGCCGGACAAACGTACTGGTTTTCTGGTGCCTCACGACCCGAAGCCCGCCGAACGGTTCGGCCGTGCGGTGCCCGGTGTGCCCGAAGAAATCGTCTGATCTTCGCAACCCAAGGTTAGCAGTGCCAACGCGGCCGCCCAGCCAACGGATTCGTTTGTTGGGAACCCCGCCCCGTTCGTTCGCGTTGACCTGTCAGAGTTAACCAAATGAAAGGAGATCCGATATGAACCGGGATCAAATCGAAGGAACGTGGAAGCAGATCAAGGGCGCCGTCAAAAGCCAGTGGGGTGAATTGACTGACGATGATTTGCAACAGGTCGATGGCAACCGCGACAAGCTGGTCGGAAAAATTCAGGAACGCTATGGCAAGACCCGCGAAGAGGCCGAGCGTGAAGTCGACAGCTGGAACCTGACGGGAAGCTGACCCATGCCTGATACACATCGAACGGAAACCGAACCCAGAACACAGTTGTTCGACCAGTTGTCGCATGTGCGCGCAGGAATGCTGGGCGTGGAAGGATCGGGCGCACATATGCGCCCGATGACCCATTTTGCCGACAGGGACAAAGCTGTCTTGTGGTTCATCACATCGCGCCAGACCGATCTGGCAGCCGAAGTGGGGCAGGGCGCAACAGCGCATTATTGTCTGGTTGGCGAAGACACCGGCTATTTCGCGTGTCTGCGTGGGGCCATCCGGCAAAGTGATAATTCCGAAATGCTGGACGAGTTGTGGAACGCGGTTGCGGCCGCGTGGTTTACTGGCCGCGACGATCCGGATTTGTTGTTACTGGAAATGTCGCTGCGCGACGGCGAAGTCTGGAGCGCGACGGACAGCCGCTTTCAGTTCGGCCTTGAGATTGCCCGCGCCAATCTGGACAGGGACGCAAAGCCGGATATCGGCGCACATGCCATCGTCCGGTTCTGAGACATGACAATACCACCAAACCACCCGGTTCGGGATTATCCGAACCGGGTGGTTTTTTGTTGGCCAAATCATGCATCAATGTTTGCGAAAGAGTGGTACAAGGCTGCATCGCCTCTTTGATCTTTAGCGACACATAAAAGGGGCGCAGAGATCCGCGCCCCTTTTTCTTTATGTCCTAGTGAGGCTTGTCACCACATCTGTGGGCTTAGCTTTCACCTTTCCAGGCGCGCATGTTCTCAAGCTGGCCTTCTGTCAAATCCACATAGGCACGCAGCGTGTCTTCTGCTGCGAGACGGCGCAGGCTCACCTGATCGACACCGAGCGCAACGGGTTTTTCACCGATCCCAAGAAACCCGCCAATGTCGATGATAATGGCATCAACCTTGCCGTTTTCGGCCAGTGTCAGCTCGCTGATCTCGCCAACCCATTCGCTGTTGGCACCGTATACCGCCGCACCCAGCAGATCGTCTGTCGATACATCGGCAAAGGCAACAGTTGCCGGTTCGGGACGGTCCAGAACCATATTTTCGGTTCCGAGCAGTTCACCGGCATTTTCGGCAAGCCTGTCATCAAAGCGGCTGGTGTTCTGGAACATGGATTTGTCACCATTGTAGACGATAAAGTACGCGCCTTCGTCGTCTGCATCAGGGGTAAACCGGACGTCTTGGATATCGATCCGCCGTTCGGTTTCACCAACCCCCAGAAAACCGCCGGCATCCACGATCAGCGCTGTAACCTGACCATCTTTCGTCAGGACAACATCGTGGATTTCGCCCGCCATCTTCCAACTGTCCGGCACTTCGGTCAGTGGCATGCTGGCACCGGTTTGATCTGTGGTTCCTTCTGAACCGGGCAGATAGATGCGGTGGCCAAACAGGTCGGATGCTTTCAACGTCATCTGGTTTGCTGGTGCCATGACATCAGAACCCGAAGCGGTGTTTTCCGATTGCTCTGCCGCAATGGGACTGGCGGCCATTGCGACAAGTGCAGTGGTCATTAAAAGGCGTTTCATTGTGTACTCCTTTCTTGAATTTCGTATTCGGCAGGGCGCGTCCCTGCTTGGGAAACCAACACATGAACGGGGGTGAAAGTTTCCAACTGTTTCCGAAATTCAATCGGGAACCCACGGCACAGTTTGTGCGTTGGGGGCGGTTGCACGGATGCAAAAAAGGCGGGGATTTGAACCCCGCCTTTCGCACCCACCCAGTTGATCACTCGTTACTTGACCATGTCGGCAACGTGTCGCTGCGTGAAGCGGATACCAAATGATCAGCTTGCCGCTTCTTCCTGAAGTGTCTCGCCGGCATTTTCTACATCACGCCCGAACCCTTGCGCGGTTTCGCAGGCCGACAGGGACAGGGCGGCGATGACGATGATTGAAATCCGAAGCATGATTTTTTCCTTTTTCTGTTCACACCAAATCAACGCGCGAACGTGCGTATTGTTCCTGAAAGCCGCGCCCATAAAAAAACCGGCGGGTTTCCCCGCCGGCTCTTTCCTTGCGCAGAGAAACTCCGCGCGGTGCCTGATTACGTGCTACATCAGCGAAATCTGGGCCGTTTGGTTGCTGTCATCGACCAGGGCCGCTGCCGCTTTCAGGAACAACTCTTCCTTGTCGGTTTCCAGAACGACCCGCCCGTTGGACATATAAACCGCATCACCTTGTGCCGTGATCACCAGCTTTTCGGCGCGGATTTTCGACGCGTCAACAATGTCGACCCACAACTCCGGATGCCCTTGAGCGTTGTAATTCACATCTTCGATCACACCGATCTTTTCTCCGTCCATGGTTTCCAGATCAGAACCTTTGGCGGCTTCCAGAAACTCCGCTTCCATCGCGGTGACAGATTTCGGCATGTCATCCACAGGGGCATCACCACTGGAAATTTCCGGCGAATTTGTATCATATTCCGCAGCCTCACCCGAGGACACGGCAGTGCCGGTTCCGGCTTCCGAGACAGAGGGCGCGCCGGAATTGGCTTCGACATTTGTCTCTTGGGCTGCAAGAGGGGCTGCTGCCAGTGCAACAACAGCGCTAACGGTTGTAAGAAGTGTACGTTTCATGATGAAATTCCTTTCGTTTCTGCTTCCATTGCGTGCCCAACGGACGGGACTCGTGATCTGTTCCGAAGAACGGTCGAGAAAAACAATATCGTGAAGTCGGGAACTTTTTGCCGTGGCTGTGCGCGCGGATCATCGTTTCTGAAATTTCCGGCCTGACCATCAAGTGCCCGGTTTTGCGCTTTGCCGGGAACTTTCCGGTGCTTTGGGAATTTCCCGGATACGAACTCAATCAAAATCAGGAGAGAGAGATGAAAGCGCAATCCAAATCCCAACAACAGGCCGCAGGCGCGGCGCTTTCGGCCAAACGCGGGGATACAAAGCCGTCTGATCTGCAGGGCGCTTCGAAAGAGATGTATGACACTATGACAAAAGCCGAACTGGAAGAGATGGCGTCAACCAGTCATGATGAGCTGCCGGACCAGAAGACCGATTAAAGGCGCGGTGGTCTTCCGTAGCGAAGCAGACGAACAGCATCAATCGGCCGGAACGACCTTTAGCTGGCGCACGTCAGTTTGAAGTACCTGACCGTCGCGGATCAGCGAAACGCGGCTGTTATAGGTGCCGACGGGCAACCCGTTATCAGGTGTACGGCGACCGGCTGCCAGAAAGTATTCTGCCTGATACTTGTCGAAATCCCAACCGCGGGAGTGTTCGAACCCATTTGGCCCGGTTATCGAAATCTGCACCCTGTCACCCGGCCGTTTGCCAAAGGCATACATCCACACCACCAATGCGGGCGTATTTGCCGTTTTGGTCGCGATATCCGGCATCCCTGCTTTAATCGCGTCAAATGTGGGTATTTCATGGAAAAACCCTGATTGCATGATCGCACTGTCAATGTAGGGAACCGATGAAGTCCACAACATGTCCTGAGCATCAGCGCCGCAGGCAGGCGAATTCTGGGGTGCAAACGGATCAAGCGATGTCTTGTCGTGGCGTATTTCGAAATGAAGATGAGGGAACTGCGTCAGACCGCTTAATCCGATTTGCCCCAGTACCTGACCCGTCGAAACCTGTTGCCCCGACTGCACCTGAATGGTTCCCTTTTTCATGTGGCAGTATTGGGTCTGCCAGCCTTGCGGATGGTCGATTACCACACCATTCCCGCATTCGCGGCCTTCGATCGACTGGGCCTGATCTTCGGTGAAGATGACATCGTTCATGCCATCACGCATAGCCCGCACAACCCCGTCAGCAGCGGCGGTCACATTTGTGCCTGCAGCCATCGCCTGCAGGTTTAAAACCCTGATGTCGGTTCCGTCATGGCCGTCATACGTTAGCTGATGGCATCGAAAATCGCGGGTGTTTTCGCTTGGGTCATGATCGAAATAATTCTGGATGAAACATGTTTTACCCAAGGTGCAGTCTACCGGAAAATCAAAGCTGTCCGCATCAGCAGGCAAGACGGACGTCGCCAAAACCGCACAAGCCGACAGGATTGACGCACCGATCTAGACTGGTGGCTGTCAGGTCTCATGCGATTTGCCGAATTGTTCGCGCCGTTTGCTAACAATTTCCTTGCGGCAAAACCGGAACAGGGCCAGGTCGAGTTTTGAACGTGCCTTGATCGCTGCCAACTCTGCGTCTGCAATCGTGTTTCGGCTTAAACCACGCTTTGAAACATTTACTTTGCGTGCACCGACAAGAGTCGCCCAGTCCGGAAAAAACCCGCATGGATCTGAGCGCTTCTGGCAATGCATCTGCCAATCCGATTTCGATCGTGCCATTCTCAATCAGCTCTATAGCAGCGTCCAGATCCTTGCGCGTTACAGGTTCGGCCATCGGTTTGCCGCACAGGTAACGGACCTGCAAATTGTCCAGTTCGAAATTGTTTTTCTCTTCAAGAAACTTGAGCAGCGATACAGGGCGGTCCTTGAAGCGCGTAAAATTGTTCATGGCGTGATTGTAATAGGATATCAGCCGATCAATCGGGTTCCGCACAAGAGTTGAATACTGGGCGCTGTCCCCGAAAAGAGCGTGGAACGTATAAAAGTCTTCGTGACCGATCACGAAAGACCGCGTTTTGAATGCCCGAACTTCGCGGTCCGATTTTTTGGACAAGGTCGTGTAGGGGGCCGACCCGTATGAATAGCCGACATCGCCGAATTTGTTGATCAGGATGTTTCGAATGAACGTTCCGGCGGTTTTGGGAATGTGGATGTATACTTCGGTTTTGGGTGCTTCAACGGGTGGCTGAATGTCTGTTTGCCCTGTCGTTGCCGGTGGGGAAGCAAGAGGTTTCAGGATCATATCAGGCCTCGCATAAATGCGGCACGCTTCCATCCAATCAGCACTTCACCACCGAAGGGTCGGGAAATTAGCTGTTCTTCCAGTTCCTTCGCTTCCTCGTCATTCAACAACCCCATCAAACGCGTCACGTCCGACATATTGAACATTCCACGATAGACGCCGTCCAGTTTAATGATCGGCAGCCCCATGTTCAGCAGGATCGCAGCATTTTGATGTATTTGGCTATGCTGGCGAAAGTTTTCCAACATCCGGGATGCAACCGTTTCGCGAAATCCGTTCAGATCTCTGTCAGAGACTTTTCTGACGCTGTCCAAAAAGGCTGCCCTTAGATCGGTGAATGAATCAACGTAGATACGGGTGCGTACGATTTCGTTTTGCGCCGTATTTTCAATTTTCAAATCCAGAGTTTCAAACGGGTCCACTGTATGAATTTCGCTTAGCGTTTCGAATTGTTCGCTGAAAAGTTAAACAGTTTTGCGGGTGTCAGATCGCCCTTGCGCACTAGGGAAATATACTCGTCTAACTGTTTCGTGTCCGCATCGCGCAACAGGCTGGCGTAGCGTGCGGAATTATACAGCGCCTGAAAATGTCGCTGCGATGTCACCACTGACTTGAGCGTTTTTGACAGCCCCATTTCGCCTTTTTTAATCACAACCGGGCGCACATCGGTCAGGCGAAATTTTTTCCAGTATGTTTGAAACTTGCGGTGCTGAAGGACCGATTGTGCCATGGAAATGCAAAACGATCCCAGATGGTAATTGATTTCGTAATTCTCTGTGGATCCCAGAACCTCACGGTCGGTTTCGAACATGTCCGCCAGAAACCGGGGCATCCGGTCTTCGCAGAAAAACACAGAATTGTTGACCATCAGCAGACGTGCGCATTGATCCTGCCAGCCCTGTTCGAACAGATGTAGAAAACCGGCCTTGTAGCTTCCGAAATCGCGCCCGTAATTGGGGCGCTCGATATAGGTATCCACCAAATGTGACACCGCACCGGGATCACGCAGCTTTTGCGTGTTGACGGCCAATACGTAAAGCCCAAAGGATTTTGCGGCTTCCAACAGTCTGATTGCATCGGGCCGCAATTCGCCTTTTTGGTACAGCGCCAACAGCAATATGTTTTCGCCGCCATAGGGCCGGTTCACATGGGTGCGCGCCTTTTTTGTGCCAACCCTGATCCGGTCGATTTCCGATTTGACGGTCAGGTAGATCATCACGCCGGGCTGGGCCAACAGGGACACAACATTGTCCAGCAGACGGGTCAGTAGACCTCTGGTGGGTTCTCGGGATGTCTTTGCCATGGCAGGTTACTTTTGAACCCGCGCGCGCGCACGGTTGGGTAAAGGACGCGACATGCCGTGCCATTGCGATATCCGATTGCCCATCCGGGGCGGCCTGCCGGTTGCCAGAACAGACAGGAACAGACTGAAGTCACTGAATGCAGCGCCAAGATTTGCGTATTTCTTGCCTTCACGACAAACGCCCGGTGCAATCATCGGCACCTCTTTTACCGTGAACCCGGCAAGGCAAAGGCGGTAAAGAACCGTGGTTTCAACCGCGTAACCTTGTGACAGTCCGGCATTCAGCACCGCCCGCAGCGCCGCCGCAGAAAAAATCCGCATGCCCGATTGTGTATCTTCGATCGAAACGCCCAACGTCTTGGACAATCGGGCAGAAATGATTGCATTTCTGGAACGCCTGAATGCGTTGTACTCCCCAAAAAAGGGCGCGCGCGATAACGATACCATTCCGGTGTCGCGGCATTGATCGAATGCTTCCAGAAAATTGATGGGGTCGTGTTCACCGTCCCCGTCGATCGTCGCGACAAAATCGGCCCCGCGATCCAGACAGTAGCGAAAGCCGGTTTCAAGGGCACGGCCTTTGCCTTGGTTCACGTCGTGGCGCAAAACAACGACATTTTCACGTTCGTGGTTGCCCGCCGCAATCTTTGATCCGTCGTCGACAACGACAACAAGATCGAACATATCCGAAAGTGTCAGGCAAACATCTCGCCACGCTGCGCTCTCGTTGAAAATCGGGCATACCACTGCCCTCAATTGAGTACTCATTTCTGATCTTGACCCCCCGGCTTTAATCGAAATCAATTTAAAAAAGTTTAGTCTTGGTCGTCTCGAAATTCCTCAAAATGTTCTGTGTGTCACAATCGGTTCAGCACGGTCGCCAACAAAAGCCCCGCATTTCCAAGCCGTGTCTGATGCCGGACATTGCTGCGCATGACAGTCTTGATGCGCACGGGCAGGGATGCCTTTTTTGCAAAGCCGAATGTATCAAGAACCTTGCGGCTTTCCGGAGTCAGCACATCGCGGCACGCGTTCAATGCGGTAAGGTTGCTGTCGTTCCACTTCTTGAACTGGCCGGACAAAACCATACCCAAGCGCTGAAGCGTCGCGATCAGCGTGTGCGCCGATCCGATGACGTTGGCATCGTGTTGCCGGTATAGCACCATCGGTTCTCTGTCATAAATCACTTGTCCGCCCGCACCGGATACAACCTGATACGCCCACCAGTCGTGCGACGGGATGTCCGTGACGCCGAAACTGGCCCTTTGAATAAGCCGTAATGCCGCATTGTTCATGATCATCGTATTGCCGCCGCCAATGTTCTGAACAATTGCATTTGAAAACGCAGGCTGGTGTTGGAACTGGTAAGACGGGCGGATTTTTCTCAATTTGGGGCCGCAAATCCACGTGCGACCGCAATAAATCGCAGGCACGTCTTTCTCTACAGTGCGAAGCTGCCCAATTCCGTGTTCCAATTTCTGCGGCAGCCACGCGTCATCCTGATCTGAAAAGGCAACAAAAGGGCTGGACGGTTCCGCGCGCCGGACCAAATGCATAAAATTGGCCGCGAACCCCGCATTCGGCCCGTCGATCAACACAACAGAACGGTTTTTTTCGGCGCGGGCAAAACACTGCACTAGCGCGCGCCCGCCATCTTTGGATGCATCATCGCTGACGATAAGGCTCCAATCGCTATGTGTTTGATTTTTAATGCTATAAAGTTGATCTGACAGGTATTTTTCACCATCGCGCAAAGCCAAAAGCACCACCACATGGTCGGGGTTTTTCTTGCGCGCTTTCAGATTGCGCAAATGATCTTTCCGAAGGTCCTTCGTCGGGCCATTTGCCCCGCCTCTTTTAGAGAAAAAGACCGGTTTTAATTCAGATTTATTTGTATTCTGTATATTCATTTTTATAACCGCTAATCATTAACAACTTCACGATACCGTGACTTCAAAATCAATAGACCAAAGGCCAAAGTTATTAATCCAATTCCATACACAAAAACAGGATCAACATAATTGGCATCATAGGACGCATAAATACCGCTGCGCATTTCACCTGTTATATGAAATATGGGGTTGTACCAAAGCACGTCTTGATAAATTCCGGGAATGCTTTCAAATAAAAAGAATATGCCTGAAACAATAACGAGAGGGCGCGTTACAATTTGCCATAAACGTTCGTAAACAGGAAACGCAGTAAACAGATAGCAATTCAATGCCCCGAACCCCAGCGCAAGAATTGCCGCCATGCCCAAAGCGTTCGCAACCACCAGAATTTCGATGTTCGGACGCAATCCAAAGGCAATGATGATGCCTGGAATAACCGCGAGGAAAACCATCAGATGGGTCAGCGCATTCAGTAAAAACCGCGCCAGAAGAACATCGACCATGGTTACAGACGGATAGGCCAGAAGCGGGCGGGAGAATTTGATTGCTGTCGCTAATTTGTTGTTAACATCCAGAAACAGCATAAACGGCAGGTACGCCGACGCATAAAACAGCGGAAAATTGTCACCCAGCGGCGGCGATCTGAAGGCTATCGAAAACACAAAAGACAGCAATGCGATCGCGGCCACCGGTTCTACAATTGCCCAGATATACCCCCCCGGGGACCGGCCGTAGGTTGTGACCATTTCGCGCAACATCAAAGCAACTATTGTCCTTGGTGTCGCAACCGATCTGACGCCTGAATATGGCGTTGAGGCAGCTAACATATATCCGCTCCAAGGCTGGATTTATAATCGTTAATCGTTTAACCTTTAGAGGTATTTAAACAGGTTTTTTGTTTCTAAGCAAAGGATAAGGCGCTTGGGCGAGGTTATTTCTTCAAATGCCGGCGTGTCAGACAATGAAAAGCTGCCTCCACAACGCCGATTAAACGTTGTTGCACAGCCGGCACTTCGTGCACATGCGAAAAAGCGCCATTGGGGGCTGTTATTTAGCTTTCTGATTCTTGTTATTATTCCACTGATGGTGTCGGCGGCGTATTTATATTTGCGTGCTGTTGATCAATACGAATCAGTCGTCGGTTTTTCCGTTCGGGCCGAGGAAGTAAGCTCACCGATTGAATTGCTGGGCGGGATTGCGGGTTTTTCCGGTTCCAGTTCTTCGGACACAGATATTTTATACGAATACATCCAAAGTCAGGAACTGGTTCAACTGGTCGATGATCGGCTGAACCTGCGGGATATCTACGCCGGCAGCCCGGACGATCCGGTGTTTTCATTTGATCCGGATGGAACACTGGAAGACCTGCGCGATTACTGGGCGCGCATGACCGACGTGGATTACGACAGTGGTACGGGTCTGATTGAATTTCAGGTGCGGGCGTTCACCCCTGAAGACGCCCAGAATATTGCGAAAACCGTGTTTGCACAAAGTTCCGAGATCGTGAACGATTTGTCTTCCATCGCACGACAGGATGCCATTCGCTATGCGCAGGAAGATCTTGAGATTTCGATTGATAGGTTAAAGCAGGCCCGCGAAGCCATGACCAGTTTTCGCGCAAAATCCCAGATTGTTGATCCGTCTGAAGATATCCAAAGTCAAATGGGATTGATCGGATCGCTGCAGGAACAATTGGCCGAAGCGCTGATTACACTTCAGTTACTTCGCCAAACCACGACGGATAATGACACGCGCATAGAATACGCAACAAAACGTATCAATGTGATCGAAGGGTTGATTGCAGAACAGCGTCAGAAATTCGGATTGGGCGGCGATGACGCGTTGGGTAACGACTTTGTCACCGTAATCGCCGAATTCGAAGGGCTAAGTGTTGATCAGGAATTTGCCGAAGAAGCGTATATTACATCTTTGGCGTCTTTTTATGCGGCCCAGGCCGAAGCGCAAAGAAAGAGCAGGTATCTTGCTGCCTACATTCAGCCGACTTTGGCGCAAGAGGCGGAATATCCGAGACGTGAAATATTGCTGGCCACGATCGCCCTGTTTTTGCTGGTCGGTTGGTCGATCATGGCCTTGGTCTACTACAGTGTTCGCGACCGCAGGTAAGCCATGATTGTGCTCAGGGATTTGTGCAAAACCTACGTTGTTCAGGGGGTGCCACATGTCACGGCTAATCGTATTAATGCCGTGTTTCCATCCCGAAAATCCGTTGCCCTGCTGGGCCGAAACGGGGCCGGAAAATCCAGCTTGCTGCGTATGATCGCCGGTACGATGAACCCCACATCGGGGAGCGTCACAAGCACGGGTTCCATTTCCTGGCCGGTCGGATTTGCCGGCAGTTTCCACGGTGATTTGTCGGGCGCGCAAAACGCCAAATTCATTGCGCGCATCTATGGCGTGGACACCGACAGCCTGACGGAGTTTGTTCAGGATTTCGCCGAGTTGGGCAAACATTTCCATCTGCCGTTGCGTACATATTCGTCGGGGATGCGGGCGCGACTGGCCTTTGGTGTTTCGATGGGGATCAAGTTTGATACCTATCTGGTGGACGAGGTGACAAGCGTTGGCGACGCCGCATTTCGTTCAAAAAGCGAGACTTTGTTTCAGGACCGGATGCAAAACAGTGGGGCAGTCGTCGTGTCCCACTCGATGGATTTGTTGCGACGCGTGTGTACAAGCGGCGCGGTTCTGGAAGATGGCCGTCTTGAAATGTTTGAGGATATCGATGATGCGATTGCCCAGCATCAGGAAAACATGCGTGTTCTTGGTATGATGCGCAGACGGAATGACGCGCAAGAGTTATTTCACGGAGCACAGTAGGGGTGGGTCATGTCTGATCTTATATGCCATGTTCATGTGGGCATGCCGAAAACCGGTACAACTTCAATCCAAAAGACACTGTCTACTGTGCAGGATCAGCCAACACAGTATCTCCCGCTTAAAGGCGCCAACCATTCTTTGATTTTTGCCAACCTGTTCGAAGCAAAACCATGGCTGCACCGCGACATGTCTACATGGGTCACACCCAAGACACACGTTCTTGGTGATCCGAAAGAGGCTGGAAAAGACGCTAAGAAAATTGCTGGAAGAGGCCGAACAAGACCAGTTTGTGAGGGCTGTCGTTTTTTCCGGAGAACGATTGGGCAAGCGAAAAGCTGCTGATCTCGAAGCGATGCGAACGTTCCGATTTCTTTTTTCGCCCTCTTGTTCGGATTTCCGAATTTACGGCTATATTCGTCCCGTTTCTGGCCGATTTCATTGCAAGCGCCTTCCAGCAACGCATCAAAGTCTGGGGCAATGCCGGATATTGATGAAAGTGTGAACTTTCCGCGATACCGGATCCAACTTCGAAAAATTTGATCATGTGTTCGGGCATCCAACGTTTCGTTGCGCCGATTTGCGCGGGCGGATTTGATCGAAGGAGATGTCGTCCGGGATTTGGCGTCGCAAATCGGGATGGATTTGACGGGTCATTCGACACAAGCATTCTAACGAAAGCTTTAGCCTGGAAGCGGTTGCACTTTCTGTTTGCAATCCGGCGGTCGGAATACGTGCCAGACAAGCGTTCGCGATGTTGCTGTCGCCGGATGGTCTCGTCAGCAACTATTTTGTCGAAAATTAAAGGCGGCAAGCTGGCATTTGATCCATCGTTTGCCTTGCGCTGACGCCGACAGAAACGCGAAGGATATTGACTGGGTCGAAAACAGGATTGGGGCGAGCGTAACGGACATGCGCGCCCTCTTCGGGAAAGTCCGATCCGCAACAATCAGGATCTTCTGGATATTGCGGCAGACGTCGATCTACTTGCTTGAAGCGACTTGGAAGATGACCCGGTTTTCCTGAGTGCTGAATTCACCCTGACAGACATGAAACGGTGGGTACAACAGGGATTGAAAACGGGACAATCGATTTAGTTCTCCAGTTCGTCGATCCGTCGTTTAAGGCGCAAGACCTGTTCCTGAAGCGAAAACACCATGACCATCATATACTGGATCATTTCCCAATCATCGGGAACGGGCGATGCCTTTGCCTTGTCTTTGGTGTCGAATACGGGTTCGCCATGTGCCGCGAAAATCTTGTTTATCCGTTCAAGATCAGGCGCACATTCCGACAGGATCTGGTCAAGTTCATCTTCGGTCGGGCAATATGTCTCTTTCGCATCCAGCAATTTGGCCGGTTCCCAAAACAGGCGCGACGGGCGCAACAATCGTCCAAACGCGTCAGGCTGGACTTCTTTTTCCGTTCTGGAATTGTGCACGGCCCAAGCCATCAGTGCCTGGGGCGATGGCGTTTCATAAGCGCGAATTGCGTCGATATCGGTGATCCCGGATTTCTCGAAAAAATCCGCAACCACATCCGGGGTTTCATCAAAATTGCGCACCAGCAAATCCGATCCGAAATGCTGATCCCAGAATTCAAGATTGTCTGCGAAATGCACGGGCCGTAGTTTGATCCATTCTTGAAAGCTTTTGACCGGACCTTCGTAGGATTTATGCCGAATGCCCCATTGCGCATAGGCACTTTTTGCCCATTTGTCATGGCGTCGCAGATAAACGATGACAGTCACCGCCACGCCATCCTCGCGCAATTTTTCCAGCGCGTCGCACACCGCTTCGCGCCGCGCAAAAAAGGCTTCATTGCTCCAGATTGCGGTATGAACACCAATCGTTTTCAACCGATCCAATTCTTCAGTCAGAACCGAATAAATTTCCTGACCCGCGGTGTCGGCCGGCATTTGATGCAGCAAACGCACAGCCCCGTCCGCGTGTTGCCATTCCTTGGGCTCACTTGTTTCGCAATGTTCCAGCATCCGGCCAAGATACGCGATGCCGCGTTCCAGCAATGCATCGCGATTTTTGAGCAGTGTTTGCTGGATAGAGGTCGATCCGGTTTTGCCGTGCCCGATGTGAACCAGCAATGAGATAGGTTGGCTCATATCGTTACCGATTTCTGTTCTTGGCACAGATCCAGAATGTCCTTTGCCACATCGCTCAGCAATTTTGGGCGCGGAATACTGGCGCGCAAATTGTCCCATAATTGTGTTTCTTCTGAAAGCGATTGCATGGTCTTCGCCCATATCTGGCTGTTGCCGTGGGGCAGGGTCAGGCCGCCTTGGCCCGCTGATACCGCTTCTTTCATGCCGCCCAGATTGGACACAACAACCGGTCGGCCAAACCCGAACGCCTCTTGTATGATCATGGGTGCGTTTTCATACCAGACGGACGGGACCAGAACCCAATCTGTCTGCGCCATCCGGTCGGGCAGTTCCGATGGCATGTAACCGCCCCGCCAGATCAATGTGCCATCTTTCAGGAGCGGTTTCGCCAGTGTTTTTATGCGTTTTTGAAAGTCTTCGGATTGAAGATCAAGGTTCGCGCCATGCACTTCCAACACAATGCTTCTACGCTCGGACGGCTTTAGATGGGCAAGACCGGCCAACAAGACATCAAGGCCTTTGTTCGCATTGATCTGGCCAAAAAACGCAAACCGGTTTCGCCCTTCGCCTTCGGCCAAAGGTCTGGGCGCAAGGGGTGTGGTTTCGGGCTGGCCATTGGGCAGAACCGTAATTCTGTCCTTGCTCAACCCCCATTCAATGTAGCGATCCGCCAGAAATTGCGATGGTGCGATAAAACGGTCCACATAGGAAAAATAGGTATCGAACCGGTGTTTGCGCAGCCAATGATCTTCGGGTGATTTGCCTTCCGCGCAATCCAGATGATCCCGGTAGTTCCCGCTGCGGCAAATCTGGCCAGACCCGGGTTTAAGAAAAGACCCCGCATTGGGACAGATTGCCATGTATTCATGCAACGTCATGATCAGGGTGATGTCGGGATCAATGTCCTTGATGACTTTCAGATACTCCAACCCCAACAGAAAATAGTGGTGCGTGTGGATCACCGTTGGTTTCAGAAGTTCGATCAGTTCCTTGAAATATCCGGTCACTTCGTGCTGGTTTGCCGCCTTCATCATGAACGCGTTGGACAAACCCTGTTCCCACAAATATTCCTTTTCGCGGTGCATTCTGATCCGCCCGCTTGCGCCGCGTTCAGCATCGGCGCGGGCCAGAAACCAGGCGTCTTCAATGCGGGGCATGGATTTATAGGTTTGATACAGATTATAGGCTGCAATTTCGCCACCGCCCCGGATCAGTTCCGGGTGTCCGTGGGACATGACAAGAATACGTTCCCGTTTCGTCATTTTGCCAAACCGTCCAGCATCTTGCGCCAGCGCGTGTTGTAAAGCGTGGCATTCAAAATGGTCATTTTATCGCGAAATTCGGTTTCGCCGGCACTTGCCAAAGACTGCCGTTCCAGATGAACCAGCTCAACCTCCGGAACATAAGCAACGTCGCGCCCCGCGGCGCGCAAGCTCAGGCACATGTCGGAATCTTCGAAATCACCGATCAGAAAACCGGTGCTCCATCCCCCCAGCTTATCAAAGTCATCGCGTGAAATAGCGATACAAGCGCCGGTGACCAAAGGCATCTTGGTCACACCCTTGGCCGGATCCAATGCCGGGGCCATGCCCATCATCGGATGATGATTTGTCCAAAGCCCCAACGCATCGCGCCACTTCGGTGCCATGCCGGCATGTTGGATGCTGCCATCCGGAAACAGAAGGCGCGGCGCGACCAAAGCGATGTTCGGGTCATCCTGCAAAACCTTGGCCAACGCACTGGCCCATCCGGAATTGATCGGGATGACGTCGCTGTTCATGAAAACCAGTGTTTTGCCTTTGGCCACGGACGCGCCCAGATTGCACGCGCCGGAAAATCCGCGATTGTCACCGGCGCTGACCCAGCGAAAAGGCACCCCGCAAATGTCATGCCAGATACGCGCATGCGCGGCAAAGCTGTTGTTCATTCCAGGGTCATCGATAACAAAGATCGTTTCGGCGCAGGTTTGAAAATCTGCATCTTTGTTGAATTCAAGAAGCTGATGTTCAACCATATCAGAACGGCCATAAAGCGGCACAATGACCGATATGTCCGGTGTGTCCGCGACTGATCCGATTTCGTAACATTTATGGGGTGCGGCGTGCTGGCGTTCAGCCTCTTTTTTCTTGATCCGGCCCAGAAACGGCAGGTCAACCTTGCGCATCCTGTTGGGCAGGTCCAGCCGAGGTGTATTCACTTCGAACAGCGCGCGGGCGGCAATGGGACTATTGCAGGACACCGGTTTGGCAATCGTTTGCGGCATGGCAAACCGCCCTTCGGGGGAACATCCGCAAATTCGAAAATGCATCCCCGGACGGGCCAAGGGAACATCACACAGAAACCCCGGTTTCAAACAGGTTTCGGCCACTGGAAAAGACTGGGCATGAACGTCATCGCGAAAATAGCGGTACGCGCGATCCAGATCATAGGCGCGGCCTTTGTCATCTTCCAGCCAGACGAGGCACTGTTCGTTGTGAATTTCCCAACCGGCAAGATAACCGCCACAGGTTGTTGCCGTCGCCGCGTCAATGTGGCCTTGCAACAGCATTGGATCGTGCCCGGCTTCCGGCATCAATGCCAAACCGCGCCGCCACAAACGTGCGCCGATGGGCAGGGTTTGCACGTAAGAAAAAACAACCGGCAGATAGTGGTGCAGATCGGACGGATCAGGTGTGTCTGCCAACCGCAGACCCAGATCAAGCGATGTATTCGCGGTTGTTATCCGTAAATCCGGCACATGGTTGGCACCGTATTCACATATCAAGCCGAAGCCGGTGCAATCATTATCGTCGATCCCGAGAGCATGGCGCACATCCATGCGATCAAAGCGGGTCAAATGACCGGGCAGGTTTTCTCCTGCAACACCAAGGGCAAAACCGGCGTCTGCATCTGTGCACCATCCGGTTACAATAATCAGGCCATGCTGGCGCACGGCGACGTCGATCTTGAGTGTATGTTGTGCAGCACCACCCGACATCGGCAAAGATATCGGAGCATCCTGAGCAGAGCCAAGGAGGGCAACAGGTGGCGTGCGAACCTCTTTCATAACACTTAAACTAAAACTCAAAATACGTTGAAAATAAAGAAAATTGAAGTTTTATCGGGGGCGTGCCACCGCGGTAATGCCCTTTTGGCGGCGCAACGGTTGGTCAAAAATACTATTCGTTTTCTACCATGGCGGTTTCAAATCCACCAAGCACCGGATCCAGGAGATAGGTCATTATGGTCTGTTCCCCTGTTGCGATCATGACCTGAACAGGCATGCCGGGAACCGGTTTCACATTCGGCATTGCCGCCAATTGTGCCGTGTCCAACGCGACGTGCACGTCATAATAGCTTTGATTGCTTTCTGCATCAAAGCTCGCGTCGGCCGCGATGTACGACACGGTTCCATTGACCGGTGGTGTTTTGCGAAAACTATAGGCACTCATCCGGACACGGGCCGGACCTGCAAGCTCGACCTCGTCAATGTCTCCGCTGCCGACGCGTGCCTTCACAATGAATTGGCTGTCACGCGGCACGATTTCCAGAAGGGTCTGACCTGAATTGATCACAGCGCCCACGGTATTCTGGGAAAACCCGATCAACCGACCCGCAATAGGCGCGCGAATATCAAGGCGTTCCAGTACTTCCTGGGTGGCGGCCAGACGTTCGCGGATGTCGACGATTTGTTCTGCAGTCAGCTGGCGTTCATTGGCAATCGTCAACCGGCGTTCGCGACCGATCTGCAATTTGCGTTGTTCTACTTCGGCGATTTCCTGCAATGCGGACTGTCGTTCACTTTCGCTTTGGCCGATCCGTCCGATCAGGACAATTTCATCTTCGCGCCGCGCTGAAATACGCGACTTCAGCGTCAGTCCTTTTTTGAACAGCTCTTCTAAATCCTTTACTTCCGCCTGAACGATGTTCAGTTGCAGTGTCAGCTTGTCTTGCCGGTCATCAATCCCGGCGACCTGTTCCCGCAATTGACCGATGCGTTCATTCAGAATGGTGACTTGCCCCAAATCCGACGAAATATTTGATAAAAACAGTTCGTTCTGTGTGTCCAGCATCTCCTGGTAGGACGGATACTGCGCGATCAGTTCCGCCAGCGCCGGTGTCGGGGTGATTTTATCGGCCTGTTCAAACTCTGCGCGCAACCGCGCATCACGCGCCAATGCGCTGACCAGTTGGCTTCGCCAGATGTTGGCCTGTGCATCCATCCGCGTGCGGTCCAGCCTGGCAATTACTTGACCCGCTTCAACCTCGTCGCCTTCTTTCACAAGGATTTCGCGAACAATGCCACCTTCCAGATGTTCGACAACCTGCAAATCGCCTTCGACTTCGAAGGTGCCGCCCGCCACAACCGCACTTTGGATTGGTGCAACCGACGCCCAGACTGTCAAACTGCCAAGCAACCCGACCCCGAATAACAGCAGCCAGAACCCCAACGCCGATACAGATGTTGGTGGAATAATCTTTTCTTTGAATTCGGTCGGCAGCGCGTCTGCGAACATGACGTCCTTTGAACGCGCAGTTTTTGGAACAGGTTGATTGGTCATGCCGATCCTCCATGCGCCATTCGGGCGCCAGACGTCTGACGCCTGCTGTGCAATGGCGATACTTTCGGATTGTTCAGAACTTGTGACGATGCCATGGGTTTGGCTGCAGCCTGAATGATTTCGCGCGCGGTGCCAAACCGGGTCATCCGTCCCTCTTGCAGCAAAGCGGCATGGCTCAAGCGCTGTAAAATGCTCATCCGGTGGGTCACGATCACGACGACAGCGCCGTGATCTGTCGCTTTGGATATGGCTCTGGCCAGCGCCTCTTCTCCGTCCGGATCAAGATTGGCGTTGGGTTCATCCAGTACAATCAGGCGTTTTTCGCCGTAAAAGGCGCGCGCCAGACCAATACGCTGGCGTTGTCCTGCAGACAGCAATTCGCCGCGCAAACCGACATTTGCATTATAGCCACCGGGCAGATTCAGGATCAGTTCATGCACCTCGGCCCGCTTGGCGGCTTCCACAATGGCAGAGGGCAGGGCGCTTTCATCCATCGTCGCGATGTTTTCTGCAATCGTCCCGTCAAACAGCTCTACGCGTTGAGGTAAGAAACCCGACATATTTGCCGATCTGGTTCGCCGGCCAATCCGTCAAGGCCGCGTCGTCAATCCGAATGAAACCCCGCGACAGTGGCTGAAGCCCGACCAATGCGCGCGCAAAGGTTGTTTTACCCGACCCGCTGGGCCCGATAATCCCAAGGGAGTCCCCGGGCCGCAGTTCAAGGCTAATGTCGAAAATCAACGGGTTTTGCTGGGCTGGCACAACGACTGTGGCGTTTTCAACCGAAAGACGCCCCACAGGCTCGGGCATTTCCAGCAATTCTTCTCCGTCTGCAATATTGGACAGCAGGTTGTTCAAACGTTTCACAGCCAGCCGCGCGCTTAGCAAGGCGCGCCATCCGGCGATGGATTGTTCAACCGGCGCAGCGGCACGCCCCAGCAGGATCGATGTCGCAATCATCAGTCCGGGTGTCAGTTGCCCGTCAAGAACCAAAAGCACGCCAACGCCAAGAATGGCAATTTGCAACATCATACGCACCATGCGCGCCAAAGACGACATGAGTGCGATCCGGTCGACAACCGTTGTGGACGAAATCATCGACGCAAAGGATCGTGTCTGCCAGCGTTCAATCAATGGATCGGTTTTGGCCATCGCTCGCACGACATCGGCATTGCGTACCATTTCCTCGACAATCGCATTGGTGTTCTGCGCGGATTCATTGGCTATTTCGTTGTGGGCGCGCCCGGTGAATTCAGAAATTACCCCAAGCGCAAAAAGGATCAACACACCGGTCAACGCGACCCATCCCAAAAGCGGATTGATCAGAAAAATGATCGCGACAAAGACGATGGACCACGGTGCATCGATCAGCGCGATAAACGCCGGGCTTGTCACAAAGCGGCGAAGCTCCTGCAAATCCCGAATAGGTTGGGCGCCACGACGATCCGTCGCCGACGCAGATTGCACCAGCACATTCAAAACCACCGGCCCGTGCTCCGCTTCGAGCCGCGTGCCAAGTCGCGATGCCATTTTCTGGCGTATGGAATTAAAAATGAAATAAAACACCAGCGCAATGGCCGCGCCGGTGGTTAAAACGATCAAGGTTGAAATGCTTGCGGATGACATCACCCGCGAAAACAATTGGAGCATGTAAAGCGGCGCAGTCAGAACCAAGATGTTCAAAAAGAAACTGGCAAGGATGATGAAACCGATTAACTGTTTCTGTCCTTCGAACACTGTGTTTCTGCGCATGCCAATGACACTCCAAAATTACTACTCTACAAAAATCGGCAGAACCCTGACTCATGCCCCGCTTTGGTGGCCGGGGAAACCCATCAGAGACCATGAGCCAGGGCCGAAAATGCCCGATCTCAAATTACAGGGATCGGGCACCTTCGTTTCTAGAAGGAAGTATTCACAGAAGTTCTTTACAGAACTTCCAGTTCTCCTCCTCCACTGCCTGGGTTCACAATGATATCCACAGCTTCATACAGGTAGTTGCCATCGGTGAAGTCATTGATGTTCTCAAGCGATCCGAAGTTGAACGGCGCACCTGCCGCAATTCCTTCCAGCTTGATGGACATGCCACCGACAGACACTGTGGTATCTGCACCGTTGTCGACCACGACAGCTGCCGCGTTCAGAGCATTGAATGCGTCTGTATCGCTTACACCGCCAGAGTTGTCTTCGATGATGAATGTCAACAGATCGTTGTCATTCAGGAAGTCGAAGTCGGTTACAACGTCGTTGCCATCTGTCGAAGAGAAGGTTGCACCATCCCAGGACAGATGTACTTCGAAGACGTCTCCGCCGTCGCCACCTGTAACAACATCATCGCCTTCGCCGCCGTAGAGGAAATCATCCCCGTCGCCGCCATCCAGCATGTCGTCACCGGCATCACCGTCGATATCGTCGCTGCCGCCGCTACCGTAGAGGGAGTCGTTGCCTTCTCCACCTTCGATGCAGTCGTCACCTTCGTCACCATCGATATAGTCGTCACCATCGTTACCATACATTTTGTCACGATCGTTACCGCCTGACATGTAGTCGTCGCCGTCGCCACCAGACATGGTGTCTTCGCCGTCTTCACCCCACATTTCGTCGTTGCCGGTACCACCTGACATATAGTCGTTACCGGTTCCGCCCCACATGTCGTCCCAGCCGTCGTTGCCGTACATGGTGTCAGATCCGTTCTGACCGTACATGTCGTCATCGCCGTCGTTACCTTCCATGTAGTCGTCGCCGTTACCGCCATACATGTCGTCGTTTCCGGCATTACCTTACATGTCATCATGGCCTTCGTTGCCAGACATCCAGTCGCTGCCTTCGCCACCGGTCATGAAGTCGTTGCCTTCACCGCCGGCCATCCAGTCGTTACCGTCGTTGCCGTACATAGTTCATCGCACCGCCGTTACCGGCCATGTTGTCGTCGCCGTCGTTGCCTTCCATGTAGTCGCTACCAGAGCCGCCCTTCATCAGGTCGTCACCGGTTCCGCCGAACATGTTGTCGTTGCCGTTGTTACCATACAGCTCGTCATGTTTGCCTTCGCCGTAGATATTGTCGTGACCACTACCACCTTGGATAATGTCGCAACCATCTTCGCCTTGGTCATACATGACTTGGCCGCTATGGTCTTGGCAGTTGTCGTCGTTGACGCCTTCGTAGTTGGCGTTGCCGCCTCTCAAGTCACCATAAATGGTGTCGTTACCAGCCGCGCCTAGGATCCAGTCATCGGACAGAACCACCATCAATGTCATCGTGGCCGTGGCCACCATTGATTGTGTCATCTTCCGAACCACCGGAAATATAGTCATTGCCGCGGCCACCAAACAGACGGTCAATGCCTTCTTCACCGGCGATAAAGTCCGCACCGGCGCCACCGTCAACAAAGTCACGACCCGAGCCAGCAAAGATAATGTCGGCATGTCCGATGAATTCGTCCTTGCGACCGGCCCAGGTGTCCGAACCAATGTCCAGATCTGTGCCCGTGCCCTGACGGATGTCACCAAAGATTTCATCGTCGCCGTCACCACCTGTGATGTAGTCATAGCCGGTACCGCCCGCGATGCGGTCGTCGCCGGTTCCACCGTCGATGTCATCGTTGCCGGAGTTACCGTACAGCGTGTCATTGCCGGATCCACCAAAGATGCAGTCGTCGCCACCTTCGCCGTCGATGCAGTCATTGCCTGCGCCGCCGTAGATTGTGTCGTTTCCATCGTCGAACTGGTTTCCGTCGTTGTCGTCACCCATGATGACGTCGTCGCCGGAATTGCCTTCGATAAAGTCGCTGCCGGTACCACCGAGGATTTCATCGTTGCCGGTTCCGCCGCTAATTGTGTCGCTGCCAGATCCGCCGTCAATGTCGTCCGCGCCGCCTTCACCATAAATGGTGTCGTTGCCGGAGCCGCCATAGATCAGGTCATTACCGTCATCGAAATCGGGATCGCCAATGACGTCACCGTCTGAATCGGCATCATCGCCGTACAGAACGTCATCGTGGTCGCCACCTTCGATATGGTCGTCGCCATCCCAACCCCAGACAACGTCATCGCCGCCTTCGGATTCGATTTTGTTGTTGTCAGAGTTGCCGACGATAATGTCGTCGCTTCCGTCGCCAAGATAATTGTCGGGCGACCCTTCCAGGCGCAGATCAACCCAGTCGTCGCCTACAGTGCCAAGACCGGTAACGCCGTTGTTGCCGGACTCCTTGGACAGATCAATTTCTTCAAATTCGGGATCGCAAATATCCCAAGGTACATAATCAGACATTACTTATTCCTCCGTTTGCATGCTCGGGATCCAAAGAACGCCGGTTCCGTCGGCATGCATTTCCATTTCTGGTCAACTCAGTTGAGATGGGGAATTCCACCTCTCCCAAAGTCATTCGAAGCGATTCGTTCAATCTGCACTGCCCCCATGTGGGGACAGGGCCATCAGTTTTTTTCCAATACGGTTGTAATTTTCGTTTGGGCGGTTGCCGCAAACGCTGTCAATTCTGTTGAAAACCGCGCGCCTGCGGCCAATCCGATGCCAAGACACAGCACAACAGCCAAGGCCCGCGGCCACATCCGTGACTTGCGGGGTTGCACCTCTTCCAGCATCTCGTTGAGCATTTCGCGCAATTTCGGGGCCATTTCGATCCGCAACATGCCTTCCATGCTGTTGACCGATTGTTCCATTTCATCCAGCCGGGCCAGGACAGACGCGCGGTCTTCAGCCGCCTTCTTTTCACTCATGGCGCCCAGACCGTCCTTGAGTGTCGCGAACAGCTGCACATTACGTTTGTGGAGTTCGGCCAGATCGGCCTTCTTGGCAACCGCGTGTTCGCCACTGATCAGCATCCGGTGTATCGCGGCGACCTCGGATTTGGTCAGGCTCATTTGGGATTTCGTCGGTTCGACCTTTGGTGTGGGTTGGATCTGGTTCATTTCCAATGCCTTCCCGCGGCTTGCCACGTCAAAAGTTGCGCCATTTCGGTACGCCCGCTGACGTCCAGCTTGCTGAACACGCGCTTGGCGTAGGTATTGAACGTCTGTTCCTTAAAACCGGCCTGCGCGGCGGCTTCCTTGTTGGTCAGACCCAGTTGCATCAATGCGGCAACCTTGGCTTCGGACGGGGACAGCCCCATTTTCAAAACCAACTCTTCAATTCTTTGCTGATCCGGTGGCATCGGCAGCATCGCAACCACAAATCGTGTCGCGCGGCCTTCATGCACGTACCGCGTCAGGGTGACCGGAGTGCGCTGCGCGCAATCCTTGCGTGACAGAAAAAGCAAGGTGTCCGTATCAGGCCGGTAGTCCGAGGACACACAGTCCGCCAAGGCGGTGCGAAACGCGTGGCTATCCGCTTCGGTGCTTGCAAATACGCCCCCTTTGGCGCGCCGAAGAACATGACCTTGCTTCAGCATCTGTCGCGCTGCCGCGTTGACACGGTACATCAACCCGCGCCCGTCCAGAATAAGAATGGCAACATCGACACGATCCAGCAAAGACGAATGAAACGCGTCATCGCCCTGCATTATTTCCTGCGAGTTCACGACCTCGCGCAGGCAGGTTTCGCGCAGGATGGGCCACACCTTTTCGATGTAGTTTCCCGCAAGGGTCAGTTCGTCTTGGTCTGAAATCTGTAATGCGATCCGGTCGCTCCACCCGCCGCCCAGATTTACGTTGAAGGCGCGCCATAAGGGGGAAACCCCGGTCGTGTCCTGAACGGATGCTTGCAGCCCTACCAACTCTTCGGCGGTAAGACTATGCGGCTCCACGCTGGCAACGCGGGAGCGGGACCGGCGCAAGCAGTCTTCGGCCTGTGACGGAAGCCTCAGGTCCAGCAAATTGTTCGAATTGTCGAAAGTGCACAACGTCACTTGAGAGTCGTCGCCGTTGAACGTGGCGACAGCCGTATCCGAAACACTTCTTACAAAACGCCGAAGCGAATTCGACGTCATAAGACGTTCCGCCATCACGACGGATTGATCACCGATGCCCATGTTCCCCCCGGACCCTAGAAAGGCAAAATATTTAAAAAACTATCGTCCTACAGAATTTTTGAATGCCCTTAGGTTAACACGATTGTCCGGCAGGTCTTTCGCGCAAAGGGTCTACGCCTGATCGGCGGGAAATTGCTGGTTTCGGGGGATCCGGATCTAAAAATACAACTAAAGTATTAAATCTCTTTTTGAATCGGCCGTATTTTGCAATCAATACGGGCTGAAGTAATTATTTATTCAGCTTTAGAGTGAGTATTCCTAAGGGGCCTGAAAAATCACCTCTTTGGTGGGTGCCCATCTTCAATATATTGATATAAAACAATAAAAATTTTTCTAGCGGAAACGTACTGTTTCGAAAAAGCGCCAATTCGTCGCAATGACGCTCCTTTTTATGCACAAGTTGTATAAAAAAATTGGCGAAAAAGTTAAGATAACAGTCATTAACAGGGCAGCGAAATGCCGCCCGATCCAATTTGTAGAAGCAATAGAATTTACTAGTCTAGTTTTAGAGGTAACAAGGTGACAGTATTTGTGTGCTGTCGGGCAACCATGATCGGAGACTTGCTATGCTCCGCGCTGGTCGCAGCTGGCCATGATGTCGGTGCCCGGTTTTTGACGGCTGACCAGATTACGGATTTGAAACCGAAAACATCGGTAGTGATTCATATCAACGATGTTTCCAGCAGCGAAATCCGTCGCATAAGGCAGGTGCGGGCGATGTCGCCTGAATCTCCGGTCATCGTGTTGTGCAATGGCGAGATTGCGAAAATTGCCAGAAACCGGCTGGGTCTTGATGTTGACGCGGTGATACCGGATGACCAGTCAATGACCTTGGTAACCAGCACTTTGGTGGTCGTTCAGGCCGGGTTCAAAATCTATCATCGCAGTCAGGTCAA
The DNA here is from genome assembly GCA_963765555.1 of uncultured Alphaproteobacteria bacterium. GTDB lineage: Bacteria > Pseudomonadota > Alphaproteobacteria > Rhodobacterales > Rhodobacteraceae > JL08. Next base: position 385,986 of record CAVXWX010000002.1, read on the forward strand.
CGATTACCGCAACGATACGGCGCATTTACGATCAGAAACAAGCGCCCAAAGCCCGAACCCGAAAGCGTCGACCAACGGCAAGCTTTCAAAGCGTGAGGTCGCGATACTGGCCCGATTGCTGGACGGTTTTTCCAACAAGGAAATTGCGAATGCGCTGGGCATCGCCGACACCACCGTCAAGGTGCATGTGCGGTCCATTTTTCAAAAAACGGGCGTGAAGAACAGAACACAAGCCGCAATCTGGGCCAGTGAAAATCTTACGGAACACTAACGCGCCAGTCATCCGGTCATCCGGCAGCATTAATCACAGGGCTTACGCATTTCAGGGCAGGCCGTGTCAGACCGTTCCCGCAACAACAGGCCGGTTAGGGGGTTGTATCTGAGGCCACGCGACCATCTTCCAAAGTGATGATCCGGTCGGCCATTTCCAGAATGCGGGGATCGTGCGTGACCATAACCGTTGTCATCCCGCGGGTTTGTCCCATCGCCTTCAGCATTCGGACAACGTTATGACCCGAGTCCTTGTCGAGCGCGGCGGTCGGTTCATCCGCCAGAACAATTTCGGGGTTGGAAACCAAGGCCCGTGCGACGGCGACGCGCTGCTTTTGGCCGCCCGACAGATTGGCGGGCAAATACGAGCGTCGATCAGCGAGGCCGAGAATATCCAGCAAGTGGGCGGCGGCGGCACGCTGTTGCGCTGGATTTCCCTTGCCATGCACCTCAAGCCCCATCAGCACGTTCTGGGTTGCGGTCAGGCTTTCATGCAGGTTGTGCGCCTGAAAGATAAACCCCAGCCGTCTGCGCAGGGCAACAAGACTGGCTTCCGATGCGCCGCGTAGTTCCTGCCCCAGTATATTGACGCTGCCCTCCTGTACCTCGCGCAGGGCGCCGATCAGCGTCAGGAGCGTGGTTTTACCCGATCCGGACGGGCCCATCAAAATGGTCAGGCTGCCTTTGGCTATGGTCAGGCTGATATCAAAAATGGCCTGTTTGCGTGCCTCGCCAGCGCCAAAGAAATGGTTCAGGTCGCGAACCTTGATCGGTGCCTGTGTCATCAGAACAGATCAGCAGGATCAGCGTTGGCCAATCGCCGTGTCGCGATGGCGCCCGATAGGGTGCACGCGGCCAGTGTTCCCAAAAACACAAGGATCGCCCGTGGCACATCCATCGCAACCGGCAGTCCGGTCACAGCAACCAGCCCGGCATAAAGCCCCATTGAAACGATCAGCCCGGGAATAAACCCGAAAACGGCCAAGACGACGGCCTCTTCAAAAATGATGCCCAGAAAGAACGGCTGACCGTAGCCCATTGCTTTGAAGGTGGCGTATTCGCGCAGATGATCTGCCACATCGGTTGAAAGCACTTGGTAAACAATAACCAGACCAACAAGAATTCCCATGAACACACCAAACCCGAAGATAATGCCGGTTGGTCGCTCTGTTGACATAAAAGCCAGATCAGCCGCCTGCGCCTCTTGCACCGTTTGAATTCTGACGCTCGTCGTTGGCAGGACAGCGCGCAGCCGTGCGGCGACCGTATCGGCCGAAATACCATCATTGATCCTGATAAGGATGTGATTGGGCGCCCCACTGCTGCGCGAGGCAAAGAACCGCAAAAACGTCTGGTCAGACATCACCAGCATACCGTCAGCAAGAAAGCCGCCGCCGACATGTATCGCGCCAATGGCCGTCAGCGTTGCCCCTTTGGATTCGAACGAAACGGTGCCGCCGGAACGCAGGTTTTCTATGACAGTGTCCGGCATGCCCCGGGTGCCTTCATCCAGCAAGGCAGTGTTTTCCAGTGTCAGGCGGTCCAGCGCATCCCCCACTTGTGAAGAATAAAACCCGGGTTTTGCCGTATCCACGCCAAACGCCAGAAGGGACACGGATGTGCCATCGTCGAGAGTGAAAGGCAGATTGCCGATAAAAAGCGGCGTCGCGTTTGACACGCCCGCCACGCCAAGCGCCTGAAACATCCGCACACGTGCGACCGGTTCGCTGTCTGTCAGGGTATTGCCTTCTTGTGAGGACAGGATGATATCGCTGTCCAGCAGCCCGTAAGGGGCCAGAGTGGACCCATTCAGCGCGCCCATGATGCCCAGTTGCATAAACACCAGCAGATTGGCGAATGCGACGCCCGACACGGCGGCGAGAAGGCGCCCCTTGTTATGGGACAGTTGCAACCAGCCGATGGGTAACCGCCTGAACAACAATGTCAGAAGCCTGCTCATTCCGTACGGCCTGCATCGATCCGCACAATGACTTCAAGGTTGGTAAACGATTGGGCAAGGTCCGATGACGCAGCATCCAGAACGATGATAACATCTACGACCCGTGCATCGGTGTTGCTGGCCGGATCATCCGATGTGATCGTCTGCCGCCCGATCTCTAACCCGATTGCGGAAACGACGCCTTTAAGGTCCTGTTCAAGCGCCTCGGCGGACACTGTCACCGGATCTCCGATGGTCACGCGCCCGATCATGGTTTGATAAACTTCGGCTTCTACGGTCATCTGCGACGTGTCGCCAAGATCGATGATCCCGTCATTCGGCGGACGCTCGCCCGGGCGAACATGAATGTCGAGGACTGTACCGGCTTCAGGCGCACGCACATTGGCGCGCTCCAGATCCTGGGTGGCGCGGTCAAGATCGGCGCGGGCAGCCTCCAGATTTGCCTCGGCGACGGCAATATCCGCTTGAACAGATTCCGAACTGGTCGAGAACCGTGACAGCGTTGCAAGTGCACGCTCCACGTCGCGTTCGGCTTCGGTTGCGGCGGCAACAATTCTGTCGAATTCCGCGCGCGTGGTGATGCCGCGTTCAAACAGGGATGTGACCCGCGCCAGATCGGCCTGGGCCGCCTTTGCTGTGGCCTGCGCACGTTCCAGAAAAGCTCGGGCTTCCGCCTGGCTTGCCTGATTGGATGCTTTGGTTTGGGCCAGCGTTGCTTCGCGCACACGCAGGTTTGCCCGCGCAGACGCCGCCGCAGTTTGCAATTGCCCGAGGTTGTCCAGAACCGCCAGAATATCGCCTGCCTTAACCGTATCACCGATCGAGACCCTGACTTCGGCGACACGGGCATCGCCAGCGCCCGATGGGGTTGCGACGCTGATAATGTCCCCGAACGGGATGATACGCCCCAAAGCCACCACATCACCTTCACTGACCATGGCAACCTGTTCCTGAGCGGCCACTTTTTGAATGGCAACCGCGATCGGCGTATCCGTGCCGGCACCGGGTTGAAGACCTGTTGCGTGAAAGAATGCCCGCAGGCCCGGCGGCTGGAAATACATCCCGATCACGGCACCCGTGAACAGCGTAAGCATAAACAACGGGATTAGGAGCAGCCGCATTCGACCACGTGTCTTGGGCGACGCGGAAAGAGCGGGCTTGGCAATTCCGTTGTCCGATAGCGGCAGAGCGTGCGATTTTTCGTCGATGGGATCAGGCATTTTTATCTGTTCTTCTGATGTCGGTAAGAGGCTTCAGAATAGCTATTTCATAGTGGATCAGGCGCTGAAAGACCACGGGTGCCAAGTATCTATTTCCTCGAATGTATTGGGTAGTACGATCTGTCGCACCCCCCGTCCGGACGATATGCCAGAAACCATCCGGCCGTCGGTTCACGACAACAGCAACAGATTCGGGGCCAGCTCCTTTTCTCGGGCCGGATCCCGTCGCGCGGCAGCGGTTGAAATGCGTATCGGAGTGTCGCGTGCCTCCCGCAAGAGGGCGTGCCGATATTCCGGAGGATATCCAAGACAAATTAAATAATATTAATAAGTTACGATCCTTCATCCAGTGTGATATTGCATTTTTGATGATCGTACCTCAAGAATTTCTTGACTTGATGTACGTAGCTCAACTAGCGTTTCGGGCAGGGCGCACTGGAGATGTGTCCGGTTAGGGAGGAACTTATGAAGAATCTGAACGCAGCCGCCGTTGGCGCGGCGCTGATGTGTTCTGTGAGCGTGCCCACGATGGCCGCTGCAGAAGATTTGACACTGTGCTGGGCGGCATGGGATCCGGCCAACGCGTTGGTTGAACTCAGCAAGGAATTCGAAGCGCAATCCGGTCACACCATGAACTTTGAGTTCATCCCTTGGCCCAACTTCGCCGACCGGATGCTGAACGAACTGAACTCGGGCGGAAAACTATGCGATCTGCTGATCGGCGACAGCCAATGGATCGGCGGCGGGGCCGAGAATGGCCACTACGTCAAGCTGAACGACTTTTTCGATGCTGAAGGTATCAGCATGGACGATTTCGCGCCTGCGACGGTCTATGCCTATTCCACGTGGCCCAAAGGCACGCCGAATTACTACGCACTGCCTGCCATGGGCGATGCCAATGGCTGGTTCTACCGCAAGGACTGGTTTGCCCGCGAAGATATCCAGGCTGCTTACAAAGAGGCCACAGGCCAAGACCTGCGCGAGCCGGAATCCCAAAAAGAAATGCTGCAGATCGCGCAGTTCTTTCAGGGGCGTGAAATTGACGGAAAAACCGTCTACGGGGCCGCGATCTTTACCGAGCGTGGGTCCGAAGGGATCACGATGGGCGTGACATCGGCGCTGTATCCGTGGGGCTTCAAATATGAAAACACCCCCGGTTCCTACGATATGGAAGGTGCCGTAAACTCGCCCGAAGCGGTTGAAGCGTTGGAATTCTATAAAGAATTCTACGAAACCGCCACGCCGCCGGGCTACACGAACTCGTATATGGGGGAAAGCCTCGACGCGTTCAAATCCGGTCAGGTTGCGATGGCGATGAACTGGTTCGCGTTCTTTCCGGGTCTTTATGCCGATCCCAACACCGGCGGCGACAAGATCGACTTTTTCGTGAACCCGCCGCAAAATCAGGCCGGCTCGACATTGGGCGGGCAGGGGATTTCCGTGGTGGCCTATTCTGACAAACAGGATGCGGCGCTGGAATACATCAAATGGTTTGCAAACCCCGATGTTCAGGCCAAGTGGTGGGAATTGGGCGGCTATTCCGCGCATAACTCAGTGCTGAACGATCCCGGTTTTGTCGACAGCCAGCCGTTCGCGGGCGATTTCCTGACAGCCATGGGCGCCGTGCAGGACTTCTGGCAGGAGCCGGCCTATGCTGAACTGCTGTTGGCCATGCAAAAACGGATCCATGACTATGTCGTGGCCGATCAGGGGACGGCGCAAGAAGCGCTCGACAAGCTGATCGAGGACTGGACCGAAGTCTTTGAGGACGAAGGCAAACTTTAAAACCATTATCGTGGGGCGGGACACGCCCGCCCCACACCAAACTGCACGCGGACGGACGGGGAATATCCCGCCGGTCGACAGGAATTCTTTATCCGATGACAGACAGCCCCCTCACCAAAGCTGCGACAGCGACACCACCGCGCGTGGCCCGCAAAATCCGCGGCCTGTCTGACCGGGCCATTGCGTGGATATTCGTGGCCCCCACGATCTTTCTGCTGCTGGCCATCAATATCTTTCCATTGATCTGGACGATCCAGCTCAGCTTTACCGACTACAAGGCCAACCGCCTCACGCGTGAGCCGGAGTTCATCGGCCTGCGCAACTATGAACGGATCCTGAACGATTCAGACATCTGGTTGAATATGCAGGCCACGGCGCATTTTCTGTTCTGGACGATCTTTTTTCAGGTGTTGATCGGCTTCACGCTGGCCTGGCTGATCAACAAGAAATTCAAGGGCAATGATCTGTGGACGACGATCATCGTTTTACCGATGATGCTGTCGCCGGCTGTGGTGGGGAATTTCTGGAAATTTCTCTATCAGCCGCAAATCGGGCTTTTTAATTATATCGTTGCGTTTTTCACAGGCAAAGAACCGTCCAGCTTTGAAATGCTGGGGTCTGTTCAACTCGCCCCGTGGGCCATCGTGATTGTGGACACATGGATGTGGACACCGTTCGTGATGCTGATCTGTCTTGCCGGTTTGCGATCGATCCCCGATTACATCTACGAAGCCGCCGAAGTGGATCGCGCCTCAAAGCTGCGACAATTCTTTACGATCACAATCCCCATGGTGCTGCCGTTTTTGATGCTGGCCGTTCTGTTCAGGGGCATCGAAAACTTCAAGATGTTCGATCTGGTGGTGCAACTGACAGGCGGTGGACCGGGGTCAACAACGGAACTGACGTCGATCAACCTCAAGCGCGAGGCTTTCGAGAAATGGCGCACGGGCTATGCGTCGGCCTATGCAATCATCCTGTTCGTCACGGTGTTCGGACTGGCCAGCATCTATGTCAAAGCACTGAACAAGGTGAAGGAGCGATGATGGGCTGGTTAACCCTCACATCCAATGTGGCCAGAACCGACCGGGGGCTGCCATCGTTGTCTTGGCGCCGATTGCGGGGCGTATCATGAGCAGTTATTCCGTCACCGAACCGTCAAACCGGTCCAAGTGGCTGGCGGGCTCGCTGGTCATCCTTTATGCGCTGATCACGATGCTGCCGCTGGCCTGGATCATGTTGACCGGGTTCAAATCACCCGCTGACGCGATCAGCTATCCGCCCAAAATGGTGTTTGAACCGACGCTGGAAGGCTATGTAAACCTGTTCACCACCCGCACGCGTCAAACACAGGACTTTCTGGCCAACAACCCGCCCGAAAACTGGGCGGACGAGATTGTGCGCCAGTACGATATGGTGATTGTCGGGCCATCCAAATTCGGCGAACGGTTCATGAATTCGGTGATCATCGGGTTCGGGTCAACATTCCTGTCGGTTTTTCTGGGCACGCTTGCGGCCTATGCGTTCAGCCGGTTCAAAATCCCGCTGGCCGATGATCTGCTGTTCTTTATCCTGAGCACGCGCATGATGCCCCCCATCGCGGTCGCGATCCCGATCTTTCTGATGTATCGGAATATCGGCCTTTCAGACACGCATCTGGGTATGATCCTGCTTTATACAGCGGTGAACATCTCGCTTGCGGTATGGTTGTTGAAAGGGTTCATCGATGAAATCCCGCGCGAATATGAAGAGGCGGCGCTGATCGATGGCTACACACGGTTTCAGGCCTTTTACAAAGTGGTTCTGCCACAGGCCGCGACTGGCATTGCCTCAACCGCGATTTTCTGTCTGATTTTTGCGTGGAACGAATACGCGTTCGCGGTCTTGCTCACCTCGGCCACGGCACAGACAGCGCCGCCCTTTATTCCAACGATTATCGGGGTTGGCGGGCTTGATTGGCCGGCGGTCGCCGCGGGGGCCACGATATTCCTGTTACCGGTGATGATCTTTACCATCCTGTTGCGCAAACATCTGCTGCGCGGGATCACATTCGGGGCGGTGCGCAAATGATCCTGTTCAGCACACAACCAATTGCGGACCGTGCCGCGCCCCTGAATGCCAAACGCGCTGGCCAGCCCATCCGTCAGACGGGAGCAGCGATATGATGTGGTTCATCAATGGAATATTGCGGTTGCGCCGTGGCCCGTGGGAGATGCTGGCGACGATCATCATCAGCCTTGGGGTGTTCATGCTGATGCAGCCCTTTGTCATGTGGGGGTTCACCTATTCATTCATCACAACACTTGTCGGTACGGTGATGTTCATCATCGTTTCGCACTTTCCGGAGTAGTCTCTTGGCCCAGATCGTTATCAAAAACGTGCGCAAGGAATTCGGCGATTTCGTTGCGGTCAAGGAAAGCTCCTTTACGATCGAAGACGGTGAGTTTTTCATGCTGCTTGGGCCGTCGGGCTGCGGCAAGACCACCACGCTGCGGATGATTGCCGGGTTGGAATTGCCAACCTCGGGCGAGATTTATCTGGACGGTGAAGAGATTGGCCAACGCCCGCCATCGCAACGCGACATCGCATTCGTGTTCCAGATGTTTGCGCTTTATCCGCATCTGAATGTCTACAAAAACCTAAGCTATCCTTTGGTCAGCCAAGGCATGCCACGGGCACAGGTGCGTGCCAAGGTTGACGAGGTTGCCGGGATACTGGGCATCCGTGACATTCTGAAAAAACCGGTGGGCGGCCTGTCGGGCGGGGATCGTCAGCGTGTTGCATTGGGGCGCGCAATTGTGCGGGAACCCAAGGCGTTCATGATGGATGAACCATTGGGCGCTTTGGATGCCGAATTTCGCGAACACATGGCCGAAGAATTGCGCGCGCTGCACGATCGGATGGGCGCGACAACCGTTTATGTGACCCACGATCAGCTGGAAGCGATGCAGATGGGGGACAAGATTGTCGTGATGAACGATGCGGTCGTTGAACAATTCGGAACCCCGCAGGAAATCTACGACAAACCCGCCACCAAGTTCGTTGCCGATTTTATCGGATCGCCGTCGATGAATTTTCTGGATTTTTCGGGGTCTTACGGCGTTGGCGCCACTTCGGTTGCTTTGGATGGCGAACAAATGGGCGTACCGGCTTTGCGCGAGGCGGCGCAAGGTGATCTGACATTTGGCGTTCGCCCCGAACACATCCGGCTTTCCAACGACGGCGGCTATCGCGCCAAGGTGATTGCAACCGAATATCTGGGTACAACGCAAATCGTAACCCTGACCACCCGCAATGGCGATATCAAGGCGCGCATCGGATCAGAACAACCTGCGACGGTGGGCGAAACGGTCGGGTTAAGCTTTCTGGATCATACCATCACGTTGTTTGATCGTGCTTCCGGTCGGGCGCTGCGCTCTGCCCTGAATGAAGGGGTGCTGGCCAATGGCTGAAGTCGAACTGGAAAACGTCTCGAAGTCTTTTGGCAGCACAAAGGCTGTCATCGACATGAACCTGACAGTGCCTGACGGGTCGTTTGTGGTGTTGCTCGGGCCGACGGGGGCAGGGAAAACGACCACGTTGCGGCTGATCGCGGGGTTGGAAAAATCCGACGCGGGCAACATCCGTATCGGCGGGCGCCGCGTGAATTCCGAAACACCTGCGCAACGTGATGTGGCAATGGTGTTTCAACAATATTCGTTATACCCGCACCTGACGGTGCGCGAAAATCTGGCCTTTCCGCTGCGATCCCCGATCCTGAAAACACCCGAAGCCGAAATCACCCGTAAGGTACGGGAAGTGGCCGAGGTTCTGCACATTCCCCACAAGCTCGACAACAAGGCGACCGAATTGTCGGGGGGCGAAATGCAGCGCGTTTCGATTGGCAGGGCGCTGGTGCGCGACCCTGCGATTTACCTTATGGACGAACCGCTCAGTTCTCTGGATGCCAAGTTGCGCGCCGATTTGCGGATCGAATTAAAGCGCATCCATGCCGAGTTGGCATCGACCCTTCTTTACGTCACCCACGACCAGATCGAAGCGATGACAATGGCCACGCATGTGGGCGTTTTGAACGAAGGCCTGCTGGTTCAGTTCGGAACCCCGCGCGAGATTTACGAGAACCCCAATACAGCCTATGTGGCCGCGCGTCTTGGCCAGCCCCGGATCAACCTGTTGCCGGTGGGGCTGTTTGGAGAAGACGCCCCGGCGGGTGCGCATCAGGTCGGGTTACGCCCCGAAAACATCCGCCATGGCGAAGGGCGCGACGCCACTGTCGTGCGGGTGGAACATCTGGGCGATCAAACCCGCCTGCACCTGAAGCTGAAGGATCACGACGTGACCACGCTGACGGATCCGCATTCTACACTGTCTCCGGGCGAAACCATTCAGGTTTCCCCCCAGAATCCGCTTTTCTTTGACGCCCAGGGCGCGCGCATAATCTGAGAAAGGATATCACATGGCACAGTTTGTGAACGCAAAGGATGATCTGGTCAAAGAAGCCATTGATGGTCTTCTGGCCTGTTCCGGTGGGACGCTGTCGCGGCTGGATGGGTATCCACATATCAAGGTCGTTTTCCGGTCGGATTGGGATCGTTCGCGCGTGGCGTTGATTTCGGGTGGCGGATCGGGCCATGAACCTGCCCATGCAGGGTTTGTCGGCCCCGGCATGCTGACAGCCGCAGTGTGTGGCGAGGTGTTTGCCTCGCCCTCTGTCGATGCTGTGCTGGCAGGCATTCTGGCCGTTACAGGCGCAGCGGGGTGTTTGCTGATCGTCAAGAATTACACTGGCGACCGGTTGAACTTTGGTCTGGCCATGGAACGGGCCCGCGCCCTTGGTCGCAAGGTTGAAATGGTGGTGGTCGATGATGATATCGCCTTGCCTGATCTGCCACAGCCGCGGGGTGTGGCGGGTACGCTTTTTGTCCACAAAATCGCAGGTGCGCTGGCCGAAGAGGGCAAGCCGCTGGACGAGATCGCAGCCGCCGCACGGCGGGTGATCGCGAACGTCGCTTCGATCGGCAAAAGCCTTGATACCTGCACAGTGCCCGGATCGCCCAAGGAAAGCCGGATACCGGCGGGCAAGGCCGAACTGGGGCTTGGTATCCACGGCGAACCAGGGGTGCATCAGGTCGATTTTTTCGGCGCCGAGGATGCAATGGGGATCGTGTTGGACAAGCTGCGGCCCCATGTGACGGGTGGACCATGTGTGGCGCTTCTGAACAATCTTGGATCAACCACGCCGTTGGAAATGTCTGTCTTGTCCCACGCTTTGGCCCAATCCGGATTGACAAGCCATGTAATTGGCCCCGCACCGATGATGACGTCTTTGGATATGCACGGGTTTTCGATTTCTGTTTTGCCGGTAAACGACGCCGAAATGGCCGCCCTGGCCGCGCCGGTGCCGATGGCGGCGTGGCCCGGTGTGCAAAAGCTGGGCAAGGTGCAGGTGATGCCTTTGCCCGACAGTCTGACCCCGATTGAACCGATCCCATCGGTGAATGACCGGACGCGGGCCACAATAGAACACGTCGCCGACCTGCTTATGGCCGCCGAAGCCAGATTGAACGAGCTTGACGCGAAATCCGGGGATGGCGATACGGGCAGTACGCTGGCCACAGCCGCGCGCGCGTTAAAAGGCAGTCTGGACCGGATGCCGCTGGCCGACCTGACGCAACTTTTCCCGGCGCTGGGCAACGAGTTGAGCCAGACAATGGGCGGATCTTCGGGCGTGATCCTTGCAATCTATTTCAACGCGGCGGGGGATGCCTGTGCAAATGGTGCCCCGGTTGAACGGGCGCTGCGCGAAGGGTTGCAAAGGGTCAGTGATGTTGGCGGTGCGCGAGTGGGCGACAGAACGATGATCGACGCATTATCGCCTGCGCTGGACGCGCTGAGCGCTGGTTTGGCAAGTGCGGCCTTGGCGGCACGCGCCGGTGCGGATGCAACCGCCGGTATTCACCGGGCCAAAGCGGGGCGGGCGGCATATGTGCCATCCGAAAACCTGAAAGGTCACAACGACCCCGGCGCCGAAGCCGTTGCGCTGGTTTTCGAAGGGCTGGCCAGATCCCTAAAGGAGTGAACCTGTTTGAGTGATCAGGGTATCAGATCGTTGAAAAAACCGACGGTGAACGACATTGCCCGCGTGGCAGGCGTTTCGCTCGCCACGGTTGACCGTGTGTTGAACGTACGCCCGGGTGTGCGATCTGTTACGATTGAAAAGGTCAATACGGCCATCGCGGAACTGGGGTATGTGCGTGATACGGCTGCGGCCAATCTGGCACGTCAGCGGTTTTACAGGCTGCTGTTCATCCTGCCCGAAACCGGCAATGAATTCGTCGTCGCGCTGGAACAGGCGATAGCGGAACAGTCTGCCAAGCTGCACCATCTGCGCACGACCCTTGAAACACTGTCGGTTCCGCCCTTTGATCCGCAGGCAATTGTCGATGCGCTCGACAGTCTTGATCCCGGACAAACGGATGGTGTGGCTGTTTTTGGCCCGGAAACGCCATCGGTGCGCGATGCTGTCAGACGCGCCCGCGCGCGCGGCATTGCGGTTGTTGCGTTTGTGTCGGATTTGCCCACGTCCGACCGGCACCATTTTGTCGGCATCGACAATATCGCCGCCGGACGAACTGCCGCCAGCCTGATGGGGCGCTTTGTGCGCGGGCCGGGGCGTATTCTGGTCATCACCGGGTCGCGTCTGGCCCGCGATCATCTTGAGCGGCGCACAGGTTTTGACGCCTTGATGAGCGAAGAATTCCCCGATCTAGATGTCGTCGCCTCGATCGAAGGGCGCGATGACCCCGAACTGATCCTGAAAATGCTGCCCGATGTGTTTGCGGCCTACCCCGATATCTGCGGCATCTATTCTTCGGCAGCGGGCAATCCCGGCCTGATCCGGTTTCTTGAAACCAAAGGCCCAAAGGGCAATCTGGTTGTTATTGCACATGAATTGACGCCCGCTTCGCGTTCGGCGCTGGAAAGCGGTGTGTTTGATGCGATCATTTCGCAGGACACCGGGCATCTGGTGCGTTCAGCCGTGCGGTTGCTGAAGGCAACGGCCGATCAGGCCCCGTTTGACCAGACACAGGAACGCATACGCATCGACATCTATCTGCGGGAAAACATGCCCGCGGCAAAATTCTGAGAACGGGAGGATCAGATCATGAAAACCATTAAGGGACCAGCGCTGTTTCTGGCCCAGTTTGCGGGCGACGACGCCCCGTTCAATAGCTGGGATTCCATCACCAAATGGGCGGCAGATTGCGGATACAAGGGTGTTCAGGTGCCCAGTTGGGATGCGCGTTTGTTTGACTTGGCAAAGGCCGCAGACAGCAAGACCTATTGTGACGAGTTCAAGGGTCAGGCCGCGGCCAACGGGGTCGAGGTGACCGAATTGTCGACCCATCTTCAGGGGCAGCTTGTTGCGGTGCATCCGGCCTATGACACCGCGTTTGACGGCTTTGCCGATCCGTCGGTGCATGGAAACCCAAAGGCGCGGCAGGCATGGGCGGTAGATCAGGTGATGAAGGCAATCACCGCGTCAAACAATATGGGGATCGGCGCGCACGTGACCTTTTCCGGCGCACTGGCGTGGCCTTACGTTTACCCTTGGCCGCAACGTCCGGCCGGATTGATCGAAACAGCCTTTGACGAGTTGGCCGCGCGCTGGCGTCCTATTCTGGATCACGCCGAGGAAAACGGTGTCGATATCTGTTATGAAATCCACCCCGGAGAAGATTTGCACGACGGCGCGACGTTCGAGATGTTTCTGGAACGCGTCGACAATCATGCACGGTGCAACATGCTGTATGATCCCAGCCACTATGTGCTGCAATGCATGGATTATCTGGACAATATCGACATCTACAAAGACCGGATCAAAATGTTCCACGTCAAAGATGCCGAATTCAACCCGACAGGGCGGCAGGGGGTTTATTCAGGGTATCAGCCATGGGTCGATAGGGCCGGGCGGTTCCGGTCTTTGGGCGACGGGCAGGTCGATTTTGCGGCGATCTTTTCCAAGATGGCGGCCAATGATTTCGATGGTTGGGCTGTTGTCGAATGGGAATGCTGCCTGAAACACCCCGAAGACGGCGCGCGCGAAGGGGCACAGTTCGTGTCTGATCATATCATTCGCGTGACGGAACGTGCCTTTGACGATTTTGCAGATGGCGGAACGGATGACGCCGCCAACCGCGCGATGCTGGGGATCGGGTGATGCTGGCCGGGTTCAACCTGCTGTTGTGGGGCACCCATCTGACGGATGATCTGATGCCGAAATGTCAGGCGGTGCGCGATGCTGGCTATGACGGCGTCGAGATTCCGATTTTCGAAGGTGACGCGGCCACCTATCGCGGTATCGGCCAGCGCCTGTCTGACATGGGTTTGCGCCGGACGGCTGTTGCGGTGGTGCAATCCGAAGCGGCCAATCCGATCAGTGATCAGGCCGACCACCGGAAGGCGGGTATCGATTTCCTGAAATGGATGGTTGATTGTGCGGCCGAAGCAGGGGTTGAAACGCTATGCGGGCCGTTTTTCCAACCGCTTGCGGTGTTTTCCGGTCAAGGGGCCACAAGCGCGGAATGGGACAGGTTGGTTGCAGCGCACAAGGCGATGGCCGATCACGCGGAAGGCACAGGAGTCACATTGGCGGTCGAGCCGCTGAACCGCTTTGAATGCTATGCGCTGAACACGCTGGATCAGTCCGCGCAACTGGTCAATCAGGTGGGTGCAGCGCACTACGGCTGCCTGTTTGATACGTTCCACGCCAATATCGAAGAACGCGATGTGGGCGCTGCAATCCGCGCGGCAGGGCCGGCGATCAACCATGTGCATGTGTCGGAAAACGATCGTGGTGCGCCCGGTGCGGGCCATGTGAATTTTACCGAGGCTTTCGCGGCACTGAAGGCCATCGGCTATGACGGCTGGCTTGTGGTCGAGGCATTTGGTCATGCCTTGCCGGATCTGGCGGCAGCGACGCGGGTGTGGCGCCCGCTCTTCAAGAATGAACAGGATGTGCTTTCGGGCGGCATCCGGACGATACGCGACGGCTGGGCCGCCGCATAAGGGGAGGACAACATGGCGAACAGGATCAGACTGGGGATGGTCGGCGGTGGCAATGACGCCTTTATTGGCGGGGTACACCGGATCGCATCCCGAATAGACGACAGATACGAATTGGTGGCGGGCGCGCTGAGTTCGACCCCCGAAAAATCCCGCGCCAGCGGCGAGGCGCTGGGTATTGCGCGCATTTATGATGATTACAAGCAGATGGCGATCCGCGAGGCGCGGCGCAAAGACGGGATCGAAGCGGTAAGTATCGTCACACCGAACCACGCTCATTTTGCCGCCGCGCGCGAATTTCTGAAACGCGGCATTCACGTCATCTGTGACAAACCGCTCACGTCGACCTTAAGTGATGCCAAGAAGCTCGTTAAGGCGGCGCAGGCCTCGGACGCCCTGTTTGTTCTGACCCATAACTACACCGGCTATCCCATGGTCCGGCAGGCGCGTGACATGGTGGCCCGCGGCGATCTGGGGGCGATCCGCGTGGTGCAGGTAGAATATCCGCAAGACTGGCTGAGCGTTGAGCAGGATTTCAAGCAGGCCAACTGGCGCACCGATCCCGACCAGTCCGGCGCGGGCGGTTCGACCGGCGATATCGGCACGCATGCGTTCAATCTGGCGTGTTTCGTCACCGGATTGGAAGTAGACAGCCTGAGCGCCGATCTGCAGGCCTTTGTTCCGGGGCGTCGGGTAGATGACAATGCACATGTGATGCTGCGTTTTGCAGGTGGTGCGCGGGGCATGTTATGGTCGAGCCAAGTTGCGCCTGGTAACGAAAACGCGCTGCGCATCCGAGTTTACGGCGAAAAGGGCGGGCTGGAATGGGCGCAGGAAGATCCCAACTATCTGTGGTTCACGCCCTTTGGCGAACCCAAACGCCTGATCACCCGCAACGGGGCCGGCGCAGGTGACGCTGCCGCCCGCGTCAGCCGTATACCACCGGGCCACCCCGAAGGGTATCTGGAAGGCTTCGCCAATATTTACTCGGAAGCCGCCGAAGCGATCATTGCCGCGCGCAGTGGCGATGCCCCGTCTGCCGACGTTCTCTACCCCACAGTCATGGACGGGCTCAGGGGCGTTCAATTTGTATCGGCTTGCGTCAAATCCTCGGCCCGCGATGCGGCGTGGGTCAAGCTGGATCACTGATGTATCTGGGGCTTGATCTGGGCACATCGGGTGTCAAGGCGCTGTTGATTGGCGATGATCAGGCCGTGATTGCCGACGCCACGGCCCCGTTGACCGTATCGCGCCCGCAGCCTGGTTGGTCCGAACAGGATCCGGCAGACTGGATCAATGCTGCCGCGGCCGCGCTTGCGGGATTGGGCGCAAAACGTGATCTGTCTGCGGTCAAGGGCATCGGCCTGTCGGGACAGATGCACGGCGCGACCCTGCTGAACGCCGCAGACCAGCCTCTGCGCCCGTGCATCCTGTGGAATGACACCCGCGCCCATGCCGAGGCGGCGGAACTGGATGCCAACCCGAACTTCCGCGCGCTGACCGGCAACATCGTGTTTCCGGGGTTCACCGCGCCCAAGCTGTCATGGTGTCAGCAGCACGAACCGGACATCTTTAAACAGGTTTCCAAAGTATTGTTGCCAAAGGATTATCTGCGACTTTGGCTTACCGGTACCCATGTGTCCGATATGTCAGATGCTGCGGGCACGAGCTGGCTCGACACCGGAAAACGCGATTGGGATGATACACTGCTGGCCGCCACCGGATTGAACCGCGATCACATGCCTGCGCTGGTCGAAGGGTCTGACGTATCGGGCGTTTTGCGCCGCGATCTTGCGTCGCATTTCGGCTTGCCGGCGGGCATTCCTGTCGCGGGGGGCGCGGGCGACAACGCGGCATCGGCCATTGGTGTGGGCGTGGTGCGCGCGGGCGAGGCGTTTGTGTCGCTGGGCACGTCAGGCGTTCTTTTTGCCGCTAATGATGGCTACGCACCCGATCCGGATACGGCGCTGCATACGTTCTGTCACGCGTTGCCCGGGCGGTGGCACCAGATGGGGGTGATCCTTGCCGCCACCGATGCCCTTGCGTGGTATGCGCGTCTGGTTGGTGAGACTCCGGCAAAGCTGACGGCAGATTTGGGGCCGTTGCGCGCGCCCGGCCGGTCCGTCTTCCTGCCCTATCTTGGGGGCGAGCGGACGCCGCATAACGATGCGCATATTCGTGGCGTGTTTGCAGGCCTGGAACACGCCACTGATCGCGATGCAGCCACCCGCGCCGTGCTGGAAGGCGTTGCCTTTGCGTTTCGTGATTGTCACGTGGCCATGGATGCGACCGGAACCAAGATTTCGCAGCTTACGGCAGTGGGTGGGGGCGCCGCTTCGCTGTACTGGTTGCAGGTGATTGCAACGGTCCTGAACCTGCCCATCGCTGTTCCGGCAAAAGGCGACTTCGGGGCCGCCTTCGGGGCCGCACGCCTTGCCATGATGGCGGCGGGACAGGGCGGGATGGAACTGGCGCAGCCACCTGTCATTCACCAAACAATTGAACCCGAACACCGCCTGTCGGATGCGTTCACCGCAGCCTATGACCGGTACAAAGACACCTATCGCGCCCTTAAGGAGTTGCCATGACTGATTTTTTCCAAGGCATACCTGCCATCACGTTTCAGGGTGAAGACAGCACCAGTGATTTTGCCTATCGCCACTACAACGCCGATGAACTGGTTCTGGGCAAAAGGATGGAGGATCATCTGCGCTTTGCCGTTGCCTGGTGGCACAGCTTTGCATGGCCCGGGGGCGATCCTTTCGGCGGCCAGACATTCGAACGCCCGTGGTTCGGGGAAACCATGGCCCTTGCACGGATGAAGGCAGACGTCGCGTTCGAGCTGTTTTCCATTCTGGGCCAACCCTATTTCTGTTTTCATGATGCCGATATTCGCCCCGAAGGCGCTGATTTTTCAGAAACAACCCGCAATCTGGAAGAGATCGTAGAATATATCGGGCAAAAAATGGAAGCGGGCGGCCCAAAGCTGCTTTGGGGAACGGCAAACCTGTTTACACATCGCAGGTATATGGCCGGCGCGGCAACCAATCCGGACCCGGATGTCTTTGCCTATTCGGCCGCAACGGTGAAAACCTGCATGGACGCCACACTGAAGCTGGGCGGCGAGAATTATGTGCTGTGGGGCGGGCGCGAAGGCTATGAAACACTGCTGAACACCGATCTGCGACGCGAACGGGATCATGCAGGGCGCTTTTTGCAGATGGTCGTCGAATACAAGCACAAGATCGGGTTCAAGGGGGCCATTCTGGTTGAACCCAAGCCGCAGGAACCGTCCAAACACCAATACGATTACGATGTGGCCACAGTGTATGGTTTTCTCAAGGAATTCGGGCTTGAGGACGAGGTCAAGATGAACATCGAACAGGGCCACGCTATTCTGGCGGGACATTCGTTCGAACATGAACTGGCGATGGCCGCAAGCATGGGTATTCTGGGTTCGATCGATATGAACCGGAATGATTATCAGTCGGGCTGGGACACCGACCAGTTTCCCAATAACATCCCCGAGGTCGCACTGGCCTATTACGAGATCCTGAAGGCCGGTGGATTCACCACCGGCGGTACAAATTTTGATGCCAAACTGCGGCGGCAATCGCTGGATCCCGCCGATCTGGTTCTGGCCCATGTCGGCGCTATGGATGTGTGCGCCCGCGGTCTGAAGGCAGCGGCCCAAATGCTGGAAGATGGCGGTTTGGAAGCCGCGCGTCAGGAAAGATATAAGGGGTGGGACACGCCCGTCGCAAAGCAGCATCTGGCAAAAGGTTTGGAAGGATGTTTTGACTATGTCACAAAGAATGGCCTGTCACCCCAACCCCGTTCCGGTCGGCAGGAACGTCTAGAGAATCTGATAAACAGGTTCGTTTGAGCTATTGAATTGGGCGGGCTGTGCCGCTGTAGCAAAAGGATCAAGGCGCGATGCAAGGCGAGATTTGCGGTCTGTTCCACTACCCCATCAAGGGGTTGAGCGCGCAGCCACTGGACGTTGTTGATCTGGTTGCCGGTCAGGGGTTTCCCCACGACCGTGTTTATGGATTTGCGCGACCCGGCAGCGGGTTTGATCCTGAAAACCCCAAACCCCTGCCCAAAACCAAATTCGTGGTTCTGGCACGCGATGCCGGATTGGCCACGCTGACGACCCACTTTGATGCGGAAACGGCCTGTCTGAAAATCCGCAAACAGGACAAGACCCATCTCTTTGATCTGGCTACATCTGACGGGCGCAAGGATGCTGCCGCTATGTTAACCGAACATCTGGCGCTTCCTGCAAATATGCAGCCTACGCTTTTTTCCGCTGACCCGCACAGGTTTACGGATGTGTCCGTTGTATCGCCCGCGATGATGAATGCGGTTTCACTGATCAATCTGGACAGTGTCGCAGAGTTTTCCAACGCGCTCGGGCATCAGATCAGCCCCGCCCGGTTTCGCGGGAACATCCACTTTTCCGGATTGCCACCCTTTTCTGAACTGGACTGGATCGATCGCCACCTTCAAATCGGTGATGTGCGTCTGAAGGTGGTGATGCGCACAAAGCGCTGCCCGGCAACGCAGGTCGATCCCTTGACCGGTGTGCGTGACCATGACGTACCATCGCTGCTCAAGGCGCAATATGGTCATTCGGATATGGGTGTTTATGCCGAAGTGCATACGGCCGGACGCATCCGCCCCGGCGATGTATTGCGCCTGTTGTGACGCGTTTTAAACGGGCGGCGGAAGAAAAGGATACCCTATGTGGAACCTGTTGGCGGATGTAGGCGGTACGCATATGCGCATTGCTGCGGCATCAGAAACCGGCACGATCCTTGATCAAAAAACCTATCCGTCCAATGACGGGGTCGGATTTCTGCGCGCCTGTGAGGCTGTCATCGCCGAACGCGAAAGTACCCCCGCCGCCGCGGTCGTGGCCGCAGCAGGGGTGGTCACAGACGGTGCTGTGGTGCTTACCAATTCAGACCAGTCATTTTCTGAAGCAGATCTGGCGCGTGTCTGCGCGACACCCGACGTCAGGATATTAAATGATTTCGAAGCCGCCGCATGGTCACTGGCAACGGTGACGGGGGCGGAGACAACCTGCCTACAGGGGCCCACAGACATTCCGGAAGGACCGCGCGTGATCATCGGACCCGGAACGGGGCTGGGTGTAGGGGCGCTGATCCGGGTGCAAGGCCGCCCACATGTTATTCCGGGCGAGGGCGGACATATCAGCCTGTCGCCGCGATCCGCCGACGACCTTTGCTATTTTGAACATCTTGTCCGGCTTTGGCCACAGGTGCGCATGGGGCAGGGCGTTACTGTCGAGGCAGAGGCCGTTCTGTCCGGCACCGGTCTTCCGGTTATGTATCGTGCAATTGCTGCGGCCTGCAAAACATCCGGCGATGCGCGCCACGCCAAACAGATTTTCGACGCCGCCCGCGCGGGTACAGACGAAAGCGCACTGATCGCCGTTGATCTGTTTCGCAGGTATCTGGGCGCGGTGGCAGGCGATCTGGGGTTGGTCTACGGGGCCAGCGGCGGTGTTTTTGTGACGGGTGGGTTGGCGATTTCAAATCCGTGGGTGTTCGATCAGGCCTTTGTGGATGCGTTCAACGCCGGTGGCCGTCACAGCCACTGGCGCAAGAAACTGCCGCTTTATCTTTATCGAAATACAGATTTCGGGCTGCTGGGCGCACGCAATTATCTTGCATCGCGCTAGGCGCTGTTTCGTCGGATATTGCCCGGGAACGGATGTTTAAACAAAACCTGCCACCCGTTCCACGAACCAGAATGCGGCCACGATGCCGATGCCATATACCGCCACGGTTTTTGCTGGCTCCAACCTGTGTGTCCCGATCATCCGTCGAAACAGCGAAAGAGCAATGAAGATCGCGGCGATGAACAGGATCTGGCCCAGTTCCACACCCACGTTGAACGCCAGAAGCGCAAGAACGATTTCATTCTGGGGCAACCCGATTTCGCTTAGCGCACCGCCAAAACCTAACCCGTGGATCAGGCCAAAGCCGAAGGCGACGATCCAGGGCGCACGTTCGGACAGGCGCGGATTGGCAGGATCACGCGCCAGCGCTTCGGAGGCGACGAACATGATGGACAGTGCGATAATCGCCTCGACCGGCGGGCCGGGGATGTGCAGCCACCCCAAGGCGGCAGCGCCAAGCGTAAGGCTGTGGGACAGGGTGAAGGCCGTGATCGCACCGATCAATCTGCGGTAACCACGTATCAGGAACAGGAGCGACAACACAAACAGCAGGTGGTCAACACCGAACAGGATATGTTCCACGCCAAGATAGGTGTAACTGCGCAGAACCTGCCAGGCACCAGGGGCCTTGGGCACTTCAAAAGCCGGTGCCGAGGGCACAAGGCGCCACGCTTGCCCCTGACCGGGCTCCAGTTCATAGCGGATCAGCACATCTGTGCGTGTTTCTTCAAGCCCGTCTATTGCGATGGTGCCGCCGCTTAACCCGCCTGTGCAGGATGTGATCCATTTCGTTGACCAGCCGGCACCATCGAACTTTGGCTCGGGTCCCCGCCGCTGATCACAGCTTTCCGGCAACACTGCGTCCAAACCCATTGGCCGGCCCTGTACATCGGGTTTGCGCCAGAAAACGCTCCATGCGTCGTTGCCCAAGGCGCGCAGTTCAAGATAGCCCGGTTGCAGCGCATGGGCCTGCAATAAAGTGGCCCATAACGAAACGGTCAATCCCAGAACAAGCAGGCGCATCATGTTCCCGGTATCTCGATGTCGATCTCGTAGCGGGCCCGCAATTCCTCGAACATGGCTTCAGACATGTCGCGCGCGCGCACCTCGCGCCATCCGGCTTCGACCTGATCACGGATGTCATCCAGTGGCGGAAGCCGTGCCGGACTCTGCTCTTTCACCTGAACCAGATGTTGGCCATATCCCGATTGTACAGGTCCGGCCCACTGCCCGGTTGGCAGGACGACCAACGCGCCTGCAAATCCCCTGCCAAACGTCGCATTGATGGCCGTGTGCGGGCTTAAGGGCACTACGGTTGGCAAAAGCGTTCTTTCCCCGATGGTTTCAAGATCAGCTCCGGAATTCAGGCGGGTCAGCGCGGTGGCAACAACATCGTCCGAAACCGTCTGACCAAGGAATATTTGTTCAAATGCGGCTTTACCTTGCACCTCGTAACGTTCTGCATCGATCTCGCCGTTGGCAATACTGTCCGTGATCGGGTGTCCGTCGTTCAAAGCAAAACTGCGAAACCGGTGCAATTTGAAGTGACCGAGAATACGCGCGAAGTTTTGTCTCAATGGATCTCTCGCGCCGGCCATGCGAGGGCAAGATTACGTGTTTCCAAGTCGTCTACATGCTTTGCCGCATCTGTCGACCCGGCAATACGCGAGACTTGTCCGGGAGTGGGTGGCAGCGATCGGTGTCGATCCGTCCGGCTATGGTACCCATTCGCTCAGGCGCACCAAGGCGGCATTGATATACCGGAAGACCGGGAAAGCGTTCGACAATCGCCCATTGGGCATCGGTCAATACGCGTCGGGTCAAGGCTGCTCTCCATTGTTTGCAACCTTGAATCAGAAGTCAGATAAAAAGGGAATCCTGAACGTCAACAGGCCCTGGTTTCTTTCTGAATTGCCGCAATAAAGCTCCAAGCCCATCAACGTCCACAAGACGGTGGCAACTCCATGGATTTGCTTGGTTCAAAGTACGAGCGCGGTGACCAAAACAAAGTAGAGGGACAAACTGGCTGCGTCCTGAACGATGGTACAGATCGGTCCAGAGCCAAGTGCAGGATCGAATCCTGAGCGCTGGAATGCCCAAGGCAACATGAACCCCGTAAGTGCGGAAACCACCCCGCCACCAAAGACTGCAAGACCGACCGCAAAAGCCAAAGACAGTTGGGCAAAGAAGGCCAGGACCGCTGCCGCAGCAATGAGGCCCAGCACTGCCCCGATGCCGAGACCGATGACCAATTCATCGCGCAGGAGCGGGCCAATCGCGATGTCACCCGTGGAAAGGCTGCGGACGGAAACCGACACCGCCTGCGTTCCGATTGCGCCCGCGATATAGACCAGTGCCGGGACAAAGAAGGCCGCCGCAACATTCTGTGACAACGTGTGCTCAAAACCGATCATGACTAGCGTGATCAACGAAGAGGCGAGTAGGCCGAAGATTAACCACGGCATGCGGCGCGTGAACCGGTTCATAATAGAGGCGTCCAGCGCCGCCTCTGCCCCGTGTTCATGGGTCGTAATGCCCGCTAGCCGTTGCAAGTCCTCCATATGTTCCTCGCGCAGAATGCGGAACAGAGCTTCGGGCGGTACGGCACCGATCAATTGGCCGAGAGCGTCGACCACGGGGACCGCAATCATGTTCAACTCGATTGCGAGGTGAGCAATCATCTCCTGATCGTCCTCGGGGCGCACGGCTTGATGCTGTTCCTCCATGATGTCGCCTATCTGGTTGGCCCCGTCTCCGAATAGCTCGTTGATCCGTACGATGCCCATCAAGTGACCGGTGCCATTTGTGACAAAGACCGTATCCGCACAATCATAGAGATGCCCCCGAAGGGCCTCGATTACCCGATCCACAGGCGTGTCGAACTTCGCCCGCGGAATGTTGACGACCATGTGAGCAGCGGCTGCTTCGCGATGGTAGGCGGCGTGTGGTTCTAACGAAGTCGTCATTTACGTTCCTTGTTTTACGTGGCCAGATGCGCCTGCAAACCATTTTCCAGAAACCTGCTAGACGAAACCGTCATAGCATTCGGTCCCCTTTGCCTTAGAGCAAGACACGGCTGCATAATGGGCAGCAATGCATAAAACACATAGCGGGTATGCGTCTCACTACCACATACTATGCTTGCATATTATTTGCTAGCATAGCTATGGTGCCAGTATGATACGAAAGCAAGACGATCCGGTTGGATCAATGTTCCACGATATCGCGCATCTCATTCGTCACAAGATAGACGACGTGCTGCGGCCTTACGAACTCACGCGTCTCAAATGGTTAGCGATTGGTATCATTTCCGACAATGAGGGCCTCACGCAGTCGGGCCTTGCCAATCGCCTTGAGCTGAAGAACGCGGCAACGGGCAAACTTGTCGACAGGCTCGTTGAACGGGGTCTGGTCGAGCGCACGTCCGATCCAGACGATCGTCGCGCCTATCGGCTGCATTCAACGGCCAAATCACGCGTGCTGCTTGAAGAACTCGAACCGGTTGGTGGAGCCATCCGCGAGAGTGTGCTCCACGGCATTGGTGAAGAGGATTTGCAGGTGCTCAAGAAGATCCTGCACCGGATCAAGACCAACCTGACACTTGGCATGGCGAGCTTGGCTACACCTTACCTCGCCAATGCAGAACTGGCATTACCATTAATATGAACAGGAAAGGACACACCATGACAATCGCATCCCTTTTGGAAAGACAATCCTTTAAAGTTCCACCGTTCTGCACATCCGGCACAACGGTTTTCGACGCCGCCGTAAAAATCGCCAAAATTGACGTGAACGCACTGGCAGTCGTGGAGGATGACCTTTTGATTGGCATCATCACTGACCACGATATTATCCGTTGCCTGGCTGACAGTGGGGACGATTTCAGAGATCAATTGGTTCAGGATTGGATGACTGAGAAACCCGTCACCTGCATGGCCGGGACAAAGCTCACTGCTGCACTCAAACTGATGGCAGGTCGAGGCATACGTCATTTGCCAGTTCTTGAGAACGGACGCCCGAAGGCAGTTATCAGCAGCAAGGAATTGCTTACTCAAATTCACGAGAATGACGAATTAGAAATTAGCGTGCTGCGGGATCTCGCGCGGGTAGGTCAGGTTTCGTTGGCCTGACCCGAGATCCCACACCACCCTCGGTATTCCCGAAAAAAGTCTCTTTGAGTGGGGGGCGAAGATCCGAGGATGCTGCAGATCCACGAAAGGTTTTGCCTGTCGAACAAGGGATAGGAGAAGAGTTATGCAGCAGACATGGCAGTTTTGGGCCCTTTTATCGGCAATCTTTGCCGGTTTGACAGCAATCCTTGCCAAGGTCGGCGTCCAGACTATCGACTCCGACCTCGCCACGCTGCTCCGAACTATTGTCATCCTCGCCATCCTGACACTGTTTGTCTCGGCAAAATCTGGCTGGGCAACACTGGCCGAGGTCACGCCACACGCAGCCGTGTTTCTTTTGCTTTCAGGTCTTGCAACCGGCGCGTCCTAGCTGTGCTACTTTCGAGCTCTAAAATTTGGCGACGCGTCGCGCTTTGCGCCTATCGACAAGCTCAGCGTTGTCATCGTCGCGCTATTCGGTGTGTTCCTGTTAGGGGAACACCTGACGGCCACGCATTGGTTTGGTGTCGGATTGATCGCAACGGGCGCGGTACTGCTCGCCTTATGAATGATGGGGAACAAAGCCGCATTCAGCCGATCAAGTCTTCCGCTTCGCCCTACACTGTGTGATTTCGATTCACCCCAACGTTCACGGTTGCCGCGAATGTCCGGTCTGACGGGCCGCGGCGCAACACCCTGAAGGTGAGGTCAACGTCTGGATTGGGCCGTCTTCATCTGAGCAGGCTGGCGTTGCGGCAAGTTGCTGCAACTGATCGGACGGCAGCCGTGAGCCCAATGTACCGAATGCTGCGAAGTGGAGGAATGCCTGCAAAGCGCATGACCAAGACATCGGTAGCGTTTCGTGTTGCAAATTTTCAGTGAACAGAAACCGGCCTCCTCACAGCTGAAACCGCTCGCGCAGCTTTGGGCGAACCGGCAATGGAAACGACCCAAAACTATCAACAAACTGTACGCTTTTAAGAGCCCGTCAAAGCCTTCCCATGCCAATGAACAATTGACGATCCTGGTCCTTGATGGCGCGGCGCCCGTGCATAACTCGGGTGTTGTCAATGACGGCGACATCTCCGTCCTGCCAATTGATCTCCACCGTGCAAGTCTCGGCAATGTCGCGGAGCGTTTCGACTTCATCAGACGAAACCGTGCTGCCATCTTCTAGGGTGTAGACCGGTGGCTCGTAGTTATGCGACGGCCCAAGAATAGCATTCGCAAAGGCCTTCCCCCCAGATATGGAGGACGCGCGGACAGGCGACACTTTAATGCGGTATTCAAGAGATCCATCGTCGTTCAAAGTAAAGTCCTGGTCCGGGATTGCCGCCTTGAATTGCAAGATATGTTCGTGTGTGACTTCTTCTGGTTCACTGATGGCCGGGTGTTCGTTTGCAAGGTAGCGTTTCCACAAAGCCTCGGGCAACGTGCGGGTGACCGTCATGCGCTGAGACCAACGAGCCTGCTGCGGCTCTGAAAAAGCGTCGAAGACGCGGCGGCCGTCGCAAATCGTGGTTTGGGATCCTTCAAACGCGGCTTTGGTGCTGAAAAAAGCCACAATATCAGGGCAGACAGGTGTGTTGCCGTTTTCGATGTGCAGGCCAATCGGACCAAGGCCGGCGTCGACCTTTTGGGTGTTTTTATCGGTGTTTTCGCGGGCTGGATCGAAGGTGATTGATTTGCACAGCTTCTGGGTGATCGCGCTGAACGTAGGCATGTTCATCTCAAAGCCGCGCAGCAGCGTCCAGCCATCAGAAACGAGGTGGCTGTTGATTTCTTCCAGAATTGCCGGAGTGACAGATGCCGTTCCCGCCTCAGTCGCGCGGATAACATTATAGCTCATGGGAAGTGTCCTGTAGATTTTGATAGTTATGAAGAAGCCAGCGGCTTGAGAACCGCGAGCGTTTCGGGATCGCGTGCCTGAGCGCCCACCGATATATCGACCAGCGACGGAAACAAGCGTTGGACTTTGACAAAGAAGCGTTCAGGGCCTTTGGGGAAACTCTCGCGCTTGCCTTTCAGGATGGCTTTCCACGCCTGCGTTGCGACCGCCTCGGCTGTATCTAGCGTCATGTCCATCGGCCCAACCAAAGCTCCGAAGGTGCTTTCGGCGGCAGTGCGGGTTGCGCGTGGCGCGATATATGTCACGCCAACGCTTGCGCCCGACAATTCGCGTCGCAGCGCATCCGAGAACCCGCGCAACCCGAATTTGGTAGCAGAGTATCCGGCGAAGAAAGGGTAGGCAATATCTCCAAAGATAGATCCGATATTGACAATGCGCCCTTTCGAGCGACGCAAAGCTGGCAGAAGGTTGCGGGTCAGGGCCATTGGAGCAACCAGATTGGTCGTCGTCATCTGCTCAAGATCGGTGTCGGACATGTCGCTGATATGCCCCACGCTGATCACGCCCGCGTTGTTGATGAGAATGTCCAGCGTCTCGCCCACGGTTTCCACAATCGCCGCGCGCCCTTTCTCCGTTGTTACATCTGCCGTGATACAACGCACGTAGGCGCTGCCGCACTCTGATTTGGTTTGCTCAAGGGTGGCTTGCGTGCGTCCTGCAAGGATCAGGTTGAACCCCTTGGATGCAGCCTCCACCGCTAAGGCGCGACCGATGCCGCTCCCGGCGCCCGTGATGAGAACGGTTTTTAAGTGTGTCATGATGCAATCCTTTTTGCAGGAACTGCCAACGGGACGGCAGGCCGGGAATTGATGATTTCCGCAGCAACGGTGCGGTTGGGGGTTCCGACCGGGAAAAGCAGCCCCGGCTCTGACGGATCGGTAAGGATGACGTCATTGGGGTAAGCATAGGACGGCAGGTCTGTGAGGTGGCTTTCGATCTGGGCGAGCTCAACAGGAGTGGCTGCCAACACGATCAGCACCAACGCGCCATCAGATTGGCGCAACCCAAGCGCGGAGCTTACGATGTGCGGGTCCGCGTTGACGCGCTGTTCAACCCATTCAGGCGAGATATTGCGCCCTGCACCGGTCACCAAGAGCGCATCCTTGCGCCCGTCAATGACCAACCGGTCATTGTCAAAATGCCCCATATCCCCGGTGCGCCAGACATCCGGCGCTCCCGCGTCATTCAGATAACCGGACATGACCGTGGGCCCAGACACAACAATTTCGCCAGCGTCCAGAGTGACCTGGACCCCTTCCAGCACTGGCCCGACGGTTCCGGGGCAATTGTCGCCCGGCCGGTTCATCGCCACGACAGCGCAACATTCCGATAACCCGTAGCCTTCATAAATCGGGATGCCTGCGGCAATGGCTTTGTAGATCAATGATGGTGCGCTGGACGCCCCTCCGACCGCAACAAAACGCAGGCTGTCCGGGGCGCGTCGCCGGCCTAATGCGGCGACCCACCGGCTTAGAATGGCTGGGGCCAAGAGGCTGGTTGTGGGACGGACATCCTCGAAAGCTTCCACCAAAGGATCAATCGGGGCACCAAAGAGCGCCTTTGTTGCCTCGAACCGGAACACGGTTTTTGCACCGGCCATGATGGGGAGAAAGATACCGCAGATTTGCTCCAGCAGCTGGGCCAGCGGCAGAACAGAGAAATGTGTATCCGCGGCATCCGCTTCGACGACATTGCTCAGCGCCGTTATGGAGGCGTCCAGCTGGCGATCTCCAAGGACGACCCCCTTGGGTGTTCCAGAAGAGCCGGAGGTGTAAATGATCCGCTCAGCGCCACCGACATAAGGGCGCAGAGCAATCTTTTTTGACGGGATCATCGCAGCACTCACCATCTTGAGATGTGGCAGCGCAGCGAACAGTTCGGGGGCGTTTGTGATGACTGCACTAACCTTGGCATCCATCAACACATGTGCATTTTGGGTGGTGCTGAAAAAGAACGGCAAAGGAACCTGTCGCTTGGCACAAAGCGTCAGCGCCAGATCGGCCACGACATAGTCAATACCGCCTGCCAGGCCTACAGCCACGACACCGTCGACACTGTCGAGTTCACGGGCCATCTGTTCGACCCTGGAGGCGAGGTCTTGCCAACTGATTTGGCCTGTGTCGTCTTCAAAGGCGATGTCGTGGGGGCGCGTGGTCGCATGGTTGCGCAGTGCATAAAAGACTTGTTTCATCACGATGCCTCCGCTGCGATCTGTGCTGCACGCGCACGCGGAGACAGGACTACCGGCCGGGCCGAGACTTCGCTAAATGCGCATACTCTCGGGTCCGTGTCGTAGTAGCTTCCCCAGTCTTGTGGGTTTGCCACCTGTGAGGCCCGTGCGGGGGCCAGTTCCGTGTACCCAAGCCCAGTTCTGCGCAGCAGTCGGCGCAATGGCGCGGTCGCTGTAAACACGCCGCAGGTCATGCCATTTTCGCGACCCCATTCAATCATTCCGTCCAACACAGGTAAAACTGGGAAAGGTGTCGTGGAGGCAAGCGAGACAACTTCCATGATCTGCTCTGGGGGTACATCTATACGGGCGATCCCGTGCAAGGCCGTTGAAAAATCGGAATGCAAATAGGCATCTGAGAAGAAGCCGTCACGCGCGGTCCGAATACCGGCCGCACACAGAATTTCACCGTCAAGGCGCTGAGCAACAACCAGGAGGGGGGCAAACTCGGCGAGTTTGGCGCGGTAGGTGTTCCAGTAAATATCCTTAATATGGTTTTCAGCCGCTATACGCCCGGCGCATGCTTCGCTTAAAAAATCGATTCTCATACTCAACCTCAACTTGCTTTCTTCTGACCTGTTGAGGTGTCATCGCTTGTCTGACTTACATCAGACTTACAGCATCAAAAAAATTCAGCCGATTTCTAAGAGCCGCCCTTGGCAACGAAGGAAAAAACGCTGCCGCCACCGTTGCGGTCTTCAATTGAGACAGAGGCGTTATGGCAATCGGCTACAGATTTCACGATGGCCAGGCCGATCCCCGATCCGGTACCATTCGAATGGGCTTGTGTCCCTCGGTTAAACCGTTCGAAGAGGGCTGATTTCAATGTGTCCGGCACACCCGGCCCACGGTCAAGCACCCGCCAACCGGCCGGGTTGGACAAGACTTCAATCTCGACCTCGCTGTGTTCAGATGTGTAGTGCAAGGCGTTGCGAATAAGGTTGCTGAGCGCGATACTCAGAAGCCCGGCATTGCCGTTCATCTTGGCGGTTGTGTCACCGCTCACCGAGAGGCTGCGACCGCTGCGCACGGCCTCGCTGGCAAATGTGGTTGCGGTTTCAGTGGCCAAGGCGTGCAAATCCACGGGTTCAAAAACCGTTACCGACGCCGCTTCGGACCGCGCCAGATCAATTAGCTGACTGAATATTCTGTCCAGCTGATCTGCGTCTTGTGACAAGGTTTGTTTGAGGTCCGGATTCTCAATTCTTTCAATGCTGGACTTCAGAACAGCAATGGGGGTGCGGATTTCATGCGCCACATTTGATGAGAAATCCCGCTGTGCTTTGTAGCCTTGTTCGAGACGATTAAACGCGTCGTTGACATCCTCGATCAGCGGGACAAATTCGGTTGGCACGGCGTCGGATTCAAGCCTGCGGCTGGCGGCAAGGGGGCCGATTTTGCGGGCTTGCTCGGATAATGCACGCAGTGGCGCAAGCGAACGGCGTGTTGCAAACAGCGCTGCGCCAATCACCATCACAATGCCCAGAAGCCCCCACCAGATTTCTTCCTCGACTTCGTGCAGAAGTTTGGACAGCTGTGTCTCGTTATTCCACTTGGGGTATGTCGAAACCAAGACATATATGTCCTGCCCCATGATCATCACCCGCAAGCCAAGGCCAAGCCGGTCACCTGGCAAGGCAATGGCCCCGGGAGAGCCCAGCTCTAACTCCGCAAGCTGCTGCCAGATGCGATCCGATGTTTCACTGCCCGCAACAACGCGGCCATCCTGCGCAAAGACGGTATACCGAAAATTGCCCTCGCTCCCCTTAAATCGCAGCGCGTCACCATCCAGACCAAAACCAGCAAGAGCCGGATCAATCTGCCCGATCACCTCCTTGGCTTCGTCGACCATCGCATCTTCAAGGTTTTCTTCCAGGTGTTCTTTGAACTCGCTGATCAAAACCAAACCGGCAAGCACCATGCAAAGGCTCAACGCCGCGATGATGTTGAGCAACAGCCCTCGTTCCAGAGAGCGCTTGGCGCCAAACAAGAATGTCCAAACGCTCAAGATTTCACGTTCCTTGAGAATGTAACCGATGCCGCGCAGATTGTGGATTTCGATGGACGCTCCCTTTTCGGCCAGCTTTTTGCGAACCCGGTGAGTCAGAACCTCGATCGCATTCGGTGTCGCCGCATCATCAAAGCCGTAGAGCGCGTTTTCAATTGCGCCTTTTGTGATGACCCTTTCAGACCGGCGCAAGAACAGCTCCAGCAGGGCAAGTTCACGTTTGGAAAAGGCGCACGCCATGCCGTTGATCGCCAGTGACCGATCTGCCGTCTCGAAGGTCACATTTCCATAGGACAGTGTCATTCCCAGGGCCCCACCCGGACGCCGCAAAACGGCATTTGTGCGCGCAACAAGCTCTGCCACTGCGAAAGGTTTGATAAGGTAGTCATCGGAGCCCGTGTTCAGCCCCTTGATCCTATCCTCCAGCGCGTCGCGGGCCGTACAAATAATCACAGGCGTTTGTGGATTGATCTCTTTGATGAGTGGCAGCAGCTCCAAACCATCGCTGTCGGGCAACCCCAGGTCGAGAATGACCGCGTCGTATTGAAAACTCTTGGCTGAATGCAAAGCATCGGCTGCTGTATGAACCACATCCACCACAAAGCCTGCATCACGCAAACTGGCGCTCGTATTGAGCGCCAGCTTCTCGTTGTCTTCTATATAAAGAAGCCGCATTCGGCAAATTACCCTATTTCCGAATATACATCACGGTTGACCCATCATCCGCCTTGAACGCGACCTGTGCAAGGTTACCGTCCGCGTCATACCAAAGGTCACGCGCCAGATCACCTGACATCCGGTAATGATGTACCGCGACCGCGCCACGCTTGGTCATTACAGTTTCATTGCCCAGATCAGCAACGCGCACTTTCATTATCTTGCCATCAATGGTGTTCATCAACTGTTGACTGCGCACAATGTCGTCATTCCAAAGGCTGGCTGGCAAGGTGCCGTTGTTTGCGGATTTAAGCTGGTGCGGTTCACCATCGTCATTCGTTTTCGAGCTGATATTTTGCAGCTTGCCGCCTTTCCACTGCTCCACACTTGCATGTTGGAAGCTGTAGGCGGTGGTGCGGATCAATGGAATTTTTACAGCAATGTCAGTTGCGACCGTGACAGTGAAAGAATTGCCCGCGCCGGAAAAGCTATAGGTGTGATCCCCGATATCCTTACCTTTGCGGACAACGTCGAAACTCAGCTTCCCATCTGACGGGATTGAAAGGGCGTTGACAGGGGCGGCCAAAGCGACAGCAAGTCCGACAACCCAACCAAAAATGCGCATGGTAAACTCCAATCTATTTGCGATTTGGGCTTTCATTACACGTGACGCTTACAAGACACTTACAACCTGACCGCTTTCTTTCTAGGCCGTCATTTGATTTCGCTGCATTTTTCCGGGGAGTGCACAAAGCGGGCGACAGCCGACATTCGAGCCACCACAGCGAAAGCTCACTTCGTCCCGCATGTGAGACATACGTCGCAGCCGCAGCGAACGACCGGTCCTGGTGAAAGCAGTCGTTCAGAACCAAAACTCTGAATTTCCAGTCGCGAAAGGCTGCTTAACGCCACGAACCGGTCATCAGAGAAAAACAGTCGAATGACTGCAAAGCTGTGGTTTCAACTGGTCGCCGCAACACAGGCTTCAAATTTCTCTGCTGGGGTTTGATATTGCAAGGTCTTTCTGGGCCGCTCGTTAAGCTGGCGTGCGACAGCGCTGAGTTTGGCCTGACTAAAGCCCGATATATCAGTTCCTTTCGGGAAGTATTGGCGCAGAAGTCGGTTGGTATTTTCGTTGCTGCCGCGTTGCCAAGGTGACTGAGGGTCGCAAAAATAGACGTCGATCTTAGTTGCCATGGTGAACTTGCGGTGCCCTGCCATCTCCGATCCACGATCCCATGTCAGCGACCGATACAGCTCTTTGGGCAGCTTGCGCGCCTGTTTGATGAGGGCTGTGATAACGCTTTGGGTGTCCTTGTTTTCCACTTTCGCCAGCATCACAAACCGCGAATGCCGCTCGACCAACGTCGCGATGTAGCTGTTGTTGGAGCCGACGATCAAGTCACCCTCCCAGTGTCCTGGCACGGCCCGATCCTCAACCTCAGGAGGGCGTTCACTGATCGGAACTGCGTCTTTGATCTTGCGCAGTTTAAGCCCCTTTTGAGTTGCATGCCGAGACCGCCTGATTGCACGTGGGCTGCGTAGACATTCCTGCAATTCCTTCTTTAAAACCCCACGGGTTTGAACATAAAGGCTACGGTAGATCGTTTCGTGTGACACGCAGTGTTGCTCTTCATTCGGGTGTTTGCGCTTCAGCCAGCCAGCAATCTGTTGCGGAGACCATTTCCGGCGCAGCTTGCGCGCGATCAACTGGCACAAAGGATCGTTGAACGAGAGCTTACACGATTTTGGCCGTGTTGCGCAGTCCCACGCGCGCTGATCTGAACGGGCGGCGCGATAGGCTTGGCGTCCGCCATTTCTGCGCACCTCTCGACTGATTGTCGAAGGCGACCTGTTCAAACTTTGGGCGATTGACCGAAGGGACCGTTTCGCAACGAGCCCACGGGAAATCTCCTCCCGCTCAATGAGGCTCAAAGCAAATCGGGACCGCCTACGATCAGGTGGTCGGATCCCACCAAACTGCGCCAAATGCGGGAAGATCGAAGACGACGCACGATTGAAGTGTCGCCCGATCGAGCTCATGGACTCGCCGCGCTGCCAGCGGTCCCACATCTCTGACTTCTGTTTGGCCGTATAAAACGTTCGCGTCCGGTACTTCATCGTAAACACTCCATCTTTCTCAAAAGATTAAAGTGTTGCGTCGACCCATTGAAACCGCCGCGACGAACCGGTCGTTAGACAAAAACAGTCAATGACGGCAACGAGCCCCGAGCAGACACTTGCTTCCCCTTCAAGAAGATACCTACACTCTGACCTATGTAGTTTAGCTCTTTGTACTGCATGCTTACGCGGCATCGGGCCAGCTAGACAGCGGGATAGCGTCTCATGACCACACTTCAGATTGTGCACTTTTCAGACATTTTGTGCGTTTGGGCTTATGTCGGCCGATACCTAATCTCGAAAAGCTGGAAGAGGATTTTGGATCGACCGTAGACGCATTTGAAACCCGTTTCTGTTCCGTGTTTCCAAACTCACATGGCAAGATCGAAAAGATGTGGTTAATCGTGGTGGATTTGATGGATACGCGGATCATGTAAGGCAAGTAGTTAGCGGCTTTCCAGACGTTGAATTGCACGTTGATGCGTGGACCAGGACGCGGCCTAAATCGTCTGCCAGCCCACATTTATTTGTCAAAGCGCTTGAACTGGTTCAAGGATAAATCGCAAGAAGCATCGAACTTCAGTGTCTTACGTCAAGAGCAGTACGCCAACTGCGAACCGCTTTCTTTGTAGAAGGTAAAGACGTTTCGAATTGGTCTGCTCAGAAAGAGATATGTACACGACTAAACGTCGAGTTTGAGATGTCCAGGGCCAAGATCGAAACAGGTGAAGCGATTGCTCGCCTGGCCGTTGACTATGCACTTGCACAGTCAGATGAACGTTACGCGGCGCCCGACTTACATTTTAAATGATGGTCGGCAGGTTCTTTTTGGCAATGTCAGCTACGCCATTCTCAAAGCCAACGTCTCGGGATTGCTGACTGAACAGACGGAGCTAAACGGAATTCCTTGCTGATCATCAGCCGTTTACTTGCACTAACATTCAAACTGGACCACTCAAATGGGGCCGATCGCTCGAAAATGGCTGGGATGGTAGGGATCGAACCTACGACCAATTGATTAACAGACAAGGGTTGATAACTGAGGCGCTCATCTCTTTTCTGATGGAATATGTGGCGGCACAAGGCAACGACGCCAAACGGTATGATGAGTTCCAGTTCTTTTGGCCGACCTCACCGGGTCCACTTGACGCCCACACAGGTATAAAAATACTACCGGATTCTGTTGAGC